>NZ_JBALCS010000008.1:0-228682 GCF_036919555.1 Nostoc sp.
AACCATGCACTTCCGACTATTACACCAATCCTTGATTTCTCGCAGCCCGTAATTATAGGCAACGCGACAAACATCCATCCACTCTTTGAGCGACTGTTCTTGAGTGATGTTGGGATAGATTCGATAGCGGTAGTTGATGGTTAGCATTCCACTATTTTAGCATATTTAGTGGTAGAGGCAATGCTAGTAAATATAAAGCGGTGCTAGAAACACGGGGTTTTAAACCCAATTCTCTGATAAATTTCAATTTTTTCAAATAACCCTTACCAGTGAGGATTTGCCATAATTAATGCCTCTGCTGCCGAGCTATTTAATGGAACTGAGAAAAAATATCCCTGGCCATATTCACAGCTCAACTTTCTTAGAAGTGCTAGTTGCTCTTTTGTCTCTACTCCTTCAGCAAGCACATTCACACCCAGCTTGTGTGCCAATGTGACAATTATCTCAATAATTTCTAAATTCATACTACTAGCGCCGATTGAGCTGATGAAAGAACGGTCAATCTTCAACACACTAATCGGAAAGTTATAAAGACGACCTAATGAGGAGTAACCTGTACCAAAGTCATCAATTGATAACTCAATGCCCATCTCTCGAAGTTGTAAGAGTGTGGCAGTTGCCTTATCGCCATTTTCTACAATTGCGTTTTCAGTAATCTCTAGCACTAGAGTGTCAGCATCAAGACCAGTTGAGTGCAAAATTTTCTTAATCTGCTCAATCAAATCCGGTTGGGAAAATTGCTTGAGGGAGAGATTGACACTGATTTTCTCTAGTAAGTTGAAATGATGGCACACCCGCCAAGCTTGCATCTGGCGACAGGCTTCATGCAACATCCAGTTGCCAATGGAGAAAATTAGTCCAGTTTCTTCTGCTAGAGGAATAAAATCTGCTGGATTAAGTAGACCACGTTCTGGATGCTGCCAACGCAACAAAGCTTCAAAACCTAAAATAGAGCCATTTGTGAGTGAAACAATCGGTTGGTAATAAACTCGAAACTCAACGCGTTCAATTGCTCGGCGCAAATCGGACTCTAACTGCAATCTCGCCAGAACATTAGCATACATATCTGAGTTAAATAGCTCATAACGCGCTCTGCCTAGCACCTTAGCTCGGTACATTGCTGTATCAGCATCTCTCAAAAGGTCTTCTGGGTGTTCATAGCCTACTGTTGAACTCAAGGCGATACCAATACTTGCCGTTATCAACACTTCTTGTCCGCCAAGCTCAAAGGGTAACGCTAGTTCCTTTTGAATCCGTTCAGCGACTATGATGACGTCTGATATATCTTGGATTCCCTCAAGCAGGATTGTAAATTCGTCTCCCCCAAGCCGTGCGGCTGTATCTATGGAGCGTACACATAGTTCTAGCCTCCTTGCAGTCATAACCAGTAATTGGTCTCCATTTAAGTGTCCAAAACTGTCATTGATCACTTTAAATCGATCAAGGTCGATAAACATTACAGCAAATAGATAATCTGAATGCCGTTTTGAATAATTGAGCGCATGTGTTAGGCGGTTCATAAATGCAGCGCGGTTTGCCAGACCCGTCAGTGCATCATGAAACGCAAGGTGCAGCAGTTGTGATTCGGCTCGTTTACGGTCTGTAATTTCAGTCTGCAATTTCTGATTTGCTTTTACCAATTCCTCTGTCCGTTCCGCCACCCGTATTTCTAATTCATTGTAAGCTCGGTGCAACATTTCTTCAGCTTGTTTGCGTTCACTGATGTTGCACAGCAGCCAACGCCAGCCAAGCTGCTTCCCCTCAAGGTCGTATACCGCAGACGCTTTCACACTAGCAGGGAAAGGCGTTCCTCTCCGTGGTTGTAGGTTAATTTCCCAGTTCAGTAGCGGCTGCAAATTGTTCATCTGAGAGCTAAAGGACTGGTGGTCTTGTTGAGCAATAAAGAGAATTAATGGTTTACCTACTAGATACTTTTGCTGGACACTGAGCAAGGTTGCTGCTGCATAGTTAGCCTCTTGGATTGTCCCGGCGGTATCAGTTACCAAGTAACCATCTGGAGCGAACTCAAACAAATCTTGGTAACGTTGGCGCTCTTTCTCTACTGCCGTTCGTGTTACCTCTAACTCCTCGGAGGCTGTCAATAGTTCTTCCATTGCAATGTTGAGTTGCTCGAAAGCCTCTGTTATGATCTCCTGTTCTGAGTTTGGCTTAGTTCCATTGGATTGCAATAATCCCTGTACCTGTGAGCGCAATTTCTCTACCTGTTGGCTAAATCCATCGACGTTCATGTTGCTTAACTTACAGAACTATCGAGCGTAATTGTAAATGAAAAAGGCAATGCAAGCAAAAATAAATGCCGAGGTACTTTAGTGCTTACTACAAACTCTTCATTACTAGCGTAAACGATCAATTATCTTAGCATTCTCTGGCAGCTTGGTGTCTCGTTGCCCAGCAGCACGTGCTCTAGCAGTGAACAAACCAATGGGAGTATTTAATAAATCTACAAGGGTGGCTTTACCCGCGATGCCTGGGTTGGGCTGCGCCAACGCATTTTTTATATCTCTTGGTACTTCCTTCAATAACCAACGTACCAAACGATAGCCGTATTCTTTGGGTGTCATCTCTGGCATCAAATCGACACCGTGCAGTTCGTGGAGATAGCGATTTGAGCGCCCATAGCGCCGCCATTGACTTTGCAGTTCTTGAAGTGTAGCGCGGTGGCGGTGCCCAACGATCGCATTCGGGGCAAATTCCAAACGCCCGATGTTTTCCCCCAAAATCCGCCAGCAAATGTCGGCATCGCCACCGGTGGTAAGATAGGGACGAAATAAACCCGCTTTTTCTAAGGCCGAGCGGCGAATCGCTAAATTAGCCGTTTGACCATAGGGACGAAAGGAATGTCCAAGGGTATGCTTTGGCGACAACGTTTCTTGACGCTCTGCGTGTTGTTCTAGCAGAGTTGTGCCTGGTAGTGCCAAAATTTCACCAGCGACAATTACCACTTCTTTGTTGACAAAAGGCTCAATTAATGCATCTAACCATTGTGGTTGTGGGCGACAATCAGCATCGGTAAAAACTATAATTTCACCCCTAGCGGCGCGAATCCCAGTATTACGAGCAGCATAGGAGCTTTGAATTTGGTTTTCGCTCAAAGGGTGAATTGTATTTGGGCAATTTTCGGCAGATGCTTTGAGAATGGTGAGAGTGCGATCGCTACTATTATTGTCCACCAACAAGTATTCTACCCGGTCTTTTGGGTAGGTTTGAGACAACAGACAATTGAGCAAATCTGGTAAATCCGCCTCACCGTTATAAATAGGAACAACCACCGATACCATTGGTAATAAGCTGGTGGCGGTGGTTGCATCAACTGGCTGATGATTCATAAATCTGAGATTTTGGAGATGGGATTACTAGCTAGTATTCCCAAACCAAAATCCTAGAACGATATATTAAGCAGTTTTCATAGCTCCAAAAATCTGGATTTGGGAATACTACTATTTGACATCCTCACCGGACTAAAGCCACGGTGATTCCCAAACATTACTTATTTGGGTTCCTGCTTCATAGCAACTGCCTCCACCTCCCGAAGGGTTTTCTGGTCTTACGTTCGCTCCACAGGCTTTGGTTTTGAGCCTCCCGCAAGAGAAAGCGGTACTCTAGTATTATACCAAAAGCCGTCCTATAAGCACGGGGTTTTAGACCCGATTTTTCGATAAACACCTGGTAAGAAATCATTTGCGTCAATCTAAAATTTCAGGTTATCGGCGCGGCTCATGGGTCGAGTGGGCTGATTTGCTGGCGGCTGGGCAAAGTTGCTATTTGATAAAATTGCGATCGCCCGGGCATATTGTGGATCACTCTTAGTTCCGATTAAATCTGGATTAGAAGCCAACTGACGCTCTTGTGCCTCTGTCAAGTCTAGCTTGATATCTGGCGTAATCCCTTTGTGGTTAATATCTGTTCCCGCAGGGGTGTAGTAATGGGCAATGGTGACAGCCAAGCCGGAACCATCTGCGAGCTCATGAACTGACTGTACTAATGCCTTACCAAAGGTTTGACCACCTACGACTACCGCCCGCTTATTATCCTTAAGTGCCCCTGTGAGGATTTCGCTAGCACTAGCTGAATTACCATCCACTAAGACCGCCAAAGGACGATTTGTGAGAGCAGTACGATTGGCTTTACTTTCCTCACTGCTGCCCACACGGTCTATTGTCTTGACAATGCCGCCGTTATCATACCACATCCGGGCAATTTCAATGCTCGCCTGCAATAACCCGCCAGGATTTCCCCGCAAATCCAAGACATAAGAATCAACTTTTTTGCTGTTCAAATCGCGGATGGCTCGTTGCATTTGGTCTGCGGCGTGGGCGCTAAATTCGCGTAAACGGATATAGCCAACGCGGCGATTCCCTTCTTGTCTGAGGGTATAACGGACTGTAGGTACTTCAATACTTGCTCTGGTCAGCTTGACATCAAAAGCATTTTGCCCTTTCCGTGCCAGCCGTAGCTTGATGGGAGTACCCGCTTTGCCGCGAATTAGCTTGGAGGCATCATCCACTTTCATCTTGAGAGTGGGTTTGCCGTCAATTGCTAAAATTTCATCGCCTGCTTTGAGTCCCGCTTTCAATGCTGGAGAATTTTCTATGGCTTCGACAACAGTCAGCCTCTGAGTTTTTGGGTTCACTTCCATCCGAATGCCAATGCCAGAGACTTCCCCAGATGTTTGGCTAGTCAGGGCTTCAAACTGTTTGGGGTCCATGAACCGAGTGTAAGGATCTCCCAACTTTTGTAAAGCTTCGCGAATGGCAGTATAAGCTTCTTCACGAGAAGAATAGTCTTTGTTTAACAGGCTTTGTCTGGTTGCTTGCCAATCTTGTTGATTAAATTTAGCATCAACATATTCATGATTCACTACTTGCCATACTTGGTCAACTATCTGTTTTGGGCTGTCTTGTAGGGCTAGAGCGGCACGGACACCACGAGTCCAAGCGGGGCCGAACACAGAGATAGCAGCAGTAGTGGCGATCGCTCCACCAATCAAGGCTACTTGGAGCGGAGAGTAACTTTTCGCAGATTGGTTCATGTATATCAGTTGGAATAATTGTGTTGTTGACAGTTTAACAATCAGGCTTTCCAGAAAATTTTAAGTTTTTATACCCCAAACTAAGCTATGCTCCCTTCATCATTTTTATCGTTGAATGATGCCGAAAATACTGCATTATTAACAACCATTTCTCAGTTTGTTAGACTTCTTCCAAAGGCTATACTGAAGATGTGACACTTTGATCAGCGTCATGTTTGCACTTCTTGATTACTTTTATAAGATAGCACTTTGATCACTCAATTGCAGCACTGTTAGACAGCCATTAAATCATGTTTTCTTACATAAGTCATGAAACGTAAACTTACCATCAAATCATTAATCTCTATTAAAAAAAAATTTACTAATCTGTGGCAGTTGTTACAAAAACTAACTGGTGGATTGTACCTTGTTCTGGGTGCTTGGCTGATTTTAACTACTATAACCTTAGTTTTTGCTTATTCGCAGCCAGTAGATGCCTTCTTTGTACTTGGTGGCAGTATTCGTCGAGAAATTTATGTTGCCCAAAAAGCAAAACAATACCCGCAAACCCCAATTTTAATTTCTCATGGTTCCCCAGACCCCTGTATACGGTTAATTTTTCAGCCGGAATTAGTAGGGTTAGAAAACGTTTGGTTAGAAAAGTGCGCGAATTCTACCTTTGAAAATTTCTATTATGGTATCCCGATTCTACGGCGTTGGGGAGTGCATAAAGTCATGTTGATTACCTCGCCAAGTCACTTACCCAGAGCCAAATGGATGGCACAAATTCTTTTAGGCGCTCATGGTATTTGGGTAGAGACAGAGATTGTTCAGGAGTTGGGTGTTCCTGGTAATCGTGAATCTTGGCCTAAAACTGCATTAGATTTAACACGCAGCCTATTTTGGGCGATTTTAAGTCAAATTATTCAACCGCAATGCTCAAATGTGACAAGACTTACTGAAGTAGATATGCAAGCTTGGCAGCATCAAGGTTTTCATTGTGAACACCAAGTGGCGTGGGTTGGCCTTTTCCTTTAAGTTACTAGAAGTTAATTTCTTCGCATCTTTTTGCGCCTGTTTTGTGTAAATCAACCTCCAACTCGCTCCTTCGGGGTTTGGAACTGGCTCCCCAGACGCTCGCGGACTCACCAATCCAACTCCCCATCACATTCTTGGATCGAGGTTGCTAGTCCTTCTTTTATAGATTCTCGCATTCCAGAGACAGATAATAAGTAAAGAGTCTCCTGAATTGCAGACCAATCTTTTTCTGCAAGCAGAATCGCATTACCGCGATCGTCTCGAACGATCACAGGTTTACCCTGCTCTGCAACTTGGTCGATGATCTGTTGCAAATTATTTTGAGTGTCGTTGACGGGAAGCGAAGACATCATACTTTTTTGACTCAGGATAACTTTAATTTAAAGTACTCGCATAGCATTTGGATTAATGACCAATATCGAATTTGCTTTATATGGACAGTCCAAAACGAAGTAGCGATCGCCTGGAAAATTAAGCGATATATTTGCATAGAATAATCGTAATCAGGTGTAAGTTAAGAAAATTTCACTGTCATATTTACTTTATAAAAAGCAAAGTTCCCAAGCTTGCAGCATCAAAATAGCATCTCTATACAAACACAAATCCACCTGATGAACTTCTATTCCCTGTCCGATTCCTTGTAGAAGGGTGATTGTCAATTTTCCTCCCAAGTGTTCACGAAATTCG
Organism: Nostoc sp.; assembly: GCF_036919555.1. Taxonomy (GTDB): domain Bacteria; phylum Cyanobacteriota; class Cyanobacteriia; order Cyanobacteriales; family Nostocaceae; genus Nostoc. The sequence goes on from NZ_JBALCS010000008.1 coordinate 6,755, forward strand.
GTAAGCCCCCTAAATATACAATGCGGATATAAATAAATTTAGTTGCTCTGTATCATGAGTCTTCTTCGGTCAGGGATCATTTCTCCACGCTCCCTGCCCCCATCCAAGAGCCTCTTGGTTGACACCACTGCACAGATGTGCGCCCCTACATATCTCAAAAATACAAAACAAATTTGTTGTAATTCATAGTCATATTGAGTATGCTTTATATATAAACTCATTATGACTATGAATTATCTGGTCTATCAGTGGCCATCCGTCTATCTACTGAGTAAAATATACTGTGAGCAATCTGGGTAACTTAATGGAGAGCTTCTTTACCAATGACTGAACACCAAAACTTGACAACTGCTGACGGTATTCCTGTTGCCGATAACCAAAATTCACTCACAGTTGGATCGCGTGGTCCTGTATTAATACAGGATTTCCACCTCTTAGAAAAGCTGGCTCATTTCAACAGAGAACGTGTTCCTGAAAGAGTTGTCCATGCTAAAGGTGCGGCAGCTTTCGGTACTTTTACTGTTACGAATGACATCAGCCGCTACAGTAAAGCTAAACTTTTTTCGGAGATTGGCAAGAAAACGGAATTCCTACTGCGCTGTTCGACAGTCGGGGGAGAAAAGGGTTCGGCAGATGCCGAACGTGACCCTAGAGGTTTTTCACTGAAGTTTTATACTGAGGAGGGTAACTGGGATCTTGTAGGTAATAATACCCCTGTTTTCTTCATCCGTGACCCGCTTAAGTTTCCTGATTTTATCCATACCCAAAAGCGCAATCCCCAAACCAATTGCAAAGATCATAATGCAAGGTGGGATTTTTGGTCACTCAGTCCAGAATCGCTCCACCAGGTGACGATTCTGTTTTCAGATCGGGGAATTCCCAAAACCTATCGACACATGGATGGCTTTGGTAGCCACACCTTCAGTTTGATTAATGCTCAGGGCGATCGCGTCTGGTGCAAATTTCACTTTAAGACTCTGCAAGGGCATCAAACCTTGACGGAGGAAGAATCGGCGAAGATAAAAGGAGAAGATCCCGATCATGCGACTCATGATCTGTTTGAAGCGATCGCTCAAAAAGACTATCCCAAGTGGCGGATGTGTATTCAGGTGATGACAGACGAGCAAGCGTCAAAACATCGAGATAATCCCTTTGACTTGACGAAAGTTTGGAAACAAGGAGAATATCCTCTAATCGAAGTTGGAATATTAGAGCTAAATCGGAACCCTGAGAATTATTTCGCGGAAGTTGAGCAAGCTGCTTTTAGTCCTAGTGCGGTGGTTCCTGGGGTTAGTTTCTCTCCAGACAAGGTTCTGCAAGCTCGCCTCTTTTCTTACCCAGATGCTCAACGGTATCGCTTGGGTGGAAACTATCAGCAACTACCTGTCAACCAGCCTAAATGTCCAGTGATGCATAATCAGCGAGATGGCTTTATGGCGTTGGGGAACAACGGCGGTAGCGCTCCTAACTATGAACCCAATAGTGCTGAGGGTACGCCCAAGGAAAATCCAGCTTATGCAGAGCCACCTATCCACCTGGGTGATGTTGCCGTTGATCGTTACAATCATCGTGAAGGAAACGACGATTACACCCAAGCAGGTGATCTGTATCGGTTACAGACTCCTGAACAGCAGGAGCGTCTGGCAAAAAATATTGTCGGTAGTCTCTCTCAAGCAAGGCAAGACATCCAAATGCGCCAACTTTGCCACTTTTTTCGGGCAGATGTTTCCTATGGTGGTCGTGTAGCTAAGGGCTTAGGCATTTCAATTGATCCCTCAATGTTTTCTGCTACTGCTCAACTTGTAGGTAACTGGTAGCCTTATCCAATTTTGTGGGGTGGGCATCTTGCCCGCCTTAAAGCAAATTCATTTGATTAACTTACAAAAACAATCGAGGTAATTAAACATGAAATTAACAGCAACAGAAAAAGGCTTATTAATCCCTAAAGAACTATTAGGAGAAAACCAAGAATTTGAGATTATTCAAGAAAATGGAAAAATTATTATTACTACCATCAAACAAACATCTTCTATTTGGGATTTAGGTTCAAATCCTGTGGAATGTGATGTAAAAGATGGTGCAATTAACCACGATCGCTATCTCTATAATCCATGAGAAGTATCTATTTTTTAGATACCAGCTATATTTTAGCTCTAGAAATCAAAAATGAAGATGCTCATCAAAAAGTATTACAAAATTGGGCTACTTTAATAAAGTCCAAACCTGTTTTAATGACAACAACATACATTTTTGATGAAGTTGTTACTTTTTTTAATAGTCGAAACCTTCATTATAAAGCAGTTGAAGTTGGTAATCGTTTATTGGAAAGTCCTGATATAGAATTAATCGAAATCGATCGAACTCTATTTAATCAGGGATGGGAATATTTTCAAAAGCATAAAGATAAATCGTATTCTCTCACTGATTGTTTATCATTCATCGTTATGCAACAACGAGAGATTGTTACAGCTTTAACCTTAGATAATCATTTTTATCAAGCTGGATTTCAAATTTTACCATCATAAATGAGTTCAGAGGCTCGTTGACGGAGATAAAAGCCTCGTTGACGGAGCTAAAAGACTCGTTAACGGAGCTAAAAGACTCGTTGACGGAGATAAAAGACTCGTTGACGGAGATAAAAGACTCGTTAACGGAGCTAAAAGACTCGTTGACGGAGCTAAAAGACTCGTTGACGGAGTTCAAAGACTCGTTGACGGAGATAAAAGACTCGTTGACGGAGATAAAAGACTCGTTGACGGAGTTCAAAGACTCGTTGACGGAGTTCAAAGACTCGTTGACGGAGTTCAAAGCCTCATTAATGTATCTTAATTAGCTCCCTATCCCGCCCAGCACTCAAAGTACTGGGCTAATAGCGTAAGTCCACTCAAGTGGACTGCAATTAATTTCAAAAAATGGGTTAGTCCTCTTTAGAGGAGTTAAGCTATTAGACTGGGATTTCAATCGCAGACGGGTAATGCAGCCGATGCAGATTACCTAAATTACTGAAACCAATGGGAGACAAAAGCAACTATTCTGCTGAATCAAGGCTGATCATTGCGCCGCGACTCTTCCAGATTTTTACGAATCGTTATTGTATTGGGATGATTTGCCCCCAACTGTTTTTCAGCGATCGCCACAGCTTGGATGTACAAAGGTTCGGCATCGCTGTACCTTCCCTGTGATTCGTAGAGTGCTGCCAAATTGTTCAGGCTAGTTGCCACATCGGGGTGTTCATCCCCCAGCAGGCGTTTTGTCATGGACAAAGCTTGGATGATACAAAGGTTCGGCTTCGCTGTACCTTCCCTGGGAACGGTAGAGTGCTGCCAAATTGTTCAGGCTAGCTGCCACGTCGGGGTGTTCATCCCCCAGCAGGCGTTTTATCATGGACAAAGCTTGGATGTACAAAGGTTCGGCTTCGCTGTACCTCCCCTGTGAACGGTAGAGGAGTGCCAAATTGTTCAGGCTAGTTGCCACATCGGGGTGTTCATCCCCAAAACGTTTTTTAGCAGCTGATAAACTTTGTTCATTCCACGGTAAGGCTTGCTCGTAGGCTCGTTGTCCTTCGTAGAATCTACTTAAGCCCACAAAAGGCCAGATTAAATTATCATCGCTTAACCAATCTTGGTAAACTGTGGCAGCTTCTGCAAGGTGTGGGATAGTCAGGGTTGCTTGATCAATTTCTATTAATGTGGGTGTCTGAGGAATATCTTTTGCTACTGCTACCATTGCTTGACAATAGCCGTGCTTGAGTTCGTCAGCTTCCGCTAACTCTTCTAACTTCTGCCATAATAATTCCCGAATGCGATCGTGAACTTGGTACGTGTCATCTGCCAATTCTTGCAGTAGATAACGCTCAACTAAAACAGCGCAGTTAGCTTTCAAGTCAAATTCCAAATCGCTATAACTTGCTGCTGATTCTACCAAAGACCAAGGGATAGGAGCCAAAGCAAACAAACTCAACAGACAAGCCAATTTTTGCGCCTCTGCTTCCAAGCTTTGCCAATTTAACTCAAAAGCAGCTGCTACACCAGACTCGCCGCTCTGTGCTTGCTTTTGTAGCCGTGCGAGGATGTCTGCTAACATAATACTCTCCCTGGCTCTCGGCACTGTGCTGCTATTTGGTAAAGTCCAAAAGGTACATAACCCACAAATCTGCAAAGTCCCTTAGCAAACTCTAATTCCTTCTCAACCCTATCTTTCTCCAGCAGGGTTGTTAATAATTCTAAAGCTGCCTCTGCTGACAATTTACCTAGCGGCAGTGAGGGATATGTTAACCCTGTGTTTTGACGAGTGGTAATTAACACCTTAAACCGAGAACCTTTAGGTGGTAGATAGCGTTGAATTTGCTTCCAGTCTTTGACATCATCAAATACCAGTAAAACTTTGCCAGCTTGCCAGTTCTTCCAGCAATAAGCAACTTGACCTGCTAGGCTTAATCCATCAAGAGGATTAAAATTAGGTAAATTCACAACTCCAAACTCTACTAACTGGGTTCCCAAATCAATACCTTGGGGATTTAACCAACAACACCCGCCAGAATAATCTTCCAAATATTCCCATGAATATTGAATAGCTAACTCTGTTTTACCCACCCCACCTTGCCCAGTGACATCGGTAATAGCCACAACATCATTTGCTTGCAATCGCTGACGCAATTCTTCTATTTGCTCATCTCTCCCAACAAACTTACGAGCTTGACTCTGTGGGATATTATGCGGGATATCAAAGGGGTTGAAATGAGATTTTTCGATATCTCCATCCCAACTGCGGGAATAAAAATAAGTTGGCAGTTGTTTTTTATCTAAACTGGTAAATCGCTGCTTAACTGCCTCAGTAACTTCCCTCATATCCGGCGGAAAAGTGCCATTAGCTTCAGCAAAAGCCTCTCTAACAGCTTGAGAAAAGTATCCAGTTTTATTTTCAGAATTTACCTTAGCCTTCTCTCCTTCCCGCGTAGCCAGTAACACAAATTGTTGACTATCTTTCCTTGGCTTTCCACTCGAAAAAACTTTGCCACCTAAGTTAGTTAGTCTTCCCTCCGACTCTAAATGATAATTGGCACAGGCATCAATAATACAAATATGATTACGAATCTGAAATTTATCGGAACCCAGCAAAACTAATAAAGAATTTAAATCTAAATTCTGCCAATTCTGTTTATTTGCATCAGCACAAAGCAACCGACGCTCTCGTTCTGAGGTAATCAAACCATGTCCCGCCCAAAAAATGTAGAGTAAATCCCCCGACTTTGGGGATAAAAAGTCAGTCACAATGTCAGAGATATTTTGCTCTGTTGCTAACTCTACAGTTAACCCACATTCCCCAATTAACTGATGATTTTCTTCCAGTGCTGATAAACATAACCGAATATTCTCCTTCGGTACACCGCGCCAATGCAGCCAATGAGCAAATTTCAGCGCGTCATCGGCTGGCCCCCCACCCGGCACATTCCAAGCTGATTCGTGGTACTTTTCAATACCCACAATTAACCCAAATGTCCGCTCAGGTTTAGCCGTCAACTGCATGATGACCTAGCCTCTCATGGTTTTTACCCCACCCTAACCCTCCCCTTGTAAAGGGGAGGGAACTAGATTTCCGGCTTCCCCCCTTGTAAAGGGGGGATTGAGGGGGGTAATTCGACTTGTCTGTACACCGTAGCCTTGTATTGGAGAGGTTTGGAGAGGGGTTTTCTAGATACCGTAAAGAGTAAAGCATTATGGCAACCTCGGAATAATCGCCTCCCAGGTTTTAGCATTTGTCCAATAAGCACCGTGGGAACGGGGAAATGGTTGTCTGCTATCCACTCGCACATCCTGCACGCGATCGCGGAAAATATTCTTCCCAACGTAACTGAGAAAATCCCGTAAATCGTAGATATTCAACCATTCCGGGAAATGCTCTGGCAATAACTGCCCATATTCTAAGCTGTAGAGGGCGTTAATCTCATATAAAAATGGTGCTTGAGAACCAACTGTTACCAATAATTCCACCTGAGACAACTGCTGCTGCACTAGCAAATCTACACAAGCGATACCTCCCAAGCTATGGGCGAGTAAAACCACTGGCGGTTCTGCTTGGGCAATTTGTTCCTGGATAAACGCCCTGATTTTTTCACCCCGCGTCTGATACAACAAAATATCACCAGGCATAGGCGAAATTTTATCAGTTAGTTCAAGGCGGTTTCCTCTGACATAATTTGTTCCCATTGGCAAGGCTAACTCAAGAAGTGGCTTTAATAACCAGCCACCCAATCCTAACTCCGCCTCTGTCAAAGCCAGAGTCAGCAATTCCACAACATTATCCCGCAATTGGGCATCGGTGAGTATGGGGGGGAATTTTTCTTGCTGTTCGCTAAGAAACATTGCTTGAGCCACGATCGCTCTAGCTATTGGTGCATAATATTCACTCAAATCAGATTCGGAAACTCTGAGCAATGCCTGATCATACGGTTCACTGCGAATAACAGCCTCTCGTGCTTCTGGAAATATCTCTGCAATTCCCGCCTCTTGCAACTTAGCTTGCAGTTGAGATGCCGGAGTGAAACTCGCCAGACGAGATTGTAAAATATCCCCTGAATCTTCCCCAAAAGGATTTCCTGACTCAATAGGTTTCAAAGACAACAGCCGCAATTCATAAAGAGGATCGCGGTATAATTGCCGCCACAATAAAATATCTGCGTCTTCTTCTGACTCAGATAAAGCCAGTGTCGCATCTTCCAAGGGTACTGATGCCCGATTATCATTAAACCTTGCACCTAATGAACCCCAAAGGCAGGGAGCAACTTTGATATCAGGACGTTGGGCGTGAATCTTTTGCTCAATTATCTGAAAAGTTTCGTTGTATTCTCGTTCTCTAATGCCAGTGCCATGTACAAATATTACAGTAGTCATTGCGATCAGGGTGGCTAGCGATGCCTGGGTAGGGCTATGCTTACGCAAAGCTTTCCTCTGTATTATTCCTTACTACTTTCTCTGACACAAGTTGATTTTATCAAACAGAATTCAGGAGTCAGGAGTCAAAATTCAGCAATGTTTTCTGACCGAAAAAGCGGATGAATAAATGGGTTGAAGACCCCCACTAAATCTATGATTTAGTGGTGCAACAAGACGCTCGCGGACTCGCTAACGCTACGCTATCGAGTGGCGGTCTGAATCCCCCACTGATTGCATTCTGACGCCTCGGCGGAGCGTCTCCGGCTCCGCTCCTGAATTCTGACTCGTGAATTCTTCTTCAATCACTTTGTTTATTAAAAACTTCTAGAATCTGTCGGCAAATCTGTTTGAGCTTCTCCCCAATTTCGCCAGAAGGCGAAGATGCGCCGACAATACTCCAGTTTTCTACCGTAGAAAGTCGCCAAGCTTCGCCGCGATGATCAAATCCAGCTACCTCTACGCCGATCGCACGGCGGGAATTATTGATGGGATCTTGATAAAATCGGATTTGAATTAAAATACTACGACTTCGCCAAGATTTGCTAATACCAGGAAAGTGAAAGCCAATATCTATAGAATCTGGATCGACTAACTCTCTAGTTTCTGGGTCATTCTTCCAGGGTTTGAGATCAGATTTGGCATCAGGAAACTCGAATTTGAACAAATTAACCACCGTAGCAATGTTGCTGGCGAGTTCAAGGTTTGTTGCCTGTTCAGCTGCGTTCACTAAAAAACACTCCTATATTGCGTCGGCATCTTCGGGGATGTGAAGACAGAAAAACCGCCAGAAGGCTTATATTATGGTGTTTCAGCTTATCAAGACCTTTGAGATTTAGCAATTTTAAATCATACTTCCCTAACAATCCTGATCACAAACAGATGCCAAAAATCGCTTCTTGTTGGGACTGGCTAACACTTATTAAGTAATCATACTTAATAATTACTCAAATGGAGATCAAACTCTCCCCAGATAAGATAAATTATTTAGAGTGAATGGTGCAATATCTCAGTAGAATCCCCAGGCACAGACAGAATTGCCACTGTGGCAATTGAAGTTTTACGAAGTTATAAGGGTTTGATGTGCTACTGAAAAGTGTACTTTCCTGAAACCGTACAGTGTGGCTTATCTACACCTGACAAGATTCAGGAAGTGAAAATTTTTTTAGAGTCTCACAATTAATAAAGTGAAATTCCAATAAAAACCCCTGGCTAACTACCAGGGGTAATGCAAGTCAGTACTTTTTCGCATGGAATGTATCTTCCTCAAATACCATAGCAACCGTTTAATTTAGAGATATGCCATTTTGCCAAACAAAAAAAGTCCTACCGTATTTGTTAGATCAGAGCAAAAACAAACTTTTGCAAGAACTCTAGGTAAAATACATAAGCTTTACCTTTTTCCTCAACATCATGGGCAACACTTTTGGACATCTATTTCGGATAACTACTTTTGGCGAGTCTCACGGCGGCGGTGTGGGAGTTGTGATTGATGGTTGTCCTCCACAACTAGAAATTTCGGCAGAAGAAATTCAAGCAGAACTAGATAGAAGGCGTCCCGGACAAAGTAAAATTACTACCCCTCGCAAAGAAGCGGATACCTGCGAGATTTTATCAGGAGTATTTGAAGGCAAAACACTAGGAACGCCTATAGCAATTTTGGTACGAAATCAAGACACTCGTCCCCAAGATTATGACGAGATGGCACACAAGTATCGGCCTTCTCACGCCGATGCAACTTATGATGCAAAATATGGCATTCGCAATTGGCAAGGTGGGGGTAGGTCGTCAGCGCGTGAGACAATTGGAAGAGTAGCAGCAGGTGCGATCGCTAAAAAAATTCTCCGTCAAGTCGCCAATGTCGAAATTATCGCTTACGTCAAGCGGATCAAAGACTTGGAAGGTGTAGTTGATCCAAACACTGTCACCTTAGAACAAGTGGAAAGCAATATCGTCCGTTGTCCCGATGCTGAATGCTGCGATCGCATGATTGAATTAATTGAGCAAACAGGTAGACAAGGTGATTCTATCGGTGGTGTCGTCGAATGTGTAGCGCGAAATGTGCCCAAAGGTTTGGGCGAACCAGTATTTGATAAATTGGAAGCTGATATCGCTAAGGGTGTCATGTCTCTACCTGCTAGCAAAGGCTTTGAAATTGGTTCCGGTTTTGGGGGAACGCTGCTAACGGGAATTGAGCATAACGACGAATTTTATATTGATAAAAATGGTGAAATCCGCACACTTACAAACCGTTCTGGTGGTATTCAAGGGGGAATTTCCAACGGAGAAAATATCATTTTGCGAGTTGCATTTAAGCCGACAGCAACAATTAGAAAAGAGCAGAAGACTGTAACTCGTGAGGGCGAAGAAACGCTACTAGCAGCCAAAGGACGCCATGATCCTTGTGTGTTACCGCGTGCAGTTCCAATGGTTGAAGCAATGGTGGCGTTGGTGCTGTGTGACCATTTGTTACGACATCATGGGCAGTGTCAGGTCTTGTAGGCACTACACTTTGACTTACAAAAAATATTTATTTTCCTGGGGTGGGTATCTTACTCGCCTCTCAAAGAATATTTAGACTCTTTGAACTACCCACGCTGAGTTGGAATATCAAGTATAGTATCGGTTCTGTATTCATAGGCAAGTGCCTAAGCTTGGTACAACATTTCATTAATTCAGAGGAAATTCTCTGCGTGCCTCTGCGGTTTCCTTTGCGCCCCTACCTTGCGGGAAGGCGCCTATGCGTTTAAATTTCAACTCTCAATTCGCCACGATTTTACGCAAAGCTGTACTTAGACTTTCGTCCGAGCTTTTCTTCAAGGTTTCGATACGAGAGGGAACATCGCATATACCAGCGCATAGACAGTAGAATAATCTTGCATATTAAGTGTCGCCATTTGAATAGTTACTTGCGGCTAATTAACGGGGTATCTTTGGCTGCTGAATTATCTGCTTTCTGCACTTTTACCAGACCAGCACTGGTTTTTGCAACACAACCGTATTTTCAAGCCCATCTGCAAAATATAGGTTGTTTAACCATATATGTTCTTAAAACTTGTCCTAGCAACTTATCGAGGTAAAACATGGCTAAGATATTACGCCCTTCCCAGAAATGTTTGAGGAAAAGCCTTTTTAAATACATTGATATTGGCTTGAGCTTATTGTTATTGATGCCGACAACAGCCTTAGCTGATGGGAACAATAATTCTAACGATCCCCCACCTCAGACTACGGGAACTTCAGGTGGCTCTAGAGGATGTGAAACTCAGTCCGAGACATCTTCAAGTCGCATTCCAGCCCTGATTTTGCTTGCACCTTCCCAAATTTATGGGCAAACTTTGGCAACCCGTCCTACATTCGCTTGGTTTATCAGCAATTCTGCCTCCTGGCAAATGGAGTTTCGGCTTTATGAATATGACCAAGCTAGCAAACAATCTAAGTTAGTAAAAGAGATTAAAGACGAAAACTTTAAAAGTTCACCAGGAATTATGATGCTATCTCTGTCCAGTTCAGAATTGTTAGTTGGTAGAAGATATCTTTGGCAAGTCGAATTAGTCTGCGACGCTAATCGCCCGTCAGGCAATCCATTTGCTACAGCTGCGATGAAAGTAGTTACATTTAAACCAGATTTGGAAAAGCAACTCTCTCAAAGTAATGATGTTTTTACTAAGGCAAATCTCTATAACCAAGCTGATTTGTGGTATAACACTTTAAAAATTGCTTTAATCTCAAAGGATCAGCCGAAGCTGAGAGAATTAAAGATATCTCTCCTAGAACAAGTAGCAAATGGATCTGAAACAGGACTGAAAGAACAAATTCAAGTAGAACTTACAAAAAGTGCAATTCATCAATTGCAGCGCTAGATAAACGTTTGAATTTCAACCAAAAAGCACTTAAAAATTTCGGTTCTACCGCTCCCTTATGCTGTGGGATTAAAATTCAGGTTTTATAGGGAAACTTTAAAATCTGAAAACCCAGTAACTCTAAAGAACACACTCTATAAGACCAGTTTATTTATTATTAGAGTCCGTAAAAGGAGCGATAGAGCCAAAATTTCATCGGCACTCTCCTATGAGTACAGAAGCTCCTAGTTCAACTTTATAGCTACTAGGAGTAGTTCACAGCCAGTTACCAATGAGAATGAATGGTGCCCAGTATCCAGGGTGACTTTCGAGTTGCTGCTGATGCGTTTTTAGCCAAGCTATTTGAGTTGTCTGTAAAGCTTTGGCCTTACTTAGTCCACTGTGCCAACTTTGATAAAATTTGGCTATCAGTTGCGCGGTTGCGGCATCATCAATTTTCCATAGAGAAGCCATAGCACTTTGAGATCCGGCTTGGATGGCGATTCCAGCTAGACCTAGAGTTTCACGATCGCTACCTACTGCTGTTTCACAAGCTGTCAAGGTCAGTAACTCTATCGGATGATTGCGATCGCGACTATTACTAATTAATTGAAAAAGGTCGGTTATTGTCAATTTTTCATTATAAGTTTCAGTTTGGCGAGATTTTTGATGATTTACTTCCACTTTTTTACCAGTTACCAAGAACGTTTCTCTATTATCAATACCAAACTTGCTGTGTGTTGCGATGTGAATTACTGGGTAAGTATTTTTTTCTAACTCTTGTTGCAAGCGCTCAGGTGTAAAGTCTTGATCCAGTAAGCCCTTGCTTTTAGGTAAACTCGTTGTAATGATTTTAAGCTCTAATTTCACTTGACTAAGTGGCTCAAAAAATTTTGCACCTGCATCAGTTTCAACGGTAGCTGCCTGTGTCAAGCCGAAAGCCAATATTCGTAATTCTTGAGGGTTATAGCGGATTGGATTGGTTAAAGTCAGTGCTGGGACAGTGGCGATCGCATACTTTTCAATCAAGAATTGCTTGCCGTCAAACAACGCCCCCATCGGGATACTCCGAAGAATTCCATCTTGAATAAAAACTAAAGTTTCGATTTTCTCTGTTTCTAAATCTTTGATGAAAGGACGAATGAACCAGTCATAAACTTGTTGAGCTTTAGCTTGATAACTGTTTTCCAAATCGGAGCGCTTTTCTAGTTTAACTCGTAGATCATTGATTGTATCTTTGACCTCCTGACTCTTAGCAGGTACCCAAAAAAGTCGTGATTTAAATTTTTTATGATCGTCAGCCAAGGTAAGAATGATCGCTAGGCGCTCTTTCAAGATAATTGAACTCAAGACAGCAGTGTTTTTCCCGATTAATGGCACTGGTTGCTGAATCTGTGCTAAAGCACAATCATTACCTAAATAATTTTGTAATTCTGCTAGTCTTAATTCATCTATTCCGAGAAGGACAAATTCCAAATTCTGTTGAATATCAGATTCTTTAACAAGATGCTCACTTTGCTCTAGGCGTAACTCCAGCAACTCGCGGTAAACTGGTTCAACATTGTCTCGAAAGTCAAATTGAAAATCTCGCTGTTCTAAGGTAAGGTCGCTGCGGATAGTTTTGAGGCTGTCAATAGATTGTTCATAAAAATTAATCGTTTCTTTCACCCGACCTGTGGCTCTAGATAGGCGAGCCGCCTGCCAAGCCCACAAGTAAAGCCTCTCGTTTGCGATCGTGCTAATCAGCGCTTGTTGAGTTAAATTTATCGCTTGTTGATAATCTTGACGACATTCGTAAATATGTCCTAATCGACCTTTGGCAAAGGATTCTCCCTCCCGATCCTGTATTTTTTGAGTGATTTCTATAGCTTTGTTGAGTAGTTCGATAGACTTAGGTAACGATTCTGACTTCAAGCATTGAGTTGCTGGGTTATTAGTGACCGACGCGCTCTTTTGGTTAACGAGTTGTAAAATATTCGCGAGTTGAATCGCCCCATAGGCTTGATCACGAGAGTCAGGCAATTGTTCCAATACAACGATCGCTTGCTGTAATGTATTGTTAACTATGGCTTTATCCTGACGATGTTGGCGGTAATAAAGCCTAACTAGACCTAGTAGCGATCGCAGTTCGTTTACTCTGTCCTTCTGGCTACGAGCTAGATTCAGACTTTGTTCAAAATATTGTGCAGCTTGCTTATCATCACTAACCATGTCTTGCTGGAATTTTTGGGCTGCTTTGCGATCGTTTACCTCGTTAGCGAATTCAGCACGACGCTGATTGCGCTTTGCCAGACTAGCGTAGGTATTGGCTAAACCATTTAAGCTAGACGTTATATAAGTTTGATTATTGATGCGCTTGGCGATTTCATCGCTGTGTTCAAAATCTTGAATAGCTTCCTCGTACTCGCCTTGGAGACGATGAGCATTTCCTAAACTACCCCAAGCGGCGACTTCGCCCAGATCATCTGAGTGGTGGCGGGCAATTTCTAAGGTACTATCCTGAGTACATGGCAGATTGATTTGATTTTGACCGCACAAAATGGCAACCGCCCGTCGGTGCTGTCCCAAGCTACTGTAGAGTTGAGCCTGTTCTGTGAGCATCCGTCCGACTTTTATCGGCTCGTTTGTTTGACGATAATAGGCAATAACTTGCTTTAATTGCGCGATCGCTTCCGGTATTTGACCTACTTGTTGGTATGCTCTACTAAGGTATATAAAGATATTTATCCTGTCAGCAGAATGACTATTACCCTCTTGATCAGAGGAGAGAGCTTTTTGCCAACACTTGATTGCTCCTTGAATATCGCCAGCTTGATATAGCTCAAGTCCTTGCTGCGCTAGCTGTGTTAAAGCCGATGATTTAGCTATTGGGATCTCTGCGATTCTCTGATGCCCAATTGTTAGAGAAGGATGCGCTAACCACAAGCATAAGGTTAGCGTTGTGAGGAAGATAACTGCCCAAACGCGACGAATACGGTATGGCAAGCGTTGCATAATGGCACAAAGTAATATTTTGATTAATCAGCGATCGCTTTAGGCAATGCCCAGTCTCGACATTGCGATCGCATAACTAAGTACAGTATTTCACAAATTCGTTAGAAATTACGCCAGAAATAAATTTCTTGATGGTAAATGGGGCTTGATAGTGTAAATTATTTGTCATCTGTCTGTAATCTGCTGTTGTTGAAGTCAGGACTTATATGCATTTACTCAAAGTATCAATTTTGACAGTATTAGTCACAACATTTTCATTTGTTCAACAAAGCCGTGCTGACACCATCGCCCCACCAATTAAGACACAGGTTAACGAAGTAGCACAGTGGTTCACTGGTTTTTTTGATAATGCCCAACAGGTTACTAATAGCCCTTCTGTGCCATTAATTACTATTTCAAATTGTAATGTGCAACTGGATGATACTAATTCTCTGGCTGACACACAGAATGTTTATCTGGAACAAGAAAGCCCAGGTTTTGAACGCCTACGCCTTTATTCTTTTAGTGAAGAGAATTTGGTTGTTAATCTAAGTATTAGCAGTTTTTTGAATGAAAATACTGTACGCGGGTTATGCAATCATTCTCAGTCTACGCGAACTGTTAGTATTAACAATGTTGAGAAGAACACCTGTAATCTGCAATTATTTTGGGAGCCGAACAGCTACATTGGAAATAACGCTCCTAATGGCTGTATAACAAGTGATGGCTTCAAAGTGGTTTCCGACGTAACTATTGAGCAGAGTAGCATTGACTCCCTAGACAAGATTTTTGATGCAAAAGGTAATTTGCTTGTTGCCACACCCATCGAATTCCGTAGAGTTGAGTCCGTTCCAGAACCCTCTGTCACATTTGGGTTGCTGGCTTTAGGAATTTGGAGTACAAAAAACGCAATTTCAGATAACCTAAAAGATAAATTCAAAAAGAATAAAACCTCTGTTTCAAGTTAGCGATTTATGCGATACTAGAGTTAACTTTATACCTCTATCTTTCCGAGAATTTCAGTATAATTACTAATTTACAAAAGTAATTTTATCTAAATCTCTTGCGGATGGTGCTTTCTTAAAGAACGTGCATTAAATAAAATGCAAAACTTCATCATGTCTCTAGCTTCCCTTTCCTTTATAAGGAGAGGGATTGAGGGTGAGGTAAGCCAGGGACATAAATTGTATGTTATGGGAATCCGGTTTGATTTATGAACAAAATTAGATATGTAGTATGTAGCGTGTGTTAGAACGAAGTTCGTAACGCACCATTATCAAGGGTTTGGTGCCGTACTCTCGGCGATAACACACCCTACGTATCTACGTATCTTTTCAAGAATCAAATAGGAGTCCTATATTTAATTCTTATTCCTAAGTTACATCAGTGCGGGCAGAGAAAAATTTCCAATTGCCTGGATACAAAAATCGTTGTGGCCAAGTTCTTGCTGCACACCAAGTTAACTCACAGACAGTGCCTTGGGGAGAGTGAGGAAATCGTCGAAACTTACCTCTCAATTTTCGGGCTAAATCTTGAGCTTGGTCTGTTCCTCGCCCGCCACTTTGATAGTTATATTTAGATATCATTCCAGATCCATTATCAATTATTTGTAAGCAATACTCCCTCGAATTTCGCATACAAATAACATCAAGACGGGTAGCTCTTTGCGAATGTTTGCCCACATTACATAAAGCTTCTTGCAAAAATAAGTACAAGCCTCGCTTTTGATCTGCATTTAAGTAACAATCTTCTAGTGGCTCAAAATTGGGAGGAATAAAACTTTGGATTGTTTCAAATCCTTGGAAGTTTCTTCTTAAGGTACTGTCGTAAATATGATAAAGTAACTCAGCAATTGGAGTTTGCAGATCGAGAATCTCATTTCCCTCCAAATAGAGACTGTCATGACGACTAAGCATTTCTTGACTGAGATAATCAGGGATACTTCGTAACTCCCGATTTACTTGTTCAAGTTGCGATCGCAATTTCCCTGTTTCTATGTCTTCTTCGCCAAGACTCCTTAAAATTACAGCCAGAGTTTGCAGAGGACCATTGTGGATTGTCTCAAAACAGCGCTTCAGAGTTAGACTACGTTGTTCGAGTAATGTTCTTAAATCTCGGTCGAAAAAAGATGTTGTCAGTCCTGCGCTTGCTAGAGATAACAAGGTTGGTACTAAAGGAATCCACCAACCCACAATTAGGAGAATATAACAAATTGCAACAAGTCCGATACTAGCTAACCCCAGGCTCAAGAGTGTTTTTATCGGAGATTGTAGGATTAAACCGAGAATTATGCCAAGTAAGCCCCAAGCTAAAATCCATAAATATTCCCAAAATTTTGACCACACTTTTAACAGTGGTCGTCCGTCTAAAACATTACTAATAATTTGGCTCGTGGTATGGGCATGAATCTCTACACCATAAATCCATTGAAACTGATCAGCAGACTTTTCAATTCCTAAATCTCTAGTATAAAGTGTACGTTTGACTGCTGAAGTGGTAAATTGATCTTTAATACTGGAGGCAGTCATGCCGACAATCACGACGCGATCGCTAATCCAATTGGGATCAAATTTTTTAGTGAGGACATCTTTCAAAGATAAGGTGCGAAAAGGTTCGGGATCAGAGCGAAAGTTTAAAAGTATCTGAAAGCCATTAGCATCAGTTCCCACATATCCACCAGAATTGGGGAGAAAGCGGACTAGCCGACTCGAACCAAATTGGATAGGGTCGTCAGAACGACTGCCATGATGAAATATAATTCCTTGTTCGCGCAAATAGAATTGTGCTAAACGCAGAGGTAAGGAGTATTTAAGCTTTCCGGTGTGAGTCTTAGCTGCCAACAAGTTACGTCGTAGCTTGCCATCAGGGTCAACTATTACATCTGCAAAGCCGACTCGTTCGGGAGGTAACTCAGGCGGTGGCTTAACATTAAAAGTTCGCTTTTGATTTAATGCAACTTCAACTCCAATGATATTTGGATTTTCTCTCAAGGCAAGTGCCAAGTCTGCACGATCTGAATTACTATCTTTGTCCTTAAAAAGATCCAAACCGATGACTTTAGGTTTGTAAGTATGTAGAATGCTCAACATTTTAGCAATGTCTTTATCCGGTATGGGATAGCTTCCTACATAGTTAATATCCTCTTCATCAATGCCTACAATTACCACCCGTGGATCGATGGCTTCATTAGGTCGCATCCGGAGCAATTGATCGAATACAAGCCACTCTTGCAATTGCAATAATCCTGTTGAGCGAACCAGGACGATCAATAGGATTATTGAAAGTCCTGGCAGAATTACTTCTCGCCAGGGTTTCAGTTGTTTATAAACTTTTCTACAAAAATTGCCTTTGATAATAAGCGTGAACTTCATCAATTAATTAATCCGATTTTTCTAGCTGCGATCTCAATTTTAATTTTCAATTCTTTACCAGGTTCGTCATAGACACTCAGAGAATCTTGCAGTCTAATCCAGTAGTTTCTGACAGTGCGATCGCTTACTAGCATTTTTTGAGCGATCGCTTTATCTGTTAAGCCTTCTTCATATTTCAGCGTCAATACCTCGATCCATTTTCGGTCAAATTCGGGGCGCGATCGCAGTTCTGAAGATAAATAAATAGAGCCGCGCAATGCCAAGTCAACTAACTTCAACATTTCGCGGATCGGCAAAGACTTATCCATAGCGGCAAAGCCACCTTCATAAGCATTAATTATCGGTTTGAGACGTACCAACGGTTTGACATTGGTACTCAGCACCATTAAATTAGGGGCGAGAGGGCTTGACATCAAAGTTTTGATCAGTTGCATACCAACTTCAATCTGAGCTGGAGCTTCAGGCTTTTCTGGCAGACATAAATCAACAATTAGCAAGTCTGGGTGGTGGCATTCAAATTGCTGATACGCAGTTTGGGCATCTTGAGCTACGAAGATTTTCGCTTCTGGGTATTTCTCCTTGAGCGCTGGAATTGTACCTTGAAGAATTGCTTCGTGGTCGTCAACAACTAAAAACTTTTGCAAAGTTTGCTTTGGCTCTCGGTTCATAACTGGTTTACTTTTTAATATATTTATTCAACTTACCAAAACTAGAGGAGGTCTAACTTTTTGTGGCTAGAAATTAAGTTGCCATTTAAGTAAAACTTATCCTTCAACACTAGGATACAAATAATCAACTGACTCCGTGTTGCAGTTTGAGGAATTTAGTTTTCCAAAATTGGAAAATCAGCATCTTAGTTAAGGAATATGACAACTTGTTAAAGTTCATGACATAGTATGAATAGCTGGTTATGAGGAGTCTATAAGTCTTGTGAAAGCTAAATTAAGGTGTTATCAAAGCTGGGAATCGCTGCTATTTGGTTCTGGGGCGATAACCATAACGGGATGCTGTGCTTTTGTGATGACTAGCCCCGTCAACGCCCAAATTATTCCTGATAATACACTTGAGGTAAATTCCAGGGTCGCGCCAGGATGCACAGCTTGCACGATTGAGGGTGGAACAGTTCGAGGTAGCAATCTGTTCCACAGCTTTAGCAAGTTTTCCGTACCTACAGGCGGGGAAGCGTTTTTCAATAATGCGACGCAGATTCAGAACATCTTCACTCGCGTTACAGGTAACTCACGCTCAGATATTGATGGGTTGATTCAGGCAAATGGCAAGGCAAATTTATTTTTAATCAATCCGAATGGAATTGTCTTTAATTCCAATGCCTCTCTCAATATTGGCGGTTCGTTTATTGCCAGTACAGCTAATAGTCTTAATTTTATTGATGGTATAAAATTCAGTGCTGTAAATTCTCAAACCCCACCTTTGCTGACGATCAGTGTACCCATTGGCTTACAATTTGGAACGAATCCGGCAAAAATTCAGGTACAGGGTTCTAAATTAGGAGTTAATCCTGGTCAGACCTTAGCACTTGTAGGCGGTAATGTGCAGCTTGATGGTGGTGAACTCATAGCTCCGGGTGCAAATGTGGAGTTGGGAGGTATGGCAGACACTGGTACAGTTGGTTTGAGTATTAATGGCTCATACCTTGATTTAAGTTTTCCTGATGGCGTTGAACGAGCTGATGTATCTCTCCGCAATGGCACTGAGGTCAATGTACTCGCTGGTGGTGGAGGTAGTATTGCGATCAATGCCCGTTCCTTAGATATGACTGGAGAAAGTACACAGCTACAGTCAGGGATAGGATCAAAGTTGGGTTCTGTTGACTCACGGGCGGGAGATATTGAAATTAATGCAACAGAGGCAATAAACCTGAATGGAAGTGGTATCTCTAATACGGTGCAATCAACAGCTATAGGTAACAGTGGCGACATCAATATTATGACCGGATCGCTTTATGTAATAAATGGCGGTGTACTGAATACCGAAACCTTTGGACAAGGGGATGCGGGCAATATAAACATAGTTGCCCGTGATACCGTTTCCTTTGATGCCAGTCACGCATTCAGTGCTCTACGACCAACAGGCGTAGGCAAAGGTGGCAACATCAACATTAGAACTGGGTCACTCTCTGTTACAAATGGTGGTGAGCTGGTTGCTACCAACTATGGTGGAAAGGGGGATGCAGGTAGTGTGAATATTACTGCCGGGGATACCGTTACCTTTGATGGGATAGGTAGCAATAGATTTCCGAGTGGAGCATTCAGCAATGTGTTCCAAAATGGGGTGGGCAAGGGTGCCGACATCAATATTACTACTGGGTCACTTGATCTGAAAAATGGCGCTGTATTGAATGCCACAACCAAAGGAAAAGGAAATGCGGGCAGTGTGAATATAGTTGCTCAAGATACAGTCTCCTTGGATGGGGTAAGTGCTAATGGCAGAAATGTCACCACGGTACTCAGCGGAGTGCAGAAAGGAGCCCAAGGTCAGGGAGGCAATATCAATATCACAACTGGGTCACTCTCTGTTACGAATGGTGGTGAGCTGGTTGCTACCAACTATGGTGGAAACGGGGATGCAGGTAGGGTAGATATCGATGCCCGCGATACCGTTGTCTTTGATAAAGGACTTGGTAATATCCCTACTGGAGCATTCAGTAATGTGTTCCCAGAGGGGGTAGGCAACGGTGCCAGCATCAATATTACCACTGGGTCACTTGATCTAAAAAATGGCGCTGTATTGAATGCCACAACCCAAGGAAAAGGAAATGCAGGCAGTGTGAATATAGTTGCTCAAGATACAGTCTCCTTGGATGGGGTAAGTGCCAATGGCACAAATGTCACCACGGTACTTAGCGGAGTGCAGAGAGGAGCCGAAGGTCAGGGAGGCGATATCAATATCAAAACTGGGTCACTTGATCTGAAAAATGGCGCTCTATTGAATACCAGAACCCAAGGAAAAGGAAATGCAGGCAGTGTGAATATAGTTGCCCGCGATACAGTTTCCTTGGATGGCAATGGCACAAATGTCACTTGGGTAGTCAGCGGAGTGCAGAGAGGAGCCGAAGGTCAGGGAGGCAATATCAACATCAAAACTGGGTCACTCTCTGTTACAAATGGTGGTGAGTTGGTTGCTACCAACTATGGTGGAAACGGGGATGCAGGTAGTGTGAATATAGTTGCCCGCGATCGCATTGTTTTTGATAAAGGACTTGGTAATATCCCTACTGGAGCATTCAGCAATGTGTTCCCAAACGGGGTCGGCAACGGTGCCGACATCAATATTACCACTGGGTCACTTGATCTGAAAAATGGCGCTGTATTGAATGTCATAAACCAAGGAAAAGGAAATGCAGGCAATGTGAATGCTGAAGCTAACTCTATCTATCTTGACAACAAAGCCACAATCAGTGCTGACACAGATGGAGGACAGGGAAATATTAATTTGCGATCGCGCGACTTGTTGCTACTACGCCAAGGTAGTAGCATTACTACCAACGCTACTGGTAATGCCACTGGTGGCAATATTACGATTGATACTCACAACCTAGTCGCTGTTCCAAAAGAAAATAGCGACATCAGTGCCAATGCTGAAAATAGCTTTGGTGGTCAAGTAATTGTCAATGCTTTTGGTATCTTTGGCACAGAGTTTCGTCTACAACCCACGCCATTAAGTGACATTACAGCTCGTTCAGCTCGTGGTCCCCAATTCAATGGCGTAGTGCAACTCAACACGCTTGATGTTAACCCTAGTCAAGGCTTAACTGCTCTGCCCACAAACATCATTGATACTTCACAGTTGATTGCCAATAGTTGCATTGCACCAAATAAACGGCCAGAAGGGAAATTCATCATCACGGGGAACGGAGGTTTGCCAGTGATGCCAGATGACCCCTCAATTGCACCTTATCAAACTTATCAAATCCCAACTGTCCAGAGTGCAAGTATTTCAACGCCCCAAGAAAACCCTCTCGACCCAAAAGACTCGATTACTAGCAACAAACCTCACAATCCTCCTAAATCTGCGCCACTGATTGAAGCTCAGGGATGGATGTACGGAGCTAATGGTGAGGTGATTCTCACTGCCTCTGCACCTACTGTCCCTCCTCACGGTTCTTGGTCAAAATTCTCTACCTGCTTGGGTTCCTAACAAGTTTTACTTATCTTCAGAAATTGACTTTCCAAAATTGGAAAGTCAATTTCCTAACTTGACGATGTGCATCTAATTAAATTTACCTATTGTAAATGAGTGCAGTGAAGGCAAATACCTAAAACGCCAGCGCTACACAGACTCAACTTACTGACCTCCCTCAATTAACTAAGGAAAAAAACATGTCTAACATCAACAACCAAACCCAAGACCTCTATAGCATCGAATTGGTGCAAGACCTTGACCAGGAAGCCGCTGCTACTGTTAGTGGTGGTACATTATACATTTCAAAGGGATATAATGGCACAGATGGTGAAATAGGTCTCTCAAAAGGATATACCGATTTAGGCTCCTATAAGAATAAAGTGTCGTGGTACAAGGTAACGGGTTACAAAAATTGGTATGCCTACACTGGTAAGAATTACACAGGAAAAGAATACACATTATATGCAGGCACACAAGGTAACTTAGACGGTAACGCTAACAACAACATCGAGTCTGTACTACCTGCATAATCAACTCGGTTCTATTTCATACCGCAGACTAGAATCCTAAAAAACCTAAAACAGAAAAGAATGCTCTCACCTTCGCTAAAGCTTGAGTAACATCCTTTTCTCGCAGTTTGTAGGGGCGATCTCGTTTTTGCTCCTACTTTTTCATTTTAATTTTGACTGTACGATGATGTCTTCCAGAATAAATATAACCAAGTAATTCTGCTAATTTTGGGTCACTATGAGGCTTGTCAATTACAGTATCATCTGCACTTAATGTGCCATCTATAAAATTGATACAGCAGAATTCAGAATTCAGGAGCAAAGCCGGAGACGCTCCGCCGAGGCGTCAGAATTCAGAATTAGAATAGGCTCTGTGCCTAGCTTTGAGGCTTAGATAGTGTACTTCACTAACTTGAAATCTGCTGTATACGGTTTAACTTCATCAAATAAATCCTTGGGTTCATATCGCTCACGTAGCAAAAATCTATTGACACTATCATGTGACAAATCTTCCATAATATCTGCTAAACGTGTGCAGCCTGGATACTTTGATTCTGCCAATAAAAACAGAGTGTAAGTGTTAAGGTCACACTTTGCTGTGGATGGCTTGGTAGTTACTCTGATTGTACATGGACTCAATAAAGACAGCGTAAATTATCCATCTTTTTAGTCCCCTACTGACTAGCGTAGGCGTAGCCCAACCTAGGCATCGCTTATTCTTTTCTATATCTCACTGCTGCATTTATTGTCTCATTTATCAATGCGTAAGTTCTAGAAGATAACACAATTAACAATTCAAAATTCAAAATGACGCTCTCTTACGAGACGCTCCACGTAGCTTGTTTCCCCGCAGGAGTACGCGGACTCACTCTAAGCGAAAGCGAACAGCGTCTCTAAGAGTTGCCATGCCGCAGGCTTTACGCTATGCTAACAAAATTCAAAGATTTTAGACAATTTCAGACTCTTATTTAAACCCCGACTGAAATTGAGCGGAGTCGGAGCCACTCTGCCTCCGAGCTACGTGTAATGGTACAGGTCTTAAACCCTTCGATTTCCGATAAACATAATTAGTTATCTGCACAAATTGACTTTCCAAAATTGGAAAGCCAATTTCCTAACTTGACGATGTGTGTCTAATCAAATTTATCTATTGTAAAACAGTGCAGTGAAGGCGAACACCTAAAACGCCAGCGCTGCACAGACTCAACTTACTAAACTCCCTCAATTAACTAAGGAGATAAAACAATGTCTAATATCAACAATCAAACGCAAGACCTTTACAGCATCGAATTGGTGCAAGACCTTGACCAGGAAACTGCTGCTACTGTTAGTGGTGGTGCTTTAGTCCTTAGCAGCGATGCTGGTGGTGAAGGAACACGGAGAACTTTTAGCGCCGCCAGAAACCGCAGTTTAGGCAGCTTTAACAATATAGCATCTTGGTACGAGGTAACGGGTAACAGAGATTGGTTTGTCTACACTGGTCAGAATTTCAGCGGTAGACGAAGACGTCTAGGAGCAGGTAAATCAAATAACTTACCTGCTAGCTTTAACGACGACGTTGAGTCTGCCAGACCTGTATAATCAGCTCGGTTCTATTTCATACCGCAGACTAGAATCCTGAAAAACCTAAAACAGAAAAGAATGCTCTCACCTTTGCTTTTAGCTGAGTAACATCCTTTTCTCGCAGTTTGTAGGGGCGAGGTCGTTTTCGCTCCTACTTTTTTATTTCAATGAAGATAGCACAAATAAACGTAAATGGTAATACCCATAGCAAGATTTGTGCGTAGGAGCACGCGAACAGCATGAGAATCAAGTCGCAAACGGCGTAACCAAGTAATTCCCGAATTTTTTATGAAATATCAGGTTGTTCTCCAACACAGTGAAGAAGATTGTGGCGCTGCTTGCCTTGCAACTGTTGCCAAACATTACGGACGCACTTTGACTCTGAGCCGGGTACGAGAAGCGGTAGGTACGGGATCGCGAGGTACTACTCTGCTTGGTTTGAATCGGGGTGCAGAAGCTTTGGGATTTAATGTTCGCCAAGTCAAAGCTTCTCCTCAATTGATCGACAGTTTAAATAAAGCTCCAATGCCCGCAATTATACATTGGAAAGGCTACCACTGGGTAGTTTTATACGGACAAAAGGGGAAAAAATATGTAATTTCCGATCCTGGTTTTGGTATCCGCTACCTCAGCCGTAAGGAATTAGTTGAGGGTTGGAGCAATGGGATTATGCTGCTATTGGTGCCAGACGACACCCGTTTTTCTGAGCAGCCGGATGACAAAATGACTGGCTTTGGGCGCTATCTGGCGCGTGTTTGGCCTTATCGCTTCCTTCTGGGTCAGGCGATCGCAATTAATATTGTAATCGGACTTTTGTCTCTCGCCTATCCTTTGATGATGCAACTCCTCACCGATGATGTGCTAGTGCGGGGAGATACTCAACTATTAACTACCGTGGCAATTGGGGTAATTGCCATGAACTTGTTTAAAAGTGCAATTGGTTTGGTACAGTCTCACCTGATCGGTCACTTCGGTCAACGGTTGCAATTAGGATTGCTGCTGGACTACGGTCGAAAACTTTTACACTTGCCCTTATCTTACTTTGAAGGACATCGTAGTGGGGAAGTCGTCAGCCGAATTGCCGATATTCATGCGATCAATGATTTAGTTTCGCAGATTGTTCTTGGTTTACCTAGCGAATTTTTTATTGCTGTAGTTTCTTTGGGCTTTATGCTCTTTTTGAGTTGGCAACTAACTCTGGCTTCGGTATTGGCCTTTGTTGTCGTCACCTTAGTTAACCTACTTTTCCTACCTGCCTTGCGCCAGAAAACCCGTAAGCTGATCGTTTTAGGCACTGAAAACCAAGGTTTTTTGGTGGAAACCTTTCGTGGCGTCCAAGTACTCAAAACTACACAAGCAACTCCGCAAGCTTGGCAAGAATATCAAACCAATTATGGTCGCATCGCTAACTTGGGTTGGAGTACGATGAAGTTGGAGCTATACAGCAGCACATTCACTAATATTCTTTCAACTATAACTAATATAGGTTTACTCTGGTTAGGCAGCTATTTAGTAATTAATCACACATTATCTATTGGTCAGCTACTAGCCTTTAACGGCATGAGTGGCAACTTTCTCGGTTTTCTGAGTTCAGTGATTGGGTTAGCTGATAAGTTTATTACTGCCCAAATTGTCATCCAACGGATGGCAGAAGTGATTGACGCTACTCCAGAAGACTCGAATGAAGAGAAAAAGCCTTGGGTAAAAATTTCTACTGATGCAAATATTATCTGCACTAAAGTTAACTTTCACCATGCTGGTAGAGTTGACCTCTTGCAAGATTTTACGTTGACTATGCCTGGTGGTAAAGTGATTGCTTTAATTGGTAAATCTGGTTGTGGTAAAAGTAGCCTAGCTAAACTGATTGCTGGTTTATATTCCCTCCAGTCAGGCAATATCCGTTATGGCATCTATAACAAACAAGACTTATCTTTAGAATGTCTGCGACAGCAGGTAGTCTTAGTCCCGCAAGACCCGCACTTCTGGAGTCGCTCAATTTTTGATAACTTCCACTTCAGCTATCCTGACCTGACTTTTGAAGAAATTGTCACAGCTTGCCAGATTGCAGGAGCTGATGAATTTATTAGCGAATTACCTGATAAGTATCATACTGTCTTAGGAGAATTTGGAGCTAATCTTTCTGGTGGACAACGACAGAGATTAGCGATCGCCAGAGCAATAATTACTAACCCGCCGATACTGATTTTAGATGAATCTACTGGCGCTCTCGATCCAGCCAGTGAAGTTGAAGTACTAGATCGATTGCTTACCCATCGCCAAGGCAAAACCACAATTTTAATTAGTCACCGTCCCAGAGTCATTGGGCGAGCCGATTGGATTGTATTACTAGAGAAAGGACGTTTGCAAATTCAAGGTTCTCCCGAAGAATTGCGCCAAATTGCTGGCAATCACTTGGACTTCCTAGAGAATGTTGGATCATCAACTCCTAGTTTATTAATGAAATCTTCCGGCTCTCCTACTAATGGCAAATATGTCAGCATTAGTTAACTAATTTTGGCGGTTTAAGTCAAGAGAGTTAACGTCTTTATCCTCCTTACAAAACTGAATTACCTCGATCATCCCTCCCTCATCCTTATTATTTATTATGGTTAGTCAGTCTAATTCTGTTTTGCTGCCCGAAGCTGAAGAAAACGATTTTCTGCCACCACTTGGTAGTTGGACTACTATTGGTGGCGCGATTACATTGGTTACTGTGACAATAGCAGTTGCCGTCGCCTCTGTAACTGAATACAAAACCACCGTTCAAGCACAGGCAAATCTGCGTCCGGCTGGTGAGTTGCGGCTGGTTCAGGCTGCTACAGAAGGCCCAGTTATGCGGATTTTTGTGAAAGAGAATCAGATTGTTAAAACAGGAGATGCGATCGCATCTATTGACGACTCCCGCCTGCAAACCAAAAAGAGCCAACTAGAAAGTAGCATTGGGCAAACAAAATTACAACTAGTGCAAATCAACGCTCAGATTCATGCTATTAATAACCAAATTGTAGCCCAAACTGACAGCAGTAACCGTGCAGTTGCAGGGGCTGAAGCGGAATTGAGCAGTCGTAAGCGGGACTATCGAGACAAGCGAATTACTACTGTTAGTGATGTCCAAGAAGCCTCTGCAAACGTGAGAGCAGCAACTGCTGGCTTAACAGCAGCCGAGACAAAGCGAAACCGATATGAGAGCGTAGCCAAAATTGGAGCTTTGTCACAAGATCAATTCGAGGAAGCACAACTAGCTGTTCGCCAGCAAGAACAAGTACTTGAGGCTGCCAAAGCAAAATTGCAAAGCCTCCAAGCTGCCCTGAATCCAACTCCAGCAGAAATCGCGATCGCTCAAGAACGCATTGCTCAAGAAAAAGCTACCGGACAAGCTAGCATCGCCACATTAGACAAAGAACGCAACGCCCTGATTCAGCAACGGATTGAAACGCAAAAACAGTTCGAGCATGATGACCGCGAACTTAAACAAGCGAATATCGAACTTAAAGAGACGCTCATTTCTGCAACAGCAGACGGTATTATTTCCAAGCTAAACCTACGTAATCCCGGACAAACATTGCGCCCTGGAGAAGAAATCGCCCAAATTGTTCCTACTTCTGCCCCCTTGGTGATTAAGGCAGTGGTAGGAACTGAGGATAAAAGCAAGTTGAAGCCAGGACAAAATGTGCAAATGCGAGTTTCTGCTTGTCCTTATCCAGATTACGGTACTCTCCAAGGTAAAGTGAAATCAATTTCTCCAGATGCATTTTTCCCACCAGCGAATAATGATGCTGCTACAAGTGCTACTGCAACTACTCCCAAAGGTGCTGCCTTTTATGAGGTAACAATTGAACCTCAAAGCCTATCTTTAGGTCGAGGAAATAAAAAATGTTCTATTCAAATGGGAATGGAAGGCAGAGCCGATATTATTTCTAAACAAGAGACTGTACTCCAATTCTTTTTGAGAAAAGCAAGGCTAATTGTAGATGTATAAGGAATATAGCAATCCTATTTGATTTGCTCTCCACTAAGACGCTCAGATCCCCGACTTCTTAAAGAAGTCGGGGATCTTTTTGTTCGTAAAGTCTCGAAATGGGTACACTAACTCCAACAAAGTAACTGGGACAGCACTAACCCACTTTTGAGGAGTACCCAAATATGCTCACGCTTTCCGGCTATAAAATTATTGACCAAATCTATGACAGCAGCAACTCTCTGATCTATCGAGGCTACAGGGAAGCCGATAATCAACCTGTAATTCTCAAAACCCTGCGAGATGCTTATCCTTCGCCAGAACGCATTGCTTGTTATCAGCGTGAATATGACATTATCCACAATCTCTATCTCACAGGAGTTGTCCAAGTTTACGCTTTGGAAAGTCACCAACAACGACCAGTCTTAGTGTTAGAAGATTTCGGCGGTAGTTCTTTAGCTCAATTGCAGCTAGCTGGAAAAATAGAGTTAGAAGAGTTTCTTCATCTGGGTATTTCTATTGTCGAAAGCCTTAGAGAGATCCACGCTGCTAACATCATCCACAAAGATATTAACCCATCAAATATTGTCTTTAACCCCGACACCAAACAACTTAAAATCATCGATTTTGGTATTTCTACTGTTCTGTCACGAGAAACCCAATCATTCAAAAATCCCAATATTCTAGAAGGCACTATTACTTACATTTCTCCTGAGCAAACAGGTCGAATGAATCGGGCGATTGACTATCGCAGCGATTTCTATTCTTTAGGAGTGACCTTTTATAAATTACTAACAGGAGAAGTACCGTTTGAAGGAGATGATGCTCTAGCATTGATTCATTGCCATATTGCTAAACAACCACCAAATATGAATAAACCTCACCCGCCTTCTGCACCCTCTCCTTACCAAGGAGAGGGTTGGGGTGAGGTTTCTTTTTCTATTCCCCAAGTCCTCTGTGATATTGTGATCAAACTGATGGCGAAAAATGCCGAAGATCGCTATCAGTCTGCTTCTGGTATTCAGGCAGATTTAGAACAATGTTTGCGTCAACTGCAAACCAATGGGAAAATTGAGGTGTTTCCATTGGGTAGTCAGGATGTCTCTGATCGGTTTATAATTCCGCAAAAACTCTATGGACGGGAACCAGAATTAGAGACGCTATTGGCGGCTTTCGTTCGCGTAGCGTGTCCAGAGGACAATCGCATCACCAATGGTACAACTGAACTGATGTTAGTTGCAGGCTATTCCGGAGTGGGTAAATCAGTTTTAGTAAATGAGGTTCATAAACCCATTACAGCCAAACGCGGCAATTTTATTACTGGTAAATATGACCAGTACCAAAAAAATATTCCCTACTACGCGATTTCTCAAGGATTCAATGACCTGTGTAATCAATTGTTGACCGAAAGCGAATCCGTTTTAAAACAATGGCAAAAAAAAATATTAGCTGCTGTTGGCAATAATGGACAGGTTTTAATTGATGTCATTCCTAATTTAAAATTGGTGATTGGCGAACAACCTCCTGTAGCTCAGGTAGCTGGACAAGAAGCCCAAAACCGTTTTAATTTAGTCTTCCAAAACTTTATCAAGGCTATTTGTCAGGCTGAACATCCCCTAGTTTTCTTCATTGATGATTTGCAATGGGCTGATAGTGGCTCGCTAAAACTGCTCAAGATTATTTTAGGCGATCGCAACATTCAAAATTTACTCATCGTCGGAGCCTATCGAGATAATGAAGTAGATTCTATCCATCCATTGATGATCACTTTGGACGAGATTGAGAAAGAGGGAGGAACTGTATCCAAGATTCATTTAGAAAACCTGACCCCAAAAGATGTCAATGTTTTAATTGCGGAAGCATTGGGCTGTTCAACTATCTTTAGTCAGCCATTAACTAATTTGGTTTGCGATAAAACTCAGGGTAATGCCTTTTTTATCACTGAATTTTTGAAATCTCTCTATACAGATATGTTACTCAGCTTTGATGATTCAACAAAGCAGTGGTACTGGGATTTAGAGCAGATTCAAGCTCAGGACATTACTGATAATGTTGTGGAATTAATGATAAGAAAAATTGTCAATTTGCCAGAAGTGACTCAGAAAAATTTGCAGTTAGCTGCTTGTATCGGCAATAATTTTGATTTGTCCACCTTGGCAGTTATTTCTGAGCAATCAGCCAAGCAATTATTAGAGCATTTATTACCAGCACTACAAGAAGGTTTAATTGTCTCTGTAAATAATCAATATCATCTGAGAAATTTTAGGGATGAGAAAAAAGTTAGTGAAGCTAGTTGTAAATTCCAGCACGATCGTGTCCAACAATCTGCTTATTGTCTGATTCCAGAAGCGCAAAAGCAAGCAACCCATTTGCAAATTGGGCGACTGATATTGAGCAATACATCAACAGCAGAGCAAGAAGAGAAAATTTTTGAAATTGTTAACCACTTAAATATTGGTGCAGAATTAATTAACACTCAAAGCGAACAGAACGAATTAGTCAAGTTAAATTTATTAGCAGGACGTAAAGCCAAAGCATCTGCTGCTTATGAAGCTGCTATGGAATATTTTTCAGTCGGCATTAAATTACGAGCCGCAGATTCTTGGCAAACAAACTATGACCTGAGCTTGGCATTATTTGAGTCAGCAGCAGAAGCAGCAGTTGTGTGTGGTGACTTCACACAGATGAATAGATGTGTAGAAGAGGTACTAGAAAATACTCAAGTTTTGTTAGACAAGGTGAAAGTTTATGAAATTCAAATCCAAGGCTTTTCAATCCAGAATAAATTACCAGCAGCGATCGCAATCGGTCTAGAAGTTCTGCAAGCCTTGGGAATTAATTTTCCCTCTCCTCTAAGTCACTCAGAACTGAGCAAAGTGCTACAGCAAACAGCAGTTCATTTAGCAGGAAGGGAAGTTAAACACCTAATCAACCTGCCCCAAATGCGGGAAGCCCAGCAACTAGCAGCGATGCAAATTCTTTCCAGCATCATGTCACCTGCCTTTCGGGGAGCGCCTGAGATATTCCCATTCTTTGTTTTAGAGATGGTGAATTTATCTCTGGAACATGGCAATACAGAACTATCAACGGTTGCCTATGTGATGTACGGCTTAATTCTCTGTGGAGTCTTGGAAGAGATTACATTGGGCTATCAATTTGGTCAACTTGCTTTAAGTTTGTTAGAACGCTACGATACTCAACATCTTAAATGTTACATCAACTTTGCATTTAATATTTGCATCCGGCATTGGCAAGAACCACTCCAGCAAACGATCAAGTCCTTAAGGGAAGCTTATCAAATTGGTAGAGACACAGGAGATATAGAATTTTCAGGTAATTGTGCGGTCGTTGATGGCATACATTTATGGGCGATTGGCCAAAACTTGGTGGAAGTTGAACGGCAAATTGCTAACTACAGTCATTCCCTCGGTCAAGTCCAAAACAAAGCGGCTTTTGAGTATCTAGCTATTTATTGGCAGTTAACCTTAAATCTGCTAGAAACAACTGAAAACCCTTGTCTTTTAAGTGGGGCAGCTTATCGGGAGGAGCAAATGTTACCCTGGCATCAGCAAGCTAATGATGGCACTGGACTGGGGTACCTATATTTCTCCAAGTTGTTTCTCTGCTATCTTTTCCAAGATTTTCCGCAGGCCGCAGCCAATGTCCAAGAGTTAGAAAAGTGTCTAAATGCAGTAACCGGAACCATAATCGTACCACTTTACAATTTTTACGATTCTCTGACGGCGTTAGCTTTATATGCTGATGCACTGCCGTCAGCACAAGAAAGCTTATTAGAAAAAGTCACAGCAAATCAAGCCAAAATACAGAATTGGGCGAACTACACGCCGACAAATTTATTACACAAATTTTATTTAGTGGAAGCTGAACGGCATCAAGTTTTAGGACAAAAAGCTGAGGCCATTGAGATGTATGATCGCGCGATCGCTAAAGCGACAGAACATGAATATCTCAACGAACAAGCGATCGCTAATGAACTTGCTGGCAGATTTTATCTCCAATGGGGGAAAGACAAAATTGCCCAAGATTATCTACTCAATGCCTATTATGCCTACACTCGCTGGGGAGCTAAAGCAAAAGTAGCAGATTTAGAAAAACGCTATCCCCAATTTTTCAACCAAGCCGAAAGAAACTCTCAATTTATAACCTCTAAAACCATCTCCACCAGTAGTACCAGCATATCATTTTCCTTAGACTTAAACAGCATCCTCAAAGCCTCTCAAATTCTGGGGCGAGAAATCAAGCTCGATACTTTATTGACTAAACTGATGACAATCGTTATCGAAAATGCTGGGGCAGAAAAGGGTTATTTACTTCTCAACCAACAGGGAGAATGGCAGATTGCAGCATCAAGAACAATTGACTCAGATGCAGTTAAAGTCAGAGAAGCTATCGCCATCGAAACCTTCAGTAAACCAATATTATCTAATGCTATTATCGATTACGTTGTTCGTACCAAAGATAGTGTTGTATTAAGCGACGCTGCTAATGTAGGTAACTTCACTCATGATTCTTACATTCATCAACAGCAACCTAAATCTATCTTGAGTTTTCCTCTTCTCAATCAAGGCAAATTGATCGGGATTGTCTATTTGGAAAATAATCTCACAACTGGAGCCTTTACATCAGAGCGGGTGGAAGTTCTGAATTTGCTATCTTCCCAAGCTGCTATCTCCATTGAAAATGCTACCCTCTACAACACCTTGGAACAAAAGGTAGTTGAACGCACCCAAGAATTGTCTCAAGCTGTACAAGACCTGAAAGTTACCCAGAAGCAACTGGTAGAATCTGAGAAAATGGCGGCTTTGGGTGGTCTTGTGGCTGGGGTTGCTCATGAAATTAATACACCTGTGGGCACAAGTATCACCGTTGCTTCTACTTTAGCTGACGAAACGCGATCGTTTATTAGGGCTGTCGAACAAGGTCAATTAAAGCGTTCAGTCTTAAACAACTATCTGGAGATTGCCAAGGAAAGTACTGACTTGATTCTCAGCAACCTAAATCGTGCGGGAGAACTGGTGCAAAGCTTCAAGCAAGTAGCTGTGGATCAGACTAGTTTGGAACACCGGACATTTTTAGTCAAGCAGTATTTGGAAGAAATTGTCGCCAGTTTAAATCCCAAACTCAAACAAGCTTCCCATACTCTGACTGTGACAGGAGATGAAACTGTCATCATCAACAGCTATCCTGGGGCTTTGGCGCAAATTGTCACTAACTTAGTGATGAATTCCTTAACTCATGCCTATCAACTTCACGAATCAGGCCAGTTGCGGATTCAGGTGAAGCTAGAAGGTGAGACTGTTGTGATTCAATATAGTGATGATGGTTACGGCATTCCACCAGAAAACTTAAACAAAATTTTTGAGCCTTTCTTCACCACTGCTAGGCAAAAAGGAGGCAGTGGTTTAGGTCTGCATATTGTCTACAACTTAGTTACTCAAAAGCTGCAAGGGACAATTGATGTTCATAGTGAAATAGAAAAGGGAACCCTATTTACAGTGACACTACCTCTGTCCACAAACTATTAAGTTTTCTTGTTCCTTTTAACAAAGTTGGTTGGCAATGCTTAACGATACCGATATGTTTCTCTCATCGACAGATGATGAAGTCTTCGTGTTTGAAGATGAACAAGAGCAGATTAGTGATAAAACTCACTTAACTTCGTTGAAGGTAGAGAGTCAGGGACAAGAGACTTCTGAACCTTGGAAAATGATGATTGTGGATGATGATGTTGAAGTCCACCAAGCAACCAAACTGGCTTTGAGAAGTTTTACCTTTGAGGACAAACCTTTAAATTTTCTCTCTGCTTTTTCGGGAACAGAAGCCAAAAAGCTGATTGCAGTTCACCCAGATACCGCGTTTATTTTATTAGATGTGGTGATGGAAACTAATGATGCTGGGTTAAGGGTAGTTAAGTATATTCGGGAAGAGTTGAAAAATCAGATTGTGCGGGTGATTTTACGCACCGGACAACCGGGAGATGCGCCCGAAGAATCAGTGATTTTTAACTATGACATCAATGATTATAAGCTGAAGGTGGAACTGACTCGCCAAAAGTTAATTACAAGTGCGATCGCTGCTTTAAGGTCATACCGCGATTTAATCACCATAGAAAAACAAACAGCACAATTAACTCAAGCATTGCACGACCTGCAACAGTCACAATACAACAGTCTTGTGGAAAAGGAAAAAATGTCGGCACTGGGCAAGCTCGTTACAGGGATTGCCCACGAGATTAATAATCCAATTAATTTTATTGCCGGCAACTTGAAACCTGCTCAGGAATATATTCACGACTTATTGGTACTAATCGACCTTTATCGGCAAACCTTTCCTGATCCGGGAGCAGAAATTGAAGAAGCGATCGCCACAATTGATTTAGACTATCTCCAAAAAGATTTACCTAAACTCATCTGTTCCCTGAAAGAAGGTAGCGATCGCATCCGTGGCATCAGCGTCAGTCTCCGCACCTTCTCTAGAGGAGATAGCGATCGCAAGGTTCCTTTTAATATTCATGAAGGCATTGAAAGTACATTACTCATCCTGAACCACCGATTAAAAGCCAATGAGGATCATCCTGTAATTGAAGTAGTCAAAGATTATGGGCAAATACCTCAATTAGAATGCTTTCCTGGGCAACTCAACCAAGTATTTATGAATCTGATTGCCAACGCCATTGATGCTTTGGAAGAATCTAACAAAGGGCGTAGTTTCCAACAAATCCAGGATAATCCCAATTGCATCACAATTCAAACCACCTTGTCTGAAGATCGCCATCACGTCTTGATCCGAATTCAAGACAATGGTGAGGGAATGTCGGAAAATGTCAAGCAAAAACTGTTTGATTACTTATTTACCACCAAGGCAGTAGGGAAAGGTACAGGTTTGGGATTGTCGATTTCCCGGCAGATTGTGGAAGAAAAACATGGTGGGCAACTCACAGTGACATCTGAGTTAGGCAAAGGTACAGAATTAGCGATCGTCATTCCAGTGCTGAGTGCTGAGTGCTGAGTTAGGAGTTGGGAGTTGGGAGTTGGGAGTTAGAAGTCAAGTGATTAATGCCCAATGCCCAATCCCCTAATTCCAATCCTGTTCTTCTTTCTTGCCGCGACTTTTGTAAATTCCCCCCAAATCGTGAATTTGGCGAGTTTTCTCAAAAAGCTCGGCTTCGGTCAAACCCCACTGCTGCAAGACTTTATCTAGGTCTTTTTGGATGTCTCTCGCCCCTGGAAACCCTTGATAACGCATTCGCAGTCTAGCCAATTCTGCTAAATTATAGTCTGTCGCCTCTTGAAGGAGTAAAATATCAATAACAGGGCGATCGCGATTATAAAGAGGATGTTGTTGGTCTTTCCCTGCGGGTGCATCAGTCATGGTCAGTCCTGCGTTAAGAGTGCTGAGTCCTGAGTTTTAAGTTTAGCCGAGAGCAGAGGAGCAGAAAAGGCAAAAGAAAATCATCTTCTGCACTGAAAAATTAATTGTAAAATTGATAACAGACGCGATTTATCGCCTCTCTCCTAACTCCTCACTCATAGTAGACGGCAACTACACCTGAGGTCTTACGGCTCTCACCACTGCCACCTAACTTTAAATAAAGTTACATTAGTCCTTAAGAAAATACAAAAAACTTTAGATGAGGGTGAATTTTATCTCACCCAAAGTCCAAGCAGCGAGGGAGCAAGAACCCATTATGTTTGAACACTTCACTTCCGAAGCCATTAGAGTAATTATGCTAGCTCAGGAGGAAGCACGTCGCCTGGGACACAACTTTGTAGGAACTGAACAAATTCTCCTGGGTTTGATGGGAGAAGGAACTGGGGTTGCTGCGAAAGTGCTGGCCGAATTAGGCGTTACCCTCAAAGATGCTCGCCGTGAGGTAGAAAAAATTATTGGTAGGGGTTCTGGCTTTGTACCACCGGAAATTCCTTTTACACCCAAGGTGAAAAGTCTCTTTGAGCAATCCTTTAAAGAAGCTCATAGTCTGGGACAGAATTACATTAACACTGAACACTTACTTTTAGGATTGACCGAGGCTGGTGAAGGTGTCGCCGCCAAAGTACTGCAAAATCTAGGGGTTGACTTCAAAAGTGTCCGCAATGCCATAGTTCGCCGTTTGGGTGAAAATGCACCAGCTTTCGCTGGTAGTGGTAGTCAAAAGCGCACCCAACCGCTAACGATGGAAGAGTATGGCAGGAATTTGACCAAATTAGCACAAGAAGGCAGACTCGACCCCGTAGTTGGTCGCCAGAAGGAAATTGAGCGGGCTATCCAAATTCTCGGTCGCCGCACTAAGAATAACCCAGTGTTGATTGGAGAACCAGGAGTTGGTAAAACTGCGATCGCTGAAGGTCTAGCTCAACGTATTATCAATCAGGATGTTCCCGAAAGCTTACAGGGCAAACAAGTTATCAGCCTCGATATGGGGTCATTGGTAGCTGGGACTCGCTTCCGTGGCGATTTTGAAGAACGCATCAAAAAAGTCGTGGAAGAAGTCCGCACTGTCGGCAATATCATCCTGGTAATTGACGAAATTCACACCTTGGTTGGCGCTGGTGGTACAGAAGGTGGCTTGGATGCAGCCAACATCCTCAAACCTGCCTTAGCACGAGGTGAACTCCAGTGCATCGGCGCAACTACCCTTGATGAGTATCGTAAGCATATTGAGCGCGATGCCGCCCTAGAGCGTCGTTTCCAACCGATTATGGTCGGGGAACCCTCAGTAGAGGAAACCGTACAAATTCTCTACGGCTTGCGCGGTGCTTATGAACAACACCACAAAGTCACAATTTCGGATGCGGCACTTGTAGCAGCAGCAGAATTATCAGATCGCTATATTAGCGATCGCTTCTTGCCCGATAAGGCAATAGACTTGATTGATGAAGCAGGTTCTCGCGTTCATCTACGGAACTCTCAGAGTTCTCCGAATAAAGAACTCAAGCGTGAACTTGCTGGCGTTACCAAATCTAAAGAAGCAGCAGTCAGAGTCCAAGATTTTGACAAAGCTGGAAGCCTGCGCGACCAAGAGTTAGAACTCGCAGAACAACTGCAAGCAACATTTGCACAAAATGGTCAACCTGTCAACTCTAATGTAGTTGACGAAGAAGACATCGCCCAAATCGTTGCCTCTTGGACTGGCGTACCAGTCAACAAGTTAACTGAATCTGAGTCAGAGTTGCTCCTGCACCTCGAAGACACTTTGCACCAGAGGCTGATCGGACAAGAGCAAGCAGTCTCAGCTGTATCTCGCGGTATCCGTCGCGCCCGCGTCGGACTAAAAAATCCCAATCGTCCCATTGCTAGCTTTATCTTCTCTGGTCCGACTGGAGTCGGTAAAACAGAATTGGCGAAGGCACTAGCTGGCTACTTCTTCGGTTCGGAAGACTCGATGATTCGCCTAGATATGTCC
The DNA here is from genome assembly GCF_036919555.1 of Nostoc sp. Taxonomy (GTDB): domain Bacteria; phylum Cyanobacteriota; class Cyanobacteriia; order Cyanobacteriales; family Nostocaceae; genus Nostoc. The sequence goes on from NZ_JBALCS010000008.1 coordinate 43,467, forward strand.
GAATACATGGAAAGCCACACCGTCGCCAAGCTGATTGGTTCGCCTCCTGGTTATGTGGGATACGACGAAGGCGGACAACTTACAGAAGCTGTGCGGCGGAAACCCTACACGGTACTGCTATTCGACGAAATCGAAAAAGCACACCCCGATGTATTCAATATGCTGCTACAACTCTTGGATGACGGTCATCTTACCGATGCCAAAGGTCGGAAAGTGGACTTCAAGAACACGCTGATCATTTTGACTTCCAACATCGGTTCCAAGGTGATTGAAAAAGGTGGTAGTGGCTTAGGCTTTGACTTCGACACTCAAGCCAACGCTAGTTATAATCGCATCCGTACCTTGGTAAATGAGGAATTGAAAGCTTACTTCCGTCCTGAGTTCCTCAACCGTCTTGATGAAATTATCGTCTTCACCCAGCTTTCCAAGGATGAAGTTAAGCAAATCGCTGAGATTATGCTCCGTGATGTTGCTAGCCGCTTGACGGAAAGGGGAATTATCCTAGAAGTAAGCGATCGCTTCAAAGAGCGTGTAATCCAAGAAGGCTACAACCCTAGTTATGGTGCTAGGCCATTACGTCGAGCAATTATGCGCCTCCTAGAAGATTCTCTCGCCGAAGCAATGCTGTCTGGTGAAATTACAGATGGAGACACAGCAATTATCGATGTTGATGATGACTCTCAGATAAGAGTCAAAAAATCAGAAAAACGAGAATTGCTCTTGGCAAATGTTGGCTAATTTTATACCTGATCACTTTTTGCTGTAATATTTGAGAAATACTCTAGCCTCTCGTCTAAGTAGAGGTAGAAGCAGGGGCATCTCCGACAAACATCAAGTGAAATGGTATTATATCTCACCCCTAGTAGAAATGCTAGGGGTTTTTTATACAGTTCCTTTTGAGTGGGCAATACCCAAACCTACGACACCCTAGTTTGAATACTCACAAATATGAATCTTTATCAGAACCCAATGGAGAAGAAATTTTTGAAGCCTATGTAGAAAACAAAATATCTGCTGCTTTTCGAGTTTTTTGGTATTACGGATCTTAACAAGGACTTATAACTATCCTGACAATTACACCCCATCCTTAATGACACCATTGCAACTTCTTGTTAGCGGTAGAGATGACATCTTATTTTTATCCACAACTCATTGCGATATTGATTCCTGTGCCAGCAATTCTGATCCTGCTTCACCATCAACAGAATTATTGGAATCACCAGATTTAGAAAAACCATCTGCGACATCTTTGATAAAACCAGCTAGAGGTACTGCGACTAGCAAACCCAAGACTCCAGCAACATTGGTTCCTACAAGCAAAGCAATTAATACCCATATTGGTCTAATTCCAGTAAATTTACCTAATAATCGTGGTGCGATCGCCTGATCAATTAACTGATCAATCACAACAGCTACCGCAGCAACCTTCGCTGCGAGCCAAAAATCATGTGTGGCTATTATGAAAGTGATTACAATCAGACTGACAACATCGCCAAAGGGAATTAAGCTAAAAAGCCCAACTGCCAAACCAAACAGTAAAGCAAACTGGACTTGAAAAGCTAAAAACAATAATGTTACTGAAACTCCCATCAGTAAAGCTAAAGTTCCCTGACCAATTAGGTAATTTTGAAAGTTTTGCTGAATAGACTGGCTGATGTGGTGGGCAAAATTTCCAGGTAACTTCTTAAATATCCCTTCCCAAATTCGTGGACCATCTAACAATAGATAAAAAGTCAGTACTACTGTGATTAATGACTCAGAAACACTATCAATCGTATCTATAATAATGCTTAAAAGTTTATCTGAAATAAACTCTAATTCATTGGGCAATTTGTTGGTTATTTGTGCTAATAACTGACTTAGATTCACATTTAATTTGTGCCTCAAAAACCAATCATTTAAAATCTGAAGTTTTTCTTCGCTAGAATCAATCCATTGGGGAAGGACTTTAACCATCTCATTAAATTGCTCTAAAACAATGGGAACTAAAGTAATACCCAAAGCAACAACAATTACCAATGCTAATATAAAAACTAATGCTACTGCATAGCCTCGTTTAACTCCCCGCTTTTGGAGAATCGAAACAGGATAGTTTAAAACGAATGCAAGCAAAGTAGCCAAGACTAGAATTGTTACAACAGGTTGAAGATTTTTAACAAGCAAAAATGCTAGCCAACCATTGAGAAAGACTAGAGGAAATAGCAGCGTAAAAATTAACCATCTAAGTAGTTGATTCAGTGAAAAATTCATAATTAATTTAAAAATCCAAATTATTCTAGTTACTAGATTGATCCTGAGAATTAAATATACTCAATGGGAAGTAGATAAAAAAAATCTTTCTCCACTACCCATTATTCCGATTACTAACTTTCAGCAAAAGCTAAAAATTGCTCCTCACTTATTCGCCCTGCTTGATACAGAGTATTAGTAATTTCTGAAATAGTTAAAACTGCATAACTGCAATAACCATTTTGCTGTAATCTGTCTTTTACTCCTTGTTCATGATCGATAAATACCACAATATCATTAACATTTAATCCTGCTGATTTCAACTTTTCTGCCCCTTCCATAACGCTTTTGCCACTGATGAGAATATCATCAACCACCACAACCGTTTCACCAGGATGAAAGTTACCTTCAATTACTCTCCGAGTTCCGTGTGCCTTCAACTCTTTACGAGGGAAAATCATTGGACAATGAAGGCGCAAAGCTAAACCAGTCGCAGTAGGTAAAGAACCATAGGGAATACCTGCTAATCTATCAAAAGTAAGGGTTTTCAAAATATCCTGATATGCAGTGAGAACTTGATTAAAAACTTGGGGATTGGAAATAATTTTGCGTAAGTCGATGTAATAAGGAAATATCGCTCCTGATGCTTGTACAAAGCTGCCAAACATAATACAGTCAATGTCATAAAGTTGCAAAATTAAATCTTGTTGGGGGTGCTGATTTAGCAAACAAACATCAGGAAACCACACAGAACAAGTTGAATTTTCGTAAATAATTTCAGCTTTAATTTGATTAATTTCTGCGCGTAGAGATTGGACTTGTTCAGATAGTTGTGTGTTTACCAACATATCTTGAGGAACAGGAATCAGCAAGCCATCACCGTTAGCATTCAAGCCTGCTTCTAAAATTTTCTTCAGATTTTGACCCTCCGCCCAGATGCTACGCGCCATAATAATTCGTTCGGGAGCAATTGCTCGAATAAGTGCTAAAATTTCGGGATTTGTAGTTCCCACTTCCAAACCTAATTGTTCTGGAGTCCCCCAAGTTTTTGATTCTTTTACTACCTGTAAATAAAGGGGTGATTCCTTCGTAGGATATTGTTGTAAAGTTTCTGCACCTAGATTAGAAGTACAGCATAAAATAAACACCGCTTTATCAGGATAGACCAAAAAAGGTGCTACATGATCTTGTCCTGTATAGGGACTGAGAGTGATTGCATCTACCTGCCATTCTGTAAACACAGTCCGCGCAAAAATGGTACTAGTATTTAAGTCACTGTGTTTGGCATCTAAAATAATTGGGATGTGGGCTGGAATAGCTGCTAAAGTTTTGTACAGCAGTTCTAAACCGGGAATACCTAACGCTTCATAAAAGCCAAGTGTCGGTTTATAGGCACAAACAAAATCAGAAGTTTCAGCAATAATGAATTGTAACCACTTCCACAAACCAGCGATGAGTTCTTCAGATTCATAACGCACAGGCATCATCTCTGGATTTGGATCAAGTCCTACAAATAGTAAGCTTTGATTTTCCAATATATTCCGATTCAATTTATCAAAAAAGTTCATAATTTTCGGTTAAAAAAAAGAGTCAATTTGTTATCGCAAATTAAAGGGTTTAAATCCCGTCTGAAATTCTCTTGAATTTTGAATTATTATTGGTTCTTTACGTCCCCGCGTCTCCCTATCTCCCTTGCCATAGTTCGTTTACCAAAACATCGATTCTGTTAGTTGAGTACCTCCAGCTTTTTGCCCTAATCGAGAGTGAATCACTGCAAATAAGATAACCATCGGCACTGACGCAAAGTGAACGATTCGCAATGCTTGCCAACTGCCAAACAGATCCACAATCCAGGGAAATTCAGCAGGTTTATACATTCCTATTCCTGTAAATAACGCCAGCAGCAAGATAGGAAGAATTGCTGTATAGACAATACGATGCCAAGCATAAATTAGGCGCTGGTAATTTTGAGTTTTTTGTAATGCTTTGAGGTCATTGGCACCTACAAACCGATGTCGCCAGCGCCCGGTAATTAAAACGTAAATTCCATACCACAAGAGATTCAAGGAGAATAGCCACATTGCTGCAAAATGCCAGTTTCTACCTCCTGCAAGCCAACCTCCTAAAGTAAATATCCCAGGAATGTGAAAACCTGCACGTCCACCAAAAACAGGGTTGGCGTTGTAAATTTGTAGTCCACTGGTGAGCATGATAAACAGACTAATGATGTTACAGGAGTGGAAAATTTTGCCTCCTATTGCTTGAGTGGGCAGCTTCCGACTTTCAGGGGGAACGGTCGAAGTCATAGATTTTGAGTGATAAAATTTGCTGTTTATCTGTCTTGGGTAAATAGCCCAGCAAGTTTGAGGATTATTACTTACCCTTATTTTCTCATTCTACGATTCAACAGAACAAGTTTTGAGATGATGGAATAGTCTTTAAAGTTTGCTAACTCTACCAGTAATTGATCTAGTTTAGTGAGGTTTAGGTGTGCGATCGCCTGTAGATTTAAACTCTAAACTAGAGCGCTGGCAACATGGAAGGGGATATTGCTAAATCAGAGGATGAAATTTTACCTATTTATGTAAGAAAAATCCAGGCAGCTACTGTATCATTATCCAACCACGACTTAGTATATAGGACTCCTACTTGATTTTTGAACAAAATTAGGTATTGTAGGGTGTGTTAGAACGAAGTTCGTAACGCACCATTATCAAGGGTTTGGTGCCGTACTCTCCTTGCTAACACACCTACATATCTTTTCATAAATCAAACCGGATTCCTATATATTTTTGGCATCTATAAATTTTCCTTCTTAGCTGTTATGACCCACCGCCTTGATTCTACCCTTAGCTTAGTTTCTCCCAGCATTAGCGATGTTTGCCGACAAGTCGCCCCTTTAAAACTGGGAATTATGGCTTCTGGGAATGGCAGCAATTTTGATGTGGTTGCCCAAGCTATCCAAGATGGGCAGCTAAATGCTCAAATTCAAGTTTTAATTTACAATAACCCCTCGGCTAAAGTAGTCGTCAGAGCAGCCAATAGAGGTGTAGAAGCTGTTTTATTAAATCACCGCAACTATAAAAGTCGGGAAAAATTTGATGAGAAAATTGTGCAGACATTGCGGCACTACGATGTAGAATGGGTAATCTTAGCAGGTTGGATGCGATTATTAACATCAGTTTTCATTGATGCCTTTCCTGACAATATTATTAATATCCATCCTAGTTTGTTACCTAGTTTCAAGGGAATTCATGCTGTAGAACAAGCCTTGGCATCTGGAGTAAAAATCACTGGTTGTACAGCGCATATAGCTTGTTTAGAAATGGACAGTGGGCCAATATTGATGCAAGCCGCAGTACCAGTACAACCGGATGATACAGCAGAAACACTCCACGCCAGGATTCAAATTCAGGAACATCGGATTTTGCCACTAGCGATCGCTCTAGCAGCTTCTTTGTCAAAAGTTACACTCACCCTCACGTAAAAATACAGATAACGGTTTTCGTTTGGATGCATATCATGGATGTGAACTTACAGCTATTTTCAGGTAATTGTTCTACAAGAGGCTTGACATAATTAAAGCAATATGTTACTAATTATAGTTTGTGGAAACTTTACTTCTTAATATAAGCTCTTGGCTAACGTCATTGTCATAGGTGCCCAATGGGGCGATGAAGGAAAAGGTAAAATAACTGACTTACTCAGCCGTTCGGCAGATGTTGTGGTACGTTACCAAGGGGGTGTAAATGCTGGACACACAATTGTAGTCAAAGGTCAGACCTTTAAGCTGCACTTGATTCCCTCTGGTATTTTGTATCCAAATACCGATTGCATAATCGGCTGTGGAACAGTCATCGATCCACAGATTTTGATTGCAGAACTCGACCAACTAAAAGAATTAAATATTTCCACTGACCACCTGCTGATATCTGAGACAGCCCACGTAACGATGCCTTATCATCGATTGATTGATCAGGCATCTGAAGAACGACGGGGAAGCCATAAGATCGGCACAACAGGTCGGGGCATTGGGCCGACTTATGCTGACAAATCTGAACGTATAGGCATTCGGGTTTTAGACTTAATGGACCCTGATGGGCTACGTGAGCAGTTGGAGTGGACGATTAATTATAAAAACGTCATTTTAGAAAAGCTTTACAACTTGCCGCCTCTAGATCCAGGAGAGGTGATTGAACAGTATTTGGGGTATGCAGAACGCTTGCGACCTCACGTTGTTGATACATCGTTGAAAATATCCGATGCGATTGTGCGACGGCGCAATATTTTGTTTGAAGGCGCACAAGGTACACTCCTTGACCTAGATCACGGAACTTATCCCTATGTCACCTCCTCTAACCCTGTGGCGGGGGGAGCTTGCGTTGGTACAGGGGTAGGTCCGACAATGATTGACCGGGTAATTGGGGTGTCGAAAGCCTATACAACCCGTGTGGGAGAGGGGCCATTTCCCACGGAACTGCATGGAGAGTTGGGAGAGTTGTTGTGCGATCGCGGTGCCGAATTTGGCACAACCACCGGACGCAAACGGCGCTGTGGCTGGTTTGATGCCGTCATCGGTCGCTATGCCGTGCGGATTAACGGCATGGATTGTATGGCGCTGACCAAACTGGATGTTCTTGATGAATTAGAGTCAATCCAAGTTTGTGTTGCCTATGAAATAGATGGCGATCGCAGCGAACACTTCCCCACCAGTTCCCGTAAATTTGCTAGATGTCGTCCCATCTACAAAACCTTACCAGGATGGCAAGTGTCAACAACTGACTGCCGCACCCTAGAAGAGTTACCACAGCAAGCACTGGACTATCTAAAATTCTTAGCCGAATTAATGGAAGTCCCGATTGCGATCGTTTCACTAGGAGCTAGCCGCGATCAAACCATAATTGTCGAAGACCCCATCCACGGCCCTAAACGTGCTTTATTGCACCCCGACGGCACACCTGCTACTCTACTTAGTGCTTAGTTAAGAGTGAGGAGTTAATTCAAAACTCCTAACTCCTAACTCCTAACTCCTAACTCTAATTAACAACTAACAACTTCTATGGCTATTACAGTCGAATCTCAAAAACGTCCAGAAGGCAGCAAGCCAAGAGCTTTGCGCCGTTCTGGACTGATACCTGCCAATTTGTATGGTCATAAAGGTACAGAATCAATTTCTTTGACCATTGAGGCTAAAACTGTTGAGCGCTTGCTCAAAAGGGCTTCAGTCAACAACACCTTGATTGATTTAAACGTTACTGATATACCTTGGCGCGGCAAAGCCCTGCTGCGGGAACTTCAGATCCATCCAGCAAAAGGTACCCCTTACCACCTCAGCTTTTTCGCGGTTGCAGGCCACGGTGACACGACTGTAGAAGTTCGGTTCCGTTTTGTGGGAAGTGCTATTGGTGTTAAACAAGATGGTGGTGTGTTAGACACCGTAATCACTGAATTGCAAGTGAGTTGTGCGCCAGAAAACATCCCAGATGTAATTGAAATCGATGTCTCTAACCTGCAAATGGGAGACAGCTTGAGTATTGGTGATATAGTTTTTCCTGAAGGTGTAACACCTCTAGCTGAATCAGAGCGACTTGTTGTCAGCGTTTTGCCACCGCAAATTAGCACTGATGATATTGAGACAGAAACTGAAGCAGCTTCTTAAGCTAGGTAAACTGTGTAATAATTCTTGATGATGCCAGGAGGGAACTCCTGGTTTTTTTGTATTTGAACCGCAGAGGCTAGAGATGACAGAAGTGACTCTTCCAGCTTTAATTCAGCAAATGTTGCAGCCTGGATTTTATCCCCATACGGTGACAGAACCCATTCAACTAATTCAAACCCACATTTCTTATGTGCTGTTAACTGGAAATTATGCCTATAAGCTGAAAAAACCTGTGAATTTCGGCTTTTTAGACTTTTCCACCTTGGATAAGCGGCAGCATTTTTGTCAGGAAGAGTTACGGTTAAATCAACGGGGTGCTGGTGAACTGTATTTAGAAGTTTTGCCCATAACTCAGGTAAGGGAGCAATATCAGCTAGGGGGAACAGTCGAGGCTGTAGAATACGTGCTGAAGATGCGTCAATTTCCTCAAGAGTCGCTATTAAGTTCACTTTTTGAACAGGGTAACTTAAATGAGACACTCTTAGAAGAGTTGGGACGGGTAGTGGCTCAATACCATGCTGAATCACAGACGAATGATTATATTCGCAGTTTTGGTGAAGTACCAAAAGTTCGGGCTGCAATTGACGAGAATTATCAGCAAACTGAGAAGTATATTGGTGGTCCCCAGACTCAGGCACAATTTACAGAAACAAAGGAATATACAGATAACTTTTTTGCAGAACGTCCAGAATTATTCGCTAGCAGAATTCACAACGAGTATATTCGTGAATGTCACGGGGATTTACACCTGAGAAATATTGCGCTGTGGCACGATAAAATTCTGCTATTCGATTGCATTGAGTTTAATGAGCCGTTTCGCTTTGTCGATGTGATGTACGATGTGGCGTTTACGGTGATGGATTTGGAAGCGCGGCAGCGCAAAGACTTGGGTAATGCTTTTTTGAATGCCTATGTAGAGCAAACTGGAGACTGGGAAGGCTTACAGGTGCTGCCTTTGTACTTAAGTCGTCAGGCTTATGTCCGGGCAAAGGTAAATTCATTTTTGCTAGACGATCCGAATGTACCTGCGACGGTAAAGGAAGAGGCGACAAAAACCGCCGGTGAGTATTACAAACAGGCTTGGGACTACACTAAACCAAAGCTGGGAGAACTAATTTTGATGTCGGGGTTGTCGGGTTCTGGTAAAAGTACCACAGCAAAGTATTTAGCCCGTCAACTGGGAGCAATTCACCTTCGTTCGGACGCGGTGCGGAAACATTTAGGGGGAATTTCTCTGTGGGAAAAGGGTGGCGACGATTTGTATACACCTGAGATGACCGAGAAAACTTACACACGGCTGTTGTCATTGGGGATTATACTGGCTAAACAAGGATTTTCGGTGATTTTGGATGCCAAGTATGATAGACATCAGTTACGGCAAGAAGCGATCGCTCAAGCTACAAAACACCAACTTTCTATTCAGATTATCCAATGCACAGCACCGCTAGAAGTTCTAAAAGAGCGTTTGAACAATCGCACTGGTGATATTGCTGATGCTACCGCCGATTTATTAGCCTCACAAATCAAACAAGCTGAACCTTTCACTGAAGAAGAACTAGCCTACGTAAAGATTTTGGATACAACTCAACCACAACAAGCACATTAACAATTCAAAATTCAAAATGACGCTCGCGGACTCGCTAACGCTACGCTAACAAAATTCAAAATTAAGGAACGTGGATTAAATAAAATGCAAAACTTCATCCTGTCTCACGATCCCTCTCCTTTATAAGGAGAGGGATTGAGGGTGAGGTAAGTCAGGGACATAAATTGTATGTTATTTAATTCTTATTCCTAAAGACATTTTCAAACGAAGAGGAGTGCGGTCTTGGGGTCTCCCCAAGAGGAACAACTCCGGGGGATTTAAACCCCGACTGAAACCGATAGCGGAGCTTCTTTTCTGCGAGGGGCTGCGCCAACGAGTCCTTGGGAGTCGGCTACGTTTATGGTTGGGGTCTTAAACCCTTTAATTTACGATTAAAATAATTCGTAATTGAATCGAAAATTAAGAATTACGAGTTAGTAATTAGTTAATAGCTTTTTTTACTCTATGGCAGACAAAAAGAACGACTTTTTCAGTATTTCTCCCAGCTTCTTTTCTCAGTTGTTATTTGGGGCATTTTTAACATTTATATTAATAATGACCGGCTCCGCACCAGCCCTGAGCATATTCTTAGGTATCATGGGCGGTTTCATCTTAAGCTGGATCACAAATGTAACCAGTAATAGCGCCCAGGCACCAACTGTCGCCTCCTCTGATGGTGTCGATACAGGACTGAAATACTGGTTATTTTTCATGCTTGGCTTTGTATATTTAGGGTATCCAGCACCCATGAGTATCTTACTAGGTGGAATAGGCGCTCTCGCTGGAGGCTGGATTACTGCTTGGTGGGGAAGTAAGGAAACAACTAGAACTCAGTTGCAAGTTGAAGAGTCAGAAGAGGGTGAAGTTGAACCAACGAACGAGAGGATCAACAAACGGCAAACAAGAAGAACCGCCCGGCGTTACCGTCGCACTCCTGGTAGTAGTTTTAATTTCAGGTTTTGGGAAAAGTAATAATTGGGGCATTGGGCATTGGGCATTGGGCATTGCTTATTTATCCCTTGTCTCTCCCTACTCTCCACTATGTTTTTATATCTATCCAAGTTACTGCCACTATTTTTTTATCCACTAGGACTAGCCTGCGTAAGCTTGGTAATAGCATTAGTGACGTTGTGGAAACGACCGCGTACTGCGGCGATCGCAATTGCTTTTGCCCTAACTTTATTGCTATTTTGCAGTAATGCTTGGATTGCTAAATCATTAGTGCGATCGCTAGAATGGCAATATCTTCCACCTACCCAAATACCAGTTGCAGAAGCGATTGTGGTTTTGGGTGGCGCAACTAAATCAGCTTTTCCCCCAAGACCTACTGTAGATTTGAGTGAATCAGGCGATCGCGTCATTTATGCTGCACAACTATATCGCCAGAAAAGAGCGCCTATAATCATTCTGAGCGGGGGTCGCATTGATTGGCGTGGAGGTGGTTCACCAGAGTCGGCAGATATGGCAACAATACTTACATCTATTGGTATTCCATCTGAGGCGATTGTTCAGGAACCTGAATCTCTGAATACTTACGAAAATGCTGTAAATGTCCGAAAAATTTTGTCATCTCGTGGTATACATCAGGTATTATTAGTTACTTCGGCAATGCATATGCCGCGAGCCCTAAGAATTTTCCAGCGTCAAGGAATCAATGCCATTCCTACACCCACTGACTTTCTGGTGAGTGAGGGTGAGTTGCAAGAACTCGGCAGCACTCCTAAAGCCGCTATACTGAATTTATTACCTGATACCGACAACTTGCACCAATTTACCAGCGCTTTAAAAGAGTACATTGGTTCTTTAGTTTATCGCTTACGCGGTTGGCTTTAATAAAGTTAGGAGTTATGAGTTATTAATTATGAAGTGCGGTAATTGGCTGAATTCAAAACTTTAGAGGATGTTTGAAAAGTATTTTTGCTAGCATCAAAGGCTCGAAAACCTAGCCCCCCTTCCCGATGAGGGAATGGCAGGGTGGTTTCATACGAAGAAAGAAAAATACATAAGTCTTGATTCTCGTTTTGTGACATGGCTTTTTACCCCGCTTCCATTCCTCTCCCCGAAGCGGAGAGAGGCTTTGAAACTCAGTTTTATTTTTATCTCTGCTTGTATGAAACCACCCTGCCTTCCCGATGAGGGAATGGTGGTTTTAAAGCCTCTCTCCCTGTGAAGGAGAGGAATGGAAGTGGGGTTTATAGTATACTTTACGACTTTACAAACATCCTCTTAAACTCCTAACAGACGCGATTAATCGCGTCTCTCCTAACTCCAAATTCCTAACTCAATTAACTTTATGTCTAAAAATTTACCTTATATTATGCCATCCCCTCAACCCCAAGTTGAGGAAGCTTTTGCGGCTTACCAAACAACCCACCAGTTTTACGACGAAATTCGGTCACGGTCAGAGTTTCAGCGTTATTGTGAATGGTATTATACAACAGCAGAACAGCACCGCCAAGAGCTTAAAAGAATGCGCGGCGAACTGAATATTTTCCAGTGGTTTCGCCGGCGATAAGTGATTTAGATGACTTCTAACTCATTTTCACGTAAATGGGCTTTAAACTTTTTACTAAACTGGACTACAATCGGTAGATTAGCGCTTACCGGTCTGCCTTGCCATTGGGTGGCAATATTTACTACATCGCCTTCTACGCCTTTGATGTCAAAAGGCTTATTCCGATGTTCAGGATGATGATACACTACTACCGAATCTTTAACGCGGATGCGATCGCCAACTTTCATAACAACATTTACACCTAGCATTTGCTTTTCCACAAGTATCTGGTACAAAATATATAATTAAATCGCTTTAAATTTGATTTAATCAGTTATTTCTTGACGCTTCACCGGGGTAAGACGGCGGATTTAACGTAACGCTGAAGTCCCCACCCTCAACGTACACGCACAAGTGGGGATTGTGAGCCTTGGTTGAGGATTGCATCCAGAAGAGAGTTTTTACAATTCGTAAAAACTCTCTTCTGGATGTATGACGAATCCCCAGGATTTTCTGGTAAGATAGGTGATGTCTTGACCATCAATGCCACAAGCGAAAACCAAGCTAATAGGTATATGTCGCAAGAGAAAGATTTGGGTCTTGGGAACCAGGACTCCTGCCTTTGCAGGGAATGTCAGACCAAAAAAACTACGGAGTAATTGATGGCTATTCCCGATGAATTGGGAGCGATCAACTTCAGCCTTAGGCAAGTCTGAGTAGTTCACCCCTCTGCGTCCAGGCAAGGGCACGTTACAGACAGTCCAGCGCTGTAGGCGGGTTTCCCCCGTTGTAGCGACTGCCGCACGTGTTAGCAATCCGTGCATACTTTTTTAAGTTTTTTTACAACTTAATTCCTCCCCACTTCTACCCATAATTTACTGTTTGTCCATATCATTAATCAATTCGTCCACAAAATATCTTAGCCGTTCCTGCCAGCCAGGGACGGTTTTTAATTTTTCTAACTGACCTTTGCGACATTCCTGCTAGCGAGGAAGTACCACACGACTAGCCCCACTCACTCCTCTAAACACTGTTTAACTCCCTCCTTGTCCATGAGAATGGATAGTTGGTAAGGAGAGGGAGCAAGAATCTTGTTTCTCATCTGGTATATTTGCAAAACTGAGATCCTCCCATAGGATACTCTGTTGTAGTGAATAAAGGAAGCAACGACAGATTGCTATTAATCTTTTGCGCTACCCATATACCTTATATATTCCGAACTCCTAACTTTTCTAACCGCCTAAAGTCCGCGTATAAATTACCTGACCTTGGGAATCATAGAGGAAAAGGGACAGGTTGGCATTGTCACTAATTACAGCTAAAGCTTCGCGTAAGATTTGCAAGTGATTGGTGACATCAACAGCAGTATCTGAGTTCTTAGAATAAGGATTAGCTAAGTTATTTTGCCTTACTTGGTCATACTCAGGGGTTAGCCGGACAATAATTCTTGTGTTGTCTATGGTAAATGTGCAAATCCGAATTCCATTAATACAGGTTTTATCTAAGTCGGTGCGGGTTTGTTGCAAACTACTAACAACTTGGAGTTTTTCTTGTGCTTGTTTGAGGGCTACTGAATAGGGTTCAATGAGAGACTGAGCCTGAGTGTAGTACAAACTATCTTGGGAAACCTTTTTAGCAGTTTGCAAAGCCTGATCCCAGTATGTCGCTGCTGCTTGCCATTGCTTTTGTTGCTCATAAACTTTGGCTTGTTTGGCAGTGCTAACGGCTTGTTGGTAGGTTTTAACAGCAAATCCTTCTTTTGTAGCGCGATCGCGTGCTGCGACTAGTTTAGGTTTATAATCTATCAGCACCTTTTGGGCTTCTTGGTATTCAGCGCTAGTCTGGGGAATAGTATTTAAGGCATTAACTACCACCAGCCAAGTAGACTGCACCTTTTGCCATTCATTCAAAGATTTCGCAGTAGTTTCCCGGTTCTCGGCTGCGTTGGCTACAGCTTTTGCTGCTGTGAGTTTTTTCAGCCATTTTTCCTCAGTAAATATCTGTTGATTTACAGCGTGTAAACGGACACGATAATTAAGTAATTGACCTTGCACCAGTCCATAGAGTTCACTGCTGGAACTTATAGTTTCTAGTGGCGCTATAGCCTGTCGCCATAAGTGTTGCCTAGCTTGTAATTCCTCTAGGCTATATCCAACTTTTTGTGCCGCCAAGGATGCCGTCTGCAAAGCCTTGACCACCTGATTGATTTTTTCTGCTCGTCCAGACAAACTTGCTTTTAGTTCTTCTGACACCTGGTAACGGGGCGACCAACTAGGAATTACATTCAGGGCTGCACTGGCTGCTGCAAGTTGCTGTTCTACAGCAACTAATTCTTTTTCAGACTTGGCGCGGCGCATCAGTTGGGGAGATTTTGTTTTTAATTCCTCGGCACTTTGTATTTCTTTACACTCAGACATCACACAAGGGCGAGTCAATAAGTAAGTACCACCGCCTAAGACTACAATTCCCATCAATGCTGCACCCAGTAGGATAGGTTTGACTTGGAATGCTGGCTTTGAAGCCGACAAATTCGGCCCATCTGCAAACGGGTCAAACGGTTCCTCCTCTCTAGTCTCATCAATTGATGGAAAATATGTCAGAGATGATGATGGGGATGAGGGGGATGATGGGGATGAGGAAGATGAGTATGATGTTGCTTCCTCATCTCCCCCTGCCCCCCTGCTCCCCTGCTCCCCTGCTCCCCTGCTCCCCCTGCTCCCCATCTCCTCATCCCCCCATCCCCCCGTCTGCTTCAACGCTAAGAAACATTTGGCATAAGGGAGTTGTTCCCCAAAAACTCTGACGAAACACTGCACCCTCTGCTCTTTGTGGGGTGCTAAAGACTGAAGTACTTCCTCAATTACTGCAAAAATTAGTTGAGCATCAACTATTACATCTGATGTGTGTTGCGTTAAAATCATTAACTCGTCTTTCTTGACGGCACACTTAACCTCGAAGACTTCAGACGTTGAGACTTCTACAAGTAATTGTTCCTGCAAAGTTTTGGCTAAAAGCTGTAAATCTTCCTGCTGGACTGCTACTTTCATAGAGCTTTCCCGCTAAATTTCTATATTGTTTTGATTATCTTTAAAGGGATGAAATCAACTTTTTAGGTTTGTTGAATGCAAATCCACGGTTTAAGCAACCACAGTCTGAAAATCTGAACGACCAACTTTCTAACACAAATTCTGACTTTTCACCAAAAATTAAAAAAGCAGTTATTGTTCGTGCCGCTACATTTTCACAGTACTAAATGTAAAAATAAATAATCTATCTTCAGATATAAATTACAAATAAAAAATGGGAATAATAGAGTTTTTGGGTATTTTCACTGGATTATGTTGCGACAATTAAATTCACAGGAGCTACTGCCCGACAAAATTCTGGTTGCAGAGCAGTTGTGACAAAATTATCCAAGGGTTAAGAAAAGGATAGTGTGTCAGAGGGTTTTGACAGAAATGCTAGTTATCTTCTATGCTGGGAAACTTACTAGGGAGATTAATTACGTGTTCTGGCTCTGGCACAAACAGGTTGACTATCAAAATTAATGTGCCTCATTTGCTGAATTCGATAAAATTGATCCGTGAAAAATAAATTTTTATAGCTGCCAAAAGCTTAATTCTGCAATAAAGGTGCTGCAAAATATTAAGACAGCACTAAGCAAAGGCTTGGAAAGTGTCAATACAAGGTGTATCAATGGATTTATTAGAGTACCAAGTTAAAGAATGGTTTGGGAAGATAGGCATTCCTGTATTGCCCTCGCAACGAATTGACCATCCTACAGATTTGAAACGTTTAAAAATTCGTTTTCCAATTGTACTGAAATCTCAAGTACATGGAGCCGAACGGGCTAAAGCTGGTGGAGTCAGGTTTGCAGAGACGACAATCGATGCGATCGCAGCTGCTCAAAATATCTTTAGTTTACCAATATGGGGCGAATTACCGGAAGTTGTGCTGGCAGAATCGCAATACGACGCCAACCAGGAATTTTATCTGGCGGTGGTTTTAGACACAGCTGTTTGCCGACCAGTACTTTTAGGTTGCAAAGAAGCAGACATCGATTGGGAATCGGCTGGGGAAAAAATGCACTATGTCGTTGTAGATCAAGAATTCTCGCCATTTTATGCCCGACGACTGGCTTTGAAAATGGGTTTGCAAGGGACGCTGATGCAGTCGGTAAGCAGCGTTGTCCAGAAGATGTATCAGTTATTTGTGCAAAAAGACCTGGATTTAGTCGAAATAAATCCCTTGGCAGTCAGTGCGACTAGTCAAGTTATGGCTCTTAATGGTAAAGTCAGAGTCAACGAACGGGCGATCAAACGTCATCCCGATCTTGCCGAGATGACGGCAAAAATTATCAGCCGTCATACCAGTACTGAAATCAACGGTATTTTGGGCGACTGGGATGGTGTCCAAATGCATGGGAAAATCGGTATTTTAGGTAATGGTACTGGTTCAGTAATGGCAACTTTGGATTTAGTCGCTAATGCTGGTGGAAAACCAGGTGTTTGTTTGAATCTACGTCATGCTTTCCTCACAGATACTACACCAACTACCTTCCGCGATCGCCTAGAGACAGGTCTGAAAATCCTGGAGGCTGACAAAAGCATTCAAGTAATATTAATTAACTTTATGGGTACTATTCCTCAAACTGAGGACGTGATCGAAGTTATAGCCAGAGTTGTGCAGCAAGACAACAGCGAACTTAAATCAGAGGTTGGACATTCTAATGGTAGTAAAAGTCGGCGAGAGCGAAATTTTTCACCCTTAGTTGTCCGCCTTGCTGGTTCTGAATTTAATGCTGCTAGAAAATATTTAGCAACACTAAAAACCCACAGCGATGCGCTCCTGGTGGTAGAAGATTTAGATGAGGCAGTGGCGGCAGCAGTTCGTCTTGCTAAACCAACTGCTAATAAGAAGTAGTCAAGGCACTGGGTTGCCAAACTTACGGTAATTTTTTATGAACCTAACGCCAGACAGCAAAGTATTAATTCAAGGCTTTTGTGAATTTATATCAGGCACTCATGTTGCTCAAATGAAAGCTTATGGCACGAATTTAGTAGCCGGTGTCAATCCTGGATGCGGCGGACAGGAACTGCATGGACTACCAGTATTTGACTTAGTAGAGGAAGTAATAGAACAATTTGGGACAATTGACACGACAATTATCTGTGTAGATCCTTACGACGTTTTGGATGCGGCATTAGAAGCGATCGCATCTCATATTAGCCAAATCATTATTATTACTGCTGGCGTACCACCTTTGGATATGGTGCAATTACTCCGCAAAGCCGAAGCCTGTGAAACTTTGGTAGTTGGGCCAAATAGTCCGGGGATCATTGTGCCGGGAAAAATTCTTTTAGGTACTCAACCTAGCGAGTTTTATACCCCTGGTTCAGTGGGGATCGTTAGTCGTAGCAGCACCCTCACCTACGAAGTTGCTTACGAATTGACAAAAGCAGGTTTGGGGCAGTCGATTAGTGTCAGTATTGGTAGTGATGCGATCGTTGGTTCCTCCTTTCTCCAATGGCTGCAAATTCTCGATGAGGATGAAACTACACAGGCGATCGTTTTAGTTGGTCAACCTGGTGGTGGTAGTGAAGAAGCAGCAGCCCGGTACATTGCTGAGGCAATTGATAAACCAGTAATTGCCTACATTGCAGGTAGACAAGCGCCACCAGGAAAAACTTGGCGTCAAACTGGGACTTTAGCAACGGTTATCGGACGCGATCCTAACTTTGGCACAGCCCAAAGTAAATTAGCTGCTTTCAAAGAAGCGCAAGTTTTAGTAGCTGAACGTCCTTCTCAGATTCCAGAATTATTGAGAAAGGAGATTAACTTATAGACATAGGCGTGAAAAAGAATGTAGAGACGTAGCAGTGTTACGTCTCTACCGATTTTTAACGTAACGCGGAAGTCCCCACTCTCAACGTACACGCACAAGTGGGGATTGTGAGCCTTGGATGAGGATTGCCTCTGGAATTGATTTTTTACAAGCGTAAAAACTCTCTTCTGGATGTATGACGAATCCCCAGGATTTTCTGGTAAGATAGGTGATGTCTTGACCATCAATGCCACAAGCGAAAACCAAGCTAATAGGTATATGTTGCAAGAGAAAGATTTGGGTCTTGGGAACCAGGACTCCTGACAAGAGGAGGGAATGTCAGACCAAAAAAACTACAGAGTAATTGATGGCTATTCTCGATGAATTGGGAGCGATCAACTTCAGCCTTGGGCAAGTCTGGGTAGTTCACTGAATAGATGTTACAAAAAGCTTCTGTACGTTTAATCTTAAAAATCTTATAGGTATTTTCAGGTAAATAAACCACGCGGTAGGGGCACAGCAATGCTCATTGGTGTCAACTTAACGTAAAAACCTGCCTAGAACCAGCTTTTAGATTGTCTCGTTCCCAGTCTCCGATTGGGAATGCCGTTCTAGAGGCTCCGCCTCCCTTGTTGGCGGCAGAGCCGCCAGGAGTAGCATTTCCAGCCTTCTTGCTGGAAACGAGATTTGAAAAGGCTTTTAGCTTAAGTTGACACCTATGAGCAATGCTGTGCCCTTACGACAGATGTGGTTCAAATACTTGAATTCTGCTGTAAATGAGAAAAGGGACAAGGAAGAATTGTTGAGCAAGTTTCTCCCTTCTCTCACCCCTGAAGACAATCTCTGAGTACTGAATCGGTGTTCTAGTAGAGTGTCACCCCTTGATTATAAGCATCTACAAAACTCCTGTGGTCATACTCGACTTGAGTTGCATAGTCCACCGCAAAATTAACGAGCTCATCTTTGAATGCAGCCTTATTACCGCTAACGATGTCAGTCACTTCTTTGTCAACGCTTACGGGAATAATCGCAGCCTCATAGTCTTTATCAGAGATTGCATGGTTCTTGGCAACGACTTTGCCTACATACCCCATCGCATCCATGAATTTTGATTTAGTGGTTAGCAAAGTATAGTCAAAGTCCACTTGGTAGGGTGATTTTTCATGCAGCATAAAGGGGATGCTACTGACCGTAGTGTAGCCAACCAAGGGATCAGTATTGGAGAGCATCGCTTTCATGGCGATTGTCACTCTCGCCCCCTCTTGGTTCCCGTAAACTGAAGTTGGCAGCAGACCTGGAACTGCGATCGCCACGGCGCTACTGCCTTCCTGCTTCATTTCCAAAATGCGATCGTCGTCGGCTGCTAAACTTGGGCCCTCAATCAGCAAGTAATATCGGTACTTACCAAGATTACCACTGCCTGAACCTAATTTGAGCCGAATGTCCTTGAGGGTATAGTAACTATTGTTATAGCGCTTACTGCTAGGAATTGAGGCGATGTAGCTGCTCATCGCCCCAACAATGTCGGAATAGGTGCTGTTGGATACAGGCTGGAGTTCCGAGGTTGTCTGGAAGACTCGATTGTTACTGTTATTTAACTGCGTGTAATTACTTAGCAAGCTAGAACGGCTGTTGTTTGATGCCTTTTGAATCAAATCTTTGACCACACCGTTCGTATTGCTGGATTCCAAACGGTATGATAGTTCATCATTGGTTCCCTTAAAGTCACTCATCTTATTCAGATAAGCATCCAAGAAATTTCGGACAATATCCTGAGCATCACTTGAGCTAAGACCGTTCTCTTTAGCTGTCAATAGAATGGAGACTGCCATCCGTCGCAAGTCCCAAACGTAGGGGCCAAGATAGCCTTCATCAAAGTCAGTGGTGTCAAAAACATTGTTGTCGTTGCTATCTCTTATCCCCCCAAGATTTTGCAGATGCATATCTCCCTCTAACCAAATGGCTGAGGTTGAAGAATTTACAAATCCTGAATTTGGCAAGGTCTGCATATCACGATAAAAAATGTGAGCCGTCCCTCGATAAAAGCCGAAGGGGCCAACTGTCATCTTTTGCATCTTCGTAGCCAGTTCTTGAGGCAATTGAGAAGTAAAGGGATGGTTATATTGGTAAATTTCATTCTCCACCCAAGTTGAACGGGGAGTTGCAGCTTGAACTGGAGATGCAAACCCCAAAATTAAAATTAAGATAAATGCGATCGCAGATATGTATTTGAGCATGACAGTCTCTTAGGCGTAAAAAAATTGACTGTTGTCAGACTCTTGTGTAGAGACAATCATCCAACAACAATTCTTTTATCAACTTGAGCCATAATTTAGGAAGTGATTTAAAGCACAATGCAACAACTATTAATGGCAAAGAATTCAAAAAGGTAAAATTATAAAGAATCGTCAAAACGTAATCATGTCAGCTATTCAAACAACTGTGGTTCTTGCCATGACGGCCGATGGAAAAATTAGCGCCGTAGATCCGAAAGCGCCTCGTGAATCCGATGCAGCTGATCAAGCACACTTGGAATATCAAGTCTCTCTTGCTGATCTAGTCCTGGTAGGAGCAGGGACGATCCGGGCTGAGGGGGGAACCTTTACAATTCGCAATCCTGAACTGTTGGCAGCACGTAGCGTTCGGGGTCAGTCTCCTCAGCCCATTACCTGCGTTGTCTCAGGTTCCCTTGACCTCTTGCTGGACTTGCCTTTTTTAAGCCAGGACATTGAGCGATGGATATTTACCACACGGACTGGTTTGGAGCGCAATTCTGATGCAACAACCTTGCAAAAACTGGCTGAATTAATTGATTTGGGAGATACAGACCTGGACTGGGATCGGGCCTACAGCTTGATGGCAGAGCGGGGTATTCACAAGGTCGTGGCTTTGGGAGGCGGCTCTTTAACAGCTGCTCTAGTAAAGGCTGGGCGAATTGACGATTGGTGGTTGACAATTTGGCCCGTCATTTATGGAGGAAAGGACGCCCCTACCCCAGTAGAGGGAGAGGGTTTTCTTCCCAATGCTGCTCCTCATCTGCAACTCGTCGAAACTCGTCAAGTTGGAAGTGAGTTGTTTTTACACTACCGCACGCTCAACTAAGGTAGGTATTATTGTGAGAATTTGAGTCTGTAAAGCTAATTCCTGTTGGGCGTTGAGTGCTTTGGCATAGTACCCGGCGAATTTAGCAAATGAGTCGGACTCAAGCCCAGAAGCTTTGATTGTTTCTATCGTTTGAATGCCGGCGATCGCCACTCCATTGACTTTACCATATTCAGCCGCCAGCTTCATATTGGCATCCACACGAGTCCGCGATAGCCATTGGAGGGCAAAAAAGTTGATCGCTGCAAAACCAACAGCTATACCTGTCAGTAAAAGGTCGTATTGGAGCATAATTAGAAAGTAAAAGACCATCATCACCGCGTCGATAAACGTGGTGGCAAGGCGACCTGAGAGTATATCTGCTACTTTATCGTTGAGTGACACCCGGCTACTGATTTCACTTGCGAAGCGTTGAGCGTAAAACCCAACTGGTAAGCGGAGAATATGCCAAAGAAACTGCCCCGACAGCGTAACCGACAACTTCAGCATCAGTAAGCGCAGGTAGGTAAGTCGTAGTCTGGCAAGTAGTGCCCGTAGTACACCAGTGAGAACCATTCCTATTACCAGCGGTCGTATCCAGTCTTGTCGCTTAGTAATGAGAATTTCATCGACAAATACCTGAGTAAAACCTGGCACCGCTAACCGAGGAGATGTCAGTAACAGCCCTACTAAGAAGCAGAATACGATAGTGGTGCGTGAGTGTTGCAAGCGTGAGGCTAAGGCAGTAATCATGTTACTTTTTTGACCCCCAGCTTGAAATTCCTCTCCTGGTTGCATCATTAAAACGACACCAGTGTAAGCACGGTCAAACTCTTCAATAGAAACTGTCCGGCGTCCTGTGTCCGGGTCGTTGAAGTAGACATGGTTTTTGGCGAACCCTTCGACCACGAGAAAGTGGTTGAAATTCCAAAAGACAATGTAGGGGGGAGGCAGGGTTTTGAGGCTTTCTAGAAACAGTTTCAAACCTTTGGCGTTTAAGCCATAGTTCCGGGCTGCTTTGACGATATGAAAGGCGTTGCTACCATCTCGTGAGACACCACACTCGCGCCGCAATTCTGCCAAGGGGACAATGCGTGAGTAATAGCCTAAAATAATTCCCAGAGCAGCAGCGCCGCATTCGGTTGCTTCGATTTGCAGCAGCGTGGGGGTACGGACGCGACTCGTTTTAGGTCGGCGTATAATACTTTTAATGAAGGCAAAAGGCATATTCTATTAATATATGCCAGTCCAAGAGCGAAATATAGGAATAATGTAAGAGATAGGTGCCACTTCTCCAACTTTTACCCGCACCTGCGTAGTCGTACCTGATGAAATTTTTAGTGCAGGACCTTTGGAAAAAGACCATTTGTAACCACTGGTGGTATTTGGGTCTTCTTGTAGTTGGATCTCAACTTGCACGCGAGCTGCGTTACTATTGGCAAGGCTACGAGCGAGGTCTTCGTTGCCAACTTGCGCTGTAATATCTTGAGTTGTCACGGGAAAGGGAGAAACTTTGGTTACTACCCCAACAATTCCACCAAAGCGATCACGCTTGACAACGCTGGGTGTTACCTGTACACTCATACCTGGTTTTAGAAGCTTGCCATCCTTATCAGCAAAGTAAACAAGACTGGACAGTTTGGTGTTGGTGTCTTCCGCTTCAATAGTCCCAATGCGGGTACCAGCGTTGACAATTTGACCGGGAAGGACACCAACTGACAAGATGCGACCATCATATTTGCTGATAATTAGTCCAGACTGAGTTAATTGCAGTTTTAACTGAGCAATCTTGCTTCTAACTTCCTGAATTTGATTTAATTTGCCTATTGACTTTTCTAAATCTTGTTGAACTAGTTTGGTTTTTTGGGCTTCGATATCTTTTATTTTGGTTTTAATATCGTCAATTTTATTCAGATTTTGCAGGTATTCTTGGTCTGCATTGGTTTTTTGAACTTTAATTTCTTGAATGTTGTTTTTGATATCATCAATTCTATTTAGGTTTTGTAGATATTCCCGTTGGCTCGACGTTTTTTGAACATCAAGGTCTTTGAGTTGTGTTTGAATATCCCCAAGTTGCGTCTCTTGGTTCAGCAAGTCCTGCTGGGATTGTAGCACCACATCCTGACTAATCACTTTTTGTTGAAATAGACTTCGGCGAGTTGAAACTCGTTGTTGCAAGGTTTGTAGTAATGAGCTAATTTTTGATGAGCGCTCTAAGAGACTTTTGCGTTTTTCTGCTAGTGCGGCAAGAGTTTGTTTGTACAACACTGGGGAGACTTGTTCTCTTGACAAGCTTTGCTCAAGGCTTTGTCGTTTTTGCTCTAACGCTGTTATAGTTTCGGAGTGCAACGTCGGTGCTACTGACTCTCGACCCAGGCTTTCTGAAAGGTCTTTTTGCTGCTGCTCAAGGGTTCTTTGTTGTAGCGCTATCTGCTGCTTTTGCAGTCTATCTGTGTCTTGGTTCTGCTCTTGCAGTTGGATGAATTTTGCGTTTTCTTGTTGTAGTTGTTGTTTAATATTAGATTGATCTATGGTAGCGAGTACTTGACCTTGCCTAACGGTATCTCCTGGCTTGATGTTTAAGGTTAACAATTGACCACCACCAAGTGCTTGAAATTGCACCACATTACGAGGTCGGATCAACACGCCAGAGCCTGTGACAGTGAGGGGAATTCGCCCGACTACACTCCATGTGGCAGCTACAAATACCAAAAAGCCCATAGAAACCAAGGGCATCCAGGCTTGGTGGCTTATTACCTGCATCAGTCGGTCAAGCTCTTCTGGAGAATTCAAGCCTTCTAAGGCTTCTTCACGGAAAAGTTTTCTCGCTTTATTGGGCATTTTTACGGATAGTGGACTTACGCAATTGTCGGGTGCGATTGCCCAAGTGGCAGCAGCAAAGTTAATCGCGCTCTCAAAGCTATACCAAGTATATGGCTAGTGTAGGCATCTTAATAGTGCTATTTTAATAATTGCAGAAAATTGAAATTAAATATTCTTGTATAACTAGCTTCCAAAAAATCGAAGCTGGGCATTTTTCCTAGATAATTTATTTTTCTTGATGCTTACTTAAGTGTCAAAATTATAATTTTTGATTTTCTTCAGATGTAGTTTACTCATACTACTATTTGAAGTGCGTAATGTGGGCTAAAAAGCGCCCCCCTTTCGGGAGAGCGCTTTATTATTTAGCTAAACTTCAGAATTAACCGTTGATAGCAGGAGCGGTTAGAGCTACAGGAGCAAAATCACCAGCAGCCAAATCTAGGGGGAAGTTGTGAGCATTGCGCTCGTGCATCACTTCCATACCCAAGTTAGCCCGGTTGATGACATCTGCCCAAGTCGCAATCACACGACCTTCAGAATCAATGATTGATTGGTTGAAGTTGAAACCGTTCAAGTTGAACGCCATTGTGCTTACACCCAAGGCGGTGAACCAGATACCGATTACAGGCCATGCTGCTAACAAGAAGTGCAAGCTGCGGCTGTTGTTGAAAGAAGCGTATTGGAAGATTAGACGACCGAAGTAGCCGTGGGCTGCAACGATGTTGTAGGTTTCTTCTTCTTGACCGAACTTGTAACCGTAGTTAAGGGACTCGGTTTCGGTGGTTTCACGAACTAAGGAAGAAGTTACAAGAGAACCGTGCATTGCAGAGAACAAACTTCCACCGAATACACCTGCTACACCTAATTGGTGGAAGGGGTGCATTAAGATGTTGTGTTCTGCTTGGAACACGATCATGAAGTTGAATGTTCCAGAGATACCCAAAGGCATACCATCAGAGAATGAACCTTGTCCGATGGGGTATACCAAGAATACTGCACTCGCTGCTGCAACCGGAGCTGAATATGCGATCGCAATCCAAGGACGCATTCCTAAGCGGTAGGATAGTTCCCATTCACGACCCATGTAGCAGAATATGCCAATCAGGAAGTGGAATATTACCAATTGGTAAGGACCGCCGTTGTACAACCACTCATCTAGAGAAGCTGCTTCCCAAATTGGGTAGAAGTGCAAGCCGATAGCGTTGGAGGAAGGTACTACTGCACCAGAGATGATGTTGTTTCCGTAAATTAAGGAACCTGCAACGGGTTCACGGATACCATCGATGTCTACTGGAGGTGCGGCGATGAAGGCGATTACGAAGCAGGCGGTGGCTGCTAGCAAGGTGGGGATCATTACTACGCCGAACCAACCGATGTAGATACGGTTGTTGGTGCTGGTGATCCACTCGCAGAATCGATCCCATACGTTGGCGCTTTCGCGACGTTGTAAGGTTGTTGTCATTGTTTTATAAATGCGATTATTTGTGAATGAATTTAGGTAGGTTTAACTACCTGTTACACATCTTAAATAATTTATTGCGTTTTGTAAAGTACTTTCAGAAAAAAATTTTCTCTTAGGATTTACGCACCCGCAACAGAAAATCCCCAATCCACTGAAAAAGGGGGCTTTGGGCAATAGGATTTTGGATTTTGGATTTTAGATTTTGGATTGTGAAAAACGCGCTTTATTCTTCAATTCGGTTCTGGCTGCTTGGATATGGACTCTTCACGCTTCACTACACCTAAGCCTGGATGCCATTGCCCATCTTGGAGAACTCCACAAAAAAGATGATCCAATACCTATGCTGGTTTAGCAAAAATTTCCACAAACCATTTTTTGAGATTGGGGAGGCGGTTAATCCGTGTTTCAATTTCTTCCATAGCTGAAGTTGTGAGTCTAACTCCTGTGGAGTAAACTTTTTCTACCAATGTGACAACCGGATTTTTCCCCTTGAATGTGAGAGTTTGGGCGAAATTCAGTACGGTCTCAACGGTGTCAAGTAAACTACCATTCCAATGCTGTTCTAACCAACCAAAGCAACGT
Source organism: Nostoc sp. (assembly GCF_036919555.1). Classification (GTDB taxonomy): domain Bacteria; phylum Cyanobacteriota; class Cyanobacteriia; order Cyanobacteriales; family Nostocaceae; genus Nostoc. The sequence goes on from NZ_JBALCS010000008.1 coordinate 69,206, forward strand.
TCTATCGGGTTATATTTGCTATACCAGTCAACAACAAATTACCTTGCGAATCCCACCAACGTAGCCAAAGTCGCCGCTAGTGTGGTAATGTGTCGCTGTTTCTGCGGCTTGTTGGAGGATATGTTTTAATTCTTCTTGTAAAGACCTACCGTGTTGTTTGGCAAGAGTTTCTAGCTTTTCTAGAATAATGGGGTCTAAATCTTCAACTAAGATTTGAGCCATAATTTCGTGGTCGTTTTTTGCTGCTTTTATTCGATATTTTAAATTAGTTTAGCAAGTGTAGAGGCAAAGAGAAGCTTGATCGGAGGCTATCTGCTGTAAAAGCCTATCCTCGACTTCCATTTAGCAGTCGTCAGTTGATTCTAGAAACTACTAAGCAAATAAGATTAATAAAGTCTAATCAATCTCACAGTTTGTATTGCTTCAAGCGTCATTTCATCTTCATCAGAGAAGAGAATAGTATGTGTCTTTTTATTAGGGTGTTTTGTAAGGTATTCTGTAACATTTTTCCAATAAATTTTTCCCTTACCATCACGGACTATTAGGTATACAGGATAAAGTTGTTGTTTCCAATATTCAAGGTGTTCTCGTTTTTTGATAAAAGCTGAAAGTTTTCCGTCTTGACGTAATGATAAGTAGGAATAACCTGATTTAAGCTGTATATAAATGCGTTTGCCAGAAGGCTTACCATTATCATCTTTAAACTCATTTTCTCCATCAATAGCATACCTTTTATTATCATAAAATTCGCAAATTTGTCCTGCTTTATTGACAAGTAGCATCACTTGACCTCTTTGAATACCCTCTTTGTTTTCATTGTCAAGCAATACATTTTCTACTTTAATAATTCCGCCTTTAGATAATTGCCGATTCATTTTTTGTTCAAGTTTTTCTTCATATCGTATTATTCTTGGTGCAAATCTTCCTATACCTTGATGTCCTAAACTATCTTTCCAAGGAAACACTGATTTTAATTTTGAATTGTTGTAAATATCTGTAGCATAAATACTGTAAGCATCAAGGAATGGATTCCAATATTCCTGTCTAAAACATTCCCTTTCGGCAGAACTATCTTCTGAATTAGCAAGTTTTATAGCTGTATTTAATAGGTTGTAATTATGTTGTGTATCTTCTCGATATGGAAGCATAACTTTGCTATTTTCTCTTAACTCTTTTATAAATGTTCTTATGCCTTGAATTTGCTGAGTTTTTAATATTGGCTGTTCTCCTGATATAGTTGGACATTCAATAATTGAATTAACTCGCCATCTCCTAATTTCCTGCATACAACCTATCCACCTTTCATAATGTGATGGATAGATTTTATTGATAGATTTGAATTTTTGCACACCAGCGCACAAGTTAAGTTGAGCATTTAAAACTTGCCCATATGTTTTACGATCTTGAAAATCTTGAAGGTTGTAAGGTGATTTTTTTGGATTTAGCTGGTCTGTTTGTAGGCATATTATCCAGTAAGCTATTATGTGCCAATCGTAGTCAAGGCCTGCTAATAATAGATTTTGCCCTTGAGTTAGGAATTGGTGGTTTCTTTTAACTGGAAGGAAGGGAGCCTGTATTATCTGAATTGCTTTGTACAGAAGTGGATTAAGTTCTATGCATTTTTTTTGAATCGAGACGCAATTGAATTTCTGGTCTGTCATATGATTACCTCTTAACTTATGTACTGAGGTTAGCGAAAACTAGTTAGAAGCACAATCGCTGGGAGAATAAATCTTATAAAGCTTATATGGCAAGCTTTTTGAAGCCTCTATTTTTTCGGAGATGTTTTTTGCACCTAGAGATGCCGCCATGATGTATTCAGCGATAGCATCCCCAGCATCCTATAGTCAGTCATAAAAACCAAAGCAGCCGGAGTACACCAACTGCTTTAACACTCTTCTATTACTCTGGAGAGATAATATTTAAGCTAAATAAGGAAAGTTAGAGTTGATGAGAGAATTAGCGATCGCACCTTTAACCCCATTCCAAAATATTAAGCTTCTGGTTCAACGCCAAGCGATCGCAATTGGGCACTCAAGCGATCGGCTCTTTGTCTTTCCTGTTCAGCCCGTTGGGATTCCTCTTCAGCCCGTTGAGATTCCTCTTCAGCCCGTTGAGATTCCTGTTCAGCTCTTTCCTCACCAGTCAATAACAAATTACCCTGCAAATCCCACCAACGCAACCAGGGTAATTGGGCATTCTGATATTCTCCCTGCCATAAGCCTAACTCAACTCCCAAGGCGGTAATCGGATAATGTCCGCGCTCATTTGCTGTTAATAACTGATATTTTCCACCAATTAATTCATAAACTTCTACACTGGCTTTATTTACTTCATAAATGCCATAAAAAGCCGGATGAATCACCTGCTCATAAATCCAAAATTTACCCTTCCAAGGGGTTTTGTCTCGCTCATCACTACCATCCCCAGAGACAAATTCCAAGGCAATCAAAGGGGCAATATACTCTCGCCACAGTACATAAGACCTCCGCGTTTGTCCATCGAGCAGGGGTGGTACATTTGCGACATAAAACCAATCTGGTGCTTCTGCACCTTTTTCTAGGGGTTCTGTCAAGCGCCAGTAAATACCTAAGTCCTGACCTATACAATATTGACCATCAGGATGTAATTGTTTGAGGACGGGTGTAATGGAGTCAGTCAGTAAAATGCTTTGGGGATGCTCTTGCCAATTTTTCACAAATGTGCCGTCAGACTCAGGTAGCTGCGTATGGTCGGGGAAAGGAGTGAGGGCGGTGGATGGGTCGGTTGCAGAGGTCATAAGACTACCTTTGCAGGAGTAAGGGTTGTTTTTAGTTTAGCTTGCCATTAGGCTAAGGCTGCCAAGACTTTCTCAACAGCTAGGCTTCTGGTTCAATGCCGAGCGATCGCAATTGGGCAGTTAAGCGATCGGCTCTTTGGCTTTCTAATTCCGCTCTTTGGCTTTGGTGTTCCGCTCTTTCCTCACCACTCAACAACAAATTACCTTGCAAATCCCACCAGCGCAACCAGGGTAATTCCGCATTCTGATAAACTCCTGTCCAAATGCCTAACTCAAGTCCCAAAGGGGCAATAGTATAATGTCCCCGTTCATTTGCTGCTAACAGTTGATATTGTCCTTCAATAATGTGATACACTTCCACACTGGCTTTATTCACTTCTATAAATGCCGTAAAAAGCCGGATGAATCACCTGCTCATAAATCCAAAATTTACCCGTCCAAGGGGTTTTATCTCGTTCCTCTGCACCGTTTCCAGAGACAAATTCCAATACAATCAATGGAGCAATGTGTTCTTGCCAAAGTACATAAGAGCGGCGCATTTGCCCATTCAGTGTAGGTGGCACATTCGGTACATAGAACCAATCGGGAGCTTCTGCACCTCGTTCTGGTGGGTCAGTAATCCGCCAATAAATACCACTGTCTTGACCTATGCAATATTGCCCGTCAGGATAACGTTTTTGCAATACTGGTTTAATCGACTCCGTTAGTAGAATGCTTTGGGGATGTTCCTGGAAGTTTTTGCCTCCGGCACGCTCCGCGAACACAAAGATGCCGTCAGACTCTGGAAGTTGAGTATGATCTGGGAGTGCGGTGCTAGTAGCGGGATTAGTTGCAGTCATAGGGCTACCCTCGCGTTCTTCGTGAGGTTTGTTTGTTATTTAGTCTACCAAGCGCAAGCGTAAAGGGAAATCTGAAAAAAACTAAGTATTCTAGTCTGCGGGAACACCTGGCGCAAAGCGATCGCTAAAAGAGTAATCTCAAAGTACACGCAGTAAGCTAGGAATGCTTTCGATCGCTGACAAATTCCGAATTTCTGCCAAAGCTTGCCGAAAATTACCTTCCCGTACATCATGGGTAACAACCACAATCTCTGCTAGTTCCCCTTGAAAGCCAGTTTGAACAATTGACTCTAAGCTAACGCCATAGTTACCAAAGCAAGTACCCAATTTACCGATAACTCCAGGTTGATCATTGGTAAGGAAACGGGCGTAAAACCGAGTTATGAGTTCTGCCATCGGCGCAATTTGGCAGTATTCCTGATGCCCACAAGCTAATAATGGATTTGCAACTACTGTATTGGTTTTGAGGACAGCAACTAAATTCAAAATATCTGATGTGACAGCACTGGCGGTTGCACCAGCACCAGCACCGGGGCCAAAAAACATTACTTGCCCGATAGGTTCTCCTTCGACAAGAATGGCATTGTAAACGCCGTTGATGCTAGCCAAAGGATGAGCTTGAGGCACTAAGGTAGGATGAACTCTAACGGAGAGGGGGGATGAGGGAGGATTACGTTTAGCGATCGCTAACAATTTAATCACAAATCCTAATTTTTCGGCGTAGGCAATATCTGTTTTGCTAACTTGCCGAATGCCCTCAGTATATACATCTTGTAGGTTGATGCGTCCACCAAAGCCTAATGATGCCAGGATGGCAATTTTATCGCCTGCGTCTAAGCCATCGATATCGGCTGTAGGGTCAGCCTCAGCATAACCGAGGCGCTGGGCATCAGCTAAAACATCGCTGAAGTTGCTACCTTCTGTTTGCATCCGCGTCAGGATGTAGTTCGTTGTACCATTCACGATGCCAGTTATAGTGTGAATGCGGTTAACACTTAAAGACTGCTTCAGGGGTTGAATCACGGGAATACCACCACCCACAGAGGCTTCTAGCATGACGTATACACCTGCTTGATTGGCAGTTGTGAAAATTTCTGCCCCAAAGCGGGCGATCGCTGCTTTATTGGCGGTGACGACGTGCTTACCATTACTTAAAGCTTTGAGGATGAGCGATCGCGCTGGCTCCAATCCACCCATCACTTCCACAACTATATCTACCGCCGGATCGTTGACAATCGCTTCTAAATCTGTAGTTAAGACTTCCGTAGACAATTCTACTGCACGGGGTTTATCTAGCGATCGGACTCCCACCCGATAGATTTCGATCTCTTGCAACAATGGGTGACGCCCAGTTATATCTTGCAACAATTGCACTGTTCCCGTTCCCACAGTGCCTAATCCCAGTATTCCTAGTTTCACACCCACAATTTTTGCACCCAATTTCACCAATAACAATTGTAGGTAGAGCATTTGCCCTACCTACTGATTATCCTGCTTCCTTTGTCATTTGTCTTTCGCCCGTAGCCCTTTGTCTAAAACTAATGACTAATGACTAATGACCAATGACTAATAACTAACTTAATACGTTTCTACGTGCCAGCGATGAGCTTTCTTAAGTTCCTTCTGGTAATCACTCCAAGTTACGCCTTCCTTAGCAGCAGCAGTTGTTAAGGCTGCATCAATACCTTCTTCCATACCGCGCAAACCGCAGATGTAGGTGTGAGTTTTTTCATTTTTAATCAACTGCCACAATTCATCAGCATGTTCCGCTACCCGGTCTTGGATGTACATTCTACCGCCTTGGGGATTTTTCTGTTCGCGGCTGATGGCGCCAGTGAGGCGGAAGTTATTAGGATATTTTTGTTGAATTTCTTCCAGTTCTTCCTTATATAAGAGGTTTGGAGTTGTCGGCACGCCAAATATTAGCCAAGAGAATCCTTTAAATTCGTATTCTGGGTTAGCTGCTTTTTCCGCATCTTTAAACTGGCGCCACAGATAAGCCCGCATGGGGGCAATACCTGTTCCGGTTGCCAACATGATGACATTAGCATCAGGATCATTGGGTAACAACATTTCCTTACCCACAGGCCCGGTAATTTTTATGTCTGCCCCTGGTTCGAGGAAACACAGGTGTGTAGAGCAAACACCGTAGACTGTTTCGCCAGTTTCCGGGTGCTTGTACTCCAGCTGGCGGACGCACAGTGATACCGTTTTATCATCGATATCATCGCCATGACGAGTTGAGGCAATGGAATATAGTCTAAGTTTTTCCGGCTTGCCGTTCTTGTCTAATCCTGGTGGAATAATCCCAATACTTTGACCTTCTATATACTTCAAATCCCCGGCGGAAATGTCAAATTTGAGGTGTTGAACAATACCAATACCACCTTCTTTGACTAGCGGTTCATTAGATATTACCTTGCCAATAAACGGAGCATTGGGACGGTAAGTGTTTACAGGAACGTCACCTTGGTCTTTTTTGGCTTTCGCTTGAGTCATGGTGTTGCCTTTCTTGTCCTTGTTCTTGAGCTGTTCTTCAGCTGGTGGTTTAGCGAAGTCTTCGTCTTCACTATGAGCATTTACAGGTGTGGCTTTACCATTCCCTTCACTGTTAGCAGTTTCCCCAGATGTAGCTAACTCGCTGACTTCGCTGTTAACATTCCCAAATGAGGCTTTACCATTAACTTGCTCTAGAGCAGTTACGGGCTGGATGCTAACAATTGTGCCGCCTAGACGAGTGATACGTCGCATTTCTTGATTCATGCGGTTATAAGGCACTCTGATGAACACACTGCCACTTTTACGAATTGGGTAGTTAGTTTGATCGGTTTCTTCGCCCTGACGCAAACCCACCACTTCATACACAAAGACGCGGCTACCTAATTCTGTGTTGGCAGCACCCTCAACAGCACCTTGATTGTACATTCGTTCTACCACTCCGATAATTTACTTAACCGTTTTTCAAAAAAAAACTATTCCCTACCTTGCCAGCTTTAGTTTACCGGATTTTCGTTTCACAAAACTGGCCTGAAGGAAAAACGGCATCATTAAATTAATGCCTTGCTAAGTACACTCACCAAAGACATGCAGGCATAGCAAAAAACACACCTGTTCACCTTCTAAGGTAAAGGATAAGTCTTGTAGAGAATGTTAATAATGAGTCAATTTAATCTTTTTTTCGTTAACTACTACCCCCATTAGGGAGATTGGCAAAGGCTATAAGTGACAAAGGTTGGGGGATGTTTTTGACTATGCTTAAATACAAAGCTGAGAAATTTGGACACACCTATCAACAAATAGGTCGTTTCTTCCCATCATCTCAATTTTGTAGCCAGACCCTACAACCAATTTCGATGCTACAGAATGGTTATGATTCATTGGGTGTAAGATTTGTAGATTGTCCCCACTGCCAGAGACAGCATGATAGAGACATCAATGCTGCGATAATTTATTAGAAATGAAGGATTGCGATTATGGGCGTTTGGAACTAGCGCTTCTGCCTTTGGAGGGGATGTAAGACCAAAGTCACGACTGACGTCAAAAATCTCTAACGACCCAGGCTTTCCCCCGTGAATTGGGAAGCCTACAATCTACCGCAAGGTCAGTGTAGGTAGTTCATAGCCAATAATTTGACCAATGCAAGTTGTTGACTCATTCGTTGGATAGATTTTAGCTTTGAATATCGGAAGCATTGTCGAGCCGGAATTACAATTTAGGAAGGCTAAAGAGTTCGCTGCCAGAATAAATTCTACCTTATAGACTTGATTATATAGAGTCACAACTAGCAGACTGACAGCGCTGCAACTCTTATGGCGATGCTGATCCCCATTTTTAAATTAACAACTAAATCAACAAAATCATTGATGAACCACGCTAATTCTTCTTGAGGGCAAATCTTGTATGGGATACCCCCTTCTGTTAAAATCAAATATACCACTAAGATTAAATACTTACCAGCACCAACATTCAGGCTAGTCTGACGAGTAGCAGCTTATTACTTTGTTGTCTACCCGTTTGGTGTGTTATAGCAGTGCTAGGTAGCAAGAACGCAGGATAAACCAAAGGGGTAAACTCCTGGCTTCAGAATCTGCTGTGTGAAAAATTATTGACACAACTTTAGTATTTTAGAGGAGATTTATGACAAATAAGCCGGAACGCGTGGTACTGATTGGAGTAGCCGGAGACTCTGGGTGCGGGAAATCTACGTTTTTGCGTCGTTTGATAGATTTGTTTGGTGAAGATTTAATGACAGTCATCTGCTTGGATGACTATCACTCGCTCGATCGCAAACAGCGCAAAGAAACCGGGATAACAGCACTAGACCCCAGGGCGAACAATTTTGACCTGATGTATGAGCAAATTAAAGCGCTCAAAAGTGGTCAAGGCATTGATAAGCCGATTTACAACCACGAAACCGGCTTGCTTGATCCGCCAGAGCGAGTGGAGCCGAATCGGATTATAGTTATTGAAGGGCTGCATCCTTTGTATGATGAGCGGGTGCGATCGCTAATCGACTTCAGTGTTTATTTTGACATTAGCGATGAAGTTAAAATTGCCTGGAAAATTCAGCGAGATATGGCTGAACGCGGTCATCGCTACGAAGATGTCTTAGCGCAAATTAATTCCCGCAAACCTGACTTTGATAAGTTTATCGAACCACAAAGAGAATTTGCCGATGTAGTTCTCCAGGTATTACCCACCAACTTGATCAAAAACGACACGGAGCGCCGAGTCTTAAGGGTACGTATGCTGCAACGGGAAGATAAGGAAGGCTTTGAGCCAACCTACCTCTTTGATGAAGGCTCAACAATTAATTGGACTCCCTGTGGACGCAAGCTGACCTGTTCTTATCCTGGTATGCAACTATACTACGGCTCAGATGTATACTACGGACGCTATGTCTCAGTATTAGAGGTGGATGGTCAATTTGACAACTTGGAAGAAGTAATTTATATCGAAACCCATCTCAGCAATACATCCACCAAATACCAAGGTGAATTAACTCATTTGTTACTCCAGCACCGCGAGTATCCAGGTTCCAATAATGGAACTGGTTTCTTCCAAGTGCTTACAGGTTTGAAAATGCGTGCTGCTTATGAACGGCTGACAGCTACGGAAGCAAAGTTAGCAGTTCAGGTTTAAAAGCAGCAGTGTTTATATCAAAGTTTGTGGGGGCGCTTCTGGGTGTCCCCTTTTTTTGTGTTATTAAATACATTTAAGCTACAAAATAATTAGCATACATTTATCTTCTTTACGATACTTACCTAATAATTAGTGGTTTTATCAATATCAAGAAGATACTAACTACTGAAGTATAAATATTGTTATGATTTCATAAATTAGGTAGTTTAACTAAATACCACATTTAGTCAGCAAAAAAACTCAAGTCAGGAGGAATTTCCTTTGTCTCGTCGATATCTATTTACCTCCGAGTCAGTCACCGAAGGTCATCCAGATAAAATCTGCGATCAGATTTCTGATACCATTCTGGATGCCTTACTGACACAAGACCCCAGTAGCCGTGTTGCTGCTGAAGTAGTAGTTAACACTGGTTTGGTGCTAATCACTGGTGAAATAACCACCAAAGCCAATGTCAATTTCGTCAATCTCGCTCGTAAAAAAATTGCCGAAATTGGCTATACCAATGCTGATAATGGCTTTTCTGCTAACAGCACCAGCGTTCTATTGGCTTTAGACGAACAATCACCCGATATTGCCCAAGGCGTTAACACCGCCCACGAAAGCCGCCAGCAAGATAGTGATGAACTATTCGACAAAATTGGCGCCGGAGATCAAGGTATAATGTTCGGCTTTGCCAGCAACGAAACACCAGAACTGATGCCCTTACCCATCAGTCTTGCTCACCGCATTGCTCGCCGATTGGCAGCAGTCCGCAAAACTGGTGAACTATCATACCTGCGTCCTGACGGCAAAACCCAAGTAACTGTGGTCTACGAAGACGGACGCCCAGTAGGCATTGATACTATCCTGATTTCCACCCAGCATACAGCCAGTATTGGCGAAATCACAGATGAGGCGGCGGTACAAGCCAAGATTAAACAAGACCTCTGGTCAGCAGTGGTCGAACCTGTTTTTGGCGACATTGACATTAAGCCTAATCAGGAGACACGTTTTTTAGTCAACCCCACTGGCAAATTTGTCGTTGGTGGCCCTCAGGGAGATTCTGGTTTGACTGGACGGAAAATAATCGTTGACACCTACGGTGGTTATTCACGGCATGGTGGCGGCGCTTTTTCCGGCAAAGACCCCACGAAGGTAGACCGTTCTGCTGCCTATGCAGCTCGCTATGTGGCGAAAAATATTGTCGCCGCCGGGTTAGCAGACAAAGTTGAAATCCAGCTATCCTATGCTATTGGTGTAGCGCGACCAACAAGCATTCTGGTGGATACCTTTGGCACTGGCAAAGTGGATGAAGAAACCTTGCTGGAATTAATCAACCAGCACTTTGAACTGCGTCCGGCTGGGATTATCCATACCTTCAACTTACGCAACTTGCCAAGTGAACGAGGCGGACGTTTTTATCAGGACGTCGCGGCTTACGGTCATTTTGGGCGGACTGATTTAGACTTACCTTGGGAACAGACCGATAAAGCCGAATTGTTGAAGCAAGCAGCAAATGAGTCACTTTCGGCAGTAGTTGCTCAAGCACTAACTTAGACTTATACGCTACTGCAAAAACCTAACATGTTTATCTGAGGGTATAGGCAACTTAACAACTTGCTTATACCCTTATTTATCTTTCAACTGCGTCGTTAAGGATTATCAGTGAAAATTTTAGACGCGAAATTTTTTGAATCTACGTAGGTTGATGCTGGCCTTTAGCCATCTCTTAGTGACCAGATGTCCGATCCCTTCCCTCAGCGACCGATTTCGACATCTTCGAGGATGCCGAGTGCGTCAGGGACGAGGACGGCTGCGGAGTAGTAGGCGGTGACGAGGTAGGAGATGATAGCCTTTTCGCTTATATCCATGAATCGGACGGACAAACTGGGTTGGAGTCTCTTGAAACAAATGACCAATGATTAAATCCAGTAATAAGCCAGGATGAGAGTTAGGACAGTTAGCGGTAGACCAAAACGTAAATGTTCCCAGAATGATAACTGATAACCAAGTTTTGCAACAGCCTCAGCAACAATTAAATTAGCAACTGAACCTAACAAAGTTAGATTACCTGCCAAAGTCGAACCTGCTGCTAATAGTAACCAGGTTTTTGTGTCTGGATGGGGAAGTAAATGTTGTAATAACAATACTGCTGGAACATTGGAAACTAAATTTGAAAGGAGAGCAGTAACTCCTAAGATGCTCAGGGGAGTATGAACTAAACCGCTAAATAAATTTAATATTCCTAATTTTTCGACTCCAGCAGTCACAATAAATAATCCAGAAAATATCACCAGTAAATCCCAATCTACTTTATTTAAAACTCGCTGCGGTTTGATTCGCCTAGTAATAAACATTAAACCAGCAGCTACGAATGTTGCTTGGGCTGGAGGTATCCCAATTAAGAATGCAATTAATAGTCCTGCGGTTATTAATAGGCTTTTAGTAAGTAACGGTTTAAATATGCGGTAACGCACGGGGGTTCCACTCGGACAAGACTTAGTAGAACGGACATCAGGATAAAGCCACCACAGTAACCCAATTTGAATCAACAAACTTACTAATGCGATGGGAGTCAATGCTTTAGCAAAATCGAGATAGCTGATACCAGAGAAGGAACCAATCAAGATATTTTGCGGATTACCACTTAAGGTAGCCACTGAACCCAGATTAGTTGCTCCTGCTAAGGCAAGTAAGTAAGGAATAGGATTGAGGTTCAAAGTTTGGGTTAAGCCGAGAACCAAAGGAGTCAGAATTAGAGCGATGGTATCATTCAGAAAAAAAGCGGAGAGAATTCCACTGCCAAAAGTTAAAATAATCAGCAAACCTAAAGGGCTGCGGGTAAAGTGTGTAACTGTATCAAGGGTTAGTTGGAAAAAACCAGCGTAAGCTAAGTTTGTGCTGATTACCATCATGCTAAACAGAAAAATCAGCGTTTTATAGTCTATGGCAAGCCATGCTTCTTTCAGGTCTAATACCCCGAATGCCACCAGCAAAGATGCACCAACTAAAGCAATACTGGCTCGGTTCATCCGCAAACCAGGTAGATATCCTAAACCCAAACCTATATAAGTCAACCCAATGATGATGTATCTGAAAACAATCATGATTTCGCTAGATTCTTTTGAGGTGATGCCTTTCTATTAACTCCTGTTTTTATTTCAGGTACAGTACACAAAACCAAAAAACTCCTAAAGCCACAACTGCGTAGGCATAGCCCGCCGCAGGCATCGCTGCTAAAATCAAAAAACCAACATTATAACCAGCACTTTGAACCACAAAACCAGCTAAGACATTGCTCAAACCCGCACCAACGCCAATAGCAGTGTTGAGCATCCCTTGGGTAACATTAAAGCGCCCTGTGCCTTTAGTCAAATCTAGTCAAATCAGCTACCATCAACACTGAAAGCACACCAAAAATCCCGGCTCCAATTCCATCCAAAATTTGCACAGAAACGAGAAAATAGGGATTGTCCGAAAGCGTATACAGCACTCCTCGAATAGCTAAGATGGCAAAGCCAAGCAGGAATATGGGTTTTCGGGCTGCATTTACGAAACGCCCAGCCAAGTTGGACACCGGAATCATCACTAACTGAGCCACAATGATACAAGCAGACATATAAACTGTGTCACTTGTCCCTTACCCTGCGCCAATTCTTGACCAACTAGCGGTAACATAGCAGCATTGGCAAAGTGAAACAGAACTACTGCAACAGTAAAAAAAAAGGATTTTGCGATCGCTCAATAATTCCAATATGCCTTCATAGCGCTGTTGATGTTTTTCTTTATCCTCCTCTTCACCATCTCCACGCGCTAGTTCGTGGTCAATCTCTCTTTCACGAATCATCCTCACCGAAATAATACTGCCCACAGCCATAGCTGCAACTAGGAAAAATATTGCCTTGCGTGCAATAAAGTAACCTGCTAAACCAGCGAGAACAGCAGCTAGCAGATTGCCTGCATGGTTAAATGTTTCATTACGACCTACCCGCCTATCTAATCTCTCATGTCCTACAAGTCCCAGAGTAATAGCAGTAATAGCAGGTGGGAAAATTGCTGCTGCAATCCCAATCATGATCTGAGAGCCAATGACAACAGGCAAACTGGGTAACAAGCCTATAGCGATACAGCCGATAGAAACAAACACAGCCGCCAGTACAATCAACATCCGTTTCTGACGTAGCCTGTCAACCAATGCACCAGCTGGTGTTTGGACAATAACTGTGGCAATTGTTGAAACTGACATCGCCATTCCAATCTGAGCTGGGTTCCAATTTTGTGAAGCTTTCAAGTAAATGCTCAGATATGGCCCAACACCATCGCGCACATTTGCGAGAAACACATTCAAGTAATCAAGCGATCGCAAACTCTTCTTACTTGGTTTTCGCTGTTTTTGCATAAGTCTTTAATGATGTTTGCTCGGCTATGGAGAGGTAACAATAATAGACATCTGCAAAATAGTAACATTCTGTGGTCAAAGAACATCAAAGAGCTTTTTTGACACAGAAATATGAGCGACATACTGAATCATATTGAAGAGAATCCAAAAGAAACACGGCGTTTAAGACCCCTGAATTCTTCTTCAACAAGATATCCTTCAGAGAGGAAGACAGCAGGAAGCGCTAGCACTGATAAAATGCGAACAATTGCAGAAATTAACGAGAAAATCAGCCGCCAACGTGCGGTAGTGTTGACAACTGAAGAATTAAAAGCACGAGTTGTAGAAATCGGTGTTACTAAAGCTGCTAAAGAAGTTGATGTAATTACCACTGGCACTTTTGAGCCGATGGAATCAAGTGGTGCAATTATCAATCTGGGACACACTGACCCCCCGATAAAAATTCGCCGTTGCTGGTTAGATGGCGTGCCAGCATATTCTGGTTTTGGGGCAGTAGATTTATATTTGGGTGCGAGTTGTGCTATGGAAGCGATGGACGGAGAAGAAGTCCGAGAACGTGGCGGCGGTCATGTAATCGAAAATTTGATTGCGGGTAAACCTATACACGTAAAAGCCCAAGGACAAGTAACAGATTGTTACCCCAGAGCAAGTTTTGAAACTACAATTACCAGTGAAACGATTAATCAGTTTTATTTATTCAATCCGCGCAATCTTTATCAAAATTTTATTGTTGGTGTAAATGGTGGCGATCGCCCCCTCTTCACCTATCTCGGTCCTTTACAACCGCGTCTGGGAAATGCCGTTTACTCTAACCCCGGTGCTATTTCCCCCTTACTCAACGACCCCGATTTGCAACTCGTTGGTATAGGTACTCGAATTTTTTTAGGCGGTGGTGTTGGCTATGTCGCCTGGGAAGGCACTCAGCACTTCCCCTTACAAAAGCGTTTAGCTAATCGTACACCGATTGGGCCTTCCGCCACTTTAGCTTTAATTGGTGATGCCAAGCAAATGGATGCTCATTGGGTGCGGGGGTGTTACTTCAAAAGTTATGGACCCTCATTGATGTTAGGCGTTGGTGTACCACTCCCTGTATTAAATGAACAAGTAGTTGAACACTGTGCTGTGCAGGATAAAGACTTAGTAGCCCCAATAGTCGATTTTTCTATTCCCCGGCGCGTCCGTCCCACCTTTGGTTTGGTGAGTTATGCCCAACTCAAATCTGGGCGGATCATCATTGAGGGCAAAGCAGTACGCTCTGCCCCCTTAGCGAGTTTGTTTTTTTCTAGGCAAGTCGCCCTAGAGTTGAAAAAGTGGATCGAAGCAGGTACGTTTACCCTTACAGAACCAGTTTCCCCAATTCCGATGGAGCGATCTTTCCTACCTCAAGACCGTCGGACGGATTTTTGAGAAGAGGCAGGGTGCAGGGTGCAGAGTTATTAACTCAATACCCAATGCCCCATGCCCCATGCCCTAATCTTGAGTTGGTTTTGGTCGCTTGATGGGTTTAGGAGCGGGCATTTTTGGTATAGGTTTCGACACCACAGAGGGGTCGCCGCCTGCGCCTATTTTCTTGATGGGACGAGGGGTTTCGCCACTGCGTCTGGGGGGGAATGGTTTTCTACCACCAGCACCACCAGGGCCACCAGGTCCGCCAGCACGAGGACCACCTTTGAATGGTGGTTTGCGTTTTTTGGGCAAGTCAGCGATCGCCTCAGCTTTTTCTACTATCAAAACGTCAGCTTCCCGCTTGGCTTGGAAGTCCCAGAACTTTCCTACTGCTTTAGTGGTCAGCACACCCCTCAATTTCAACTTAAAATACTTAGGTTTATCAGTTGATTTCCGTGGAGCCTGCCTAATTTTGACTACCAAGCTTTTAGCATCAAAAGACTGGTATACTACTTCACCACGAACAGAAAAACCACCATCTGCAACTTCTGATGAGGGTATCAGGGCAGTTGTACTTAATTCAGAGTTTTCGGATAAGCCATCATCGGGTGTCTGTAACTCTTGCAACTCCAAATCTGACTCGTCCTCATCTGTTGAGTTTTTAGCCAGATTTTCTGGCTCCCAAACTCCGACGATTTGGATGTGCAAGGTATCATTTTCTTGTCTTGTACGTGGATATACTACCCACAAGTGTTCTTTTTCTAAGTCTAGGTGATTCTTGACTAAGCTCATAATCCGGCCTAGGAGGACGGCATTGAGTTCTACACCATCTGCGGTTAGCAGCGTACCTTGAGTAAATTGTTCGCTGCTAGCATGATAGCGACCCCGGACTAACCCGATCGCTCGATATTGCATCGGCTCACTGGGAGGCGGAATCGGTTGCTGTCGATTGATCAAGTTCCCATTTGAGTCAGTCTCAATGGGGTTGACAGGCGAATTTTCAGGTTTAGAGGACTGGGCGGCTATGTGAACATTAGCGGCTGCCTCTATCTTAGTTGGGCCCTGGTTAGAGGCAGAAGAATTAGAGGATTCAGGCAACGGCATCAGGTCGGAATTCATAAAAACTCCTTGCGGCGGAGACACATCCCATTGTGGGATTTTACAAAGGCAGCTGGAAAGAGCATTTGTGCGACTGATGAAAGTATATTTACTTTTCACAAAGTCACACCAGACTACTCTAAAACAATCCTAAAGGCGCTAAATTTAGTGTTTATACACTAAATGTGTAATTTAGGACCTCAACACTAGTTTCGGAAGCATATCATAGCTACAATTCTGACGGCTCCTCCTAAAGTCATCACTTACTTTAGCAGTGTGGATAGTTAATTGTTATAAAATTCACAGGCAATTGGCAGTATTCCGCAAAGTTTTGGAAATTTTTAACTTTACGATTTGTGTAAATGATAATGTCATTAGAGTTTAGGAGAAAAACAAAACTGTGACTCAAACACGCAATCGCTGGATAGTTCAAGTCGTCTTGGCGCTGGCAATTGTTGCTTTTGTGGGTGTTTCGGTGATTCCCATAATTGGAGCATTTAATAATACGCCACCCTCAAGCCAGAATACCACTAGCACCAGAGGCAGCTTGTCCTCCTCTGACCAAAAATCAAAATTGGAAGACGAAGTACGGGGTTACGAACAGGTTTTGCAAAGGGAACCAGAAAATCAGACTGCGCTTAAGGGCTTATTACAGGCGCGGCTACAACTACTGAGTCAAAAAGAAAAAAATGAGGTTAAACCAGCTGATATCCAAGTCGTCATTGAACCCCTAGAAAAGCTAGCCAAGCTGAATCCCGAACAGTCAGAATATTCAGTGCTACTGGCTCAAGCCAAACAGCAAATTGGCGATCGCGAAGGAGCTGCTCAAGCTTATCGTTCGATTTTGTCCACGAAACCAGGCGATTTGAAGGCTTTACAAGGAATGGTGGGTCTGTTGATCAGTCAGCAACGCCCCGAAGCAGCCATTGGTTTGTTGCAAGAAACCCTTTCTAACGCAGCCCAAATAAATACAATTCAGCCTGGAAGTGTAGATACAGTAGCCGTGCAGGTGCTGTTAGGTTCTGTTCACGCTTCCCAGAAACGCTACGCTCAAGCTAGCTCTGCATATGACCAGGCAATTAAGAAAGATCCCAAGGATTTCCGCCCCGTTGTGGCAAAAGCGATGCTCCTGAAACAACAGGGTAAAGATGCAGATGCAAAACCTTTCTTTGATCATGCCGCAGCTTTAGCACCTGCTCAATACAAAGACGAAATTAATAAGGCAGCGACGTTTTCCCCCATTCCTAATCCTGCTGCATCTCCCACGCCTTCATTGGAGAGTACTCCTAAGTAATGGGCATTGGGCATTGGGCATTGGGCATTGGGCATTGGGCATTGGGCATTGGTTATTAATTCTTCTCCCTCACTCCCCCTGCTCCCTGCTCCCTGCTTCTTCCCCTCACGCTCCCTCAATGGCAGCAACGACACCAAAAACCAAAAACAGGCATCCGCCAATCAGGGTGAGTTGACGCTCAGAAATGCGTCCGGCAATCATTTTGCCGCCGATAACTGCGATCGCAGCACAAATGGCATGTCCTAAAATTGCACCTATTGTCACTCCAATTGGATTATTACCTGCCGCTAGGGCAATGGTGGCAATTTGCGTGCGATCGCCCCACTCTGCCATAAATGTCAACACAAAGGCTTCTATTACAATTGCCAAGGAAGTCTTTTGCTTTGGTAGCTGCAAGTCTGCCTTTTTCACCGCAGCTTCGGCTTCTTCTACAACATCTGTATCACAAGCAGCAGCCGACATCTTACTAGCGTCATACAGCAGCTTGATACCAAAGGCAATAAATAAAGCTATTTCGGCGTAATGAATATAAGCTTTTGGCAACAAAGATACCACTTGTCCAAATAGCACCGAAAGGATTGTCATCGCGGCTAAAGCAGCTGTCACACCTGTAAATACCAGCCGCCGGGGGTGGTGCATAGCCAAAATCACGGCGATAAAAAATGTTTTATCGCCTAGTTCTGAAACTGTAATTAATAATAAAGCTGCGGTAAAAGCTGTTAACACTCTCTCAAGCTCCTGAAGAATCGTTTACCGATGTGAAGCTTGATGAGAACCAAAAGACCTCACCAAGTTTCACACTTTTCGGTGTGAACTTAGTGAAGGTCTCGCTTTCAAATATTGATTATTTGCCATCTGAACCAGGCTCATCGCCAGTATGTTGATTCAGATGTACTGGCTTTTATTTTTTCTGCCAGCAGCTACTCCCCTTCAATGCGATCTTTATCATACATCTATCTCCAGGTAGAAGTCAAGACCAGAGAATGGAGATATATAACTTTGACACTCCTCAACCTAAAGGTGTGAGGATTCTTGCTTCACGGGGATTCCAACGAATTTACCCTCAGCAAGCATTTTGACCGTATGCCCTACGGCTGCAAGCCCCCTTTGGAGAACTACTTGTGCGGCTGCAACATCTCTATCGGTGGTATAACCGCAATTTGAACAAACATGAGTACGTTGTGAAAGTTCTTTTTTACCTGTCTCGGTTCCACAATTGGGACAAATCTGACTTGTTTTCCGTGCGTCTACTTTCTGAAAGTAAACATCACGTTTAAAGCAAGTTTGTTCAAGAATATTGAAGAACTGACCGAAACCAGCATCAAGACAATGCTTGCCCAACATTCCGCGAGATAAACCAATTAAATTCAAATCTTCAACAAATACCATCCCAGTATCGTTGCAGATTTTGTGAGACAGCTTTCTATGCCAATCTTTACGGCAGTTGGCAACGTACTCATGCAATGAAGCAACTTTCTTCGTAGCTCTCTTCCAATTGTTCGAGCCTATAGGTTTTTTAGAAACACGTTGTTGCAGCAATTTAAGCTTGCGTTCTGCATCTATAAAAAACCTCGGACGCTTGACAGATAGCCCGTTAGAAGTTGCAATAAAACTTGTTAACCCTACATCAATTCCTACTGCTTCACCGTGCGGGATTGTCTGTGGTACAGATACATCCCACTGCACCGTTAACATCACATACCATCCAGAAACTTTTCTTGTTAGACGAGCTTGCTTGATTACTCCATCATTAGGGATACTCCGCGATTGACGAACTTTAATCGCACCGATTACAGGCAATTTTACCTGACCATTAGTTAACGGATTTTGCCCTAGTTGCGGAAAAGAAAAAGACCGCATCCGGCCTGCTTTTTTGAATCTTGGGAACCCATAATTTTGTTCTTACATACTCACAAAAGCTTTTTCAAGTCGTCTCAATGTTTGCTGTAAGGACTGAGCATTAACTCGTTTTAAATACTCCGATGTTAGCATTAATTAATACCAGCTTTTTTCAAAACTGTATTAGCTGTATAGCGTAATTTAAATAAAACTATAAATCAAGTCAGAGGTGACTTAAAATCACCTCAACCATTGCTTATATACACGCATAGTAACGCCAAGCCCTATGCCAATCACGCAAGTCCAACCAACTTGGCGCTTTGTTCCCACATCTGCTCGGCTTTTTCATCATCACGGGCTTGAGGAGAGACTTTTTGAACAAAAGACTTGCCATCTTTCTTCTGGCGATTTCCCCAACTCCAATAAACACCCGATTGATTATACTCAGGATCGGCAACCACAGCAGCAACCCGTTCTCCCGCCAACTCCTGAGACACATATCCCCCAGTGATGTACTTCTGGAATAATGGGAAGATTTTCTGAAACAGAGGATAGTGGTTTCGGAATAGCGGCGTTTCTGCAACACATCCCGGATAGAGAGAATTGAAGACGATACCGGTTGACTCGTGATAGCGCTGATGCAGTTCCCGCATAGTCAGCACGTTGCAAACCTTGCTATCTTTGTAAGCTTTGACTGGTTCAAATTTCTTACCATCAATCATCGAGATTGGCTCTTTAAACCCTTCTGTAAAGCCTTTCAGTTCGCCCAAGTCGGGACGCGGCGGAATCTTCCCACCCAACTCGTCTGGATTGTGAGTGACAGTTCCTAAAATGACGAGCCTTGGCTCTGAAGATGACTTCTTGAGATCCTCTAGCATCAGGTTGCACAATAGGAAATGTCCAAGGTGATTTGTTGCAACGCTTAACTCGTAGCCTTCTGGACTGCGTAACGGCTCCTTTATTAAGGGCATATAAATTGCGGCGTTGCACACCAAAGCATCTAGGGACTTTCCACTTGCTCGGAAGTTCTTCACAAACTGTCGAACGCTTTCCAATGAGCCAAGGTCGATATGTATGCTGGTATAACTATTGTAGGGAATTTCCACAGCTTGGGCAGCTTTTTGTGCCTTGGCTAAATCCCGACAGGCCAACACCACATACCATCCCCTTTCAGCAAGAGCTTTTGCAGCATACAAACCCACGCCCGAAGAGGCACCCGTAATTACAACCGTTGGCTTCTGATGGTGTTCCATTCTATTCAGCTTTTATTGACTGTCTCTAGGATCTCACACCAGTGAGTTTTACCAACTATTTTTGTCAACTTTAGGAAAATATTACTTTGGCCGCTTAATCTTGTCATCAAAAGTTTCCGAAAGTTCCCGATTAGGAAAACCATTCACAGTGTAGCCCAAGCGATCGCTGTTAATTTTGATATTTTGTTTCTATGAGTAATCTATCTCGGTTATCCCTAGCTTCTAACTCACAAGCTGCAACTTCTGCTTTGCGGTTACTTGTATTAAGTAATGGTCATGGGGAAGATGTAATTGCAGTTCGGATTTTGCAAGAACTCCAACGACAATCAAACCCACCAGAAATCTTTGCTTTACCTTTGGTGGGTGAAGGACGTGCTTATCAACAGTTGGATATCCCTCTCATCGGTTCAGTCCGCACTATGCCTTCTGGCGGCTTTATTTATATGGATGGACGCCAATTAGCGCGGGATGTACGCGGTGGTTTATTGCAACTTACCCTCAGCCAGATTAAAGCTGTCCGCCGTTGGGTGAGTTCTCAAAAAAAATTAGGTAATAAAAGAGCGATTTTAGCTGTGGGAGATATTGTTCCCCTGTTGTTTGCAACTTTCAGTGGCGCTAATTATGCTTTTGTGGGTACAGCGAAATCTGAATATTATGTGCGGGATGAAGCTGGATTATTACCACGGAAATCTAAAGATGCGCGTTGGGAAAACTTTTCCGGTTCAGTTTACCATCCTTGGGAACGTTGGTTGATGAGTCGTCGCCGTTGTCAGGCGGTGTTTCCTAGAGATGCGCTGACGACGGAAATATTAAAACAATGGCCAATTCCAGCTTTTAATTTGGGTAATCCCATGATGGATGGTCTAGAACCGACGTTTTCACGCCAACAATTCTATAGTCAGGATAGCCAACAGCAAGAGACAGTTCGGCCTTTAATGGTGACTCTTCTTCCTGGTTCCCGTCCGCCAGAGGCATACGCTAACTGGGAAACAATTATGATTGCCGTATCTGCTTTGATGGCAAGTTTCCAGGAGCGAGATTCGGTGTTTTACACTTCTGGCACAGTAGTATTTTTAGGTGCGATCGCTTCTAGTTTAGACTCTCATATTTTATCCCAAAGTCTGCAATCCCAAGGCTGGCGAACTGAATCAGCATCTCCTATCCAACTTCACGATCCAAATGTCTTGACATTTAAACAAAGAAATGTGTATCTACTGCTGACACAACAAGCCTATAATGATTGCTTGCATTTGGGAGATTTAGCGATCGCAATGGCAGGTACAGCCACAGAACAGTTTATCGGTTTAGGGAAACCTGCGATCGCGATTCCCGGTAATGGGCCACAATATAACCCTGCCTTTGCTGAAGCTCAAAGTCGTCATTTAGGCTCATCTTTGATTTTAGTCGAGCAGCCAGCAGAAGTTGCCAAGATCGTCCAGTCCCTCTTCAAAGATCCTGATATTTTGCAAATTATTGCGGAAAATGGTCTGCGACGCATGGGTAAATCTGGAGCCGCACTACGCATTGCAGAATGTTTACAGGAACGATTTTGAATGGGCATTGGGCATTGGTTAATCTTCCTCACTCCCTCATTCAGCACTCCTCACTCAGCACTCCTCACTCCTCAAGCCACCAACCCAGAACGTAGCGCCCTCACAGCAGCTTGAGTCCGGTCATCGGCACACAGTTTATTTAGAATATTGCGAACATGGGTTTTTACAGTACCAACTGTAATGTAGAGTTTCTCCGCAATTTGCCCATTGCTACACCCAGCTACAATCAACTCTAGGATTTCCAATTCCCGTTGAGTCAGGGGGTATGTTTCCAAAACTTGCTCGTATTCTGACGCTAGCGCCTCAATTTTTACAGTCTTCGGCTTCTCAGAATTTTGGCTCTCTCCAGGAATACCTTGGCGCATCTTCCGCAATACCACGTTGGCAATTGCCGGATCAATCCAAGAGTTACCGGCGTGAGTTGCTTGTATTGCCTCCGTTAATTTACTGATACTTGTTTCTTTCATATAATAAGAATCAGCACCCGCCGCAAAGGCTGCAAGTACAGCATCCTCTGTATGATCCATTGTCAGGATCAGAATCTTTGTAGTCGATTGCCCAGTTTCAGCTTGGTAGCGTTTGAATTTACGGGTCAGTTCGATGCCATCCATGTCAGGCAAGCCGATATCTACAACAGCTACATCTGGCTTTGCCGTTTCTAAAAGTTTTAATCCTTGGGTAGCATTTGCCGCTTCGCCAATTACTTTCAATGCACTGTGAGACTGTAATGCTGCTCGTAGCCCCATTCGCGTTAAGTCGTGATCTTCAATTAAAATAATGCTAATTTCATTCATCGCTACACTCACTCTTTCGCTGTTTGGCTCTTTCAATATCTTACCTTTTGTAAGTGCTATTTCTTATTTTCCCATACCAAAGATAGATGATATTTTCACAAGTCTGCATCCACCGAGAGAAATAATAAATACCCGATTTTTGGATATTTCGATAGAGGACAAATCTAGCTGGAGATATATGGATACTTGCACAAAAAGTATGAAATATTGAAACGAATCCCAAATTGTTCCCCCTTGCTTAGAATTCAGCTTTGAGTTGGTATGTTCCATTAGTTAATTCTGTATAAAGCTGATAAAAATGGACAAATTACAAAAGGTCAAAGTTCCCTTACGAGAAAGTGAACAATGGTTTCGAATGATTTTTAAACAAACTTTTGGATTCATCGGATTGATGGAGCCAATAAGAATCCTTATGGAAGGGAATCAGACAGCATTAAAATTTGGTGGAATCGTCAGCAGTCAAGTAATTTGTTGTGCTTTGGGGAAAGCTTATTGGTCTGACTTTTCACAGGATATGTTGGTTTCGCCCTCTTCTTTTCCACAATAACGTGAAAAGTCAGGCTCGATGGTAATTCTTTCTAAAGTTCAAGGCAATTCTTGGTAATTTTCGCAACAGTGCAAGTCCGCGATCGCTAGGAAAATAGTAACATAGGTCTGGCGCTCGTTAAGAAAATTGTCGAAATTCCAGGAGGTAGGATTACTTCAGATTCACAAATAGTTATAGGCAGTACTTTCTTTTTCATCTGGTCTAAGCAATCTGATGGGTAAAACCGCTCAAGCTTATGGTACATGATAATCGTGTGCAACTCTCACCAAGGGCTGACGACGGTCGCTTGCTCACTCATTTATAATTGTTTTAAGCTTAAGTAAAGTATTTTATTTTACTTTATATCTAGCTCTGTTTACTGGATTGAGATCCATAGCTTTCGGTTTGTTAATTGCTAATTTTTTGAAAGCCATTGGTCATTTGCTAAGAGTTTAATTTCAATACTCTGGTAAATTAACTAGATTCAGGATACAACAGACTGAATTTACCTTTGACCTTTCCTAACTTTGTGGAGATAATCACAACGCTCAACAAGTATTGGATATTGTGCGAAGTGCCTTAATCAATCAAGTTACAGATTTTAGATGTCCGAAAATCATATATTATTTAGTTGGATAATCTGAAAAAAGAAATGTTATACATCAACCTATGTTTGGTGGCGAAAATAAAACACGATGGAAGAGACGCTGAAAATTTTGGTTGTAGACGCTGACGAAATAGACCGGATGGCAGTCCGTTCTGCCCTGACTAAAGCAGGTGTTCAAATGGAACTGTCTGAAGTAAGCGATGGCAATCATGCGTTTTCTGCCTTAAGCACTACTGCCTATGATTGTGTTTTCCTCAACTATCACTTACTAAACCAGGATGCACTAACCTTGATTCAACAGCTACGTTCTTCAGAAATTAAAGTTCCTTTAATAGTCTTAACTGATCAAAGAGATGAAGAAATTGCTGTTCAATTATTGAAAGCTGGTGCCACAGACTATCTCTCTAAATCTAGGATATCTCCAGAAAACTTGACACAAGTTTTGCGGAGTGCGATTCGGGTTTATCGGGCTGAAATGCAGGCAGCTTTAGCAACCCAGCAGCTCAGAGAAACTCATGAACAACTCATTCGTAAGAACCAAGAATTGGAGAGACAACAGCAATGCATTCAAATGCAAAACTTCAACCTATTGGAGGCATCAAAGCTAAAATCAGATTTTTTGGCAACTATGTCCCACGAACTCAGAACGCCGATGAATGCGATTATTGGTTTTTCGCAAATACTGCTGCGTCCCAAGTTCACTCAACTAACGCACCAGCAAGCAGATATGATTGAGCGCATCTTGAATAATGGCAAGCATTTACTGATGCTAGTCAACGAAGTTCTCGATTTTTCCAAGCTGGAGGCAGGACGATTAGACTTAAAGGCGGAAATATTTGATCTATCAAAGGTAATAAATCTCGCAGTTGGTGAATTGCGTTCCCTAGCTGATGCCAAAAATCTATCATTGTTCGTGCAAACGGATTTGCAAAATACTTTGGTATTTAATGATCCGATTCGTATCAAACAGATTTTAATGAATTTGCTCTCCAACGCCATTAAGTTCACCGAGTCTGGTGAGATTTGGGTTGAGGTTAAGGAGCTAGCTGAAAATCGAGTGGTAATTCAGGTTGGGGATACAGGTATTGGCATAGCACCCATAAATTTTAAACGTATTTTTGAAGCATTTCGGCAAGTAGATCAAACTATCACTCGCAAATATCCAGGTACAGGTTTGGGTTTGGCAATTATAGATTCACTGGTACGAATGATGGGCGGCAAAATTTTTCTTGAGAGCAAATTGGGGATCGGTTCAATGTTTAAAATTGAATTGCCACGTCAAATCACACTATCGAATGTAGCAACCAATGCTCCAGCTTCACAGTTAGATGCTGACGGGGTTTTTTGCTCTGCTAAAAATCATCATTCATCTTTTCAAGCCAGTAAAGCATCAATAGGATATCCGAAATTTAAACTATAAATTAGTTCCAAAAAGAAACTGATAAAAGTTGATAAATCATGTCTGAAGTTGAAGATAATAAAATTTATCGTATCCTCGCCGTTGACGATATTCAAGATAATCTCATTTTAGTTCAAGCAATTTTAGAAAGTGAAGGGCATGAAATTGATTTGGCTTCAGATGGAATAAAGGCTTTGCGGAAAATTGAACAATCTCCACCCGATCTGATTCTGTTAGATGTGATGATGCCGGGAATAGATGGTTATGAAGTCACACGTCGGATTCGGAAGAACCCTGCAATCTCTTATATTCCAATTCTGCTGATTACTGCCTTTCACGAATCCAGCGTTGTCCAAGGTTTGGATGCTGGTGCTGACGATTTTATTCGCAAACCATTTGATACTGATGAACTACTGGCAAGAGTGCGATCGCTGTTGCGTCTCAAGCACAGTCTGGACGAACAGCAAAAAATGGCCCGCCAACGGGAAGATTTTGTTTCTCGTCTGACTCATGATTTGCGAACTCCCCTAGTAGCTGCCGATCGCATGTTGAGTTTATTTGAGATGGAAACATTCTGCAAAATTTCGCCGGAAATGAAACAGGCGATCGCAGTCATGATTCGCAGTAACCAAAATTTGATGGACATGGTGAATACCCTCTTAGAAGTCTATCGCTTCGAGGCAGGTAAAAAAACGTTGAATTGGGAGATATGCAATTTACGTGAGATATCTCAAGAAGTAGTGAGCGAACTAAGTCCTTTAACTAGTGAAAAAGGCTTGACACTAGAAATAGATACCCGTGAATTAGAACCACTGAGTAATAATGCTGGTATTATTATGGGCGATCGCTTGGAACTACGGCGGGTACTAAACAACTTGATCGCAAATGCCATCAAATTTACAGATATAGGAGGTATAACAATCCGCATTTGGGAAACATCACCTCATCCAGTAAATCCAGATTTGGTAACAATTGAGGTACAAGATACAGGATATGGGATTGCGCCAGAAGATCAGGCAACAATTTTCGAGCGATTTCGCCAAGGTAGAAATAAACGGTCAGGTAGTGGCTTAGGATTACATCTATCCCACCGGATTGTCGAAGCGCACGCCGGAACTATCGAGGTGTCCTCTGAAATAGGTAAAGGTAGTCTGTTCACTGTGCAACTACCTAAAAACACTTAAGTTTTTCTGCTTTACCTTCATCAAATGAAGAGAAAGAAGCGTAGGCGTAGCCCGTACTTCGACAAAGCTCAGTGATCTCGCTCTTATCTATGATGCTAGGTAAATTCCTATCTAAACCAAGTTGCCAAAGTTAGTATTGTTTAGAATCCAAGCGCTGCTCGACTAGCTTTCAACGCTACGGGGTAGAAAGGAGATTATGGGGATTGGGCGATTGATTGAATACGACGGGCTGAGGGTGCTTTTAAGCCATTCTTACTTGATGATTTCATCACCACCAAGGACAGTATCTTTTAACAATAAAGTTGACTGTAGGGTTATCCAATAAAATACCAGAGGATGTTTGAAAAGTCGTAAAGTATACCAAAAACCCCGCTTCCATTCCTCTCTCCGCTTCGGCGAGAGTCTTTGAAACCCCCATTCCCTTGTAGGGAAGGGGGGCTAGGGGGGTTAGGTTCCTGATACTTTGATGTTACCAAAAATACTTTTCAAACATCCTCTAACTATAGCACTCCGATTTGATTTCTGAAAACATACTGAGACTGAAAAACCCGCTTGTTCAGGGTTTTATCTGAAATATTGTTCAAAAATCAGATATGAGTCCTATAGCTCATTGCAAAATAATCATCAATCTTATGTGGTAATTGCATTAATAGGGATTTACCATAGCTTCACAGATGCAATTCTAATATCAGGGAATAAAGATGGATGCCCCTGGCGTTGACCAGGGGCTTTTTATTTAGCAGCTACGCCTTAAATGTCAACACCGGACTCAATCGCGCCACAATATCCACCATTTCTGCCTCAACCTGGACATCAATCACAGACTGAATCGGTTTGTAGGCGGCGGGTGCTTCTTCAATTCGGCGTTCTTGACGCAGGGTAATGCAGTCTACCCCGGTTAATCCCAGTTCAGCCTCACTTTCAGATGCACCTTTGCGATTGAGGTCGAAGCGAGAACGAATTCTTCCCGCCCCATGTGAAGCAGAATTACAAAATGCTGGATTGCCTTTACCTACCATCAGATAAGAATCAGCACCCATTGAACCAGGGATAATCACTGGTTGCCCTAAATGGGCGGGACAAAGGCGCAAGTTTCCAGTCACCATCCATTGAACCACCTAAGAAGATGCGATCGCTCTCTTGGGCAAGTTGTTGCAAATCAGACTTGACTACACTCCCGGTAGGCTGATTTAGCATCGCATCCAGCCAACCAGGAACTCCGTACTGAAATAGCGATCGCATTGTCTGAGCAGTCATCGTCACATCAGGCGTACCGAAGAAGTAATCCCCCTTCATCTTTTCTACGAATTGGTCACGCTTTGCCAGAAATTCCTCAATTGTCAAATCAACAACATGGAGGCGCATCCCACAATTGATGTCAGAACCGACAGCGCCAGGGATGACTTGACCCACAGTTTCCACAATTGAACCAATGGCAACACCCGCATCACCTGGATGAAAGTCAGGCGTAGCACAGGCATGACACACGCATCCACCTGATGGGTGGCGGACGCTTGCCAAATTCGCTAACTGCTTGAGTGCCTTAGCTTCAATGGGGAAGCCTTCTGGCAGTAGCACTTCTGCTACAGGCGCATCAGGAGAATTAACTAGACGGACAGAATAAGTGCGTAGACGCGTTCGCGGAGCGTCTCGTAGAGAAGCGGCTTGTCGTGAGACATCGCTGTAACTTACATCCAAACCCTGCCGCTCTAAAGCACGCAAGAGACGTTTTAAATTTTTTGGCTGCATGAAAACTCCAAATAGAGCCTTAAAAAAGACTCTTTGTTGTGAAGAGAGTAGGAGACTTGGGTTCAGCAGCCGCGTCTCAGGTGTAATTTTCCCAGAACTGTGGGGAAAACAACAGGTTATATAGCCTTCATAACATACACTTGCATCGGAAGACAAGTGGTTTGTAGTATTTTGTATTTTTAGCGATTTCTGTACTACGTCTGTAAAGAAATTTGAAGTTTAGCGAAAAACTTTTAAAATTCTCTAGACTCTCCAGCCGGCTAGAGAGTCTAGGATGAATTCAAGGCGACTTTCTTTCCAGTTATTTCTGACTGTTTACGGTTGTCCCTCAGTCATCCAGTTTGGTCTGGCTAAGTTATTTATTTTATCCCGTAAATCTATGACTCTCCAACTCACAGTTCCCAACATGGCTTGCTCTGTATGTGCAAGCACCATCACCAAAGCACTTCAGGCAGTCGATGCCAATGCTAGCATTCAGGCTGATCCAACAACCAAGCTTGTCAGTGTAGAAACTCAAGCATCAGAAACAACAATTAAGGAAGCGTTGGCTGCTGCTGGCTATCCAGTTGCTTAATAGACTTCTTGCATAAATCAGAAATAAGAACCCCACCCCGCCAAAGCTACGCTTTGTCTCCCTGCCCCTAATCCCCAGAGGGGGCCCCGAGTTCCCCGCTCTTCGAGAGGGGATTAAGGCTGGGGTGTTTGGGACTTTTGCAAGAGGTCTAATGTTTAAGATCCTGCCACACCAATTACAGGGGTTCATCTAGTTATGGATACTCTCACACTCAAACTTCGAGGCATGAGTTGTGCCGCTTGCGCCACTAACATCGAAAAGGCAATTCGCTCTGTTTCTGGGGTAATTGACTGCAACGTTAACTTTGGAGCAGAACAAGCCACCATCAAGTACGATCGCTCTCTAGCCAGTTTAGAGAAAATTCAAACTGCGATCGCATCTGCGGGATACTCTTCCGACTCACTCGCAGAAGAAATACTCTCCGAAGAAGATGATGACGAGAAAGCGAATAGGCAAGCATTACAACGCAAACTCTCTCTCAAGGTAGTGGTGGGAGGTGTAATCAGCATTTTCCTATTTTTGGGGTCGTTCCCCATGATGACTGGGCTGAACTTGCCCTTAATTCCAAGCTTTCTGCAAAATCCTTGGATACAGTTAGTGCTGACAACACCTGTCATATTCTGGTGTGGCGGATCTTTTTACCGGAATGGCTGGAAAACCCTGAAGCGCCATACGGCGACGATGGACACGCTGATTGCTTTGGGCACAAGTGCAGCGTATCTATATTCTTTGTTTGTGACTGTTTTGCCGAAATTTTTTATTGCTCAAGGCTTAATACCTCATGTTTATTATGAAGTTGCCGCGATCGTCATTACCTTAATTTTATTGGGGCGGTTATTGGAAAATCGCGCTAGGGGGCAAACTTCTGAAGCTATCCGCAAACTCATTGGACTGCAAGCCAGAGATGCCAGAGTCATCCGTGATGGTAAGGAAATTGATGTTCCCATCGCCGAAGTCAGAATCAACGATGTAATTTTGGTACGTCCTGGTGAAAAGATTCCCGTAGATGGCGAAGTGATTACAGGCGCTTCGACGGTAGATGAAGCGATGGTGACAGGTGAAAGTTTGCCCGTCAAAAAGCAGCCAGGAGATGAGGTGATTGGGGCGACGATTAACGGTACGGGTGCATTTCAGTTTCGGGTAACACGAGTCGGAAATGATACCTTTTTGGCTCAAATCGTCAAACTAGTGCAACAAGCGCAAGGTTCTAAAGCACCAATTCAGCGCTTGGCAGATCAAGTGACAGGATGGTTTGTACCAGCTGTGATGGCGATCGCGATCGCCACTTTCGTAATTTGGTTTAATTTCACGGGCAACCTCACCCTAGCAACAACGACAACGGTAGGTGTACTGATTATCGCTTGTCCTTGTGCTTTGGGTTTAGCTACCCCCACATCTGTAATGGTGGGGACGGGCAAAGGTGCAGAAAATGGCATTTTGATTAAAGGCGCGGACAGCTTAGAACTAGCACACAAAATTAAAACCATCGTCCTAGATAAAACTGGCACTTTGACTCAGGGGAAACCTACAGTTACAGACTTTGTGACTGTCAAGGGCACAGCTAATGGTAATGAAATCAAGCTTTTACAGTTAGCAGCAACGGTGGAACACAATTCTGAGCATCCCTTAGCTGAAGCGGTTGTAAAATACGCTCAGTCTCAAGAAGTGAGTTTAACAGAGGCCAAGAACTTCGTAGCGATCGCAGGTAGTGGTGTGCAAGCAGTTGTTTCAAATCAGCTTGTGCAAATTGGTACACAACGCTGGTTAACAGAACTTGGAATTAACACCATAACTCTCCAGCAGTATAAAGATGCCTGGGAAACTGCTGGTAAAACAGTCATTTTGATTGCTGTAGATAGCGAACTACAAGGAATAATGAGTATTGCCGATGCCCTGAAACCTTCATCAACAGCAGTAGTGAAAGCCTTACAGAAGTTAGGTTTAGAAGTAGTAATGCTTACCGGAGATAATCGTAAAACTGCTGATGCGATCGCTCTACAAGTTGGCATCCAGCGAATCTTTGCCGAAGTGCGTCCAGATCAAAAGGCGGCGATTATCCAATCTCTGCAAGGGGAGCAGAGGAGCAGAGGAGCAAGGGGAGAGAATTCTCGTAAATTCTCACTCAAAACTCAGCACTCAATTGTCGCAATGGTTGGTGATGGCATAAATGATGCACCAGCCCTAGCCCAAGCTGATGTGGGAATTGCTATTGGGACAGGAACAGATGTGGCGATCGCAGCTAGCGATATCACCCTAATTTCTGGAGATTTACAAGGAATTGTTACAGCTATTCAACTTAGTCGCGCCACGATCAATAACATCAGGCAAAATCTCTTCTTTGCCTTTATTTACAACGTCATTGGTATTCCCATTGCGGCTGGGATTCTGTTCCCCATCTTTGGTTGGTTACTCAATCCAATTATCGCCGGGGCTGCGATGGCTCTTTCTTCGCTCTCTGTTGTTAGCAATGCTCTAAGATTGCGTAACTTTCAACCAAAAACTATCTCATAATTGCAGGTTAATTTAGCAAATGTTCAGTAAAAAAATCCTTTGGGGAAGTCTTACAGCTTTAGTGCTGCTCACTGGAACATCAGGTGTAACATTAGCAGAAATACCAGCCCATTCGTCAGAGCAAACCAGCCAATTTCAACGCATTGAGCAACCTTTGGGCTTGAAAGTTGGTGTTGCGATCGGTGGTTTAGCATTAATTGGACTAGAGTTGTGGTGGTTTCTTCTCTACAAAAGTTCTGAGTCCTAAATTCGTAGCAAATTCTCTACGTTCCTCTGCGCTTCCCTTGGCGCGACGGCAGTCGCTACAACGGGGGGAACCCCCGCAACGCGCTGCCTCTCCTTTGCGTTTAAATTTCAACCCTCAATTCGCCACAAGCCCACTTACACCTGACTCCTACTGAAAGTTTTATTTTGAATGATCGGACAAATTGTATCCTCATGGTGGTCGCCGATATTCTTCCAGCCTGAAAGTAATCCCATTATTTCAGAACGTAAAGTTAACAACTGATCAATTTGTTGATCAATCTGCAACACCTTATCTTCGAGCTTTTCTTTGATTTCACCACAGGGAGCTTGTCCTTGGTCATAAACCTGAAGAATATTTCCAATTTCTTCTAGGCTAAGACCAAGATTTTGTGCCCTTTTAATGAATGCTAGACGAGTTAGCACATCCAATGAAAACTGGCGAAAGCCTCCCTCTGTTCGTCTTGACGATTTAATTATGCCTAAACTCTCGTAATAACGAATTGTCCTGATGGGGATTCCGCTTAAATCTGTTACCTGACCAATTAAAAGCAGTTTTTTATCTTGAGTTAACACGGTAGATTTTCCCAAATCTTGTAATTATATTATCGAACGAGTATCAAAGACTCGTTAACGGAATTCTGAGCCTCATTCACGAGTATCAAAGACTCGTTAACGAGTCCTATTTATACCAATTTGCTAAATTATAGCTAGTGCCCTCTGCTCGAGAGCATCTCAATGAGTGTAAAAAGCCTTGTAAAACCTCACCCCAACCCTCTCCTTGGTAAGGAGAGGGAGCAAGAATCTTGTTTCTCATCTGGTATATTTGCAAAACTGAGATGTTCCCCTTTGCTCTGCATCTCCCTCACCATGAAACAAGAATTTTAAGCAATACTGGTACAAGAAGGAATATTTACACAAAATCCCAACATGACAATTCAACCTAGTGATAAGCCTTTGCTAGAGTGGGCAGGCGATAGTTTGGCAATTGGATTATTTGAAGATTCAGTAGAGCTAACCGGAGAACTCGCAACTTTAGATCAAAAGTTTTCTGGAGTCTTAAAAGAACTGATTGCTGAAGAAGAATTTAAAGGTAAAGCCAACAGTACAATTTTCACCCGTGTAAATGCTGGTAGCCCAGTGCGTAAATTGATTTTGGTAGGTTTAGGAAAACCAGAAGCACTAAAACTAGACACTTTGCGCCGCGCTGCTGCTGCTGTAGCCAGAGTAGGAAACAAGCAAAAAAGCAAAATTCTGGGATTTAGTTTTCCATTATGGAACAACGATCCAGCAGCAAGTGCCCAAGCGATCGTAGAAGGTGTCGAATTGGCGCTTTACCAAGATATTCGGTTTAAATCAGAACCAGAAGAGAACGGTTCACAAATAGAAACCGTCGATTTACTCGGTTTCGGTGGACAAGAAGCAGCCATCGCCCGCGCCAATCAAATCGTTTCCGGGGTAATCTTGGCACGGCAGTTAGTAGCCGCACCAGCTAACGCAGTCACACCAATTACTTTGGCAGAAACTGCTGTTGCGATCGCAAAGGAACATGGTTTACAACTGCAAATTCTGGAACGGGAAGATTGTGAAAAGTTGGGCATGGGTGCTTTTTTAGGAGTAGCCCAAGCTTCCGATTTGCCACCTAAATTCATTCACTTGACTTACAAGCCAGAAGGTACACCCAAAAAGAAACTAGCAATTATTGGCAAAGGTTTAACCTTCGACTCCGGCGGACTCAACATTAAAGGTGCTGGTAGCGGCATCGAAACCATGAAAATTGACATGGGCGGTGCAGCTGCAATCTTGGGTGCAGCAAAAGCCATTGCTCAAATTAAGCCAGATTCGGAAGTTCACTTTATCTCGGCTGTGACTGAGAACATGATTAGCGGTCGCGCCATGCACCCTGGAGACGTTCTTACAGCATCAAACGGCAAAACAATCGAAGTGAACAACACCGATGCTGAAGGACGTTTAACCCTAGCAGATGCCTTAGTTTATGCCGACAAATTAGGCTTGGATGCGATCGTGGATTTAGCCACCCTAACTGGTGCCAACCTCATTGCCTTGGGTGAGGATATTGCTGGTTTATATACTCCCGATGATGCTGTCGCTTCCCAGCTAGAGAAAGCTGCCCAAACTTCAGGGGAAAAGATTTGGCGGATGCCAATGGAAGAAAAATATTTTGAAGGGCTAAAGTCTGGTATTGCGGACATGAAGAATACAGGGCCTCGTCCAGGTGGTGCAATTACCGCCGCCCTTTTCCTTAAGCAATTTGTCAAAGAAACCCCTTGGGCACACTTAGATATTGCTGGCCCAGTGTGGACAGATAAAGAAAATGGTTACAACGGCGCAGGGGCAACCGGCTACGGCGTTCGGATGCTAGTTAATTGGGTAGTGGAGAGTGGGGAGTAGGGAGTGGGGAGTAGGGAGTAGGGAGTAGGGAGTAGCAGAGAATAACCCATGCCCAATGCCCAAATTCGTGCTATCTTGAGCTTGCCAGGAAAAATTGTTGCAATAGTAACAGAATTAATTTGGCGGTCAGAAAGTTAAGCTTTTTCGGCAAAGCCATCTGGTAAAATTTGTAAGGTTTCTAGAAGCTGTGAGCAATGGGATCGACTCGCGTAAGGATCGCAATTGACGCAATGGGAGGGGATCACGCACCCGGTGAAATCGTTGCTGGCGCACTGCGAGCACGGGAAGAACTGGGTGTAGATATATTATTGGTTGGTGATCCCCAACAAATAGAAGCTGCCTTGCCGCCAAAAACAAGTTTAAGGCAGGTGGAGATCGTAACTGCACAGGAAGCGATCGCAATGGATGAGGAGCCTTTAAACGCAGTTAGACGCAAACCCAAGGCTTCTATCAATGTGGCCATGGATTTGGTCAAGCAGCAGCAGGCAGATGCCGTATTTTCTGCCGGCCACTCTGGGGCAGCTATGGCATCAGCTTTGCTGCGCTTAGGACGATTGCCGGGAATTGACCGCCCAGCCATCGGGACAGTTTTTCCCACGATTATTGCTGGTAAGCCAGTGCTAGTGCTTGATGTCGGCGCGAATGTAGATTGCCGTCCCAAGTTTTTAGAGCAGTTTGGCGTCATGGGATCGGCCTACAGTCAGTATGTCTTGGGTACAACTGAACCAAAGGTGGGTTTGCTGAATATCGGTGAAGAAGACTCTAAGGGCAATGATGCCGCCGTCCGCGCCCACCAAATGCTCCGCGAAAATTCCCAAATTAATTTTATTGGCAATGCCGAAGGGCGTGATGTGCTTTCCGGTCGCTTTGATGTGATTGTTTGCGATGGCTTTGTCGGTAATGTATTGTTAAAATTTGCCGAAGCAGTCGGAGAAGTGATTTTGCAAATTCTGCGGGAAGAATTACCCCAAGGATTGCACGGTCAAATCGGTTCAGCACTCTTAAAACCAAACCTGAAGCGGGTTAAGCAGCGCATGGATCACGCCGAACACGGCGGCGCTTTGCTGTTAGGCGTGGCAGGAGTCTGTTTGATCGGTCACGGTAGTTCACAAGCACCTTCCATTTTTAATGCAATTCGCATGGCAAAAGAAGCCGTTGACAACCAGGTGATACAACGAATTCAGTCGCAATATATCCTAGAGCGCGAGAGCGGTTAGTCATTGGTCATTTGTCATTGGTCATTAGTTATTGGTCATTAGTTATTGGTCATTTGTCATTAGTTACGAGCGATAAAGAGAGAAGTCAAAAGCTCAGGCTTCCTTAGATTCAGAACTCCAAGGACAAATGACAAGGGACAAATGACAAGGGACAAAAGGCAAGGGACAAAAGGCAAGGGATAAAAGGCAAAAAGCTGATAGCTCAGGAGATTAGGAGTGCAAAATTTAGGCGTAGCAATTACCGGAAGTGGCTCGGCAGTACCAGCAACTTCCCTACACAACCAGATATTGACTGAACTAGTTGAAACATCAGACGAGTGGATAACTACAAGAACTGGAATTCGTCAACGACGATTAGCGCTGCCATCTGAGTCCTTGAGTGGACTCGCTACTGCCGCCAGCACTCAAGCGATCGCAGCTGCGGGAATTAAAGCAGAAGACCTAGACCTGATTCTGCTAGCGACTTCCACCCCTGATGATTTATTTGGTAGTGCTTGTCAAGTACAGGCTCAATTGGGAGCCACCAACGCAGTAGCTTTTGACTTGACAGCAGCCTGCTCCGGTTTTGTGTTTGGACTGGTTACAGCAGCCCAATACATTAGAACAGGTGTCTATAAAAACGTACTATTGATCGGGGCAGACATTCTCTCTCGCTGGGTAGATTGGCAAGATCGCCGCACTTGTGTATTGTTCGGTGATGGTGCAGGGGCAGTAGTATTGCAGGCTTCTAAAAGCGATCGCTTATTGGGATTTGCACTTAAAAGTGATGGCACTCAAAACCATCACCTCAATCTTGCCTACGCAGGCGTTTCCCAAGAACTGCTCGCCGGTGTAAATATCACCAAAGGCACTTATCAACCCATTACGATGAACGGCAAAGAAGTTTACCGCTTTGCTGTCCAAAAAGTGCCAGAAATCATTGATAAAGCCTTGTTTCAAGCCAACCTCAGTGTTGACCAAATAGATTGGCTGTTGTTGCATCAAGCCAATCAGCGAATTATCGATGCCGTTGCCCAACGCCTGAGTGTCCCAGAACATAAAGTGATCAGTAATCTCGCCCAGTACGGCAATACCTCTGCTGCTTCCATTCCCTTAGCTTTAGATGAAGCAGTGCGGCAAGGCAAAATTAAACCCAATGACATAGTTGCGGCATCCGGCTTTGGTGCCGGGCTTACCTGGGGCGCGGCAATTTTTCAATGGGGAAGGTGAATATTTTGTCCTTTGTCATTTGTCCTTTGTTAATGACCAATGACTAATGACCAATGACTAATGACTAATGACTAATGACCAATGACCAATGACTAAAACTGCATGGGTGTTTCCCGGACAAGGTTCCCAAGCGTTGGGAATGGGAATGGACTTATTAGATATACCCTCCGCTAAAAACAAATTTGCCCAAGCCGAGGAAATTTTGGGCTGGTCTGTAACAGAAATCTGTCAAAACGAAGAAGAAAAGTTATCACAGACGCTATACACCCAGCCAATTCTTTATGTGGTAGAAAGCATTCTTGCTGACCTTCTCCGAGAACGAGGACACCAGCCAGATTTAGTTGCTGGACACAGTTTGGGAGAATATACTGCCCTTTATATTGCGGGTGTCTTTGAGTGGTCGGCTGGTTTATATCTGGTGAAGCGTCGTGCAGAACTCATGGATAGTGCTGTCGGTGGGATGATGGCGGCTTTGATAAACTTTGACCATGAACAGTTGGAAAAAGTCATTGCCCAAACGCCTGATGTCGTACTAGCAAATGACAATAGCTCGACTCAGGTGGTAATTTCAGGCACGACTGAGGCTGTACAAGCGGCGCTGTCTCAAGTTAAAGCAAAGCGTGCTATTCCCCTAAAAGTTTCTGGAGCGTTTCACTCACATTTAATCGCACCAGCAGCTGCCCAATTCCAAGACATTCTAGAATCTGTAGAATTTCAGCCCGCGATTGTGCCAGTGTTGTCTAATGTCGAACCAATTCCATCTATTGATGCCGAGATTTTAAAGCAGCGCCTGAACAAACAAATGACTGGTTCGGTACGCTGGCGAGAAATTTGTCTGCAATTACCAGCTAACGGTATCCAGCGAGTAGTAGAAATTGGCCCTGGTAAAGTGCTAACTGGCTTGATTAAACGTAGTAGCCCTGACTTAATATTAGAAAACATCCAGAGTGCTGCTAATTTGCCTGTTTAATTTTTTTAGAACTTCATTTCAATTACAAACTCTGTACCCTGACCTAGAACAGAGTTAAAACTCAATTTTCCGCCGTGGGTTAATTCAACAATTTGACGCGCGATCGCTAATCCTAATCCCGTTCCTTTACCCACAGATTTTGTGGTAAATAAGTGGTCAAAAATCTTTTGTTTCACTGATTCATTCATCCCCTGAGCATTATCAGCAATGGCAATTTTAACTAAATCATTTTCGACTGAGGTTGTAATTGTAATGCAGTTAGGATTGGCTTTAATTTCCTGAAAAGAGTGTCCATGATTAGATTCATCTAAGGCATCAATAGCATTAGCTATAATATTCATAAATACCTGATTTAATTGACCAGGAAAACATTCTACTTGAGGGAACTTACCGTAGTTGGTGACAACTTCAATCGCGGGGCGTTGTTCATTCGCCTTGAGACGATGTTTCAAAATTAAAATTGTGCTATCAATGCCTTCATGAATATTAAATTGTACTTTGTAATCTTGATCGGCGCGGGAGAAAGTGCGGAGACTGGTGCTGATATTTTTGAGGCGATCGCACGCCATCACCATTGAATCAATTGCCTTGGGTAAGTCTTCTAAGCTATAATCCAAGTCGATTTCTTCAGCATGAGTGAGAATTTGATCACTCGGATTTGGTAGACTTGATTGATATAGTTTCAAGTGTTCAACAATATCTGCAACGGTAGGTTTAGCTTGTTTGAGGCTAGCAGAAATAAAGCCCAAAGGATTATTCATTTCATGGGCTACCCCTGCGACTAAATTACCCAATGCAGACATTTTCTCACTCTGAACAATTTGTAATTGCGCTTGTTGTAAGTCTTCTAAGGCTGTTCCGAGTACTTGAGATTTTTCTGTTAACGCTGACTCAGCTTGTTTGCGATCGCTAATATTAATAGTTGTCCCGACTAGGCGATAAACTTTGCCCGTCTCGTCTTTTAATGGACTGAGTGTGGTTAACCACCAAGTTTTTTGGTCATTAAATGTTAGACATTCTTCATAGGTGATGGGTATTTCGGTTTGGAAACAACGCAGATATTTTTGCTCCACTGCTGCACCTTCATCAGCAGCCATGAATTCTTGGGGAGTTTTACCCAGCACTTCTGAAGCAAGTATACCAACCCCTAGTTCGCAAGATTTGCTCCATCCTGTGTACTCAAACCTACCATTATCCTGGACATCAATTACAAAGATCAGACAGCCAACACCTTCGTAAATACTACTGAGAAACTTTTCTCGCTCCTGGAGATGATCATATAATTGGGCATTTTCCAAAGAAATCGCAGCTTGAGTGCAGAGAAAATTTATCACAGAAAGGCGATCGCTAGTAAATACCCCTTGAGTCAGTTGATTTTCTAGGTAAAGAATCCCCACCAAACGCCCTTGATTAAGAATCGGGGTACATAATACACTCTGGGGTTGTGAGGAGTGCATATATTCCCCAATCAACCCAATAATATCTGTTTTGCAATTGTCTATAACAACTGTTTGCTTGGTATTTTTGACGTAATGGATAATGTTTACGGGAATATCTTGACAATTGTCTAGTGATTGTGAGCCAAGAATGGTTTGGATATCAATCTGGAAATTTGACTCTTGATCGATAAAAGTAATTGCCCGTACTTGCCAAGTATCTTCTTGGGGAAGCAGCAGTACAGCTTTTCTTCCGCCAGAGTTTTCTAGGATAATACGAGTGAGGTTGGCAATCAGTTCATCTAATTCGATGCTAATGGAGATAGCTTGAGCGGCTTTCAGGACAGAGGTAAAATCCAGAATATCGGAAATACTGGTGCTGTCAGAGCTAGAAGTGCGAGTAGATGAAAAAGTACCAGAAAAAGCGATAGATTCTAGGGAATTGAGTTTAAGTTGTTGCTGTTCCCGGATGGATTGAAGTAGTTGGGGATAGCGTTTTTCTAAGTCATCAACTTTGGCTTTAGCACCCCAACGGGCATAACAATAGTAAGCTTCTTGCATATATTCACGAGCGATTTTTTCTTTGCCCCAGTCGAGATAGAATTTGGCTGCTAGTTCATTGCTAAGTGCTTCTTCTTGGATGTAGCCGTTTTCTTTAGCTCCCGATATGGCGCGATCGTATAAGTCTATTGCTTCTACTTTGTTACCTAATACGCGCTGCCGTTCTGCTTCTACCAAATGAAATTTGTGCAGAAAGTTCATAGGGGCGTGATTTGCCCAAAGGCGCAGATTTTGCTG
Organism: Nostoc sp.; assembly: GCF_036919555.1. Taxonomy (GTDB): domain Bacteria; phylum Cyanobacteriota; class Cyanobacteriia; order Cyanobacteriales; family Nostocaceae; genus Nostoc. The sequence continues at coordinate 108,396 of NZ_JBALCS010000008.1, forward strand.
ATTATGATCTATCTGCTGACAGTAATTTTGTCGTGTATTTCCATCAACCATTTCGCAACATTTTAATAATGACAATGACCAAAATAAATTGTGGATAAACACTGAAAATACACCAGGAATTGGCAAGGTATGCGGGTATGCTAAATTCCCATTTTCGAGAGCCTGACTATATTCACCATAAAGATAGTGAAGAATTAGTTTCGATACATAAATAGCAACTAAAGGATTATGGCTATTATCTTGGATTAGTTGAGATAGTCTCTGATCTTCATTAAAACTATCACCGATCAAATGCACTCGGTCTTTCCCTAGATTCAATAAGTTGTCCGTTAATTGTTTCCAAATACTACCGAATTCTCTGCAAAACTCTTGTGCGATTTCTTGACCAGCAATCTGAATGTACTTCTCTTGTTTTCGATGAACTTCTGGTAAGTATTCACCTACCCATAACGGATGATGACATAAATGCATTGCGGCATAGCCAGCGTACTCAGCATCACCATTATCTAATCCATCTTTTAATGCTTCTAACAATGATGGTGGTGTATTGTTTAAATGCTCTTTCCAATGCTGAATATGGGCTGCAAAGAGGAGATTAACTTTACACTTAAACTCCCGGCTATCATAAATTTCTAGGAGTTTTAAAGAAATTTTCCCAGCATGATAGCCATCTTTAATCTCCCCTTGACCACACTTGAGCCAACCGTAAGCAGCATAAGCATAACAAGCAAACTTTGACCTGCCAAATTCTAAAGACAGGTTAATCAGTGTGAGAACAAATTCTGCAAATCTGTTCGTAGTCAAAAATACTGCTGGCAGAACACTAATCAACATTTGCATTGCTGCAATTTTCTCGGGATTAGTCATTTCTCCCAGACTTTCAATATCAGACAGTGTAGGTAATTTAACACCTTTTTTCACTGATTCTGGACTGGCAATCTGAACCTTTAATTCATCTAGAATTTGCAAACCTAATTCTAGGGAATTATGCAATCGGTTTTGTGCTGTAAGATATTGAATCTTTAAGTCATAAATTTTAACTTTGTCTAAAATTGTCTGTGCTGCTTGCAACACCTTTGCTGCTAGATGTTCCATTCTGTCAAATTTGCTATTCAAATAGGCAGCTTCAGTAGCTGCAACATAGAGGTTTAGGGTCAATTCATACTGATGAAGCCAACAGTTGCTATCTAGTAGCTCAATTCCTGTTTCTAGATAATCTCCTGCTGCTGCGTAAGCTGTGGAATTTCTAGCTTTACGGCCGACTTTTAAGTTCATTTTAGCTAATGCTTCTCGTTCACTTGCTTGAGTAATAAACTCCTGTCCCTTGTTCAAATGCTCGACAATATCAAACAGTTTTTCGTCTTGCTCTATCGAAGAGTAATTTTCGAGGAGTAGCTGTCCAATTTTTAGATGAGTTGCTATTTTTTGGTCAGCAGCAATCAGTGAATAAGCCGCTTGCTGTACTCGGTCATGTAAAAATTTGTAAGAAATTGTCATTTTTTCATTGTCATTGGCCATTTGTTTTTGACCATCTACTAATGACATAGGCGCTTCGCCTTCCCGTAGAGTATGACTAATGACAAACAACTCTTGTTGATAAAACTTATAAACATCACTAATCGGTAAAATTAAACCGAATTGTAAAGCTTTCCACAAATCAGCAGCCGTTTCTACCTCTGACTGTTGCGAAACAATTGCCAAAGTTGCTAAATCAAACTGATTACCAATACAGGCGGCTAACTGCAATATGTCTTGAGTTGATGGCGGCAGTCTTCGCAATTGAAGTGCCATAAAAGCAACAACGTCATCTGTAACCGCTTGCTGACTGACTTGTGCAATGTCACATTCCCAACAACCCGACTGAAAATCAAATTTAATCAGCCGATCTTGATGCAATGCTTTGAGACACTGGATAGCAAAAAACGGATTACCTTGAGTTTTCTGAGATACCAGTTGAGAAAGAGGCAAGGCTAAATTTTCTGTACATTTAAGTGTGTCAGCAACTAACTGATTCATTTTTATTTGACTCAGCGGTGCTAAAGTAATCGTATTAATCGTGAAGAGTGTTTTAGCAATTTCACTCAAAGTCAACATTAACGGATGTGCTGGGTTGACTTCGTTATCACGATATGCACCAATGATCAAAAGATGCCTTGTATCAGCCATTAATAACTGCATTAACTTCAGCGATGCCAAATCAGCCCATTGCAAATCATCTAAAAATATCACTAATGGATGCTCTAAGCTGGTAAAGACTTGAGTAAACTTTTGCAACAAGAAATTAAATCTATTTTGTGCCGCACTTCCTGATAATTCTATGGCAGGTGGTTGGATACCAATAATTCTTGATAATTCGGGAATGACTTCAATAATTACTTGTCCGTTCTCACCAACAGCTGATAAAATTTTACTTTTCCATTGCTGGATTTCAGTATCGCTTAGAGTGAGCAATTGCCCCATTAAATCTCGGAATGCTTGCACAAATGCACTGAAGGGAATATTTCGCCCAAATTGGTCATATTTACCTTTGATAAAATAACCACGTTGACGAACAATGGGTTTATGAACTTCATTAACAACCGCAGTTTTACCAATACCCGAAAAACCAGCTACCAGCATCATTTCAGTTGCACCTTTGCTGACTCGCTCAAATGCTTGGAGTAAGGTTTCTACTTCGGCTTCTCGTCCATAAAGTTTGTCGGGGATAATAAAGCGATCGCACACATCCCGTTGAGCAATTGGGAAGTCCTCAATCTCACCAGTTTCTTGGAGTTGAGTTAAACAATTTTCTAAATCAGATTTCAGTCCTAATGCACTTTGATACCGATCTTCAGCATTTTTCGCCATCAATTTCATCACGATGTCACAGAGAACTTGGGGAATATGAAAAGAAACCTCACCCGCCTTCGGCACGCTCTCCTTAGCAAGGAGAGGGTTGGGGTGAGGTTGATTCATATCTGGTGGAAGTTTGGCAATATGACAATGCACTAACTCCATCATATCGTTTGATTGAAATGGTAACTCTCCTGTAAGTAATTCATAGAAAGTGACACCCAGTGAATAAAAATCAGTCCGGTAGTCAATCGCCCGATTCATCCTTCCAGTTTGTTCAGGTGAAATATAACCAAGTGTCCCTTCCAACACATTGGGACTGATCAGCGTTTGAGTTTCTCGTGGTAGTAGGGATGCAATACTAAAATCAATTAATTTTACTTGTTTGGTTTCTGGATTAATTAGAATATTTGCGGGTTTGATATCTTTATGAATAATCCGAGCGCGGTACAGTATATCTAAGGTGTCGCATAGTGCGATCGCTATCTGGAAAAAGTCTGTGAGATTTCGTAGGTTTTCCCCTGTTCCCCATTCTTTCAGAGAAATCCCCCCAAAGTCTTCCATCACCAACGCATAGCCATTTTGATACGCTTGGAGGCTATAAGTTTGGATGATTAGAGGTGAGTTGAGATTTTTGGCAATGGTGTATTGATTGCGAAACTGCATCAGTTCGCTAAAACCCGGATATGGATTTTTCAGCAGTTTAATCACTACTCTTAAGGAGTCAGTTTCTCGATAACCGCGATAAACTAGGGTTCTCGAACCATTATAAAGTTGTTCATTAGCTTGATATCCGGGAATACTAACTAGAGTGGTAACCATATTGCTAAATCCTGACGATTCCAGGTTTAGTGTTCCCAGATATGTGAGTTGTTTACCAACAATCTTCAAAACTTTACAGTGGAATTTCAATGAAAAATTTTGTACCCTCACCCAGAACAGAGTTAAAACTCAATTTGCCACTGTGGGTTTCTTCGACGATTTGACGAGCGATCGCTAATCCTAATCCCGTCCCTTTACCCACAGCTTTTGTAGTAAATAATTGGTCAAAAATCTTTTGTTTTGCTGACTCATTTATCCCCTTGCCATTATCAGCAATAGCAATTCTCACGCCTTCATTTTCCAGGGAGGTTTTAATTATAATTCGGTTGGGATTGGTCTTAATTTCCTCAAAACTCCGTCCCGTATTTGATTCATCCAGCGCATCGATGGCATTTGCCAGAATATTCATAAATACCTGATTTAATTGCCCAGGAAAACATTCAACCTGGGGGAAATTACCATAATCAGTTATCACTTCAATTGCTGGACGTTGTTCGTTTGCTTTCAGGCGATGTTTGAGAATTAAAATCGTACTATCGATACCTTCGTGGATGTTAAATCGGACTTTATAATCTTTATCAGCACGCGAAAAAGTGCGGAGACTAGTGCTGATATTTTTGAGGCGATCGCACGCCATCACCATTGAATCAATAATCTTAGGTAAGTCTTCTAAGCTATAATTCAAGTCGATTTCTTCGGCATGATCGATAATTTGACCACCCGGATTTGGAAGACTTGATTGATAGAGTTTCAAGTGTTCAACAATATCTGCAAGACTAGGTTTAGCTTGTTGAAGGCTGGCATAAATAAAGCCCAAAGGATTATTCATTTCATGAGCTACCCCAGCAACTAAATTACCCAGTGCCGACATTTTCTCACTTTGAACGATTTGCAGTTGTGCTTGTTGTAATTCTTCTAAAGCTTTTTTCAATTCTTGGGATTTTTGAAAAACAGCAGCTTCAGCTTGTTTGCGTTCTGTGACATCTAACAACAAGCCATCCCAAATAATTGTGCCATCAGCTTGTTTAATTGGACGGGATGCAGCTTGAATCCATTTTACTTTACCGGAAGGGGTGATAATTCGTCCTTCATATCGCCAAGGCTCCAAAGTTTGAGCAGAAATGGTAACAGACTCTTGAAAATGTGCCATGTCCTCTGGGGAAACCGCAGATATTAAGCTGCTAGCATCAGCCACCGCCTGCTCTGGTGGGATTTCGTAAATTTCATAACAACCAGTACTAACGTAGTTGAATCTGGATATACCATCTGGTAAGAGCTGGAATTGATAAATCATCCCCGGAACATTCTCCGCTAGGCGATGGAAACGAGCTTGACTGCCCTGTAGATCAGTGTACAATTGAGCATTTTCTAGGGATATTGCAGCTTGAGTACAAAGTAAGTTAATCACGCTAAGGCGATCGCTGGTAAACACTCCTGGAGTCAGTTTATTTTCTAAGTAAATAATACCTACCAAATGTCCTTGATTAATAATCGGGGTACATAATACACTCTGGGGTTTTGTTCGGTACATATATTCCCCAATTACACCAGGAATATCTGTTTGCAAGTTATCGATCACAACTGTTTGTTGGGTATTTTTGACGTAATTGATAATATTTACGGGAATATCTTGACAAGTATCTAGTGCTTGTGAATTAACAATGGTTTGTATCTCAATATAAGAATTTGATCCATGATTAATAAAGGTAATTGCCTTAACTTGCCAAGTATCTCCTTGAGGAAGAATGAGTGCAGATTTTTTCGCGCCAGAGTTTTCTAGGATAATGCGGGTGAGAGTGGTAATGAGTTGATCTATTTCTAGAGAACTGGAGATAGCTTGAGAGGCTTTGAGGACAGAGGTAAAATCTAGAACATTGGAAATATTGGTGCTACTAGTGCTAAAAGTGTAAGTAGATGAAAAAGTCCCAGAAAATTCAATAGTTTCTAGGGGGTTGAGGTTAATTCTTTGCTGTTGCAGGATGGGTTGCAACAGTTTGGGATAGTATTTTGTTAAGTCATCCGTTTTGGCTTTCGCACCCCAGCGAGCATAGCAGTAGTATGCTTCTTGCATATATGCTTGAGCGACTTTTTGTTTACCCCAGTCGAGGTAGAATTTTGCTGCAAGTTCGTTGCTCAATCCTTCTTCTTGGATGTAGCCATTTTCTTTAGCAAGAGAAATCGCCAGGTCATAATTTTTCATTGCTTCTAAATATTCACCAAGAACTCGATGTCGTTCTGCCTCCACTAGATAAAATTTGTGTAGATGATTCGTCGGGTTATAACTTGTCCATTCTTGCATCTTTTTCTGATTAGCTGCGACTTGTTGCAGGATATTTTCTTGCTCAAATTTAGGATGGTTAGGCAAAACAGTTAAGCAAGTCAGAGAAGCATAAAAATAGAATACAGGAATATTAAACATTCCTTTTCCCGCAGAGGCATAATGTTTTGCCCGTTCGATATACTCAAGCGCTGCCTCAAATTCTTGAAAAAAATAACACAGAATTAACTTGTTTAAAAAGAAATGCCATAATCCTGTTTTGTCATCTATCTGCTGATATCGTGCTAAAAGTTCCTGTTCTTTATCTGCTTCACCAAGCAACAGAAATGGACTTGCCGTTTGACCTAGCAAATTCAAAATTGACTGTCGATAAAGTTCATTGTAGTTGAGCTGCGTTTGCTGATTAATTTGTTCTAATACCTTGCTATAGGCTGTCATTTCTTGTTCTAGCTCAGATAACTCATAACCCATAAAATAGGCATGGAAGCCGTAAGCATAAGCTGCGTAGCCCAAGACCATTAAATTTCCACTTTCCCAACCACTAGAGTAAGCATTTTGCAGCAGCTTTAAGGTTTCTCTGACATGAATTTTCCAATGAATTATAAAAGTAGAGGTTACAAATAAGACTCTAGCTTCAATCTTTTTTTCTTTGAATTTAGATAATAAATTCAACGCCAATTGACCAAATTCATAGCCCTGCTCAATATCGCCAGCAACAGCACAAAGAAATAATCCGTAGCTAGAGTAGCCTAATGCAGAAAGAGGTGCATTTCCATAAATCATTGATAGATTCATCTGTGTCATGATTATCAATGAATTGAGATTTGGTTTTGTCAAATAAGCAGGGACCAATATTTCATTGAGAATTTGCATCACTGACAAAATTTGAGGATTCGTCATCTCTGGTAGATTTAGCAGATCCGTAGGTTTCTTACTACCTAAAAGAGCTTGTGTTTGTTGACTCGCCCGTGCAACATCTTCTAAATCTGGTGATTCAGGGAGATCGATCTCAAATTGCTTTAATATCGTCAATCCAGTGTTGATGGCTTCGAGTAGCTGACCCTGTGATGTGTACACATTAATTCTCACACCATACACTTTGACTGTATCCAATGCTGTTTTTGCCTGTTGCAGTACCACTTCTACAAGCTGTTCCATTTCATCTATATCAGTATTGAGATAGGCTGCCTCCACTGCTTCAACGTATAAATTTAGTGTTAGATTATACTGACTTTGCCAGCGATCGCCTGCTAAGAGATTGCGCCCAACTGCAAAGTATTTAACCGCCGCATTATAAGCAGTAGAATTTTTAGCTTTGCGCCCAGCGATTAAATTTAACTTTGCTAATTCCTCTCGTGCTGTCGGCTGTTCAATTAATTCGACAGCAACATTGATTTGATTAACAATCTGAAAAATTCGTTCTTCTTGTTCACTCTCAGATGTGTTCTTCAGTAACTGTTGACCAATCCGATGATGAGTTGTTTTCTTTTGCTCATCTGGAATCAGAGAATAAGCAGCTTGTTGGACGCGATCGTGCAAAAAATTGTATTTGACAGTCTGATAAATTTCTTGAGTAACTGCAAGACTATCTTGCCCGACATAAAATTTATAAATATTATCAGTAGGCAAAATCAACCCTTCTTGTAAGGCTTTCCACAAACAAGCTGCTGTTTCTATCTCTGATTTTTCCCAAACAATAGCCAAAGTTCCTAAATCAAACTGATTTCCAATACAAGCAGCTAACTGCAATATATTTTGAGTTGATGACGGCAGTCTTCGCAATTGAAATGCCATAAAAGCAACAACATCATCTGTCACCGCTTGCTGAGTCACTCGTGTAATATCACATTCCCAACAGCCTAACTCAAAGCTGAACTCAATTAATTTATCTTGATGCAATGCTTTGAGAAATTGTGTAGCGAAAAACGGATTACCTTGAGTTTTCTGAGATACTAGTAAAGAAAGAGGCAGAGCTAAATTTTCTGAACACTTAAGTGTGTCAGCAACCAAGTAATTCACTTGCACTTGACTCAGTGGTGCTAAAGTAATCGTATTAATCATGAAGAGTGCTTTTTCGATTTCACTCAAGGTCAACATTAACGGATGTACTGGATTTACTTCGTTATCACGATACGCACCAATGATCAAAAGATGCCCTGTATCAGTCATTAATAGCTGGATTAACTTTAACGATGCTGAATCTGCCCATTGCAAATCATCTAAGAATATTACTAATGGATGTTCGGTAATAGTAAAGACTTGGGTGAACTTTTGGAACAATGAATTAAAGCGATTTTGTGCCGCAGTTCCTGATAATTCAGGTGCTGGTGGTTGGATACCAATAATTCTTTTTAATTCCGGAATTACTTCAATAATTACCTGCCCATTTTCCCCGACAGCTTTTAAAAGCTTACTTTTCCATTCCTGGGTTTGAGCATCGCTTTCTGTGAGCAATTGCCCCATTAAATCTCGGAATGCTTGCACAAACGCACTGAAGGGAATATTTTGTTGAAACTGGTCATATTTCCCTTTAATAAAATAACCACGTTGACGAACAATGGGTTGATGAACTTCGTTAACAACCGCAGTTTTCCCAATACCCGAAAAACCAGCCACCAGGATCATTTCAGTTGCACCTTTGCTGACTCGCTCAAATGCTTGGAGTAAGGTTTTTACTTCTGTTTCTCGTCCATAAAGTTTATCAGGGATAATAAAGCGATCGCACACATCTGTTTGTGCAATTGGAAAACTCTCAATTTTGCCAGTTGACTGAAGTTGAGTTAAACAATTTTCTAAATCATATTTCAGTCCTAATGCACTCTGATAGCGTTCTTCGGCATTCTTCGCCATCAATTTCATCACGATGTCACAGAGAACTTGGGGAATATGAAAAGAAACCTCACCCGCCTTCGGCACCCTCTCCTTGCTAAGGAGAGGGGTGGGGTGAGGTTGATTCATATTTGGTGGAAGTTTGGCAATATGACAATGCACTAACTCCATCATATCGTTTGATTGAAATGGTAACTCTCCTGTGAGTAATTCATAAAAAGTTACACCCAAAGAATAAAAATCTGTGCGATAGTCTATCCCCCGATTCATTCTTCCAGTTTGTTCTGGGGAAATATAAGCGAGTGTCCCTTCTAACACATTGGGACTGATTAGTGTTTGAGTTTCCCGTGGTAGTAGAGATGCAATACTAAAGTCAATTAATTTAATTTGTTTTGTTTCTGGATTAATTAAAATATTTGCGGGTTTAATATCTTTATGAATAATCCGATCGCGGTAGAGTATATCTAAGATATTGCACAGTGCGATCGCTATCTGTAAAAACCCCGTGAGATTTCGTAGACTTGACCCTATTCCCCATTCTTTAAGAGAAATCCCCCCGAAGTCTTCCATTACCAATGCATAGCCATTTTGGTAAGGTTCTAGCCTGTAAGTTTGGATGATTAGGGGTGAGTTAAGATTCTTGGCAATGGTGTATTGATTGCGAAACTGCACCAGTTCGCTAAAACCCGGATATGGATTTTTCAGCAGTTTAATCACTACTCTTAATGAGTCAGTTTCTCGATAACCGCGATAAACTAGGGTTCTCGAACCATTGTATAGTTCTTCACTGATACGATATCCGGGAATATTGACTCTTGTGCTAACCATATTGCTCAATCCTAACAATTTCTGGATTTATTATTCCCAGATATCTGAAGTTATTTACTAAAAAGAACCAAAAATTATACTGGAATTTCAATGAAGAATTTTGTACCCTCACCCAGAATAGAGTTAAAACTCAATTTGCCATTGTGGGTTTCTTCAACGATTTGACGAGCGATCGCTAATCCTAATCCCGTCCCTTTCCCCACACCTTTTGTAGTAAATAAATGGTCAAAAATCTTTTGTTTCACTGATTCATTCATCCCCTTACCGTTATCAGCAATAGCAATTTTCACGCCTTCATTTTCCAGAAAGGTTTTAATTGTAATTCGATTGGGATTGGACTTAATTTCCTGAAAACTCCGTCCCGTATTTGATTCATCCAGCGCATCAATGGCATTTGCCAGAATATTCATAAATACCTGATTCAATTGTCCAGCAAAACACTCAATCTTAGGTAAATTGCCATAGTCAGTTATCACTTCAATTGCTGGATGTTGTTCGTTTGCTTTCAAACGATGTTTGAGAATTAAAATTGTGCTATCAATGCCTTCATGGATATCAAACGGCACTTTGTAATCTTTATCAGCGCGGGAGAAAGTTGTTAAACTAGTACTAATGTTGTGAAGGCGATCGCACGCCATTGTCATAGAATCAATCATCTTAGGTAAATCTTCTAAGCTATAATCCAAGTCGATTTCTTTGGCATGGTCGATAATTTCATCACTCTTGTTGGGAAGACTTGATTGATAGAGTTTCAAGTGTTCAACAATATCCGTAAAGCTGGGTTTAGCTTGTTGAAGGCTGGCATAAATAAATCCTAAAGGATTATTCATTTCATGTGCTACCCCTGCCACTAAGTTACCCAGTGCCGACATTTTCTCACTTTGGACGATTTGTAATTGTGCCTGTTGTAAATCTTGTAATGCTTGCCCAGCTTGTTGATAAAGTCGAGCATTCTCTAGGGATATTGCAGTTTGGGAAGAAAGTAGATTGATAACTTGCAGACGTTCGTTAGTAAATACCTCGCTTGTGAGTTTATTTTCTAAGTAAAGAATCCCTACCAAATGCCCTTGATTAATAATTGGTGTGCATAAAATACTTTTCGGTTGATACTCTAGCATATATTCCTCAATTACCCCAGGAATATCTGTTTGGCAATTATTTATAACAATGGTTTCTTGAGTATGTTTGACATAATTGATAATTTTTATAGGAATATCTTGACAAGTATCTAGTAATTGTGGATCAAGTATGGTTTGTATTTTCTGATGATGAATCAAGGTAATTGCTCGGACTTGCCAAGTGTTTTCTTGAGGAAGCAGCAGTACAGCTTTTTTGGCACCAGAGTTTTCTAAGATAATCCGGGTGAGACTGGCAATGAGTGTATCTAATTCCAGAGAACTGGAAATAGCTTGAGCGGCTTTCAGGGCGGAGGTAAAATCTAAAACGTCGGAAATATTAGTGCTGCCAGTGGTATTCGTGCGAGTAGATGAGAAAGTCTCATGAAAGCCAAGATTTTCTTGAGGGTTGAGGTTGAGTCGTTGCTGTTGCAGGATGACTTGAAGTAATTGGGGATAGCGTTGTTCTAGATCGGTAACTTTGGCTTTTGCTCCCCACCGAGAATAAGCATAGTAGGCTTCAATCAAATAATCTTTGGCAATGCGTTCTTTGCCCCATTCGAGATAGAATTTGGTGGCGAGTTCGTTGGCGAGAGCTTCTTCGTTGAGGTATTCGTGTTCCTTGGCAAGGGCGATCGCGCGATCGTAGTTTTCTATTGCTTCGGCTCTAGCCCCCAAGACCCGACACCGTTCTGCGACAATCAAGGCGCAGCGATGAGCCTGATTACTCGGTGCATAAGCTGCCCACCCACTGAGTTTTTCCAGGTTGGTAGCAACCCGTTCTAGAATGCTTGATTGGTCTGTTTCGCTGGCATCTGGATAAAGCGCTAATTGTACTAGCGCATCGTAGAAATGGAAAACCGGAACACCCATCAGTCCTGCCGTTCCACCCAAATACTGGGCTGCTTTATTGGCGTTTTCCAATGCTTGTTCATAGTCTTGGAACAGGTAGCAAAGTATCAGCTTATGGCGATAAACTTGGTGCAGTGCGGTTACTTCACCCGTTTTCTGGTAAAGCTGAATCATTTCACGCTCATCGCAGTATTCACCAACCAACCGATGTGGCTCTGTTGACGCCCCCAACAGATTCACGACTACCTGATGGTAAAGACTTTGCGTGTGGAGATAGGTATGCTGGCGCAGTTGCTGCATCACCTTGCGATGTTCTTCCATCACTAACTTGAGGGAAGACAGTTCCTGTCCACAGAAATAGGCATTAGAGTCATACACGAGTAGGCTGAGTGCTGCAAGATTGAGATTACCAATTTCTAATCCACTGGAATAGGCTTGCAGTAGTCCTGCCTGGCAGGTTTTTGCAGGTTCTTTCCAGTGTTTGAAGAAGCAGTTAAAGTCAAAAAGGGCTGTAGCAACAAGCTTGGGTGAGTGAAGGTGTTGCAGGAGGTTTATCCCCAGCTGCCCAAAGCAATAGCCTGCTTCAATATCACCTAATATGGCAATCAACATTAACCCATACAGACTGTAGCCATGAATTGAGTCTGGAGCATTTCCGTACTGCACCGATAGATCGAACTGGGCAAAGACTACCAGGGGCATCAGGTTTGGGGCAGCTTGATAAGCAGGCGACATGATGGTGGACAGAATCATCATTGCGGCTTTTTTATCCGGCGCAGTCATTTCCGGTAAATACAGCAAAGATTCCATCGATCTGTTGCTGAGTTGGATTTGGGTATGCTGGAGTGCCTGCCCAATGTCTGCCGGGGTAGGCTGTTCTGGCAAATGCACCCCCAGAGTTTCCAGTACTTCCCGCGCCAACTGCAACGCTTCTAAAAGTTGGTTTTGAGCCATGCAAGCCCGAATCTTCGTGTCGTAAACATTAACCCGATCAAGCCAAGAGCAGGCATGAGTGAGTACAACTTCTGCGAACTGCTCCATTTGTTCAAAGTTAGCGCCCAGGAAAGCACAATTAGCTGCACCTTCATACAGAACGAGGGCGAGAGTGTAGTGGCTCTGCCAGCAATTGCCCCTCAACAAAGAAATGCCTGTGTTGAAATAGTTTAAAGCCGCCCCATAAGCCGTTGCACCCTTAGCTTTCTGTCCAGCCATCAAGTTTAACTGCACGAGTTCCTGTTGCTCCGTCTCATCCTCAATCAGAGATATCCCCTTGTTGAGGTGGTTAACGATCGCAAAAATCTGCTTATCCTGTTGACTCGCACTGGTTGCTTGTTGCAGCAAACGTCCAATATTGAGGTGGGTGATTTGCTTTTGCTCTTCTGGAATCAGGGAATACGCCGCTTGCTGAACGCGATCGTGCAAAAAGCGATAAGTTGGATTAGCTGCTGCATCAGAAACCGACGCACTGTCAAACTGAATAAAAAATTTATAGATTTCCGTATTCGGAATAATTAAACCTTCTTGTAATGCTTTCCACAGTGCAGCAGCCGTATATAAAGGAAACTGCTGGGACACGATCGCCAATGTCGTCAAATCAAACTCTGCTCCAATACAAGCCGCCAACTTCAACACATCCTGAGTTTGTGTCGGCAACTTCTGCAATTGCAATGCCATAAACTCGACGACATCATCGGTGATCGCTAAAGCTCTGACTTGAGCAATATCACACTGCCAATGCCGTGCTTCCCAGTCAAAAGTAATTTGTTCTTCTTCATAGAGTGCCTTGAGAAACTGAGTCGCAAAAAAGGGATTACCCTTGGTTTTTTGGTATACCAGTTCGGTCAACGGTTGAGCCAGGGAGCGATCGCAATTCAACGTATCCGCCACCAACTGATTCAGATCAACTAGACTTAACGATTGCAGCGTAATGATATTGACCACTGCCCCAGTTTTGACGATCTCATCTACGGTTAGGATAAACGGGTGAGTCGGTGATACTTCATTATCCCGATACGCACCCAAGATTAATAAATGTCCTGTCTGTTCCATCAACAATTGTAGCAATTTCAGCGATGCCGAATCTGCCCATTGCAAATCATCCAAAAATATCACTAATGGATGTTCAAAACTTGTAAAGACTTGGGTAAACTTTTGGAACAATAAATTAAATCTATTTTGTGCCGCACTTCCTGATAATTCTGGAGCAGGTGATTGTTGACCAATAATTCTTGATAATTCGGGAATTACTTCAAGAATTACTTGTCCGTTCTCACCTACAGCCTCTAAAATCTTGCTTTTCCATTGTTGAATTTCTGCATCGCTTAGAGTTAACAATTGCCCCATCAAATTCCGAAACGCTTGTACAAATGCCGAAAAGGGAATATTTTTCTGAAATTGGTCAAATTTCCCTTTGATAAAATAACCGCGTTGACGCACAATCGGTTTATGAACTTCGTTAACTACAACTGTTTTACCAATACCGGAAAAACCCGCAACCAGCATCATTTCTGTTGCACCGAGGCTGACTCTTTCAAATGCTTGCAGTAGAATTTTTACTTCTGTTTCTCGTCCATAAAGTTTGTCGGGGATAATAAAGCGATCGCACACATCTTGTTGGGCGATTGAAAAACTCTCAATTCTGCCAGTTAACTGAAGTTGAGTTAAACAATTTTCCAAATCAAATTTAATTCCTAATGCACTCTGATATCTGTCTTCAGCATTCTTCGACATCAATTTCATGACGATATCTGAAATCACTTGCGGAATTTGGAATTGCTCCAAAGGAGCGGCAAGTTTTGCAATATGACAATGCACCATCTCCATCAGATTGTTTGATTGAAAGGGTAAATTTCCTATTAGTAATTCATAAAAAGTTACACCTAAAGAATAAAAATCTGTGCGGTAATCAATCCCCCGATTCATCCTTCCAGTTTGTTCTGGAGAAATATAAGCGAGTGTCCCTTCTAACACATTGGGACTGATCAGCGTTTGAGTTTCTCGTGGTAGTAAAGATGCAATACTAAAATCAATTAATTTTATTTGTTTGGTTTTGGGATTAATTAAAATATTGCTGGGTTTGATGTCTTTATGAATAATCTGCTCGCGGTATAGTATATCTAAGATATTGCATAGTGCGATCGCTACCCGTAAAAACTCCGTGATATTTCGTAGGCTTGACCCTATTTCCCATTCTTTAAGAGAAATTCCCCCAAAGTCTTCCATCACCAACGCATAGCCATTTTGGTAAGGTTCTAAGCCGTAAGTTTGGATGATTAGGGGTGAGTTGAGATTTTTGGCAATGGTGTACTGATTGCGAAACTGCACCAATTCGCTGAAACTCGGATAAGGATTTTTCAGTAGTTTAATCACTACTTTTAAGGAGTCAGTTTCTCGATAACCACGATAAACTAGGGTTCTCGAACCATTGTAGAGTTCTTCGCCTACTTGATATCCGGGAATATTGACAAGAGTGGTAATCATACTGCTAAATCCTTAAGACTTCTAGATTTAGTATTCCCAAATATCTGAGGTTGTTGAACAACAAAAGCAAAAATTATACTGGAATTTCAATAAAAAATTCTGTCCCCTCACCCAAAACAGAGTTAAAACTCAATTTGCCACCGTGGGTTGATTCAACGATTTGACGAGCGATCGCTAATCCTAATCCTGTCCCTTTACCCACACCTTTAGTAGTAAATAAGTGGTCAAAAATCTTTTGTTTCACTGATTCATTCATCCCCTGACCATTATCAGCAATGGCAATTTTAACTAAATCATTTTCGACCGAGGTTGTAATTTTAATGCAGTTAGGATTGGCTTTATTTTCCTGAAAAGAGTGTCCATGATTAGATTCATCTAAGGCATCAATAGCATTAGCTATAATATTCATAAATACCTGATTTAATTGACCAGGAAAACATTCTACTTGAGGGAAATTACCGTAGTTGGTGACAACTTCAATCTCAGGGCGTTGTTGATTCGCCTTGAGACGATGTTTCAAAATTAAAATTGTGCTATTAATGCCTTCGTGAATGTTAAATTTTACTTTGTAATCTTGATCGGCGCGGGAGAAAGTACGTAAACTGGTGCTGATATTTTTGAGGCGATCGCACGCCATGACCATTGAATCAATAATCTTGGGTAAGTCTTCTAAGCTATAATCCAAGTCGATTTTTTCGGCATGGTCGATAATTTCATCACCTGGATTAGGGAAACTTTCTTGATAAAGTTTTAAGTGTTTAACAATATCTGCAAGGTTGGGTTTAGCTTGTTGAAGGCTGGCATAAATAAATCCCAAAGGATTATTCATTTCATGGGCTACCCCTGCAACTAAGTTACCCAATGCAGACATTTTCTCACTTTGGACGATTTGCAGCTGTGCTTGTTGTAAGTCTTGTAGTGCTTGCCCAGCTTGTTGATAAAGTTGAGCATTCTCTAGAGATATTCCTACTTGGGAAGACAGTAAGTTAATCACGCTGAGGCGAGCGCTAGTAAATACCCCTTGAATCATTTGATTTTCTAGGTACAGAATCCCCACCAAATGCCCTTGATTAATAATTGGGGTACAGAATAGACTTTGGGGTTGATGTGACAACATATATTTCCCAGTTACCCCAGGAATATCTGTTTTGCAATTGTCTATCACAACTGTTTGTTGAGTATTTTTGACGTAATTAATAATTTTTACGGGAATATCTTGACAATTGTCGAGTGGCTGTTTTTCCAGAATGGTTTGTATTTGATTATCAGTAATAAAAGTAATTGCTCGTACTTGCCAAGTATCTTCATCGGGAAGCAGCAGTACAACTTTTCTCGCGCCAGAGTTTTCTAAGATAATCCGGGTGAGACTGGTGATGAGTGTATTTAATTCCAGAGAACTGGAAATAGCTTGAGCCGCTTTCAGGGCAGAGGTAAAATCTAAAATGTCGGAAATCTTGGTGCCGCCAGTGGGATTCGTGCGAGTAGATGAGAAAGTCTCATGAAAGTCAAGAGTTTCTTGAGGGTTGAGGTTAAGTCGTTGCTGTTGCAGGATGAGTTGAAGTAATTGGGGATAGCGTTGTTCTAGATCGGTAACTTTGGCTTTTGCTCCCCACCGGGAATAAGCATAGTAGGCTTGAATCAAATAATCTTTGGCGATGCGTTCTTTGCCCCATTGGAGGTAGAACTTCGCTGCTAGTTCGTTAGCGATCGCTTCTTCTTGAATATACTCGTTTGTTTTGGCTCCAGCGATCGCGCGATCGTAATGTTCACTGACCTCTGCATTTTGTCCCAATACTCGACACCGTTCTGCTGCGAGGTGAGTTGAGATTTTTGGCAATGGTGTACTGATTGCGAAACGACAAGAGTTCGCTGAAACTAGGATAAGGATTTTTCAGCAGTTTAATCACTACTCTTAACGAGTCAGTTTCTCGATACCCTGGATAAACTAGGGTTCTCGAACCATTGTATAGTTCTTTGTTAAGTTGATATCCGGGAATGCTGACTTTAGTGCTAACCATACTGCGCTCATGTTTAAGACTTCCAAATTTAGTGTTCCCGGATAGTGTAGTTGTTTACCAACAATCTTCAAAACTTTACAGTGGAATTTCAATAAAAAATTCTGTCCCCTCACCCAAAACAGAGTTAAAACTTCATTTTCCACTGTGGGTTTCTTCGACAATTTGACGAGCGATCGCTAATCCTAATCCCGTTCCTTTACCCACAGATTTTGTAGTAAATAAGTGGTCAAAAATCTTTTGTTTCACTGATTCATTCATCCCCTGAGCATTATCAGCAATAGAAATTTTCACGCCTTCATTTTTCAGGGATATTTTAATTATAATTTGGTTGGGATTGTCCTTAATTTCTGCAAAACTCCGTCCCGTATTTGATTCATCCAGCGCATCAATAGCATTTGCCAGAATATTCATAAATACCTGATTTAATTGTCCAGGAAAACACTCAATCTTAGATAAATTGCCATAATTGGTAATCACTTCAATTGCGGGACGCTGTTCGTTTGCTTTGAGGCGATGTTTGAGAATTAAAATCGTACTGTCGATACCTTCGTGGATATTAAAAGGCACTTTGTAATCTTTATCAGCACGGGAGAAAGTGCGGAGACTGGTGCTGATATTTTTGAGGCGATCGCACGCCATCACCATTGAATCAATTGCCTTGGGTAAGTCTTCTAAGCTATAATCTAAGTCGATGTCTTCAGCATGAGCGAGAATTTGATCACTGGGATTTTGTAAACTTTGTTGATATAGTTTCAAGTGTTCAACAATATCTGCAACGGTGGGTTTAGCTTGTTTGAGGCTAGCAGAAATAAAGCCTAAAGGATTATTCATTTCATGGGCTACCCCTGCAACTAAATTACCCAATGCAGACATTTTCTCACTCTGAACAATTTGTAATTGCGCTTGTTGTAAGTCTTCTAAGGCTGTTCCGAGTGCTTGAGATTTTTCTGTTAACGCTGACTCAGCTTGTTTGCGATCACTAATATTAATAGTTGTACCGACTAGGCGATAAACTTTGCCCGTCTCATCCTTTAATGGACTGAGTGTGGTTAACCACCAAGTTTTTTGGTCATTAAATGTTAGACATTCTTCATAGGTGATAGGTATTTCGGTTTGGAAACAATGCAGATATTTTTGCTCCACTGCTGCACCTTCATCAGCAGCCATGAATTCTTGGGGAGTTTTACCCAGCACTTCTGAAGCAAGTATACCAACCCCTAGTTCGCAGGATTTACTCCATCCTGTGTACTCAAACCTACCATTATCCCGGATATCAATCACAAAAACGAGACAGCCAACACCTTCGTAAATACTACTGAGAAACTTTTCTCGCTCCTGGAGATGATCATATAATTGAGCATTTTCCAAAGAAATCGCAGCTTGAGTGCAGAGAAAATTTATCACAGAAAGGCGATCGCTAGTAAATACCCCTTGAGTTAGTTGATTTTCTAGGTAAAGAATCCCTACCAAACGCCCTTGATTAATAATCGGAGTACAAAATACACTCTGGGGTTGATGTGACAACATATATTCCCCAATTAAACCAATAATATCTGTTTTGCAATTGTCTATAATAACTGTTTGCTTGGTATTTTTGACGTAATGGATAATGTTTACGGGAATATCTTGACAATTGTCTAGTAATTGTGTTTCGAGGATAGTTTGTATTTCCTCATGCTCAATAAAGGTAATTGCTCGTACTTGCCAAGTGTCGTCTTGGGCAAGAATTAGTGCAGATTTTTTCGCGCCAGAGTTTTCTAAGATAATACGCGTGAGACTGGCGATGAGTTGATCTAATTCTAGAGAACTGGAGATAGCTTGAGCTGCTTTGAGAACTGAGGTAAAATCTAGAACATCGGAAATATTGGTGCTGCCAGTGCTAGAAGTGCGAGTGGAAGAGGAAGTCCCGCGAAAAGCAATAGTTTCTAGGGGGTTGAGGTTGATTCGTTGCTGTTGCAGGATGGGTTGGAGTAGCTGAGGATAGCGTTTTTCTAAATCTTCCACTTTCGCTTTTGCTCCCCAGCGAGCGTAGCAGTAGTATGCTTGGTACATATATGCTTGGGCGACTTTTTCTTTGCCCCAGTCGAGGTAAAATTTAGCTGTCAGTTCGTTGCTAAGTGCTTCTTCATTAAGGTATTCGTTTTCTTTAGCGAGGGAGATGGCGCGATCGTAATGTTCAAGTGCTTCTGCTTTATTGCCCAACACTCGTTGTTTTTCAGCCTCAACTAAATGCCATTTATGCAGATGATTCATCGGAGCATTTTCTGCCCATTGATGCAAAGTGGTTTGATGGATTTCTACCTGGGCGAGAATTTCGGAAAGCTCAATTTCTGGCTGGGTAGAAAATAGTGCCAGGTGCGTCAGGGCTGCATAGAAATGCAAAATCGGAATAAAAACCAATCCCGATACTCCCATCAAATAGGGCTTGCCTTGGGTAATGTGGTCGAGGCCAGCCTGATAATTGCCATAGTAGTAGGCAAGCATCAGTTTGTAGATGTAGGAAAGGGCTATCAGGGTGAAATCGTTATTCTGCTGGTGCTTTGACAGCATCACCGTTTCATCGTAGATAGTACCAATTAAGCAATCTGGTTGGCTCACCGTTTCTCTCAAATGCTGCACTACTTGCCGCGTTATGTCCGAATGAGTACGCGCCGAGTCTTGTTTCAACTGAGTTAGGGTAGCACTGTAAGCGGCAAATTCGGGTTCCAAAGTGTCCAAGTCTATACCTGCAAAAAGCGCAATATTCATGTAAGATATAATGCTGTAGCCAGCAGAGAGAAAATCGCCTGTTTCGATGCCAGTGGTGTAGCCATCTTTTAGCGTCGGTATCGTTGCCCTCAGAGCTTCTTGGTGATGTTGGATGAAAGCCCCAAACAGATTTAGAGTGATGGGTTTCATTCCCTGGGCATTCAACCGTTCCAGCAACGAGAGTGCTAATCTACCAAATCCGTAGCCTGTTTCAACTTTGCCCAAAAATGCAGACAGCACCAGGCCATGAATTGCATATCCTGCCGTCGAGGCGGGTGCATTGCCAAACTGGAGCGACAACTTCACCATTGTCGCGCTCAACAGGGGCAGTAAACCTGGTATTCCCTGCAACACTGGTGGAAACAACATTCCTAACAGTTGTATTGCAGCTTGAGCGGTGGTTTCGCTCATCACTGGTAAATCAACCAGTTCGGCAATTTGTCTCCCCTGGAGTTGGTGGTTTAGGTCTTGTAAGGCTTTGCCAATCGTGGCTTCGTCTACTTCTTTCGGTAATTCTACCCCCAATTGGGCTAAAGCCTCTCTGCCAACCGCGATCGCCCCTAACATTTGACTCTGGGCTGTCTGTGCCGCGATTTGAATTTCGTAGATTTTCACCTTGTCCAAAATCGTCTGTGCTTGCTGCAAAAGTATAGCTGCTAGCTGTTCCATGCCCTCAAAGTCACCATTCAAATAGGCAATTTCCGCAGTTGCAACATACAGATTCAAAGTCAATTCATACTGATATTGCCAGCAGTTTGTTTGCAGTAGCTTCATCCCCCTTTGCAAATAAACCCTGGCTGCGGCGTAAGCTGTAGAATTTCTCGCCTTCACTCCAGCTTGCAAATTCAGTTGAGCTAATGCTTGGCGATTGCTTGGTTGAGTAATTAACTCTTTTCCTAAATTCAAATGCCCGACAATATCAAACAGTTTTTCCTCTTGTTCTATCAAAGAGGAATTTTTTAGAAGTAATTGTCCAATTTTGAGATGAGTTGCTTGTTTTTGGTTATCAGGAATTAGAGAATAGGCAGCTTGTTGCACTCTGTCATGTAAAAATTTATAATATACGGTCTTTTGTTCGCTATTTTCTAATGACAAATGACCAATGAATAATGACGAATCCTGATAAAATTTATAAACATCACTAATGGGTAAAATCAATCCTTCTTGTAAAGCTTTCCATAAACTAGCAGCAGTTTCAATTTCTGATTCTTCCGAAACAATTGCCAAAGTTGCTAAATCAAATTGATTCCCAATACAAGCGGCCAACTGCAACACATTTTGAGTTGATTGAGGCAGTCTTTGTAATTGAAATGCCATGAACTTAACGACATCATCTGTAACTGCCTGCTGATTTATTTGGGTGATATCACATTGCCACCCCCCCGTAGCTCCACCCCAGATGCTACAATGGGGGAGACCCCCGCAACGCACTGGCTCCCCTTGGTAAGGGGGGGTTGGAGGGGTGAATTCAATTAATCCATCTTGGTGTAATGCCTTGAGAAACTGTGTAGCGAAAAACGGATTACCTTGAGTTTTATGATATATCAATAGAGAAAGAGGCAAAGCTAAATTTTCTGAACACTTCAGCGTATCAGCAACTAATTGATTCACTTGCCCTTGACTCAGTGGCGCTAAACTAATCGTATTAATCGTGGCTGCTGTTTTTTGGATATCATTCAAAGTCAACATTAACGGATGTGCTGGGTTGACTTCGTTATCACGATAAGCACCAATTAAGAAAAGATGCTTTGTATCAGCTATTAATAACTGCATTAAATCAGTGATGCCGAATCTGCCCATTGCAAATCATCTAAAAACATCACTAATGGATGTTTGTCACTGGTAAAGACTTGGGTAAATTTCTGGAATAATAAATTAAATCGATTTTGTGCCGCAGTTCCTGATAATTCTGTAGCAGGTGGTTGTTGACCAATAATTCTTGATAATTCCGGGATGACTTCAATAATTACCTGTCCATTATCACCTACAGCCGCTAAAATCTTGGTTTTAAATTGCTGGATTTGAGCATCGCTTTCTGTTAATAATTGCCCCATTAAATCTCGGAAGGCTTGCACAAATGCACTGAAGGGAATATTGCGCCCAAATTGGTCATATTTCCCTTTGATAAAATAACCTCGTTGCCGCACAATGGGTTTATGAACTTCGTTAACTACAACGGTTTTACCAATACCGGAAAAACCCGCTACCAGCATCATTTCTGTCGCACCAAGGCTAACTCTTTCAAATGCTTGGAGTAAGGTTTCTACTTCTGTTTCTCGTCCATAAAGTTTATCAGGGATAATAAAGCGATCGCACACATCCCTACGCGCAATTGGGAAACTCTTAATTTCACCAGTTTCTTGGAGTTGAGTTAAACAATTTTCTAAATCAAATTTAATTCCTAATGCACTTTGATAGCGGGATTCGGCATTTTTCGCCATCAATTTAATTACGATATCACAGAGAACTTGGGGAATAGTCAAATCAACCTCACCCCAACCCTCTCCTTGGTAAGGAGAGGGTGCCGAAGACAGGTGAGGTTTATTCATATTTGGTGGAAGTTTTGCAATATGACAATGCACTAACTCCATCAGATCATTTGATTGAAAGGGTAACTCTCCTGTAAGTAATTCGTAGAAAGTTACACCTAAAGAATAAAAATCAGTCCGGTAGTCAATCCCCCGGTTCATTCTTCCTGTTTGTTCTGGAGAAATATAAGCGAGTGTCCCTTCTAACACATTGGCACTGATAAGCGTTTGAGTTTCTCGCGGTAATAAAGATGCAATATTAAAGTCAATTAATTTAACTTGTTTGGTTTCGGGATTAATTAGAATATTTGCGGGTTTGATGTCTTTATGAATAACGCGCTGATGATAGAGTATGTCTAAGGTATTGCACAGTGCGATCGCTATCTGTAAAAACTCCGTGAGATTTCGTAGGCTTGACCCTGTTCCCCATTCTTTAAGAGAAATCCCTCCAAAGTCTTCCATCACCAACGCATAGCTATTTTGGTAAGGTTCTAAGCTGTAGGTTTGGATGATTAGGGGTGAGTTGAGATTTTTGGCAATGGTGTATTGATTGCGAAACGATAAGAGTTCGCTGAAACTGGGATAAGGATTTTTCAGCAGTTTAATCACTACTCTTAACGAGTCAGTTTCTCGATACCCCCGATAAACTAGGGTTCTCGAACCATTATAAAGTTGTTCGTTAACTTGATATCCGGGAATAGTAACCATACTGCTAAATCCTGACGATTTCCATATCTAGTATTCCCAAATGGGTGAAACAATTCATATTGGATATTTTTTTAATTGGAATCCCTTAAAAGCATATTTTAAAAGGTAGGGAATGTAGTAAAAAAGCTCACTAAGTATCAACTGAAATTGTCGAAATCAGTAGCTTGCTTTTCTACAGCTTGGTTGAGTTTGCTCTGGGACTGGCGATCGCTTATGCTAAGTTCAGTTTGATTTGCATTATCTTCTGTGGACAAAAACCGCGAACCGTTTATCAGTCTGGCACTTTACCACACCTTTAAATGGTCGGTCGTCAGCCCCATACTTCACGCCTATTTTCGGGGACAGATTTATGGTACGGAAAATGTCCCCCAATCAGGGGCGCTACTGGTAGTGAGTAATCACGCTAGTTACTTTGACCCGCCGATTGTCTCCAACTGTGTACGTCGTCCAGTAGCGTACATGGCTAAGGAAGAGTTATTTAATATTCCCATTTTGGCACAAGCGATTAAATTGTACGGCGCTTACCCGGTGAGTCGGGGAAATGCCGATCGCACTGCCATCCGTTCCGCCCTAGAATATCTCGATAAAGGTTGGGCTGTCGGTGTTTTTTTGCAAGGTACCCGCACCCCAGATGGTCGAATTACAGACCCCAAAAGAGGTGCATTGCTGCTGGCGGCGAAAGCAAAAGCCCCAATATTGCCAGTAAGTGTCTGGGGTACTGAGGCGATTTTAGAAAAAGGATCGTCCCTACCTCGCGCAGTTCCCATCACTGTGAGAATTGGTAACTTGATTGATGCTCCCAGTTCCACTAATAAAGAGGAATTGGAAGCATTGACACAAAAGTGTGCCACGGTAATTAACGAGATGCATAATTTAGGACGATGAGTTACACAAACTCAGATATATGCTTTCAGGAGGTAGCGATCGCTATTAGGTTCCTCTAATCTTAAAATAAATTCACTCTGACAATCAACTAAGGGACTTCCAACAAATAAATCATTCATCTTACAGGGTGGGCAACTTTCTCACGCTACACAACTAGCTTTTTTGCGTCTCAATTACGAATTACGAATTACAAATTATTATGAGCGGCTTGCAAGCCAAAAATTTTTGGGAGCGATTAAATAATCTGGCGTTAGTCCGCTTTTTGCTTTTAGTTGCTTCTGGCTGGGCAATTGTACAACTTTTAGCTTACTTTGAAACGGTCATTGTTATTTTTACATTTGCGGCAATTTTGGCTTTTTTACTCAGCTATCCTGTAAAATGGCTGCGGCATTTTTTGCCCCACGGCGTAGCTGTCGCTGTCGTTTTTTTGTTCAGCATTGTGATTATTGGCACTGTGATAATTACCGTCGGCTTAACGGTTTTATCTCAAGGACAACAATTAATTGATAGTATAACTGGCTTTGTAAATTCTTTAATACCTTTATTAGAGGAACTAGAAGGATTTTTGCGAAGCCAGAATTTGCAGATTAATTTAAGTTTCATTCAAGAACAATTGCGAAACCAAGCTGTATCTACTCTTGTTACTAGCTTGGCTATTTTACAAGGCTTTATGACGAATTTCCTTACCTTTATATTGATTGCAGTTGTGGCTTTCTTTATGTTGCTAGATGGAGACAAATTGTGGAATTTTACCATAAAAATAGTACCAAAACAGCGCCGTAATAGATTTACAAGTATAATCAGACGCTCCTTTCTCGGATTTTTTAGAGGTCAGCTGTTATTAAGTGCATTTCTCACAAGTACAACTTTTTTAGTCTTTTTAATATTAAAAGTCCCTTTTGCTTTAATCTTGTCAGTGATAGTTGGAGTTCTTGATATTATTCCTGGTATAGGAGCGACATTAGGAGTAAGCACAGTTACTTTAGTTGTGTTGTCTCAAGGTGTTTGGTTAGCATTGAAAGTATTGATAGCTTGTATTGTCCTTCAGCAGATACAAGACAACTTGATTTCGCCTCGAATTATGCAAGATGCACTGAATCTTAATCCTGTAGTAGTGTTCTTTGCTTTACTAGTAGGCGCTAAAGGAGCAGGTTTACTGGGAGTTTTTATATCTATTCCCATCGCTGGAGTAATTGTATCTTTATTTGAAATTGATGAAATGAAAGCTGAAGTTTAGTTAGGAGACGCGATGAATCGCGTCTGTACAAAAGGTGAAGACGCGATTAATTACGTCTGTTAAAAGTAGTAATTAATGTAAAATTAAAATAATTTCTTAGCCAATACAAATTGAGTAATAATGTCGGATTTAAGAGCGGAATTAACAAAAATTTTGGATGAGGCAGAGTGGGAGTGGCTAATTCCTCATGTACAACGAGATGCAGTAATTTTGGTGGCACCTGAGTTAAACTTGCTGGATGTTGGAGTAGCGATCGCCAGTGATCACATACCATCAGTGCAACAGTGGATTGAGCAGCAATTGATTACCAAACCCACGACAGTACAGGTAGGAGAATGGAATAGCGATGCTTTCAGCGAGCTACGCCAACGCACTAAGCGATTTAATACCCTCATCGTCCAGCCTTACGTACTAGTGCAAGAAATAGCCGCAGTATGAGCTAAATAAGTGTCACAGAACGGCTAGAATTGTTACTATAACTTCAGATTTGATGTTGAAACCTTGATCCAATCTGAAACCTTAGAACTATTAGAATGGCATCGCCTCTGTCAGCACCTTGCCACCTTTGCGGCAACTAAGCTGGGGGCGACAGCTGCGCGTCATCTGAAAATACCCGATTCTCAGACCGAAAGCGAACAGTTACTAGAGCAAACCAAAGAAGTCTACCAACTGGAAACTCGCCTAACCACGGGACTCTCATTTGAGGGAATTCAAGATATTGGCGATTCCCTAGAACGGGCAGAACGCGGCGGAATTTTGACAGGGGATGAACTATTAGCGATCGCTACCACCCTCGCTGGTGTCAGAAATTTGCGCCGTCTCATTGACAATCAGGAAGATTTGCCCATACTGACTGAGTTGGTTGCCGATTTGCGGACTTATCCAGAACTAGAGCAGGAAATTCACCGATGTATTGATGAACGGGCCCAGGTAACTGACCGCGCGAGTCAAAAACTGGGAGAAATTCGCACAGACTTGCGGCGATTACGTACTCAGATTACTCAAAAGCTGCAAAATATATTACAGGCAAAATCTGGCGCAGTTCAGGAACAGCTGATTACGCAACGGAGCGATCGCTTTGTGATCCCCGTGAAAGCACCCCAAAAAGATGCCATCCCCGGTATTGTCCACGATACCTCTACTAGCGGTGCGACGCTGTACGTAGAACCGAATTCAGTAGTGCCTCTGGGCAACCAACTGCGGCAGATCATCAGAAGAGAGCAAGCCGAAGAAGAAGCGGTTCGCCGCGTTTTGACCGAACTTGTAGCCGCAGTCAAACCAGATTTGGAGAGGTTGTTAGCGATCGCTACCACTTTGGATCTGGCAACCGCTAGATCACGATATAGTTACTGGCTAGGAGCGAATCCGCCGCGATTTATCCAGCGTGAAGACAATGAAATCATTACCTTGCGGAACTTACGACATCCTCTGTTAGTGTGGCAGCAACAGCATGAACAAGGACAACCAGTAGTTCCTGTAGATTTGCTAATTAGTCCGCAAATTCGGGTAGTGACGATTACCGGGCCAAATACTGGCGGTAAAACTGTAACCTTAAAAACCTTGGGGTTAGCAGCATTGATGGCGAAAGTGGGTTTATTTGTCGCCGCCCGTGAACCAGTAGAAATACCTTGGTTTGATCAAGTGCTGGCAGATATTGGCGATGAACAATCCTTACAGCAAAGTTTATCCACATTCTCTGGACACATTCGCCGCATTAGTCGGATTTTGGAGGCCATTAGCGATGAGGGAGATAAGGGAGATGAGGAAGTGTCCAATGCCCCATGCCCAATTCCCAATTCCCTAGTTTTACTCGATGAAGTCGGTGCCGGCACTGATCCAGTTGAAGGTAGCGCCTTAGCGATCGCCTTGTTGCAATATCTAGCCAACCATGCCCAGCTAACGATCGCCACCACTCACTTCGGTGAACTTAAAGCGCTGAAATACGAAAATGAGCGGTTTGAAAATGCCTCTGTAGAATTTGACGAAAGTACTCTCTCGCCTACTTACCGTCTGCTGTGGGGCATCCCTGGACGTTCTAATGCCTTAACTATTGCCCTACGCTTAGGATTAAAACCAGAAGTGGTAGAAGAGGCAAAAACTCAAGTGGGAGAGGCCACAGATGAAGTTAACCAGGTGATTGCTGGCTTAGAAGCGCAACGCCGCCGCCAGGAAACCAAAGCTGCGGAAGCCCAAAGTTTGTTGCAGCAAGCGGAACGTTTATACAAAGAAGTATCCGCAAAAGCCGCAAGTTTGGAGGAGAGGGAAAGCAGTTTGCGGGCTTCACAGGAAATAGCAGTCCAACAAGCGATCGCTCAAGCAAAAGGTGAAATTGCCCAAGTGATTCGCCGTTTGCAGAAAGGTGCCCCCACAGCCCAAGAAGCCCAGCAAGCCACCAATGCTTTGAATCAAATTGGCCAACAATATCAGCCAGCAACACCAGCAAAACCAAAAGCTGGGTTTATGCCCAAAATAGGCGATCGGCTCCGGGTTCCCAAATTGGGACAGGTAGCAGAAGTGATCGCCGCCCCTAATGAAGATGGGGAGTTAAGCGTTCGCTTTGGGCTAATGAAGATGACGGTGAAGTTAGAAGACATAGAATCTCTAGATGGTCAAAAACCCGAACCAGTCGTTAAACCCAAACCAGCCCCAGCAGCAGTAACCCCACCACCGCAAAGTGTTCCAGAAATTCGGACTTCCCAAAATACCATCGATTTGCGTGGTAAACGGGTAGCTGATGCCGAATACATTTTAGATAAAGCCATTTCGGAAGCTACAAGCCCACTTTGGATTATTCACGGGTACGGCACTGGTAAACTGCGGCAAGGAGTTCACGCCTTTTTGCAACACCATCCCAGAGTTAACAACTACGAACCAGCAGAACAAGCAGATGGGGGTAGTGGTGTTACCGTTGCTCATATCAAATAAAGTTATTTTCTATGTTACTTGAACTCAATCAACTAATTGTTAGAGCCGGTCATCAGTTGTTGATTAAAGATATCTCCTGGTCGGTATACAAACGTATCTTGGCAGAATTGGGAGGCGATCGCAGTTCTCGAATAGGTTACAGTCAAGGGGTGCTGGAAATAATGGCTCCATTACCAGAGCATGAAGTAGCTAAAGTTATTATTGGGGACTTGGTAAAAGTTTTATTAGAAGAACTCGATCTGGAATTTTGGAGTTTGGGTTCTACGACTTTTGATAAAGAAAGTATGGATGCTGGGGTAGAACCCGATGATTGTTTCTATATCCAAAATGAAGCTAAAATTAGGGGCAAAGATAGAATCAATTTAGAAACAGACCCGCCTCCAGATTTGGCTCTGGAAATTGATATTACCTCCCGCACTCGTTTCAATAATTATCAAGCTTTGAGAGTACCAGAACTGTGGCGATGGAATGGAAATAACTTGGAAATAAACGTGCTTTTAGATGGTAAATATGTAGAATCAAATATCAGTTATATTTTCCCAAATCTCCCAATTTACCAAGTGATTCCCGAATATTTGATGCTGAGTAAAACCAATGGCAGAAATGCGACAATGAAAGTATTTCGGGCGTGGATAAGACAGCAAAATAGTAACCCGATTTAGTTAAAATTGTCAGAACTGGCTACTCAAAAAGTTTGTGGCTAATAGTATAAAAGTAGTGATATTTTGCTATTTATCTTTTGCCAAACTAAACACTAGGAGATGCACCCAGCATGGTTTTCAAGTTAGCAAACCACGCCACTTATTTTTTATCTAATAGCTATGAGGCATTAATCGTCCTGATGTTGCCCAGCCCGTCCTGAAATAACAGGCTGCACACAAACGAAAATGGGGTGGGATGATGTCCAGCAGCAAGAAGCGCCTTTAGCAAACAGGCAAAAGATTTGTATAGTAATTGTGTATAAAGTAAGACTAAGTAATAAACATCAACAAATTTCCAAATTTAAAACCGCAGACAAATTAGAAGGTATTCTACATAATTAATTAGTTAGCGATAATTAGCGGTTAGCATTCAAAACAATAGTTTATTTATACTATTGTACGGAGCTAGCAGCGAAAGTCGGGTAAACCTTAAATAGAATTGATAATTTTCTACTTTGTCGAAAATAAAATTTCATTTAGAGTAGGACAAAGATACCTGCTGTTTACCACATAGAAAAAATCTAGCTGAAGCCTCTGGCTCATAGCTATGGGAAACCAAGCTTGACGCTTGAGAGTCTGGTTTCAAAATGGGTAACAGCAACATCCTCTATCAGCTTGATCACCTATGCTAAAAGTTATGCACTCGGCCACCAACTCAGCCACTCCAAATTCCCAGTGGGAGGATTTAATCAAGCTTCCAGCCCCAAACACAGTTCAATGGGATAATATCAAAACCCAATTAGACTTGGTGCTGTTGGCACTAGAAACCTTAACTGGGATTGGTTCAGAGGCTATGCTTTCGGCGGCAACTGATCTGAATTTAGAGTCAAGAGTGCCCGACCGCGTAGCTTTATGGCGACTGCGCCAATCAAATCCCCTACGCAAAGGTCAAGGAGGGCGAAAAAAGCTAGATATCGAAGAAGCGCGATCGCTTGTTCTGATCACTTGCTACCTAGCCAAACAGCACCAGGAATTAATTCGCCGTGCTGTCGGACTGTTGGAACAAATGGCAGAAAATAACCGGGAACCTCACCAGGCTGCTTTACTTGGAGATTATATTGATGCTTTTTGCAACACCTACCAAGAGCGGATGGAAGAGGACGAGCAAATCTCAACGGATTTACTAACGAACCTGGCACTAAAACTGCTTGTAGATTTACTTTTTTACAGTGCTCCTGGTGGGCATCGCCGTCTCTGGCTAGCACTTATAGACCGTTCAACAAAATTTTAAATTTTAGATTTGAAATTCCTCAACCAAAATTCGCTTGTAATTTGTTTGCTAGACAAGGATTCCCTTTTGATAGTCCTTAGCTGTTGGGCAATACAGTATCAGCACTGCTTCCTACTTGCACATCAGTTTGGATAACGGAAGGAACCTGACAAAATTCTGAGTGGAGGAATCCGCCGTTTAAACTTTTCTTTTTTTGCAAAATCCCAAATAGTCTTCCTCGCAGTTCCTGCCATGCCTCTATCAAATTCTGTCATTCGTTGCTACACACCCCCGACTTGCACGCTAGAAGTATTCGCGCAAAGCTCACCTCTGTCCCGTTGGATGGGGAAAACTGTCCTCAAACACCTAAGCTTTGAGCTACGTTTTGATGATCCCCGACTACCAGAAGAAAACAGAGTTCCAATTCGGGGCGATCGCGATCAACTCGAAGCCTTATGTGATGCCGTAACAAGCTACGTACAAGAATTCCTCCAACAGTCTCCAGAAAGCTTTTGGGTCAGTTTCTCCGGTACCCAGGACTCAAGCACAGCGCTGGATGAGCCGGAATTAAAGTCCTCAATAAAAACATTAAATTCCTTTAGTACCCAGATTTCCGGGGCAAATATCCACTTAGAACCAAACAGCTATTTAACTCACAATTTATTTCTCGGTTCTCTCGCCAACCACTCATCTGGCCCCGTAATTAAACTCAGTCTGCTGCAACTATTTGATTTGGCAAGTGCTTTAGATGAATACTCGACTGATGTCATGGCACTCCCTACTCTCAACAACACGAGTTCGAGTCTAAGGTTCCCTACTTGGGCGCCTGTTGCCGCAGTATTAGTATTAGGTGTAGGTTTGTTACCAGTTACTTGGCAATATGCTAACAACATTAGAGAAAAGCAACAGCAGACAGCCAAAACAGCAGATCCAGCAGCGATAAAGACTGCTTTAGAACCTTCAACTTCACTAAACTTTCCCACGCCTGAACCCGGACTCAGCACTCCATCAGATAACTTACTAGGTTCCACGCCTCCACTTCCTACATCCAGTTTGCCCCTAGCACCTCTAACAGCCCCTAGTTCTAGTTTCTCTACACCGCCCCCTCTAAATGCATTGACAATACCTCAGAGAACGACTGCAAACCTTTCCAGCAATCGAGCGATGCCTTCTCTACGAGACGCTACGCGAACGGCGAGCTTAGCTAACGCACCATCTAGCAAAATCCCAGGCCAGGAAATAGCCATATTACCAAATCTGGGACAGAACCTTACAGGGTCAAGTCCCCAAGCTGATCCCCTTCCTCAACGGCGGAATTTGCCACCCAGACTATCTTCTACCACGGACAGCTTACCAACTAATATCTCAGCAGTCCCCCCATCTCTTGGCACTATACCTGATAATAATGGTGGCAATACCCCTACCCAACCATCCTCACTAAACTCACAACAGCAGCTAGAGGAAAAAATCAATTCCCTACAGCCAACTTCTGCTGGAGAGAAACCTGCTTCACAACTTCCCACCTCTAGAACTGCGGATAATAATCCGTTTATCGATCAATTAGGAGATGGAGGCAAAACCCCCACATCCACAGAAGTAGCTACAGGGACATTATTTGACACACCTCAAATAGCAGAAGCTAGAAAATACCTAACAAAGCGTTGGCAACCACCTACTGGACTAGCACAAACATTAGAGTACAGTTTGACAGTCGGTGTTGACGGCACAATTGAACGAATTTTTCCCCTTAATAAGGCAGCAAGAGAATTCGTTGATAGCGCTGGGATACCTGAAGTTGGTAAACCTTTTGTTTCTGGCAATACACGCGGACAAAATGTCAGAATTCGAGTTGTTCTCAGTCCTGATGGCAAGGTACAGACTTTTCCAGATAAATAATTGAGAAGTCCTGCTGAAGACAGAATTCAGAATACCCCACGGCTGAAGTCAGGGGTTTCGATAAGGTAAGCAATTTTTTATTCTCCACGATTAAAATCCCTTGCTCTAAACCTCGATTCTTCATCCAGTAGCACAGAATCCATTCTGGATTCAGGCGGATGTATTCTGAATTCTTCTTGGGTAAGTTCTAAAGCTGTTTAACTGTCAGATTTAGCGCCGGATTGTCAATAGCTTTTTTAAGAATGATTGTATATATTATTTGTCTATTTATTTGTCAACTAAGACATACTCCCCACTCACAAATTCCAGTTGCGGCGGAAATGGAAGAAGCCTTCTAAAAACTCTTGCAAAGCAATATTGCTATTTAACTTTTGCTTACTCCACTCTCTTGCAGTTTGTTCTATAATTTCTGAGAAACTAGGATAGACGGGAGATAGATTTGCTAAATCTTTGACTTTAATTTTTTGTGAGATTGTTAAAGCAATCAAATTAATCAACTCTCCACTTTCTGACCCCAATATCGAAGCTCCCAAAATTTCCCCATTGCGTAGCACAATTAATTTACACATACCAGTGGTTTCGTCCCGAAGTTGGGCTGCTGCCACAGTTTTAAAATACTGTCGCAAAATTAAGACTTGATCTCGACCAAATTGACGTTTTGCCTGCGCCTCTGTTAAACCCACTTGCGCCAGCATCGGCACAGAAAACATTGCCCAAGGAATGGAGCAATAATTGACTCGTAATCTGGGGAAAAAGAGTGCATTGTTCAGCGCAATTTTTGCTTCATAATTAGCAATATTGGCAAAGTCGTAACCACCAATTACATCACCACAAGCGAAAATGCGGTGGTTAGTGGTTTGCAGTTTATCATTCACCACTAAGCTACGCCGATGCCATTTCACACCTACTGTTGCCAAATTTAGAGATTCAAGATTCGGCTGATGTCCAGTCGCCACTAAAATTTCATCAGTTTCAATTGCCTTGTCTCCTGCTTGAATCCACTTTTTATCCTCAATTAGCCTCACCTGAGTTACTGATTTTTTGGTGAGGACGCGCACACCTTCGATTTCCAACTGCCCCTGAAGCAGCATGGCGATCTCCGGGTCTAGATATGGGAGAATATAGGGATGCTTGACTACCAGCGTCACACTGCAACCAAACCGCGCTAAAGTTTGAGCGATTTCAATGCTTTGGGGAATTCCGCCGAGAATGACCCAATTTTTGGGTAATGCCGTTCCCTTTAAGGATTGCCAAATATTGGATAGGGTTAGATAGCTAGTGGCTTGCAATCCTTCAATTTCTGGAATTTCTGGACGCGAACCAGTGGCCAGCAAATAGGTACGGGCGCGTAGTAGACGATTATTAACGGCAAAAGCCAGTTGGGGTGAAGATTGAAATTCACCACTACCAACGATAACATCGACTCCCCGCGCGGCTAGGATGGCGGGAGAATGCTGTTCTTTGAGATTTGAGGCGACGCATTGAGCATACAGCATCGCTTCTTGCCATGCCATAGATATATGGCATTCTTCTGAGGTATGAGTGTGTGTGGCATGAATACCAAAACTAGGGGCATCATTCAACTTTTGCGCCAGTTTACCAATTTCGGTAAGAGCATGGTGATGAGTAAATCCGTAGTCTACTTTCGGTTCCACCAGGGCAACTGTAGCACGTAGTTGAGTTGCAGCAAGGGCAGCGTAGTATCCAGCAAGACTGCCGCCAATAATTACAATATCGTAGTCAACGGTCACGCGAATTTAAAGTTAGGAGTTAGGAGTTAGGAGAGACGCGATTAATCGCGTCTGTACAGGAATTAGGAGTTAGGAGTTAGGAGAGACGCGATTAATCGCGTCTGTTAAGAATTAAAACCCTTCTTCAACTTATAACTCCTAACTTATAACTCCTAACTTTTTTTTAGCGCTATTAGTAAGCGTTGGTTATCGGACTCTTCACGTACAGCAACCCGGAAAAAGCGATCGCCTAGTTCTTTAAAGCTAAGGCAATCGCGGATTAAAATCTGGTGATGCTTGAGTAATTGTTGCTGTAACTGCGAAGTAGACTCTTGGGA
Organism: Nostoc sp.; assembly: GCF_036919555.1. Lineage (GTDB taxonomy): Bacteria > Cyanobacteriota > Cyanobacteriia > Cyanobacteriales > Nostocaceae > Nostoc. The sequence goes on from NZ_JBALCS010000008.1 coordinate 142,356, forward strand.
CTCAACCAGTAAAAAGTTAGCAGCACTTGCTTGGGGTTGCAATCCTGGGATTTTAGCTAAACCCTGAAAGAGTTGGTTTCGTGCAGGTGGTAGCCATGCCCAGGTTTGCTGCTGAAACTCCGTATCTTGGAGTGCCGCAATCGCCGCCGCCGCCGCTAACGTGTTTACGGGCCAGGGGTCACGCCATAGCTGCCATTTAGCTAGGCAGTCGGGGTGTGCGATCGCATATCCTAATCGCAGTCCTGGGAGACTGTAAAATTTGGTCAGCGATCGCAATACTACTAAATTCGGATATTCCTGTACCACCGGAATCAGGCTTTGTTCCTCATTGGGCGGCACAAAATCCATAAATGCTTCATCCACCACAACCAAAGCAAATTGCTCCAGATAGGGCAAAATAGAGTCCCGCGAAAATAGCTTTCCGGTTGGGTTGTGGGGATTATTCAGAAGCAGTCCTTTGTCCTTTGTCCTTTGTCCTTTGTCAATGACCAATGACCAATGACCAACGACTAATGACAAAGGACACTCCAGCACTTTAGCGTTGTACGCTGCCAAGGTTCGGTAGTAGTCGCCAAAGGCTGGAGTTATTAAAATTGTCGCGGCTAATTGAGCTAATTCCCTACCGATTAAAGTGAGTAATTCTGCGGAGCCGTTACCCGGCAGAATCCACTCAGGCGGCAATTGATGGAAGTGACTGAGAGCTAGTCTCAGTTCACTATAATTTGGGTCTGGATAGTGCTTAAGATTACCAATTTGGGACATTATAGCAGCGATCGCGCTGTTTGGAGGCCCCAACGGGCTGATGCTAGCAGAAAAATCCAGAATAGCATCAGGGGGACAGCCAGCCAGTGCTGCTGCCCAGGCTAAATTCCCCCCGTGTGCAGGTTGCCGCATTAAAAAAGGGTTCCCGAAGACAGAACCTATGCTTTTGGGGGTGCTACCTTTTCTCTAAACAGTTTTCCTGCCGAGAACGCAGGAACCCTCGTCGCTGGAATTTCCATCTTTTCATTTGTTTTCGGGTTGCGACCTTCGCGGGCTTTACGTTCCCGTGATTCAAATGAGCCAAATCCCACCAACGTTACCTTATCACCAGAGGAAACCGCTTCAATAATCGTTTCCAAAGCGGCAGTTAAGACTTGATCCGCTTGTTTCTTGGTAACACCAGCCTTTTCAGCTACGGCATCAACTAATTCACCCTTGTTCATATCAAACTCCTGAAGGTTTACTTGAGATTCTTTACGGATGCACCTTGACACATCTGTACTGAAATCTCGGTTCGCGGAAATACAAAAATCATCCTTTGGGAGTATTTTTACTCAAAATCGCTGTACATCCCATCGGCTCGACTTTTCAATGAATCATTCTAAGGTGTTGTAGCCTAATGTGGATAGATGAAACCATTAATTTATATAGATTTCAGGATGTTTTGTAATATTAGGGTAATTGTTTCCCGAAAAAACACCCCAAAACTAGGAAAAAATACCTATTAAATACCGCGATTGCAAGGGAAACAGACGAGTGGGGAGGTGGGAGATCGTTAGTATTTGTTGGGATTAATTACCGATGTTGAAGAGTTGTTGCTGAGTCATAAGTAAATATCTCGTCCTGCCACAAGTTTTCATGTATTTAAGCTAGATCTATGGTAGGGGCACAGCATTGGTCATGCGTGTCAACTTAAAATTAACTTTTACGCCCACGTCCTCCACGCTCATTCTGTACTGAGAATCAGTGGTGGGATATAAGGCGGGGAATCTCTTTCACCGACACAGGCACAAAAGTAGGGCTGGTTTGGACTTCTGAATATTGCCCACCTGTAAGTGTGTAAACTCGCAACACACTACCGTTATAATGCCAGAATTCGGGGACTGCCATCGCAGCATAAAGCCTCAGCTTGTCTATTGCAGACCTGGAATGTTCCACCTCACCAAGTCTGGGGGTGGGTCGATTGCTATGTAAATATTTTCTTGATCATCACGTTTGAATTTTGTGTGGGTTGTATAAGTTGTATTAAAAGCATTCAAATCGTTACAAAATCTCCATTGGCTGGCATGGATCGGATCAAGGCGATTAGGAGTTAGCAATTGTCTTAAGGAACGGGGATTAAATAAAATACAAAACTTCATCCTGTCTCACGATCCCTCTCCTTTATAAGGAGAGAGATTGAGGGTGAGTAAGCCAGGTACATAACTTGTATGTTATTTAATTCTGATTCTTAAGAATAACTTCCCGCCTCCTAAGCTTATTTGATGTTATCTAAGAAAAAATAGATTATAGTCGCATCAAATAATAAATTTAATTTGAGGTAAAAATGAGGCACGAAAAACTTTCTCCTGGACTACTTTTGGCATTTCAAGATTATCAAAATGAAGGAGATAAAGCTTTAGTTCAACACAAAAAATCCCTTGGTATTATTGCCCACAAAAGCCCAGTCAAGCCTACTAAAAGCGTCGTTTTTATCTACTGCGACCATGATACAGACTTGAGTTATTTATCACAATATAATATTGAAGTTAATCAAAACTCTGGGAGTGTGCGGACGGCTTTCTTACCCTTAGATAGTTTAGATGTCTTATCTGAAGAGGATGTTATTCAGAGGATTAAGCCATCACGCAAACTTCATTTGAGGATGGACACTGCACTGGAAAAAGTCAAACTGCCGGAGTTCAAGAACCAAACCGGACTGACTGGTAAAGGAGTAATCATTGGCATTATAGACAGTGGCATTGATCCGAAACACCCCGCCTTTGCTGGACGAATTTTACACATTTGGGATCAAACACTGCCAGGACCAGGAGTGACAGAGGGCGGCTATGGGGCTGAATTTACCGGAGCGCAACTGACAATTTCTCAGGATACTGGGGGTCATGGTACTCACGTTGCTGGAATTGCCGCCGGTGCCGATGCTACCTATGGCGGTGTCGCACCAGAAGCGGAATTAGTTGTCGTCAGGTCAGATTTACAGGATGCCCACATTGCTGATGGCGTCCGTTACATTTTCCGAGTTGCTAGAGAGTTGGGACGCCCAGCAGTGGTGAATCTTAGCTTAGGTGGACACGCTGATGCCCATGATGGTAGCGACTCCCTATCAAAGGTGATTAACGCCGAAACTGGCCCTGGAAGAATTGTTTGCTGTGCTGCGGGTAACGAAGGAAACGATAACATTCATGGACAAGCGACGATACCCAGTGGACGCACTCGTGGTATGCGCTTTAATGTTCCTTTGAATCAAGTAGGCATAGTTTGGTTAAACGGTTGGTATTCCAAAGACAGCGAATTGCAAGTGTCGCTGCGGAGTCCTAACGGTTTTGTCACCCCCTTCCAAAAAATAATTACTTCTGGTAATGCCGCACAAGATTACCAGTTACCAGATGCACGGGTGCAATTAGCGACACCAGGGCCAGATAAAGCCAATAGCGACCATAATTTCTTTGTGCAAATACGTGGTATTGACCCCTCGCCAGTCATGGGAGGAGTTTGGCAGTTGCGAGTCCGCAATGCTTCTTCAACTGACACACGTTTAAATGTGTGGACACTAGATGACAGTTCCTCAGTCTTTTTCACAGGTAAAAGTGTGAAGGATGCAGTAAAAATTGGTTCGCCGGGAGCCGCCAGCAGTGCAGTTACAGTTGCCGCCTATACTACTAAAGCTACGTACATAGATATTGATGACCAAGTGCGAGAAATGGGCTTGGAATTGGATACTATTTCGGAATTCAGTAGCGAAGGACCTCTACGGAATGATGCACAGAAGCCAGATGTAGCAGCACCAGGAGCAATGATTGTTTCCACGCTTTCCGCCGATGCAAATTTTGACCGCTCATCGATGATTAATTCCAAATTTGTGGTTCAGGCTGGTACGAGTATGGCGACACCGTTGGTTAGTGGGTTAGTGGCACTGCTGTTGCAGCGTGATCCTCAACTTGATCCGGCTGCTGTGAAAGATTTGCTACGTAAAAATAGTGCTATTCCCGGAAAACCCGCAGGCACATTTGATCACAAATGGGGTTATGGAGTGATTAACGCCTTAAATCTGTAATTATACTGAGAGACGCGATATATCGCGTCTCTAAAGTTAATATTTGTTTCTCTAGTATAAAATAATTATTAAATTTTTTCGGATTTTTTACTAGTCACTGAATAGTAAATATTAGGGCAAAAATTTTATAACCAGGTAAATAGTCTAACAATGATTAATCTTCGCATTCAAGAAATTGCAGAAGCTAAGGGTCTATCTTTAGAGGAACTTAGCAAGCTATCAGACATTTCTACACAAGATATTCGGGCATATTCAAGTCTTGAAACTTTAACAGAGGAAAAAGCAGCTAATCTTAGAAAAATAGCAGCCCAATTGAATGTACCTGTATTGGAGTTAGTCAAGCCTGTAGCCAAGCGAGAAGCTTTCAAGCTTAAGATTCTTGAAATTGCTGAACAAAAAGGTTTAACCCTGGAAGAATTAAGTAAGCTTTCTGATTTAGACTTAGCTTTTTTGGCATTCTATAGTACACAGTCTATGTGTAAACGAAAACTAGAAGATATGGAATCCCAATATCAACATTTGACTAAAATCACTGAAGCTCTAAATTGCAATGTTGAAAATTTGCTGGAGGAAGCAGAACTACCAACTACTAAATTACGCTTTCAAGAGTTAGTCCAAGAAAGAGGTTTAACCATAGATGCATTAAGTATGCTCACAGAGCTTCCTCATGAATTTTTAGATTTAATGACTACCCAACCGTTGGCTCTTCCTGGTTTGGTTGGAGAAACAGACGAACTACCAAGCGGACTAGTAATGACATTAGGTAGCAGACGAATCATTGATAAGAAAATTTGCGATTGGCTTCCACCCGGCTTTCCAGGATGTCCTCATCGTCAATGAAAGCTAATATATTACTAAAAGAATGGAGTATGAAAAATTCTGACGTAAAAGATAGCCATGATATTCAACTGAAAATTCAACAATTAAGAGAAGGTTCGGGATATGTACGGAAGTTGTTACTAGTAATTTGCGGAATTTTCGTAGCATCTATGCTCACTATCCTACCTATGGCTGCTGGTCAAATAGCAATATATATACTACTAGTTAATCAAAGAATTACCATTGAATTTTGGCGATTATTACTAATTTTAATATTTGCATCATGTTTATTTATACCTGTAGTTCGGGCATTAGAAGTAGCGTCACTTGTAAATGTTTTGATACTAGTTTTTATTGGCGTAGTTAGCGGTTTTTTTTTAGCGGAATTGTAGAAAACTTAGGAGGTTTAACTTTTCTTGTTGGTATCTGTATACTTGTAGCATGGCTTGGAGAAATTACTATAGCTATCTCTATAGTTTTCATGTACTCACTATGGAAAAAGTTTGGTCAATACTTAATCTTTATAATGTCTGGGTTAATGCTTGCAATTTTTACTATGCTTGCAATGAATCGCCCACCTGTATCAACACCCACTGAAGGCATAATAAATTTTATCACAGCGCTCGCAATCATTATTGCAGGCGCAATCATTGCACAAAAAGCTATTAGAGGCTCACTCAAGTTTGCCTGGATTAGGGAAAAAGCAGTATTCTGGGCGGCAACAGGTGGTATATCTTTTTATGGAGCAGATTTAACTGATATTTGCTTGGATAATATAGATTTGAGCCATACAGATTTTAGGAAAGCAAATCTCACCCGCACTAGCTTTAAAGATGTTACTGGTTTAGAATTGGCTCGATTACAAGGCACTATATTAGAAGACCCCAGAGTTAGAAAACTGTTAATTACTAATAAGGGTCGTGGTGAAGATTTTACTGAAGTAAATTTACAAGGAGCGAATTTACAAGGTGCAGATTTGATAGAAGCAATTTTAGTTAAAGCTCAAGTATTAGATGCAGATTTTTCTGGAGCATTTCTTACAGATGCCTGTATCCAAGACTGGAATATCAACAAGAACACTCGCTTTAAAAACGTTGATTGTAAACGTGTTTATTTAAGGTGTAGCTTGCATGGAAACTTTTTAGAACCAAAACCAGATAGTGGAGAATTCCAACCAGGCGAATTTGAAAAATGGATTACAGATGTCAGGGATACTATTGACTTAATTTTTCAAAATGGGCTGAACTGGAGGGCTTTTGCATTTTCTCTGACTCAAACCGCTATTAATAATGAGGGATTAGGCTTATCTGTTCACAGTATTGAAAATAAAGGTGATGGCGTAGTTGTTGCTAAAGTAGGTGTTTCTCTAGAGACTAACAAAAGTGCAATTCACGAAGAAATAACTAATCATTATCATCAAGCAGTTAACACAATTGAGGCTAAGTACGAACTTGTGCTTCAAGCTAAAGAAGGGGAAATACAAAGATTACAAACTTTCTATGATTCGCAGCAAAAATTTATTCAAGGATTAATTACTGGAATTGCCGAGACAAAACGAGAAGTTATTATCAAGGGCGAAGGAAATCGCGTATATATGATGAATCAAGCAGGTGATATTATGGAAAGTAAAAATCAAAGCATCAGCGCAGGTGAAAATGTCGATATGTCTAGGGGTAATAAAATTACCGTAGGCGGCGATGTCACAAACTCTAACTTGACACTGGCAGATGCAAACAGTCAAGTTAGTAATTCGATTCAGCAACTTAGGGATATTAGTACTGATACTAGCGACCAGCTAGCAAAGATTTTGACCACTTTGCAAAAATCTATCAATGATGAGCCAGCCCTTTCTGAAAATCAAAAAAAAGAGGCGTTAGAAGCTGTAGAAACTATAGCAGAGGAAGGGAAAAAACCATCAGGAGAACGAGTAAACAAACTCTGCTCAATGGCTCTCAATGCCCTTAAAGGTATAGCATCTGCTGTTACGGATGCTAGTAAACTAGCTGAAGTATTCAAAACTTATCTGCCTACTCTTACAAGCATACTGGGCATTTAGGTACAGAATAAACCCCAGAAGCCAAAGATAACAGCAGTTAATCTGTAATTGGACGTAGAAATTAGTGTATTAAATCTATACAAGGGTGGGCAATAACAACCTATAAATTTGATAAGTTATATATAGTGTGAGTGAAAATTGCCTACCCTTTTTACCAAGTTACTGCTCATGAATTATCAAAAGCTAGATGCTGCCCTGGCGACAGCGCTCAATGATACTCAAGACCCAGAGGAACAGAGTTTAGCGGTTTTCATCCATACTGAACAAATTTTAGACTCTGCTGCAACTGCTGTTTTAGAAAGTTTAGGCGTCAGTGGTGTTACCAGTGGCAAAGATATTTTCACGGCAACACTGTCAGCAAATGCGATTTCCCAGTTGTCAGAGCAACCTTGGGTGAAGTATTTGAAGCGATCGCAGCAATTAGGTTTGGTTAATCAGAGGAAAAGTTTAGGTAGCTTCAGTGTTTGATCTGATGCTACCTAAACAATTCTCTGTTCATTTGTGGGGTGTAGCGTTCACCGAAGGTGTTGGCGCAGCGATCGCTTCCCATTCTTTATCTCCATTAATACAAATGTTCTAATTTTTTAGTCATTAGCCGTGCTTTTCATCACCAGCAGCATTCTGTAAAATTTATCCCTAAGAATCATATAATCACCCTTACCAGCTGCCACATACAGTCCTAAACTGAGAGTGAGAGTTGAAAGGCAGTCAGGAGAAATTTTGTGAAAAAAGTATTATCAATGATTCTTGGTGGTGGCGCGGGTACTCGGCTTTACCCCCTAACGAAACTACGCGCTAAACCAGCAGTACCAGTAGCGGGGAAGTACCGCCTAATCGATATCCCTGTCAGTAACTGTATAAATTCCGAAATATTCAAAATTTATGTCCTGACACAATTCAACTCAGCTTCCCTGAATCGCCATATCGCCCGTACCTACAACTTTAGTGGCTTCACCGAAGGCTTTGTGGAAGTGCTAGCCGCACAGCAAACCCTAGAAAACCCTAACTGGTTCCAAGGTACAGCCGATGCTGTGCGTCAGTACCTGTGGCTGTTGGAAGAATGGAATGTAGACGAATATTTGATCCTCTCCGGTGATCACCTCTACCGCATGGATTATCGCCATTTTATCCAGCGCCATAGAGAAACAAATGCTGACATTACTCTCTCAGTTATCCCCATAGACGAGCGCCGCGCCTCGGATTTTGGCTTGATGAAAATTGACGATTCTGGTAGGGTAATTGATTTTAGCGAAAAACCCAAAGGTGAAGCCTTAACCAAAATGCGCGTTGATACCAGTATCCTGGGATTGACGAAAGAACAGGCCGAATTACAGCCTTACATCGCCTCAATGGGGATTTATGTCTTTAAAAGAGATGTTTTGATCAAGTTGTTGAAAGAATCTTTAGAACGGACGGATTTTGGTAAAGAAATTATTCCTGATGCTTCTAAGGATTACAACGTTCAAGCTTATCTGTTTGATGACTATTGGGAAGATATTGGAACAATTGAAGCATTTTATCAAGCCAACTTAGCGCTAACTCAGCAACCCCAGCCACCCTTTAGTTTCTACGATGAAGAAGCGCCAATTTATACCCGCCCTCGTTACTTACCTCCGACTAAACTTTTAGATTGCCACATCACCGAATCAATTATTGGCGAAGGTTGTATTTTGAAAAATTGCCGCATTCAACATTCAGTTTTAGGAGTGCGATCGCGGATTGAATCTGGCTGCGTCATCGAAGAGTCTTTGCTCATGGGTGCAGATTTTTATCAAGCTTCTGTAGAACGCCAATCTAACGTAGAAAAAGGTGACATACCCGTAGGTATTGGTACTGACTCGCTGATTCGCCGTGCCATCATCGATAAAAACGCCAGTATCGGTCACGATGTCAAAATTATCAATAAAGATAATGTGCAAGAAGCTGACCGCGAAGGTCAAGGTTTCTACATCCGCAGTGGCATCGTTGTCGTGCTGAAAAATGCTGTAATTCCTGATGGAACCATCATTTAATAGTTAGGAGTTATGAGTTAGGAGTTAGGAGTAGAGACGCGATTAATCGCGTCTCTACAGGAGTTAGGAATTAGGAGTTATAAGTTATGAGTACAACATCTAATCACTCCTCACTCTTGACTTCTTACTCAGCACTCAGCACTCAGCACTCAGCACTCATCTTGTTGATTGGCCTTCCAGGTAGCGGTAAGTCAACTTTGGCAAAACAATTACTGGCAGAATGTCCCCAGATGTCGCTGATTTCTACGGATACCATCAGGGGGCAACTGTTCGGTTCCCAAGCCATTCAGGGTCCGTGGCTGCTGATTTGGCGTGAAATTGAGCGGCAGTTTCAGCAAGCGATCGCCACAGGTAATACAGCAATTTTCGATGCCACCAATGCCCAGCGCCGCCATCGTCGTGAAGTCATTGCTTTAGCCCGTGACTTGGGCTTTACCCACATTAGGGGAATTTGGGTGGATACGCCAGTTTGGCTGTGTTTGGCACGCAATAAAAGGCGATCGCGCCGGGTTCCAGAAGAAATTATTTTGCGGATGCACCGTCAACTCCGGGATGCCCCCCCAAGCCTGGAAGAAGGGCTAGACAGCCTGATTCGCTGATCAGAAAAATCGGAGTACGGAAATTGCGATCGCTCGGTGAGCAAGAACCACACTTGATTTTCTATATTGTTTGTTAGTTTAAAATCAGATTCTTTTTGCTTGGCACTATACCTGGCAAACCACAAATCTCTGATCTTAAAAAAACATAACGGGAATTTCTATAGGAGGCTGGTAGATGGCTGCAACCGACTTCAAAGACTATTACGCTATTTTGGGAGTTAGTAAGACTGCCACTCCAGAGGAAATTAAACAAGCCTTTCGGAAACTAGCCCGCAAATATCACCCTGATGTTAATCCAAACAACAAACAGGCAGAGGCACGCTTCAAAGAAGTTAGCGAAGCTTACGAAGTTATCTCAGATGCAGATAAACGCAAAAAATACGACCAATTTGGTCAATATTGGAAACAAGCTGGTGAAGGTTTCCCATCCGGCGGCGTTGGTGCTGATATGGGTAACTTTGACTTCAGCCAATACGGTAATTTTGATGAGTTCATCAATGAGTTGTTAGGACGCTTTGGTGGTGCTACCCCTGGTGGTGGGCGACAAAGTTACTCGCAAAGTTACTCTTACCGCACTCCTACAGGTGCGCCAAGTGGTTTTAATGGCTTTAACGATTTTGGGTTTCAAGATGCAGGTGCGGCTACTACCCAAGATAGTGAAGCTGCGATCGCTCTAACTTTTGCTGAAGCATTTAACGGTGTGGAAAAGCGCTTCAGTTTAGGTAACGAAACAATAGATGTCCGCATCCCATCTGGGGCTAGAACTGGTACTCGCCTGCGCGTGCGGGGTAAAGGTCAAATCAACCCCATGACTCAACAACGAGGGGATTTATACTTAAAAGTCGAACTTCAGCCGCACTCGTTCTTCCAAATGGAAGGCGATAATCTGGTTTGCGAAGTGGCAATCACACCAGATGAAGCTACTTTGGGAGCGTCTATTGATGTACCCACACCCGATGGTTCAGTTAATGTTAAGCTGCCTGCGGGAGTACGTTCTGGTCAATCCCTGCGTTTACGTGGTAAAGGTTGGCCTCTCGCCAAGGGTGGACGCGGCGATCAGTTGGTGAAGGTGGCGATCGCACCACCAAAAGACCTCAGCCAACAAGAGCGGGAATATTATGAAAAAATCCGGGCTATACGCACTTATAATCCCCGCAGTCATTTGCAGCAAGTCAGGCTGTAAATATTTTGGATTGTAGAGACGCGAAACTTCGCGTCTCTAAATTAATTAGGTATGAATTTACTGCGCCATTCTCGCTACCACAATGGACTTGAACTCTTCCATTGCCTCCGGTGTAGCCTCGGTAGCTTGCCATGATGGACGTGCTACTAACCGATCGCACCAAGCATTTAATTTTGGATAGTCACTTAAGGAAATGCCTACACTTGGCAATACATTTACTACAGTTCCAGCCACAACTTCGGCGAGAGTCAGGTTGTGACTAACAAAGTAAGGGCGATCGTCAAGTAAACTTTCAAAAAACTTCAGCACTGTGGCAATTTTTTGCTGTGCCTTCTCGATTTTTTCTGGATCTCCTCCAGGCAGTCCGAGAAACTGAGGTAGAAAGGTGGTGGTTGCTGGCAAAAGTTCATTTACAGTTACCAGTTGTACCATGCGTGCGATCGCTAAATCTTTGGCATCTTTAGGCAACATCACAGGCGTGGGGTATTTTGCCTCTAAATAGTCCAGAATTGCTAAAGATTCAACTACATTCAAGCCGTCATCTACCAAAACTGGAATGTGATGGAAGGGGTTAATCGCCAAAAACTCTGGTTTAAACTGCTCTCCATCAATTTTTATTTCTACCAATTCAAACTCAAGTCCTTTTTCCAGGAGAGTAATCCAAACGCGGCGCGAGTTGGGAGAAAAAGGCTGGTGATAAAGGGTCAGCATGAGAGAAAATAATAAAAATTATAATATTAACACCAAACTTTAACTACTAAACCTTCCTCAGTAAATTGTCGAATATTTTACCATCTAACCCCAGTCAACCTGATAACCAAAATGCTCGATTAAGGAGATACCCATGAAAGAATTAATGAAATAGCCTTCATCTTGGCTACCAAATGGAATAAAACTTAATCTTTCTGATCAATTTCGTCCTTTTTCTTTTACTGAAGAATTACAGATTCGTTTAGAGGAACTCTTAGAAAAAAATAAAGAAAATCTACTCAATCCAGATGAACAAGCAGAGTTAACTGGTTTATTGGAATTAGAAAAAATTTTTAGTTTTATCAACGCTAAACTCGCTTCTTAATTGTGGTTATCAACAATTTTATTCGTTTAAACGTCCGCAAAAGGGCAAAATATTTGTGTGAATATTGTCACTCACCAGAACGCTCAAATGCTACACCCTTTACCATTGATCATATTATTCACCAATCTTTAGGAGGATCAGATGACCTCAAGAATTTGGCTTTAGCTTGTCATCGTTGTAATCAAAGCCGGTATAATTTTACAACTGGGATTGATCCAGAAATACAAACAGAAGTTCCATTATTTAATCCTAGAAATCAAAATTGGTCAGAGCATTTTATCTGGACAAAAAATGCGTTAAAGATTCTTGGAACAACTCCTATAGGTCGTGCAACTTGCAGTCGGTTTGATTTTAATAATCAAGACCACGATGATGGTTTTATTCTAAATTCCCGTCAACTTTGGTTAACAGCAAGTTGGCATCCACCTATTGATGATCCATGTCAACAAGAATAAAAATGTTTTAACAATGTCTCAACACTGGCGTTGTGATCCAGAAAAGAAAATAAATGCCAGTAGCGGAGTTTTCCTTCTTTATCTAATACAAACTGTGCTGGCAAAGGCGCTCCAAGTGCTTGTCCTACTTGATAGGTACGAAACACTCGACAACTAGGATCACTCAGCAACGGTATTTTTAAACCTAAATCCTTCACAACTATTTGACTCTGCCGTTCATCGGTACTAGTAATCATTAAAACTTCTATACCGCGATTTTTAAATTGTTCGTAGTTCTCATTCAAAGCTTTGATGTGAGGAAAACAAAATGGACAATATTGCTTTTCGGTAAAGATCCGAGTCAAGGCAAGTAACACTGGTTGCTTGCTTTTATAATCAGACAATTTTACTAAAGTTCCGTTGGTAATATCTGGCAATTGAAAGTCTGGTGTTCCCACTCCCAACCTGAGTTTATTGCTAGCTGGAACTGGTAAAAAATTGCGGAAGAATCGCTCATTTAATAAGCCACTAAAATCAGTTGAAGTCAGCATAATACCATTTTGGATTTTGGATTGTGAAAGAGTTATTGGTAATCGCTGTGCAACTTTTACTCAAACCTAACCCCCCAGCCCCCTTCTCTACCAGGCTATCCATTAGTCACATCTTTCTTTACAATCTTGAAACGCTTGTTTTATAAGTATCTTGAACACTGAGGTGTCAGGTATACTTGACAAATTAGCTCTTTGTCTTCTCGCTAAAATTAGGTTTTTATTGAGAATTAACAACGAACGAATAAGGCTTAGAAAAAACGTGAGTGAATACTCTCACAAATGTTAAGAAAGATCCGGGTAATGGATAGCCTACCAGGCAAGGGGAGAATTCAAAGCCTCTCAAAAAGCAGGCTACGGTGTATACACAAGTTATCGATTACCCAAAATCCTCTAAAACCTCACCCTGTCCTATCTTTAATCCCTCTCCTTACTAAGGAGAGGGACAGATTTTGCGTAGCAAAACCAGGGTGAGGTATCTCAGGAGCGTATGAGACTTAACCGGAAATAGCGTTCAGAAAGCACTTGTGTATACACCGTAGCTCCTTGCAGCAGAGGGGTCAGAATATTAAGTTGCACATCGCGTTAAATACTATTTTATGAAAAAACCACAGATAGATACGGAGGTTAACACTGTTTAATGTGCCTCTCTGTTTATCTGTGGTTTTCATTGATTTTGCTCTCCATTCCAACAGGATGGATTAGAGTTTGCTAGCTAGCGAAATTTAGACGGCAGAGAAGTAGACTTTAGACTTCACTGGGTCAGGATTCATTGTCTTGTCACCAGGTTGCCAACCAGCTGGGCAAACTTCGTCGGGATGAGACTGAACATACTGAATTGCTTGTAATGTCCGCAGGGTTTCATCAACGCTGCGACCAAAAGCTAGATTGTTGATAGTGGCGTGCTGTATGATACCATCTTTATCAATGAGGAACAAACCACGCAAGGCAATGCCTGCTGCTGGGTCAAGAACGTTGTAAGCGGCGCTAATCTCTTTCTTGATGTCGGAGACTAGAGGATAATTCAGGTCGCCAACGCCACCAGATTTACGATCTGTTTGAATCCAAGCGAGGTGGGAGAATTCACTATCAACGGAAGCCCCAAGGATCTCCGTATTAATTTTATTGAATTCTTCGTAGCGATCGCTAAATGCTGTGATTTCAGTGGGACAAACAAAGGTAAAGTCTAGTGGATAGAAAAACAAGACGACATACTTTCCGCGATAATCGGAAAGTTTGATTGTCTTAAATTCCTGATCTACCACAGCCGTTGCTGTGAAATCGGGAGCTTGTTGACCAACGCGGATGCTTGCTTCGGTTCCGTAAGTAAGGGACATTAGCCTAATTCTCCTTTATTCGTTTAGTAGCGTTGGAATTCGGGTTAAGTAAACTCACCCATCCACGCTCTCACAGTTTAATTACAATCTGTTACGACTATATCATACTCATAACGATTTTGAGTAGCAAATGCTTGATTTAGACACAAGAGAATGGGTACTTACCAATGGCTTGGGAAGTTTTGCCAGTGGTACAGTTTCTGATGTCCGCACGCGCACTTATCATGGTTGGCTGTTTGCCGCGACAAACCCGCCTTCTGGGCGGACTCTATTGTTTTCGCACCTAGAAGCTAGCTTGGAAGTATTAGGGAGCGTTGTAGCACTGGGGACAAACTTTTGGGGTAACGGTCAGATTGAGCCGACGGGCTACGAACTGCTACGTTCTTTTGATATTAACCCAGTTCCAAAATGGATTTGGGGTCAAGATAACTGGCAGTTAACTAGACAATTGGTGATGCCTTATGGTTGGGAAGGGAGTAGCGAAGAGAATCCCACTCCCGACTCCCGTACAGACGCAATTAATCGCGTCTCTCCCACTCCCTACTCCCAATTTTGCCATCGGATTTTAATCCACTATCGCTACGAGGGAAGTCATACAGCGATTTTACGGCTGCGACTGTTGATCGCAGAACGTGACTTTCACCATCAGCAGACTGCTAGCGCAAAATTACAGTTCTCGCAAATGCTAGGACAACAGCAAGTCTGTCTGCAAGCAATCAATTCAGGGCGCTTCGGTATACCTTGGCACTTGCGCTGGACACAAGGAAATTATCAACCAGATGCAGTCTGGTATTGGTATTATGGATTGCCTGAGGAGACGAAACGGGGATTAGGCGACAAGGAAGACCTCTACAGTCCTGGTTACTTGATAGTCACACTCCAACCAGGAGATGCAGTGACTCTAGAAGCACGAGTAGGTTTTCCAGACTCGATGCTAAGTGTTATGACGGATAAAACCTTTGCAGAAGCTGTGGAGGCAGAGCAAGACCGACTCTCAGAGATTTTTGGATGGGGAGAGGGAGGCAGGGGAGCAGGGAGCAGGGAGCAGGGAGCAGGGAGCAGAGGGGAAAGAGGTAATTTTAATTCTCCCCCTTGCACCCTGCCCCCTGCCCCTCTGCCTCTTATGCCCAATGCCCACTCCCCACTCTGGCAACAACTACTCAAAGCAAGCGATCAGTTTATTGTCTATCGAGCCTCAATTGCAGGCCCCACAGTTATTGCTGGTTATCACTGGTTTAATGACTGGGGACGCGACACCTTAATCGCCTTACCGGGGTTAGCACTAGTTCCACAGCGCTTTGATCTGGCAAAAGGAGTATTGCGAACTTTTGGGCATTATTGTCGCTACGGTTTGATTCCTAACGCATTTCCTGATCTCAATGGCGAACCAATTTATAACAGTATTGATGCAGCCTTATGGTGGATTGAAACTTTAGGACTTTATTTAGAAGCTACCCAAGACTGGAATTTTTTGGCAGAGGAATTCCCTGTAGTACAGCAAATCTACAAAGCATTTGTCGGTGGTACACATTTCAATATCCAGGTCGATGCTACTGATGGGCTAGTTAGTTGGGATGCTCGTGGTGTAGCCCTCACTTGGATGGATGTGGTAATTGGGTCACACCCTATCACTCCCCGTTACGGTAAGCCAGTGGAAATCAATGCGCTGTGGTATTCTGCTTTATGTTGGCTGAGTCAGTGGGCAGAGCGATTGAGCCAGCTTGAGTATGGTTCGCCAGTGCGTCTCACTAAGCAAGCACAGCGTTATGCTCAACAAGCACAACACGTAAAAACCTCGCTGCAAAAGTTCTGGAATCCTCAGCTGGGTTATCTGTACGATACTATTGAGCCGGACGATCGCCGTAATTTTCAAATTCGTCCCAATGCTGTTTTGGCGCTGTCGCTGCACCATTGTGGCTTTTCTGAACAGCAAGGGTGTCAGATACTAGATTTGGCAACTGCCAGCTTGCTGACCCCCTATGGTCTTCGCAGTCTCGATCCAGGAGATCCAGAATACAAAGGGAAATACCAGGGCAACCAAGAGCAACGCGATCGCGCTTATCACCAAGGTACTGTTTGGGCTTGGCTAATTGGCCCATATATTCGGGCTTGGCAACGTTTTTATCCACAGCGATCGCTGCCTTTTGATTGGCAACCCCTGCTAGATCACTTCCTATTTGACGCTTGTCTTGGTTCTATTTCTGAGATTTTTGATGGCGATTCACCTCATACACCCAGAGGTGCGATCGCTCAAGCTTGGTCAGTTGCCGAAGTCATCCGCCACATTCAATAGTGCTGAGTATAAGAGATAGCTATAGCTCACCACTCACTATTTGTAAATTTTTATCCCAAAAGTGTAACAACAGCCTGAATTTCCAGTTGTTCTGATGAAAATTTTTCAGCGATAAAGTATTTAGTTGTTCAAGTAAAATAGCACCATCAAAAGGTGGTTTTGATCCCAAAATCTCTGTTTGCTGACTTTTGTATATAATTTTCTTGACCGAGGAACTTCTAACCTGCTGAAAAATATCGGCTGCTCACATCTTAATTATCAAGAACATGAATCTACCAATCACATGAGCAAGGAACGAGAAAGAGCCGATAATGATTCCCCGTGGAAAGAAATCCTAGAAGCTTACTTCCCCCAAGCAATGCAATTTTTCTTTTTGCAAACAGCAGCACTAATTAATTGGGAACGTCCCCACGAGTTTCTTGATAAGGAATTTCAACAAATAGTTCGGGGAGCAGAACTTGGTAGAAGATATGCAGATAAATTGGTCAAAGTCTGGCAAATTCAAGGAGAGGAAATTTGGCTGTTGATTCATGTCGAAATTCAGGCAAAATCGGAAGATAATTTTGCTCAAAGGATGTTTTCCTACAACCTGCGAATTTTTGAAAAATTTGCTAAACCAGCCATTAGCCTAGCAATTTTGTGCGATGCTGACTCGACTTGGAGACCAAATCAATACAGTTATAATTATCCCGATTGTGGTCTGCATTTTAGATTTGGAACCGTCAAACTGCTCGATTATCAAAATCGATGGACAGAGTTAGAAAAGAGCGATAATCCCTTTGCTATGGTGGTAATGGCACATTTGAAAACCCAGCAAACTACTAAACAGCTGGGAGAAAGGAAAACATGGAAATTTAGTTTAATTCGGCGATTGTATGAACAAGGGCTGCAAGAAAGGGATATTCGTAACCTCTATCGTTTTATCGATTGGGTTATGATTTTACCAAAAGGATTAGAAGCAGAATTTTGGCAGGAGTTTAAACAATTCGAGCAGGAGCGTACCATGAGTTACATTACCACAGGCGAGCGTATTGGCTACGAGCGAGGCAAGGAAGAAGGAAAACAGGAAGGTGAGCAAGCACTCGTCCTACGACAGCTACAAAAACGGGTAGGAGAGTTACCACAACAGGTTCGAGAACAGATTCAGAGTCTTTCTCTAGAACAATTGGAAGCACTGGGTGAGGCTTTGTTAGATTTTAGTGCGATCGCTGATTTGCTCAACTGGCTACAAACTGATCAAACAGTTAGTGCTGAGTCCTGAGTATTAGAGGTCAAACTTACCTCTTACAGAGCAGTCAAAGTTACTCTATCTTAACTCCACTTACCACTCACTACTTATAACTTTTAAAGTGGCTCAGGTCGGAGCTCATGGGTTTGGTATAGGGTTGATTGTAGGTTCATGTAAAAAAATTAGTGATTTAATTAATAAAAAACCGCCTACCAAACAGTTAAATTAACTAAAATTGTGAATTGTATCTATAAATTTATGACATTACAAGCACAACTAGGATTTTTAGCTTTTTCTTTGATATGTGTTCCTTTATTAATTATTCCTATAATACATTATTTCAATAATAAAATAGGCTATCCTTTTAATGAAGGAGTTCTTAATGCTTTAGAAAAAGGCACTGATGAGATGTTATGTAAAGCTAATTACTGGCTATTACTAACTATTGCAGTAGCTCAGACAAGTATTATTTTTGGTTCAACAGATAAGTGGGAGTCACTTTTTGCTGTAATATTTGCTTGGTTAATAGGATTAATTCCTGGCTTCATAGCATATAACAAAGGAAGAAATTTTTATAATTGGTGGATGTATGGACATCTAATGTTTATTTTTGCTTTGCCTCATGCTCTTCTTTTAAAAGAAACAGAAAATTCAATGATTAACAAAGGAATTTATAAAATATGTCCTTATTGTGCAGAAACTGTGAAAAAAGAAGCTACAGTATGTAAACATTGTGGTAATGCTCTAGTTTAAAACCCTTTATATTAGCCTACACAACTCTATCCATTAAATAATCTGCCGCTTCCTCTTCATCATAATAAGTATTATTACTCTCTCTTCTCTTCCAGGCATAAGCAGCTCAAGCTAAACTCATAACAGTATCTGTGGCTTAGACCTTTGTCATCTAACTTATAAAATCTCATTTTAGTTTTAAGTTGCTTTAATCTGTCCTGCTCATCATAAGGAATTACAAGTTTACCCTTCTCTACAATCCCTGCTAGGTTAGATAGCATAAAGGTTTTATGGTTATGCTTATTGTTCTTAGCAGGTTTTTTAGTAGAGTTATTTCCCAGTAAAGATTACAGACTAGAATTTTATTTACAACTTTTTTATAACTCAATAAAGGCTTTGTTTTAAGTCTTTTTGAAGATAAAACTAAATTCAGTATTTTCTCTCTGTCGGTTAAATAATCTACTGGATAAGCTATTAAAAGCTCTAATAGTATTCAAATTAATGTCTAATAAGATTAAATATAGTGCTGCTTTATTTGTTTCTTTAGTTATAGGTTTGATTGGAGCTAACACCATTAAACCTTCCACTTACAGCTACTGTGCATTTGCAGTAGGAAGTTTTGATAATTGCAGTATGAACTTCACTGCAATTGATAAAGATAAAACTTTTTCAGATCAAATACAAAGAGGATTAATAGTTGGGGCAGCTACAGGCGTTCTTCTATTTGGGGGAATAAATATATTGTCTAAAAACTGAAGATTATGTTTCAGATCCCAATAATGGAAAAGTAAATTCAGTAGCTTAGATAAAAATGAGACTTAATAAAATTTTTTTACCTATGATCCTGGCTTGCATAGTAGCCTGTCCAGTATTAGCCCAAGCAAAACCAACTATATGCGCTTTTGATGAAGAGACTGCTTCTGAGATTAAAAGGACAGTAACCTTAACTAATATGGGAATAAAAATATCTATTCCAGCTAATTATAGAGCAATAGCTATAGCAGATGGCTCTATAGAATTTGTAGATAATGGCACTTATCAATTGTTCCAATGTGTAGCTAAGAATCCTGGGGCAGGAGGTAGAGGATATTTTGGTATAAAGGTATATAAATCAAAAATTAATTATTTATACAGTAATGTACAAGATATGGTTCCAGGCAAACCAAACTTCTTCATTGTCTGGGAGAAAAAGCAAGAAAATGATACTACCTTTCACAGTCTGAAGTTAAGAATCAAAACTAAAAAAGCTATTTTAGAAGTTGAAAATGTAAATGATAATGGCCCTATAACCACTGAAAAGGAAGCTCAAGAGTTAAGAACTGGACTAATTGAAATAGCAAGCATAATAGATATACTTTAAAAAATATTGCGGTAATTGAAGATAAACAAAGTTTATTAGGCTCCCTAGTACTATTGATAACTAGTCTACATTCACAAATTAGATGTCGTAGATTAACAAATTAATGTCGCTGATTTTAGCCTACAAAACCCTTGCTATACAAGGTTTTTATTAATTTATATGATTATCCAAAAGTGACTAGAGATTTTCAATGTTTTCACAAATTGAGGTCGAAAAAGCAAAATTTTCACATTTTAATGGTCGTTTATTTTATTATCTAAGAAAGTCTGCTATTAAATAACTTCACAAATTAAGTGTCGCATCCTTGATAGCGGCAATGTATTTATGTAAGGAATAAAACCTGAGTAATAGTGGTATAGACTGCATCAGTGTTAGAAAATTCACTGCGCTAGTGTGTTCAGTGTACAACTAAAAAAGTTAGCTATTAATCTTACATAATGAGGTTTGGAGTTGTGGTGTTTGAACCTGAAGATATTTTGGAGGGAACCCGTTAGATTCGTCCCTTTCTTCCAGAACTTTTAGGAAATGATGCAGTTCAAGTAGACCGCCAATTATCTGAACTGTTGGCACAAGCTAAAGCTGGGCAATGGGTAACTTTCTCTTGCCTCCTATTCATTGCTGCTAAATGTAAATTAGTCCAAACTCAAGTTTTACGTCACAAAAGCATTTTGAGGAGCCATTGATAAATAACTTTACACACAATAAGTTTAGTTTTGCACACTATATGTTAGTGTAACAATATTCGTGCAATCCAATTCGCAATATAAATTGAGCCAATTCTCTGATCGCAATCTCCAACCTCAGAGGCTATTTAATGCTCTTAATTAACTTAAACTTTTGTTAAGTTAACAATGTATCAAAAATTAGAAGATACTTATCTTGTAAGCAAAGATGATGCTGTTGAATTACAACAGCATCAAAATTCTACAACCTGGTCTAAATTGCCGTCACAGGAGTTAATTACTGACGAAGTAAAGCTGAGAATGGAGGTAATTCAAAGCCTAACTGAGCCATGCGATCGCAAAATCTACAGCTTGAAAAAGAAGGAAGCTGCCGAAAAATTGGGTGTGTCAATTCGCCAGGTAGAGCGGTTACTGAAAAAATGGCAGGAAGAAAGGTTAGTTGGGCTGGCGACAACACGCTCAGACAAAGGAAAACACCGCCTTGATCAAGAATGGGTAGATTTCATAATTAATACTTACACCGATGGCAACAAGGGTAGCAAGCGAATGACTCGCCATCAGGTGTTTTTAAAAGTTAAGGGTAAAGCCAAGGTAGAAGGTCTTAAAAAAGGTGAGTATCCTAGCCACCAGTCAGTTTATAGAATTCTAGACAAACAGATTGAGGAGGAAGAAAGAAAAAATAATGCACGTAGTCCTAGTTACTCAGGAGAAAAACTCACTCACATGACCCGTGATGGGCGAGAGTTGGAAGTCGAAGGCAGTAATGATGTCTGGCAGTGCGACCATACTCGCTTAGATGTAAGGCTGGTGGACGAATATGGAGTTTTAGACCGTCCTTGGTTAACTATTGTGATTGACTCCTACTCTCGTTGCTTAGTAGGTTTTTATTTGGGATTTGATAGTCCTAGTTCTCAAATTGATGCCCTAGCTCTCCGTCATACAATTTTGCCCAAATCCTATGACTCTGAGTACCAACTACGTAACGAGTGGCTAACTCACGGAAAACCTAACTACTTTTACACCGATGGTGGTAAAGATTTTACTTCTATCCACACCACAGAACAGGTTGCAGTGCAAATAGGTTTTACTTGCGCTCTGAGAAGACGACCATCTGATGGTGGAATTGTTGAACGTTTTTTTAAAACACTTAACGAGCAAGTATTAAATCTTCTGCCTGGATATACAGGATCAAATGTGCAGAAACGCCCAGAAAGTGTTGATAAAGATGCTTGCCTGACTCTCAAAGATTTAGAGATAGTTGTAGTGCGCTACATCGTTGATGAGTACAACCAGCATACAGATGCCAGAATGAAAGACCAGTCTCGAATTGGGCGCTGGGAAGCTGGATTGATGACGGAACCATACCTTTATAATGAATTGGACTTAGCGATTTGTTTAATGAAGCAAGAACGGCGCAAAGTTCAAAAATATGGCTGTATTCAATTTGAAAACTTGACCTATCGTGCAGATCATTTGAGAGGTCGAGATGGAGAAACTGTAGCACTGAGATATGACCCTGCCGACGTAACAACACTTCTTGTATACAAAATTAATGCAGACAGCACAGAAGAGTTTCTCGATTATGCCCACGCTCAAGGTTTGGAAACAGAACATCTATCTTTACGAGAACTCAAGGCAATTAATAAGCGGTTAAAAGAAGCAAGCGAAGAAATAAATAACGACTCAATTTTAGAAGCAATGCTTGATCGGCAAGCATTTGTAGAGCAAACAATTAAACAAAACCGCAAACAACGCAGACAAGCTGCAAATGAGCAAGTTAATCCTGTAGAGCCAGTGGCTAAAAAATTTGCTGTCCCTGAGCCTAAAGAAGTTGAAATAGAAAGTGATGCAGAAGCGGAAATACCAAAGTATCAAGTTCGCTATATGGATGAATTTTTTGAAGAGGATTAGGTACAGAATATGACAGATGCAAAACAATTGGACTTTTTTGAGGAACCCACGCCAGAAATCCAAGCTCACATTGAACGTTTGAGTCGCGCTCCTTACTTAGAATTAGACCAAGTTAAACTTTGTCATACTTGGATGTACGAGTTAGTTCTTTCTAAGATGACTGGTCTATTGGTAGGAGAATCACGCTCTGGAAAAACAGTTACTTGTAAAGCTTTTAGAAATAATTATAACAAGTTACGGCAAGGACAAGGACAGCGAATAAAGCCTGTCGTCTATATTCAAATTCCCAAAAACTGTGGTTCAAGAGATTTTTTCATTAAAATTCTCAAAGCTTTAAATAAACCATCGAATGGAACAATTTCTGATTTGAGGGAACGCGCACTTGATAGCCTTGAAATACATCAAGTTGAGATGCTAATTATTGATGAGGCAAATCACTTAAAATTTGAAACTTTTTCAGACGTGCGGCATATTTACGATGATGATAATTTAAAAATCTCGGTTCTCTTAGTAGGTACTACCAGTCGGCTATTGGCAGTTGTAAAACGCGATGAACAAGTTATTAATAGGTTTCTAGAGCAGTTTGAGCTAGATAAACTGGAGGACAATCAATTTAAGCAAATGATTCAAGTTTGGGAACGAGATGTGCTTAGATTGCCCGAAGAATCCAAATTGGCAAGCGGAGATAACTTAAAGATTTTGAAGCAGTCAACCAAGAAATTAATTGGTAGGTTAGATATGATTCTTCGTAAAGCCGCAATTCGTTCATTATTGAGAGGTTATAAAAAGGTTGATAAAGATGTTTTAAAAGAAGTAATTAGTGCTTCAAAACTATGATATGGAAGAAAATTTAGCAGAAGAAAAGATACTTTGGTTAAGTAAAGTAAACCCTTATGAAGGGGAAAGCATTAGCCATTTTCTAGGTAGATTTCGTAGAGAGAAAGGAAATAAATTTTCTGCTCCTAGTGGATTAGGTGATGTCGCAGGACTTGGATCTGTGTTAGCACGTTGGGAAAAGTTTTACTTTAATCCCTTCCCTACTCATCAGGAGTTAGAAGCACTAGCAACTGTGGTGCAAATTGATGCAGATAGATTGCGAGATATGTTACCGCCTGCTGGTGTAGACATGAAACATAGTCCAATTCGATTATGTGGAGCCTGTTATGCAGAGTCACCTTGCCATAAAATCGAGTGGCAGTTCAAAAAGACAGTGGGATGCGATCGCCATCAGTTACGCTTATTATCAAAATGCCCTGTCTGTGAAAAACCCTTTCCCATTCCGGCTTTATGGATAGACGGGCAATGCCAGCGATGTTTTACATCCTTTGCAGAAATGGGAGAATATCAAAAGCATTATTGAGTAAGAAAATTTCTATTAATACTTTGACAATACAGTACCTCGAACATAGTTATCATATTGCGATCGCTTAAATCAGCCCTCAATTAAGCAACGCCATTTTCTAGGCAATATCAAACTACTACAGCTAAAATCAGTAAATATACTAGCTACCAACCAGTCTAGTGTCTCTTATGGTCATAAGGAGCAACGTCAGATCACAAAACATTGGTATCTACATTGCCACTGACATCTGCCAAAAGGCAAAACACCGCAATATGATTAGACTTGAGGATCTGACGAAAGGCACGCAAGTGCAAGGTATTCTGCCAAATAGTATTGTCGCCATCGTCGATGCTCAATGGCATGGCTCTGATGTTGTGGAATTAACATACAAAGATGCTAGCGGCACGCTAGGGAATGAGTTGGTCTTTCGAGATAGAGAACCTACCCTGGAAATAATCACATCTGGTGGTGCTTGGAGTTTCACTGCTGATGGGGCTAATTTTCGTCTGGCATCAGAAGCGCACCGCATCCGTCTAGCTTATCTCTTTGACCCCTTGCTAGCTGTTCACACCTCTCTAGTGGAACCTTTACCACACCAAATAACAGCCGTTTACGGGGAAATGTTGACTCGTCAACCTCTGCGTTTTCTCTTAGCAGATGACCCTGGTGCAGGTAAAACTATTATGGCGGGGTTGCTGATGCGGGAATTGCTCATTCGAGGCGATTTGCATCGTTGCCTTGTGATTTGTCCTGGCAGTTTAGCCCCACAGTGGCAAGATGAATTGTCGCAAAAGTTTCATTTACGCTTTGAAATTCTCACCAATGATCGCATTGAATCGGCAGTAACTGGAAATGCTTTTGCTGAAATGCCATTGCTGATTGTGCGACTGGACAAACTCAGCCGTAATCAAGATTTACAAGCAAAACTAGCACAGACAGACTGGGATTTGGTTGTTTGTGACGAAGCTCATAAAATGTCAGCTTCGTTTTTTGGTGGTGAAATTAAAGAGACGAAGCGCTACAAACTTGGCAAGTTACTATCAACTTTAACCAGGCATTTTTTATTAATGTCAGCGACACCACATAACGGGAAAGAGGAAGACTTCCAGCTGTTTATGGCATTGTTGG
Organism: Nostoc sp.; assembly: GCF_036919555.1. Lineage (GTDB taxonomy): Bacteria > Cyanobacteriota > Cyanobacteriia > Cyanobacteriales > Nostocaceae > Nostoc. The sequence continues at coordinate 167,132 of NZ_JBALCS010000008.1, forward strand.
ATGGTGACAGATTTGAAGGGCGCTTCCGCGATGGTGTTCACGTAACAGATACTTCCGACTTGATGCGGCGATTGGTTAAAGAAGATTTGCTGAAATTTGATGGAAAACCGCTATTTCCAGAACGCCAAGCTAGCACTATAGAATATGAGCTATCAGATTTAGAAGCGGTACTTTATAAGCGAGTCACTGAGTACGTCCGCGAGGAATTTAATCGTGCCGATGCTTTAGAAAATGAAGGGCGCAAAGGTAATGTTGGCTTTGCTTTGACTATTTTGCAACGTCGGCTTGCTTCTTCACCAGAAGCTATATATCAATCGCTGCTACGTCGTCGCGAAAGGTTGCAAAAACGGCTGAGGCAAGAAGAAGTTTTGAGGCGTGGAAGTAATGCAATCATCATTGAATTTAAGCAGGTTCTGGATCTGGAAGACTTAGAAGATATTCCTGGTGAAGAACGAGAAGCAACAGAACAGGAAGTAGTTGACCTAGCTACAGCATCACGGACGATCGCAGAATTACAAACAGAAATTAAGCTTTTAGAAGAATTAGAGCAACTGGCACTACGAGTGCGACGTAGTGGTAAAGATAAAAAATGGGAAGAACTCTCGAATCTCTTGTAAAATGATGCCGAAATGTTCAACGCCCAAGGACATCGGCGCAAGCTCGTGATTTTTACCGAGTACCGGGACACATTAAATTATTTGACAGATCGGATTCGGACGCTACTTGGACGTAATGAAGCTGTGGTAAATATACATGGCGCAATGGGACGCGAAGAACGCCGCAAAGCGCAGGAGGCGTTTACCCAAGATATTGAAGTACAAGTCTTAATAGCTACGGATGCTGCGGGTGAAGGGATTAACTTGCAAAGGGCGCACCTTATGGTTAATTACGATTTACCTTGGAATCCTAACCGCCTAGAACAGCGTTTCGGGCGAATTCACCGGATTGGGCAGACGGAGGTATGTCACTTATGGAATTTAGTGGCAAAAGGCACTCGTGAAGGCGATGTCTATTTGGCGTTATTGAAAAAGATAGAGGCAGAGCAGAAGGCACTGGGAGGTAAAGTATTTGATGTATTGGGAAAAGCGATCGCAGGGACGGAATTACGAGAGTTATTGATTGAAGCAATTCGCTATGGCGATCAACCAGAGGTGCGAGATAGACTGAACCAAGTCGTACATGATAAACTCGACCAACAGCGACTACGCGAACTTTTAGAAGAACGGGCTTTGGCACGAGATTCGATGGATATCGCCAAAGTGCAGCAAATTCGGGAAGAAATGGAAAGGGCGCAAGCGCGACGGTTGCAACCTCATTTTATTGCTTCTTTCTTCCTAGAAGCATTTACCCAATTAGGTGGAACATTGCGTCAACGTGAACCCCAGCGTTACGAAATCAGTAATGTTCCGGCAGTTATTCGCAATCGAGGGCGGCAAATTGGTGTCGGAGAACCGTTGCTGCTACGCTACGAACGCATCTGCTTTGAAAAAGATTTGATCAGCATTTCTGGGAAACCGCTAGCTGCTTTCATCTGTTCTGGACATTCTCTACTTGATGCCACAATTGACTTGACTTTGGAACGACACCGGGATTTGTTAAAACAAGGCACTATCTTAGTGGATGAAAATGATTCCAGCGAAGAAACCCGCGCCTTAGTTTACTTACAACATTCTATACAAGACGCACGGACAAATCTAAATGGCTCTAGGCGTTTAGTATCCCGGCGGATGCAATATGTGGAAATCAACCCAGAAGGCAATACTTACAATGCAGGTTACGCACCTTACCTGAATTACCGTCCGCTAACAGACGAGGAAAAGGGTGTTGTGGAAACAGTTTTAGAAGAATCTTGGTTGCGAGAAGATTTAGAAGCAAAAGCCAAGAGTTATGCGATCGCTCACCTTGTTCCCCAACATCTTCAAGAACTCAAGCAGCGCAAAGAGGAACTGATTGCTAAGACGATGACAGCAGTAAAAGATAGATTAACCAAGGAGATTAATTACTGGGATCATCGGGCAGGAGAACTGAAAATGCAAGAGGAAGCTGGCAAGCCTAATGCCAAAATTAACTCAGGTAAAGCACGTCAGCGAGCCGATGATTTGCAAGCAAGGTTAATGCAACGCTTGGAGGAATTAGAGCAAGAACGTAGATTATCGCCATTACCGCCTGTGGTGGTTGGGGGTGCGTTGGTAGTTTCAGTAGTCTTACTGCAACGAATGCAAGGCAAACAACAGGCAACAACAGCGATGTTTGCTAGGGAGACGGAACGGGTAGAACAGGCAGCAATGACGGCTGTGATGGAAGTAGAACGCAATTTATCGAAGTCGCGTTACCACTGGAAGCAATTAACAAAGAATCTGCAAGAGAAAACTATATTTATAGAGGTAATCCTTCAGCAATACACAAGTGGTGGGCACAACGACCTTTGGCAGCTTGCCGAGCTGTATTATTTGCATCTTTGGTAGATGATCCGTCCAGTCATACCGATAAATTCCCTACAGAAGAGAGCCAAAAAGAAGAGAGAGAAAGATTATTCAAAATAATCGAAGAATTGGTAAAGTGGGAGAATACTAATAATGAGAAAGTTTTAAACGAAGCGAAAGCAGAAATTCTGCAATCAACAAATAATAATCCACCGCCTGTCCTAGACCCATTTTGTGGTGGGGGCAGTATACCTTTGGAAGCTCAAAGATTAGGTCTAGAAGCACATGGGAGTGATATTAACCCAGTAGCGGTTTTAATTACCAAAGCCTTGATTGAAATTCCGCCAAAGTTTGCTGATCAGCCTCCAGTTAATTCTAGAGTAAGGGTCAACAGTAGTTTACCTTTACAAAAATGGTATGGAACACAAGGATTAGCAGAAGATGTACGCTACTACGGACAATTGATGCGGAATTTAGCTTTTAAACAAATTGGACCTCTGTACCCAAAAGTGAATTTGCCAAAGGAATATGGTGGTGGTGAGGGGATGGTTATTGCTTGGTTGTGGGCAAGAACATTGAAATGTTCCAACCCTGTTTGTGGCGCACAGATGCCATTAATGCGTTCTTTTGCGCTTTCGACAAAGAAAAATAAAGAAGTTTGGGTAGAACCAATTATCGAACGCAGTCAGCACCCGGCTGTAGTAAGGTTTCAAGTAAATACTGGTAAGGGAAAGCCACCAGGCGGAACTGTTAGTCGCAAAGGAGCAACTTGTATTTGTTGCGGTACACCAGTGCCATTGAACCATATCCGGGCTGAAGGGCAAGCGGGACGGATGGGCGCACAATTACTAGCTATTGTCGCAGAAGCCCAACGTCAACGAGTTTATTTGACAGCTGATGAAAAACACGAGGGAATGGCAATTAAAGCACAGCCAAAGTGGAAGCCAGAAAGTGAACTTTCTACACATCCTCAATACATGGCTACTCCTCGTTATGGAATGACTCGCTATTGCGACCTTTTTACATCACGTCAACTATTAGCTTTAACCACCTTTAATGACTTAATAAGTGAAGTACGAGAAAAGGTACTTGTTGATGCTATTGCAGAAGGGATGCCTGATAATTGTCTACCACTTTGTGAAGGTGGCACGGGTGCAACTGCTTATGCAGATGCAGTAGCGATCTATTTAGCATTTGCAGTTGATAAGCTTGCAATGTACGGATGTTCTCTTGTCCCGTGGTATGCCAAAGAAGATCGTCCGTCTATGTTATTTGGACGGCAAGCAATTTCTATGGTTTGGGATTATGCAGAAGTAAATCCTTTCTCAAGCATTGGTGGTTCAGCAACAAAGTCAGTTGATATCGTTGCTGATTCAATTGCAACAATTGCAAACAGAAGCTCAGGATTTGTCACCCACAAAGATGCAACTACACTATCAGCTACTCCCTCACTAATTTCAACTGACCCACCTTACTACGACAATGTACCATACGCTGATCTTTCAGACTTCTTTTACGTCTGGCTTCGTCAGTCACTAGGCAGCATTTACCCTGATTTATTTGGCACGCTTCTTACACCTAAATCGCAAGAGCTAGTAGCAGACCTATATCGGCATGGCAGTCGGAAACAAGCGCAAAAATTTTTTGAAGAAGGTTTAGGAAAAGTTTTCTCTTTGATCCGCACATTGCAACTTAATGACTATCCTTTCACTATTTACTATGCTTTCAAGCAGACTGAAAATGAGAAGGATAAAGATAACGATATGTGTAAGGATAGCGTCTTGAGTACCGCTTCTACAGGATGGGAAACCATGCTAGAAGGACTGCTCAATGCAGGGTTTACAATTACTGGAACTTGGCCAATGCGAACAGAACGTTCTGGGCGCTTGCGTGAAAGCGGCAGCAATGCCCTCGCATCGTCTATTGTACTCGTTTGCCGCCCTCGCCCAGAAACCGCCCCATCCACAACCCGCCGTCAATTCGTCAACACCCTTAAACGTGAACTTCCCGATGCGTTACAAAAACTTCAACAAGGCAACATTGCCCCGGTCGATTTAGCACAAGCCAGCATTGGCCCTGGTATGGCAATTTACTCCCGCTATAGCAGAGTCCTAGAATCAGATGGCGAACGGATGCTTGTGCGTACTGCCCTACAGCTGATTAATCAAACTTTAGATGAATTCTTCGCCGAACAAGAAGGAGAATTTGATGCTGAAACTTGCTTTGCTTTGATTTGGTATGAACAGCATACCTTTAATGAAGGGTTATTTGGCGATGCTGAAACCCTCTCCAAAGCTAAGAATACAGCCGTGCAAGGCTTGGTAGACGCTGGCATCCTCACTGCCAAGGCGGGTAAAGTGCGACTATTGCGCCGCGACGAATTACCCAAAAATTGGAACCCACAAATCGATAACTGTCTTGTCTGGGAAGCAACACAACACATGATTCGGGAATTGCAAGACGGTGCTGGAAATCAAGGTGCTGCAAATTTACTCTCTCAACTGGGAACCATAGGAGAAGCAGCAAGGGAATTAGCTTATCGGCTGTATAACATTTGCGACAGAAAAGGCTGGGCTGCTGAAGGTGTCGCTTACAACAGCTTAGTGATTTCCTGGCCAGAAATTTCTCGCCTCGCTGCTGAAAGCAAAGAATCGACTCCCTTACAAATGGCTTTACTTTAATTACTTTCGACTCTCGTTATTAGCCTCAGCCTATTAATACATTTTAGGTGGCTCTAACATCCAGAGTAGATGTAGCGATGCCTACGGCGGGCTGCGCCAACGTGAGGCAGCAGCCCTGAGTTAAAAGAAAAACTAGTATAAAAAATCTATGTCCGTAAGTAACCGCGAACGAGTTGGCAGGGTGCTAGACCTTTTGAGAGATGGCTTATATCCTTTTGTGGAAAGGGAAATGCGTTCCGTTTATGGCGATAAATGGGTAGTTGCCGCTACACCTTTTGTTCCAGAAGACCACAGCCTCAGACGTACTGTCCAGCAAATTCTCAAGCAGGACGAATCAGTACTGCTGAAACTCATGTCTAATCAGTGGCGTGAGGTGTTCAAAAAGACTCTGGGCAATGCTGAAAGAAGCTTGGTTGGGGAATTAATTGACACGCGCAACTCTTGGGCGCACAACAAGCCACTCTCTACAGATGATGCCTATCGCGCTCTTGATAGCGTATCGCGGTTACTTTCTGCTTTTTCCGCACCAGAAGCAGATGAAGTTGATAAACAAAAACAAGAACTTTTGCGGGTACGCTTTACAGAACAAGCCCGTCGTGAAACTCGTCGTGCTACTCTCCAACCTCTAGAGGGCAATCCTGTAGGCGGTTTAAAACCCTGGCGGGAAATTGTCACACCTCACCCAGATGTTGCTTCTGGTAGCTACCAACAAGCAGAATTTGCTGCTGACCTTTGGCAAGTTTATTTAGATGAAGGTTCCGACGAATACCGCATACCTACAGAGTTTTTTAGTCGTACTTTTCTCACTGAAGGGCTAAAGCAACTGCTCACAAATGCCTTGCTACGTCTTGCTAGCAATGCAGGCGACCCCGTTATCGAACTGCAAACCAACTTTGGTGGGGGCAAAACCCACGCGATGTTGGCACTATACCACCTGTTCATGGGAGTTCCAGCATCCAAGTTACCTGGATTGGAACCAGTGCTGGAAGCGGCAAATGTTTTACCTCCGCCAAAAGTTAACACAGCAGTTCTGGTAGGAAATAAAATTTCTCCCGGTCAGCCTCAACATAAAAAAGATGGCACAGTTGTCCGCACACTCTGGGGCGAATTAGCTTGGCAACTGGGCGGTAGGGAAGCCTACGATATGATTCGAGAAGCAGATGAAACTTCAACGAACCCTGGCGATACCCTACGGCTCGTGTTTAACCGCTATGCACCCTGTCTGATTTTAATTGATGAATGGGTAGCTTATGCCCGACAGCTTCACGAAGTAAACGACCTTCCGGGGGGCAGCTTTGACACTCACTTTACCTTTGCCCAGACTTTGAGCGAGTCGGCAAAAAACGCTAACCAAACTCTTTTGGTTGTGAGTATCCCTGCATCTGATAATGAGATTGGAGGCGATCGCGGTAAAGCAGCCTTAAGTAGACTCAAAAATGCTATTGGTAGAGTTGAATCTCCTTGGCGACCAGCAACTGCTGATGAAAGCTTTGAAATTGTGCGGCGGCGGCTATTTCAACCCATTACCGAAGAAAATGGCTTTATTGCCCGTGATGCCATCATCCGTGCCTTTGCAGAAATGTACCAAAACCAATCTCAGGAGTTTCCTAGTGAGTGCCGAGAAGCTAATTATAAACGACGGCTAGAAAATGCCTACCCTATCCATCCAGAACTGTTTGACCGACTTTATAATGACTGGTCAACTCTCGACAAATTCCAACGCACGCGGGGTGTGCTGCGACTGATGGCAAAGGTGATTCATTCACTTTGGGAAGGACAGGACAAGAGTTTGTTAATCATGCCTGCCAGCGTGCCAATGGATGACGGACAGGTACAAACAGAATTGACTCGCTACCTCGAAGATAACTGGGTGCCAGTGATTGAAAAAGATGTAGATGGATATAATTCTCTCCCATTGGCGTGCGATCGGCAAAACCCGAACTTAGGACGTTACTCTGCCTGTCGCCGCGTTGCCAGGACAATTTACCTTGGTTCTGCTCCTACTCTGAGAGCAGCTAATCGCGGTGTAGAAGATCATCGGATCAAGTTAGGGTGTGTTCAACCAGGGGAAAGTGCAGCAACTTTTGGCGATGCTTTGCGCCGACTTACCGACCAATCCACACATCTTTATGTCGATAACACTCGTTACTGGTTCTCAACTCAGCCTAGTGTCACCAGACTTGCCCAAGACAGAGCCGAGCAAATCCAACAGGATCAAGATAAAGTTTGGGATGAAATCATTCTCCGATTAAAGGCTGATAAGCAACGTGGCGAGTTTGCTGGAGTACATATTGCTCCCGACTCCTGTGCAGATGTTCCTGATGAAATGGCTGTAAGGCTGGTTGTCATGGGGCCACAACATCCCCATAAAAATAAGGAAAGCGAAACCCAAGCCCGCACTAGAGCCGAAGAAATACTGAACCAAAAGGGAGCCAGTCCTCGGTACTGCAAGAATATGTTGCTGTTTCTGGCACCAGACAAGGCAAAACTGGAGCTATTAGAACAATCTGTTTGCCAGTACCTCGCCTGGAATTCGATTATTCGGGATAAAGAAGCCTTAAACTTAGATGTTTTTCAAAGCAATCAGGCGACGACTAAACAACAGCAAACCGACAAAGATGTAAAAAGTTTAATTCAGGAAGCTTACATTTGGTTGTTAGTGCCAATGCAACCCGACCCCCAAGGAGAAATTGAATGGCAAGAAATTCGATTGCAAAAGCAAGATTCTCCTATTGTGCAAGCAAGTCGTAAAGCAGTCCATGAAGAACATTTGATTGCTAACTATGCCGCCAGCCGCCTGCGCCTAGAAGCCCTTGATCCATATCTCTGGCGCGATGTAAACCACCTCGACCTTAAGAAGTTGTGGGAGTACTTAGCATACTACCTTTACCTGCCACGCATCAAAAATCAACAAGTGCTATTAGAAGCGATCAAAGAAGGAGTTGCAGCGTTACTGTGGAATGAAAACTTTGCTTATGCCACAGGGTGGGATGAATCAAAAGGACGTTACCTTGGTTTGAAAACGGCTGAACACATTACCGTAACACTGAGTAGTCAAAGCCTGATAGTTAAACCCGAAGTAGCGCAACGGCAGCTTGAGGCAGATGCTGCTATGGCTAAACCTCTAACTCCACCACTAGTTAAAGAAGGAACAGGAAGCTATAAGACTGAAAAAGAAAAAACTATTGACACTGTAATAACAGCAGATAGCTCCTCTGATAGCAAAGTAACTGTCATAGTTCCACCAAAACGTTTCTATGGTTCAGTCAAATTGGACGCATTGCGGCTACGACGTGACGTAGCACAAATAGCAGACGAGGTTATTCAACACCTCAGCAGCTTGGTAGGTGCTGAAGTAGAAATTACCTTGGAACTTCAGGTCACTGTCCCTGAAGGTGTACCAGATAATGTAATTCGCACAGTCAGCGAGAATTGCCGGGTTCTCAAATTTAGTAATCAGGGATTTGAACAAGAATGAAATTGAGGTACATAAATTTGTTAGATAGCAATGAGGTAAAGCATTACGTCACTCTCAAGAGTGCGACGACGGATAGCCCGTCGTAGACATCGCCATCGTAGTTACAGTAAATACATAACTATTACCTGTAGTAACTAATTAACTATCACAGTCAATCGTCTTAATAAAGCTAAACCCGTCAGACATCTGACGGGCTTTTTGGCATCTTGGGAGCAGAACTGATAATTTCATCTATCCATCGCCTGAGAGAATCGTTCTCTTCTCTCAGGCTGCTAATTTTCCCAAGTATTCATTTTGGAGTACAGCAACCTCTTGTTTTAATGTCTCTAAGTCCACTTGCATTTTGGCTAAATCTGTAGTTCCTTGGGATTCTTCAGCCAGGTAAGAACGAATCCAACCCATGATTAATTCTGAGGCTGTCTTGCCCTCAGTTTTAGCTTTGTCCATAAAAGCTTCCTTAGTCTCATCGTCCATTCTGACAATGATTTGATTGCTCAATTTTGTTGTTTGCCGCTTTACCATATTCCTTTCTGCTAGAAACTCTCAATCTGTAATAACTCTATTTACCTTAATTGTGGCTAATTTTGAAAATTTTGTAGTAACGCTCTTGCTTTAGTAGTAACAAGTAATTACAATAGAGTAACAATACAAAGGCGATCGCCCTCCGTCCAAAGATTGCGATCGCCTTTTGTTAAACCCCATCAATGAGGTTACTCAGATGATTGTACAAGATGAGTTTGACAACCAAGCCTCTGCTCAAGCAGGGTTTGAGGAATACGTTGACCAATTAGCTGACGTAGTAGCACCAGAAATTGAAATCGACTCAGTGCCAGATGATTGGGGAGAACTGTATCGAGTTTGGAACGGTTCCCAACTTCTGGGAACTTTTTATCAGAATCTTGAGGGTAAATGGGTAACACAACCCTGTAATAGCGATAAAAGACATTGCTGTGACACATCTGCCTCAGCACAACTTTTGATCGTTGCTGTCAATGGGTTACTGGTCGCGAATGTAGCCGCTTAATGGTTGTTCTCCTATCACATGGAGACGTGGCTAACCTTACGTCTCTTTCTTAATTTTTAGCGTGCTTGTATTTTCTTGTAGTACTGGAAGGAAAAATTTATGTACCTGTGTACTAAACAACAACAAACTAACACTCAGTATCTTTTTCTGATTTCTGCTCTGCCTCAATGCCGTAATTAGTAAAAAGAGCAGAAATGGAGATTTTTAATGCTTTTGCCAGCTTTTCAATATTTTTGAGAGAAGGATTACGAGTTCCTGTCTCAATACTTGAGATGTAATTACGGTGAAGCCCAGCTTTTTCAGCCAGTTCTTCTTGAGAGTAATCCAGTTCTCGCCGTCTTCGTCTTATCGCTTTTCCAAAACGATATTCAATGTTGATGTTATTTTCCCTCACAGCCTAATAGTGAGGTAGTACCGATAATAAATCTACACATAATAAATGTTATTTTGCACACTATAAGTGTTATTTTGGGAATACTAGTGTATTTAGTGAAGTATAAAGAACAGAAACCGCTATGAGCCTAATTACGATTCAATGTCGATTAGTAGCCAGCGAAGATACCCGCCGCCATTTGTGGCAATTGATGGCGGAGAAGAATACACCTTTGATTAATAAACTACTTGAACAGGTAAGAATACATCCTGATATGGAGCAGTGGTTGAAGAAGGGCAAACTACCTGATGGAGTAATCAAACCACTGTGTGACTCACTCAGTACTCAAGAACGCTTTGTTAACCAACCTAAGCGTTTTTACAAATCAGCTATTGAAGTAGTCGAGTATATTTACAAGTCTTGGTTGGCATTACAGAAAGAAAGACAACAAAAAATAGAGCAAAAAGAGCATTGGCTCAATATGCTCAAGAGTGATGTAGAACTGGAGCAAGAAAGTAAATGTACTTTAGATGCTATTCGCTCTCAAGCTATTAAAATTTTGCCGCAATATATTGCTAAATCTGAACAAGATAATAATCATCAGACTCAGGGTCAAAAAGATAAGAAGAGTAAAAAAAGTAAAACTAAAAATAATAACTCTACATTGTTTGATGTTTTATTTAAAGCTTACGATAAAGCCAAAAATCCTCTTAATCGGTGTGCCATTGCTTACTTACTGAAAAATAATTGTCAGGTCAGCGAACAAGAGGAAGACCCTAATCAGTATGCTCTACGTCGTAGTAAGAAAGTTAAAGAGATTGAACGTCTTAAAGAGCAACTGCAATCGAGGATACCCAGTGGTCGTGATTTGACAGGGCAAGAGTGGCTACAAACACTCTTGGTAGCAACTTCCACTGCTCCTAAAAGCGAAAATGAAGCTAGCCTCTGGCAGAAGCGTCTGTTAAAAAAGGATATCTCAATTCCATTTCCAGTTCAATTCACAACCAGCGAAGACCTAATTTGGTCAAAAAATCAAAATGGTCGTATTTGTGTTAGCTTCTCAGTTAAAGATTTAAGTGATCATATCTTTGATATTTACTGCAATAATAGACAACTTTATTGGTTTCAAAGATTTTTAGAAGATCAGAACATTAAACGCATTAACAAAGAACAGTATTCATCTGCTCTATTTACTTTACGTTCAGGACGTTTAGTGTGGCAACAGAATAAAGGAAATGACTTTCCTTGGAAGATTCATAGTTTAACTCTTCATTGCACTGTTGATACTCGCTTATGGACAACTGAAGGTACTCAGGATTTTAGGCAAGAAAAAGCAGATGAAATTACTCAAAAGCTGTCCGACATGGAAAAAAATGAGAACCTAAATCAGAATCAGCAGAATTATGTCAAACGCATTAACTCAACACTAAATAAAATAAACAACTCTTACCCACGTCCTAATCAACCTTTGTCTCCGGGTAAAACATCAGTTCTCGTTGGGGTGAGCTTGGGGTTAGAAAAGCCTGTAACAATAGCTATTTTTGACGGTTCAACAAATAAAGTTCTCGCGTATCGCAGTGTTAAACAGCTACTTGGTGAGAATTACAAGCTGCTGAACCGCCAACGACAGCAGCAGCAACGTAACTCTCATGAAAGGCACAAGGCTCAAAAAAGTAACACGCCAAATAAGTTGTCAGAATCTGAGTTAGGAAACCACATTGATAACTTATTAGCACAAGCAATTATCGCTTTAGCTAAAAATTACCAAGCTGGCAGCATTGTTCTACCCACAATGAAAAATGTACGCGAGAGCATCCAAAGTGAAATAGAAACTAGGGCAGTGAAAAGATGTCCTAATTACAAAGAAGGTCAGCAACAGTATGCTAAACAGTATCGCCAGAGTATTCATCGTTGGAGCTACAACAGATTGATGGAGTGTATTCAGAGCCAAGCAGCTAAGACAAAGATTTCTATAGAACAAGGCCCACAACCGATTCGAGGTAGTCCTCAAGAAAAAGCGCGAGATTTAGCGATCGCTGCTTACTATTTTCGTCAAAATAAATCTTAATCTTCAGATTGAGCAAATATACCGAACCTTGACAATAAAATAAGTAATAGCGCCGCAGTTCATGTTCTTTGTAACCGCTGAACTGTGAAAAATCTGGGGTAGTTTGACTATTGGAAGATAGTCTTGCTTTCTGACCCTAGTAGCTGCTCACCCTGATGCTGCTGTCTTCGGACAGGAATAAGGTGCGCTCCCAGCAATAAGGGCGCGGATATACTGCTGTAGTGGCTACTAAATTCACCTCCGACCAAGGGGGAACCCATACCAATCCTTGTTTCCAGGCATTAGAAGAGATTAAAAATTTTCCGTCGATTCGCGCTTGCTTGCAGTGAAAGGGTTTTAGCGTTTAATGGCACATAAATTGCCCATTCAAACGGTAGTTGAAGAAGCATGGAATATCGATCCGCGCTATCAACTCTGGAATCCTTCACAAAACAAGGATTCTATAGAGGAAGGGGTTACAATGACCCTTCCCGTGTTGAGCGGGTTGAAAGAATGCTGTCTATGGGGCTAAAGAGAAAATTTACCGGTTACAATGACCCTTCCCGTGTTGAGCGGGTTGAAAGGCTACAGTTAGCTGTATTTAGTCCAATCAATTCCAGTTACAATGACCCTTCCCGTGTTGAGCGGGTTGAAAGTGCAATCTTGCCAACACCGTTTAGGCTAAGAAGCTATAAGTTACAATGACCCTTCCCGTGTTGAGCGGGTTGAAAGCGCCGAGAAATATCTGTTTGATCTGTGGCAAGCCGTTACAATGACCCTTCCCGTGTTGAGCGGGTTGAAAGAGAAAGGCAACACGACATACTTACAGCGTGTGCGTTACAATGACCCTTCCCGTGTTGAGCGGGTTGAAAGATTACCTTAGTACCGAATACTAAGCAAGAAGAGAGCAGTTACAATGACCCTTCCCGTGTTGAGCGGGTTGAAAGATCACAGACAACTATAGAAACGATAGATTACACGGTTACAATGACCCTTCCCGTGTTGAGCGGGTTGAAATGTCCCAAAAGTTTTCGATCTACTGACAGTGACCCTTGCTGCAAAAATGGATTGAAGATGTAATATCTAACGATGAGCAAGAAAGGACAAGTTATATAAATTCTTCTAGTGCAGGGCTGGTGAAAATATAAAGATTACGAGATATTGGTATGGGTTGAAAGGGTTCAACTCCGTCCTGCTTAACTTTTGCTGCCAAGTATGGTGGTTAGACTAATTTTTTGCAAAATGAAAAAAAAAGTTCTCTGTTTAAGCAAGGTATAACAAAAGTTTTTAGAGCTTGAGTTAAACTTAAGCTTATGTCTCCTATTTTGTAAGTCTGATGTTTACCAGTAACCGTACACAGTCAATAAGTCTCTAATATTGCGACATTAATTTGTGAACGGTTCTCTCGAATGAGATACGACACCAATTAGTTAAAGAGCGGCATTAATGTGTTAAAAACGACATTAATTTGTGAACGGCGACATCTAATTTGTGAATGTACAACTAGAAGCTCAAACCCTTATATTATTCTTATTTTAAAGTGGCTCAGGTCGGAGTTGAACCAACGACCCCAGGCTTATGAGTCCCGTGCTCTAACCAACTGAGCTACTGAGCCAGAATTTCTTCAAATCATTAACTAATATAGCATACAAATTTGCTCAAGACTAGCACCTTTGGCAATTTTGTTAGAACTTCCATCACTGTTGAGGTCATAGAAAGCAAAAGAGGGAGGTGAACTCCCTCAACTAACAAGCCAATGATTTAGTTACAGATAGTCAAGAATTACAGGCGATTTGGTAGGAAAGCTATTGGGTTAACAGCATCCTTGCCTGTGGGGTGAATTTCAAAGTGGCTGTGTGGGCCAGTGCTGTGACCAGTGCTACCCATTAAAGCAATCGTTTCTCCTTGATGCACATGCTGACCAGGTTGCACTAGAATCTTGCTGTTATGACCATAGCGAGTCATGCTGCCATCGGTATGACGAATATCGACGAGATTGCCGTAACCACCATTGTTCCAGCCAGCTTTTTCTATCGTACCATCAGCTGAGGCAACAACTGGCGTGCCAGTGGAGTTAGCAACGTCAATTCCTTTGTGTAATCTACCCCAGCGCCAACCATAACCAGAGGTGAGAGTGCCCTTTGCCGGCCATGTGTAAGCGATAGATGAGCTAGATGGAGGGGGTATAGTTTCGTCAATTGGTTTGGGCAGATATTGATCCACTGCTGCCAAAGGTGGTATTCGCATCTGTGGAGAAACTGTAGTTCCCCGCATCTTTCCTAAGGAGTCAGAGGCATTTACTCTTCCAGCAGGCGTTTTAACCCTTGTGCCAGATGGATTACCAGATGGATTGTCAGAGGGAGTCCACTGACTAGCAGAGCCTAGATTGGGCAAGAAATCTGGGTTTACTGGCTCGTTAGCCGGCATAGTAGCACGGTATTGGGACTTAATTGGTTGAAAGCTATAGTTAGCTCTAATAGGTGTAGGAACTGGAATTTGGATCGCTACATTATTATTCGGTCGAACTACGGACTTGGGTACAATGAAATTATTGGGGCTAGAAATAGGAGTGAGCATCGCAGCATTATTAGTTTCGCTAGCTGCTGCTGGCACAATTAAGTTCCCAGACTGTTGAGCGCGATATTTCTGCTGTAACCTTTGAATTTCCGCTTGTAAGCCCCGCAAACGATCATTATTGTTATTGTTTACCCTTGCTATCCTGTTTGTTGGTGTTTTAGGCTGTTGCATTTCGGCAAAAGCTTGTGGCACTGGAATGTCACCACCGACACCATAAGAAGTAACAGGAGTGGGGGCTGTTTGGTCGTGGGTCGCACTATTTGCCTGAATCTGAACAATTACCGGTGTAGGGGCGGCAACGCTACTGTTGTCGGCAATAGTTGGTGATTGTGAAGTAGGTAGATATGAGTTGGCACTACCAATGTTCACATCATGGGAGGTGGCAACATGAGGAGTATTGCTGGACTCTACAAAAGTGGGGTTACTAGCGACAATTGCCTCAACTTGAACAGCAGGAATAATCAGTTTTTGACTAATTTGCAGTTCATTTGGATTATTGAGGTTATTTGCCTTAACTAGTTGTGATACTGAAGTCTTGTATCTGCTGGCGATCGCTGCTAATGTATCTCCAGGCTTAACTTGGTAGGCTGTATGAGTTGAGGACGCAATAACTGTTGGTCTGGCTGGTACAAGTGCAGTCGTCTGTGTCTTCTGTTTTAACCTCGATATCAGCTTGGCTTTGCTTGCATTGCCAGAGGTGTCCGACTGGGCTAATACAGTCTTCTCAACGACAGTCGTCGGCTGCACCAACCCCATATCAGCTTGTGATAAATTATTAGTTTCCCCAGACCGCAACTGTGCCAGACTCTTTCTTAAACGGTTCGATTTTTCTTGTAAGCGATTCAGTGCGAACTCTTGTTGCGCCTTAAGTTCTGCATTTATTTCACTGTTGGCTGCGCCAGATGTTGCCACTGTTTGTGGCTGGGCAGTTAGTGATGTGTTTATACTACCAACACCATCAGCACTATAGTCAGACAGATTATTGACTGTTGGGAAACTGGTTTCGGCTAAGGTATTGTTCAATCCCTGTGCCACTTTGGGCTTCAGGTAGGTGGAATTTTTATAAACAGTTCTTGCTTGAGAAAACGTGTTTGATGCCGGAACTTGCAAAGACATTCCACTTGCTGCAACTTGCCATTTAGCTTCAAGCCCAGGCACTTGTGAGACTGCCGTTGGTTCCACGATCACAGGATTTTCCGGCACGCTCGCTGATGAGACTGCTTGGGACTCCAGCTTTGTGGAGGCGAATTTCACCTCAGTGTCAGGAACAGCAGGAATCGAAGAAGAAGCCTTTTGGCTGCCTACAGGCACTGCTGCTTGGGCTTGATCGCTTTGTCGAGTCACCAAAAGGCTGGTTGCTCCCATAGAGATTGCCAAGCCAATCATCGCGGCTTTTGTTCGCACCCGGCGGTTAACTTTTGGATTCATCACATTTACCAGTTTTACCGGGGCATCATCATCGCTAGGGTTATTGTTCAACACAGCTTTTACTCTCTTTTTCAATGCTCGTTTCAAAGACGACCTCCTATGATCACTAGCGCTTAACTGATCTCGATTTTTCAGTTGGATACTAGTCAATGATTTAGATCACAACGAACGATAGATCAAGATCACATTCACCAGAGATGCTTACGCAAGATTAACCTGCTTCTCTGATTTAGACAAGTTCACCTGTTTTAGCAAAATTTAAAATCTGCTGTGTTTACTTGTCAGAACCACTCCTAACACCACTTAGGACGTTTTACTCTTTACCATTGTCCGCGCTTGTCTTGCGTCAATCGCGGGGACTGGGCAAACTATTTGCCAAGTCCATAGTCGCTGTTGAGAATTAAATTGCTGCGACTTCTGGAAAAGTGATATCCCCTGCTGTAGATATCTTCAAGATATTTCTAGCCAATCCGTCTTCTCAACACGAGACTTTAAGTTGATTATTCCCTAAAAACAACCGTATGAAGCATCGGCTACTTTTGGGCTGCTTTCTGGCGTTCATTGAGCCACAATAGCTCAAATGTATAATTTGACTGGATTTTAGTGCTTTTGTTCCCCCATTTAGAATGTTTCAAATTCATCAAAATCTATCATTCAAATTTGGCAATATCCCAAGTTTCATATACAAATTTCTTATAACAACCTTCCTATACTTGTAAGTATCTTCCACTACAATTTGGTGATAAATCTAATTATATGTATTTTCTTTGACAATTTTTTGCACTATAGCAATCCTAAATCATTCGTGAGAGAGAAAATCGCTGAAAGGCTTTAAAATACCTACTTTTAATCTCAGTATTTTCTCACGTTTCAATTCGGATTGCTATAGCAAGAAAATTTTTGTCGCCACAAATAACTCGTATAGTAGATTTATGGAGATTCTATAAGTATGTTTACTTATACTCCTGGAGGTAAACAACTATTGTAAATAGCCTAACTGACGACGGGTTTCAAATAAGCCAATTGCTACACTCACTGACAGATTCAAGCTGCGAACCCCCGGTTGGCTCATCGGAATATGCAGGGTAGCATCGCAATCTGACAAAATTGCTGGTGGTAAGCCCGTAGTTTCACTACCAAACAGCAGCCAATCATCAGGTTGAAACTGAAAGCTTACATAATTAAAATTTCCACCAACCGTATAACCCAACCATCTGCCTCCACGCTCATGATGCAAGGTTTTAAAAGCTTCTAGCGATTCGTGATAGTGTAGCTTGACATAAGGCCAGTAATCCAAGCCCGCTCTTTTAAGGTAGCGATCGCTAATTTCAAATCCCAAAGGCCCCACCAAATGTAACTCAGTACCCGTAGCTGCACAAGTACGGGCAATATTACCTGTATTAGGGGGGATTTGCGGGTTAACTAAAACTACCTGAGGCATTGTCCGTATAATTTTCGTATTGTATAAAACAATTTTTTGTCAATGTTAAATCTACCAAAAGGTAGAGGTGATTCATAGCTTTTATTAATAATAATCAGGCATCCTCCATCGGTTAGATTTTTAAAACGAAGCACAAACCCTCCCAGAGGAATGCCTGAGAGGATATTTGGTTAAAATCAGGAAATATTAAGTTTTATGTAGAAAAAGTAAGTGCTTGTGTTTTTTAGGGCTAGTGTCTTCAAGAAAATCTACCATTTGTCTGAAGACGGGAGTGGGAGAGACGCGATTAATCGCGTCTGTACGCGAGTGCAGGAGATCAGAGGGACAAGGGGATAAAGAAAGTGTTTTCCCAATGCCCAATGCCCCTTAGTTTAATTACGAATTACGTTAGCGTAGCGGTAGCGAGTCCGCGAGCGTCATTACGAATTACGAATTATATTAAGCCAGCAGAGACGAACACAATTTGTCTTCGAGTTCGATTTCGCGCTCTTGGGTGGCGACAATAGCTTGAGTGATGACGCGCTGGCTGTCGAAACCGACTGCGTGTAATTGCAACCACTGTTGAGCTTCATTGCCTTCGCGGAGGATTTTTTGCAAAGGGGAAAGGAAACAGCTAAAGCCTTGTTGTTTAGCGATCGCCCAAACATCTTGGTACATTTGGGAAATCCAATCTCTCGCTAGGATGCTTCTGCCATCTTGCCAATGCCTCAAATTAGCATCAAGACTACTAACAGCAGCAGCAGCTTCATTCTCAGCAGTCAGGATGACGAGTTCTTCAGCAGAGAAGGTACTTTGAGTTAAGGGATCAATGCTGGGATTTTCGATTATTTGCAACAAACGCGCTTCTAATAAGGCACTAATCCCCAGTAAGGCAATGGGATCTGTGACTAAATCGCAAATTCGCAATTCTAGGCGATTCAAATCATAGGGACGGCGATCGCCATTTGGGCGCACTGATGCCCACAAATGCCGTATATTTTGCATTGTTCCAGCAGCAAGTTGATTTTCTACCCACTGAATATGATCAGCGTGACTGGCAAATAATGGCACATGACTAGGCGTTTGCGGGAAGAGTCCCCAACGGGTGGAGTGATAGCCAGTAGCTTTGCCATCCAGGAAGGGAGATGAGGCGCTGAGGGCGAGAAATAGAGGTGCTTCCATACGAATCACCCGACACGCCCGCATTAATACTTCTGGATCACTGATGCCTATATTAATATGTACGCTGGCGGTGACTACTTTCGTCCCGTAGGTGTTCTCAATGTAGTCATGATAGGGATTTGCGGGATCAGAACGCCGAAAGCGATCGCTCCCACCCAAAGATAAAGTACTCCCCGGTATCAGGGTGTAATCGCCCAAGCGATTCAGGTAGTTTCGCAATTCTCGCCGGGGACGCAGCAAGGCACACAATAAATTTTCGTAAACAGGGGATGGTTCGGTTATGTATTCCACGTTGCGGCTATCTGGCTCCCGCATAAATCCATCCAAAGCTGCAACAATTTTGTCGGAGAGACCGACGATTTCACCTTGAGGCGTGCCAGTGTATATCTCAATCTCAAAGCCTTTTAATAAGACCACCTTGTTCTCCTCGGCTCTCTCTGCCTATAAATTGTATCGAATAAGACGAATTTGTGTATCTATCTTTAAGTCGATCAAAGCTTAAGAATCATTCAATTGCCAACTCATGGGGAATCAGGAAGACAGATTTTTTAGTTGTCTTCTGAAAATTCATTACTATTGAAGTATGAGAAATATCCTAATATGTGTTATTCACGAGAAAGAATAAAATCAGCAGGTGAATCACTCTCTTGGGCAATATTGAGACGTAGAAACTGCGCCCATACTTCATCACTCAGTAAGTTTAAAGCAGTTTGAGGATTATTAGTAGCGATCGCGCGGATAACTTTACGCCATCCCTGTTGCAATAATTCAACAAAAGCTTCTTCAATAGAAACTTGATTCAGCAACAAAAGTGCAGTTTTAAAACTTGCTGAATCACCTGGTAAATTTTTCGATCTTAATCCCTGTAGTGCTACATTCAACCACACAGGCAGAAGTTCCAGCCAATTGTTTTGCTGAATCTCTTTGAGTGCAATATCTTCCATACCTAGCGCACCCCACACACATACAGACTCTACAGCCAGTTGAAAATCACGGTTTTCTATAGCATTTTCCCATAATTTTTGAGCGTGATTTTGGAAGCGGTTAGCGAGAAAATCATAAGCTTCCTGAACTTGATGGAGAATTGTAACTTTATAAACTGACTCGCCTCGTGGTAGGTAATCGCCGCGATAAGATAGCCAGTTATGAGAACCACAAAGATGGATTTCCTGATCAACTATTACTTCTTTGACATGGGAATCTCCCAACCAAAAAATCTGTACACATGATAAACCATCAGGTGTTTTTATCGCTCGAAGTTTTTTCTCTATTTCTAGTGGGATTGGTTTATCTTCATCTTCTTCTCGCCGCGCAATTCCATGTCCAATTAAAATCCAAACTCCACGATTAGCTAATTTCTGTAACAGAGTTAGAAATTTTTCATTTACAACTGCCTGATTTACCCAAGGAGAATAAATCAGAACCTGATTTTTAGCCGAATTTAAAACTTCTGAAAAAGCTTGGCTAATTTGTCCGTCGCGTAACTGTATTGCTTCACCTACCACCGTAGAATTATCTACTTTCTCACTGGAATTTGCGGCAGTTACTAGTACCTTTTGACGAATCTTTTCGAGTCTAGCTTCTATTTCAGTATTTTTCTGCTTGAGAATGGCTTCACGTTCAAAATTGATGGTTTCGGTTGACAATTTACATAATGCTTGCAAAGATATTTTCCCTTCAGCGTGTAGCACTTCCAATAAGTTTGATGCTGACTCTAAAATTTGCTTTCCATTTCTTATTTGGATGCTCAACTTATCTTCAAGGGCATCGAAGATAACGAAAAGGGATATCTTTTTCCAAATTTTTTGAGTCGGAGTTAGTACCTTATAAGAAGTGACAATTTTTCCCTCTTCTGGGACATGAAGTGCTAAACCTGAAGCTTGAATATTTTTTTGTATTTCCTCAAGCGTTAATATGGAAATATCAGCAATTTTATTATCAATATTTATAAAATCTGCTAAGTCAGGCAAATTTATTACTGTCTCGCTTAGTGATTCCGATTGAAAGGTTATTTTGTCGCTTAACGGGTCTGTAATAGCATTAAACTGTACAGGATATGGGGGCTGTGGTACAGAGCCTTTTTCATAAAATGAGCGACCTTCAGAAGTGACTGTAATTGGCGATGTTGCTGAGAGAGTTTGTAATGTCCGAAGAGTTGCAGTAGTAGTTTTGATAAATACAGAATCAAGCCCAAGTACAGAGGCTAATTTATCCTCAGTTGGCGGAGGTTGAAATTCAATAGCAGCGCGGATGATAAATTCTTCGAGGACGTTAAACTGGCGGGGTTCTTTGATATTTACTTCTATCGGAGTTTGACGCAAGCTATAGCGAAATTGACGCGCTGCTAAAATTGATAAACTAAGACTTTGCGCTTCTATTTCGTCTACCAAATTTTTGAGATTGTCATCAATAGGTTTAGCAGAAGAGGCGAGAAACATCAACGAAACCTCCATGAAGACGCACGATGTTTGAAACATTGGAGTACATACTCCCAATTTGTCCACGCTGCTGAGTAAATAGCGAATGACAACCTACAATTACTAGTAGTTCTTGAGCGCGGGAAAATGCAACGTTAACCCGTTCTGGCTTCTTGGCAAATCCCACATCTCCTCTACTATTATTGCGAAGCATACTAACAATTACAACAGGTCGTTCCATACCTTGAAATCTGTCTACCGTACCAGTGGTAATTTGCAGTGATGGAAAATGTTCAGATTGCAGGCATTTATCAATTTTTCTGAGTTGAGCGCCATAAAATGTAATCACCGCGATTTGTTTTTTTGGTTCACCATTAGCAACTTTAGAAGACCAAACACTCTCAAATTGCTTACACAAAAGTTGAATTGCAGCAATTTCTTTAGGATTAAAGTAAGAAGTTCCATCTTCTTCCTCTTTAAACTCATGTCCTTCAGGCATTTTTATCCAGATAAGATGGTTCTCTGGTTTAATTATTTCGCATTCTAGATTATGTGCGCGTTTGGTGTCAGGTTCTAAGATACCACATTCTAGTTTACCGTCATAAAACTGATTGATTGCACCCATAATTATGGGGTGCATTCGATATTGTGTAGTTAACATTTGTTTGATACTATCATTAGCAGCTTCAAACTGAATTTTAAACAGTGATTCTTGTAATAATTGTAGTTCCATATTTGTGCTACCAATCTCTTGAGAAACTTCCTCTAAAGTCTTCGTGTCAAGCATGGGTGGTAATTGTCGATGGTCGCCTACCATGACCAACTTTTTACCTTTCAAGGCGGGGATTAATAACTCTGGAGGAGTACATTTACTAACTTCATCAATAATGACGACATCAAAGTATTTGAATTCTTGTGAAAAATGGTAATTTGCAGCTTGAACACAGGTGATACCAACGACGTTGGCATTATCTAGATAAATACGCCTTAAATCAGTCCGATCGCCTTCACTTGGATTTCTTAATTTTTCTATCCAATCTTGAACAAAATACTGATATTTGTTAAGATAATTGTCTTGTTTTTGGAGTTGCTGCTTCCAAAATTTAAACTGATTTTTGATATTACGTAAAAAGTCTAGATTCAACAAGTCTGTAGAATTAATTTCAGGCTTGAATTTATCAGGAATAGCTTCCCAAATTGACTGCCACCAAGTTCGCTCATTTGAGATATATTTTAATTGCTGGTGTAAATGCTCAACAATTGTCTCTATTTGGCTTTGAGTTCCTATGAATTGGCTTTTGGAAGTTTCAGTTTTTTTCTGCAAGCTAGTAATATGAATTATGAGCAGGTCTTTGATAGTCGAAAGTGTAGCAAAAGTATCGATTAAGGAAATAAAAGTATCAAGTTTTTTTATCCGATTTTCCCAGTTACATAGTTTTGCTATAAATTGTGGTGTCTCAGTCAGAATATTTGAAGGATTATCGAGGTATTGTTGCACTAAAAGTCTTAATTCTTTGGGTAAATATGGGAAGGGGAAAAGTTCTTGTAAGAATGCGATCGCCCTTTTAAATTTGAAGTCAGCTTCACTGCGAGAAGTTTCTAGCTGCTCTTGATTAGCAGATATTTTTTGCTGTTCATTAGCCGCTAACCTCATCTGTTCATTTAATTGAATCTCAAGCTGCTTTTGCTCATTTTCTGTTTCTGCCTGTACTTGCTTCATCCATGTACGCGCACTCGTAACTATGCCGTTGACCACCTCCTCTGTAATTTGGGAGATAGCCGATTCACTATCAACAGTTTGAACTTTTTGAAGTATAATCTGGGCTTTTCTCTTAATAGCCTCAAGAGTTACCGCCGCAGCATAACGGCGGCTATATGGACGTAACTTTTGAGCTATGGAATCCAAACTTTTGTGCTTGATAGCAAGCGCAAGCACCCATTCAATAATCTGACCCCAGACTCCTAGTGGTTTCTCAATCTCATCGATGCTATTTTGTGCTAGTTGCTTCAGCTTTATGAGGAATTCCACAGGGTCTAGCACTTTACTAACGCTTACCTGAGAAATAGCAGCTTCATTGATTGAGCGATTACCTAGTATCTTTCGCCCCTGTACAAGTAAATCTTTTATCTCACTAACCCAACTGTATACCCTATCCCTTTCATGGTATTTCTGAATTAACTCATTAACTTTTACCCGAGACTGATCAAGACTTTGTTGCCAGGGTAGATATTGATCTGCGATCGTCATGCTTCGTAATCTTGAAGGTAATGAGATTAAGTCAACTGTAAAGTCTTGACGATTTTGTAAGCAGTGTTTCAATACATTGACGATATTTAAATTAGCTGTAGACAGCCATATATCAAGGTCATTTATTGTTAAACTTCTCTCAGATTCACGGTTGTCTAGCTCCCTAATTCTTTGGTGCAAACTTTGCTGGTTAGCAAGCAATTGTTGGTGATTTGACTTTAGGCGAGTAAGAAATTCTGAATTTTGTGTGTAAGTCTGTGCAGCTAACTCCGCTTCGGTCATTACCATAGTTGTATCACTGGCGTAGGCTAATGCTGTGCGAACTTCAGTAATCCAAGAAGCTACAGTATTTTGCAACCAGGCGGCTAAACCAAATAAGCTGTAATTTGGGTGAACTATACCAATTTCAGAAGTCAAATCAATTGCTAACCGAAGATTTGCAGCAAAGTTTCGCAAGGAAACGTCTGTAGATGTGTATTTCTTCAGACCCACCCACAAATTAAGAAGTGCTGGATCTTGCCAGTTTACTGAAGGTGCTTGATTTAGCAAATCCTCCAAAGCACTTTTCAGAGATTCGACCTCGCCCAGTTGAGATACAGCTTGATTGTATTCATTTTTTTGAATCGTACAAACTGACTCTAAATTTGCTTTACGCGTCTGTAATAAATTCTGCTCTCCCTTAAATACATCTTCTTCTTTCAGGTATGCTGTGAAGCGTTGTGATGCTGCCAACAATTGTTTTAAAACTTTTACATTATCGAGGCGTTGGGCAAGATTTTTTTCGCAGTCAGTAGCAGTATTTTCTAACCATGTGCCAATCACTCGATCTTCTAGAAATGGCTGTCCTTCCTCTCCAACTTTTTCGGCCTTTCCCTTTCGCACAGCCCGAATCACTGGGTTATGAACTAATCGACTCAGGGCGTTATCTACTGCTAAATTGGCTTGAGAAGTAATTAGAGTGCGTCCACCCCGTAGAGCAACTTGATAGCAAATTTCGGCAATTACGGTAGTTTTACCAGTACCTGGCGGACCTTGAATGAGAACTAAATCCTCAGCTGCAAGCACTGTTTCTACTGCTGCTTTCTGGCTAGGATTAGCAGAGGATAACAACAAATCCTCTGGTCGCAATTCGATGGTTTTTTGGATAGGTCTTGCTTGGGAAGCGTCAAATAAAAAGTTTCCTAAATAGCGATTTTGAGTACGTCCCTGTTTTAATTGTGTCAAGGCTTCTTTTTTGCGCTTAATCTGTTGGATGTCACCAACTGCCTCGAAAAACAAAAATCCGGTAACTGGTAGCTGATAACGCCCTGCTGCTATGTAGTCAGCTAAATCGCGTTCTAGCCTCACGCTGATGGTGCAACGCTTCGGGTCAATTTCTTCAATAGTCCCTAATTGGCGGCTGTTGCGCCAGTTTTGCCCTGTGGGAGTAGTCTCGGACAGCTTAATCTCTTCGTTTCTTGCTCGTTTTAGCCGTTCCCAGAAGTTTTCCACAGTCAAGGAATTTTCATCAGAACCGTCAAGAGTAGCTGAGGTTACGTCAATCTCAAAAGTGATCCGTCTTCTGAAACCATTGTGGCTGAAAAAAGGTACACAAAATTGACGTGTTTTAGCAATGTTTTCCTCAATCTGTAAAAATACTTCCCAAATTCGTAGATGATCTTCTGTAGGCATGGCTGGCATCCGTGCCAATTCCCTTGGCGGAATTGGCTTTGGGGTATTAGATGCATGATTTGTTAAGATTTTTGGTTTAGGAATTTCCAAAATTTCTTCTTTGTGAAATGGAGCAAGTCGATTGGGAGAGATAATTTTTGGTGAATTTGGTTGACGACTAGTTATACCTAATTCATTTTTGGGTGTCACATTTTTAGATACAAGTTTTTCAGCAGCCAAACGGATTCGTTCTGCCTGAGATTCTGAAATCGCGCTGATATGGCTTCTGACTACAATGCTGAGTTGGTCACAAATTCCTAGTATCTCTTCGTTTTCCAAATTCAATTCTTTTGATAGCTCATAAATTCTGACTTTGGCGTTGTTCATTCACCGCTTGCCTTTGCCAACAAAGTTTTCTAGGTCTAGTATTCCCAAATGCTTGGAAGGAACAACATCTTCAACTTTTGCTGCTTTGCTTATTTTGGGTAGTATTACCCACAAACAATAGAATTCCCGACTTCTTAGAGAAGTCGGGAATCTAAGCCTTTCAATTTTCACAAATCAAATAGGATTGCTATATAGTCTGTACTGTCATTGAATTCATGAAAGTCTTCCAAGCTGCTTGAGAAGCCTTAAGATAATGCAATTCTCAGACTCTTTTGATGTAGTAAAGATTAAGTTTTAATAATCTTTACAAATCACACAAAACGTCAACTAAACTAATTCGACAACAATAGCAGGCAGGCTTTATGAAATAGGACTGATTATATCTACCTCCTCCAAGGATGGTGGCGATTCAGAAGAACTAGCGCTACTTTCTGGTGTTGGAAGCTCATCACTTACAATTCCATCCCATGAGTAGTTGCAGATTTTAGTGTGAAGTAATGTACCAAATGTCAGGTTAATTGCCACGGCGAAGGAATCGATAAAAATTAGATTTATAAAGCGATCAATCATTAGACCCCCTTGAGCTAAATTGAGCATCAAGTGATATTTGCTTTAGACTACACATGCCACAATCTCTTTTCCAGAAATATCTCTTATCTCAATAATTATCGGTTGAAGGAAAAAGGGAGAAAGGGATTGTGGGTAAGGGCAACAGGCAAAAAAATATTATTTATCTTTATATATGTGCCTTAAATGGTCGCGTAGGCGTAGCCTGCCGCAGGCATCGCCTTCCGTGGGTTTCTTAATTTTCCTATCCAATCTTGTACAAAATTCTGATATTTTTTGAGATAATTATCTGATGACTCAAAACAAAATTTTATGACGAATAATATCAGCTTGAATAATGATTAGTTTTCTCAGTATATTGCCTAAAATTTTATCTATCACATTTTTCAGATTATCATCAACAAGTTTAGCAAAAATCGCCAGCTATTTCTGAAGCGCCTGCTGAAAAGTTTTGATGGCATCAACATGATTTACCATATTAATGCAGCGTAACAACAAATTAAGATCGATTCCTTTGACTTCCTCACTACTAGAAACCCTTTCATAGTGAAGCGCGTTACCCTCTTGACGCAGGTGATAAACTTCTAACACGCCATCTTCCCAGAACCACACTTCAGGAATCAACAGCCGCTTGTATGCCTCAAGTTTGTTGATCCCGCCACTAGTAAACACCACCTCGATCGCCAAATCGGGACGCACTCGACCAGGAGCAAGTTTATAGGATTTATCTGCTTCTCGCTTCACAGTACCCGATTCACTTTCCAAAGTCATTGAGCCAGTTGGAGTAAAGTCAAACCCTGCCATCAGCAGGTAAAGTTCCAACAATGCGCCGAGCCTTTCCTTAACAGTTTCGTGGAGTTCTCCAGGCATTCTTCTGATCTCCAAAATACCATCCAGGAAAGACAGCCGATATCCTGGACGGTCTAACAACTGCTCAACAGCTTTGAATTCTCTCCAAGTCAGTCCCTCAAACAAAAGGGGTGATTCTTTCAGGGGTGTTGCGATCGCTGCTGGGGTCATAAAAGTCTCCAGTCTCTTTCTAAATGAGAAATAATCAGTTTTGGAGGGCAGTTTGTTAATTGTAACTTCTTTCTAGGAGCTTAAAAATTATTTTTTCTCACCTTTTTATATTTGCTGTTTCTCACCTAAGTCTTTAATTAACAACATAACCACTTTTCAAATAATTAGAGAAACATCAACGAAACCTCCATGAAGACTGACAATATTTGAAACTTCTGAATACATACTTCCGACCTTACCTGATTGATGGGTAAATAAATTATGACAACCCACAATTATCAGCAGTTCTTGAGCGCGAGAAAATGCAACATTTACCCGTTCTGGCTTCTTAGCAAATCCCACATCTCCTTTACTATTGTTGCGAACCATACTAACGATTACAACAGGCCGTTCCATCCCTTGAAATCTGTCTACTGTACCAGTACGAATTTCTAGCGAAGGGAAAAGTTCAGATTGCAGACGTTCATCGATTTTTCTTAATTGAGCGCCATAAAACGTAATTACAGCAATTTCTTTTTTTGGTTCACCATTAGCAACTTTAGAAGCCCAAGTAGTTTCAAACTGCTGACATAAACGTTCAATCGCATCAATTTCTGGAGTATTAAAGTAAGAAGTTCCGTTTCGTTGCTCTAAAAACTGATTCTCGATAGGCGTTTTTACCCAGATAAGATGCTGAGATTCTTGGATGATTTTGCCTGCTAAATGATGTGCGCGTTTTGTATCCGGCTCTAAAATACCAGATTCTAGTTTACCGTCGTAAAATTGGTTGATTGCTCCCATAATAAATGGGTGCATCCGATATTGTGTAGTTAGCATTTGTTTGATGCTTTCATCAGCAGATTCAAACTGACTTTTAAACAGTGATTCTTCTAGGAATTGTAGTTCTTCTCGTGTATTACCAATTGTTTGAGCAACTTCTTCTAAAGTGCTAGTATCAAGCATGGGTGGTAATTGCCGATGATCGCCTACCATGACTAACTTTTTACCTTTCAAGGCGGGGATTAGTAACTCTGGTGGAGTACACTTACTAACCTCATCAATAATGACGACATCAAAGGATTTAAATTCTTCAGAAAAACCTCTGTTTGCAGCTTGAACACAGGTGATACCGACGACGTTGGCATTATCTAAATATATACGCCTTAAATCGTCGCTATCGCCTTCAGTTGGCTGTCTTAATTTTCTTATCCAATCTTGTACAAAATTCTGATATTTGTTGAGATAATTTTCTTCTTTTTCGAGTTGCTCTTGCCAAAATTCAAACTGAATATTAAGACCGCGCAATAACTCTATATTAAATAAGTCAGCAGCAAATTTTTCTGGTTTAAATTTATCCGGTATTCTTTGCCATTCTGTCAACCACCAGCTTCTTTCTATTATTAAATTTTGTGATGGCTGTGGTTGTGATTTTTCTTCTACTTCGCGGAGATTAATTTGTAATTTATGAAGCTCCTGTAGAGAAGTTTCAGTTTCTTCTTGTAGCTTTGACAAATGCTCATGTAGAGAATTTTTAATTATCTCCAGCATAGCAAAAGGTTCTAATGATAAAATTAATATTTCAAGTTGACTGATGCAAGTTCCCCAATCATTCACTTGCTTTGAGAATTCTTGGGGCTGCTCCCAAATATTTGATTGTGTTGCGAGATATTGTTCAGTTAGAATGCGTAATTGAGCAGGTATATTTGGCTGTTGGTTAAGTTCTTGCAAGATATTAATAACTCGTCCAAGTTGCAAATTAGCGTTCTCCTGTGCTTTTTCTACCTCAGCTTGAGTAATGGATATTTCCTGTTGGCTGATTTCATTTGTCTGAAGTTCATTTAATTGTCGTTGCAGATACTGAAGCTGTTGTTCAGTTTCTGTTTTTACTTTTAAAACACATTGACGCGCATTTATAAGGATAGTATCGAGCAATTCGTGTGTAAGCTGGGTGAGAGTAGAATCAATGTTATTCCATTCCCATGATGCACCATAGGTTTTTTGCATTCTAATTAAAAAAACCTGGGTATTCTCAACCAGTAATTTTCGTTGTTTTACGGTAAGTAGTTGATAATTGTTAAACTGTTGATAAGTTTCATGCCATTGGGTGCGATCGCGATCGCTCTTTGATAGCACCATTGGAATCTGACTAAAATTTTGTTGTAAAAAGTAGCTAAAATTATGCTGTTTACCTCGCCTATCACTAAAACCTCCATCTATCTCATAAGCGATCGCCTTTGTTAAGACTTCCCATTCTGGTAGGTTAATTTTGTATATCTTTGGTACTATTGGTAATTTTAATGTGTTAGCAAACATCAACAAACCTAGTGGTAAGTCTACTAAATTCTCTGTTAGTGGTAAACCTGATTGATGACATTCTTTCAAGGTTTGATACAGATGGGAAAATGCTGTAGATTTCCATTCCTTAACTGCTGAGATAATATAATCAATTTCCCGTTTGCGATTCTGCCAAATCTGGATTGTTTGCTGTAGGTTTTGTAGCTTGGTTAGATATTGCTGATAATCTGGTTGTAGCTGATTTAACGAGGCGAAATTCTGTTTAACAACCTGTACCCGCGCTGCAACTTCTGACATGGCTTCGGTTGCATCTTGAGCATAAGTAAAAGCAGTTTTAAATTCAGAAATTTCTATTGCTACAGTTTCACGCAACCAAACCGCTAAACCAAAAGCACCAATCCCCGGACGGACAAAGCCAAGTTCATCAGTATATTTGATAGCTTTACGAACGTTTCCTAAAAATTCTTCTATTAAACTGTTACCTTCTGTGTAGGGCTTAAGAAGTGGCAAAAAATCTGTAACTTCTGGAGCTTCCCAGTTGAGATTTCGTGCGGTATTTAGGATGTTTTCTAGACCGGCAATTAGAGATTGAATCTCATTCTGTTTTCCTACGGTTTCGTTATAAGACTTTTCTTTATTTTTAAAGTTTGACTCTATTTTTACCTTGTTTTGATGGAATTTATTTTGTTGCTCATTGAATTCTTGCTCGGCTTGAAAGTAGGCTGTGAATCTTTGCGAGGATGCCACTAATTGACTGAAAATTTGGATATTTTCGAGCCGTTTAGTAAGATTCGTTTCGCAGTCATTTGCTGTATTTTCTAGCCATCTGCCAATCACTTGGTCTTCTAAAAATGGCTGTCCTTCCTCGCCAACTTTCTCGGCTCTACCCTTGCGTACAGCGCGAATAACTGGGTTGTGAACTAATCGACTCAGGGCGTTATCTACTGCTAAATTGGCTTGAGATGCAATTAGAGTTCGTCCACCACGAAGCGCAATTTGATAGCAAATCTCGGCAATTACGGTAGTTTTACCAGTACCGGGTGGCCCTTGGATCAGAACAAGATCCTTAGCGGCAAGTACCTTTTCTACTGCTGCTTTCTGACCAGGATTAGCAGAAGATAATAATAAATCTTCTGGTTGAAGTTCAACAGTGGTTTTGATTTGTCTAGCCTGAGAAGCATCGAATAAAAAGTTACCCAAGTAGGGATTTTGAGTGTAACCATTATTCAAATCATCTAAAGCTTTTTTCTTGCGCTGAATCTGCTGAATATCACCAACTGCCTCGAAACATAAAAATCCGGTAGCTGGTAATTGATAACGCTCTGCTGCCATGTATTCAGCTAAGTCGCGTTCTAGTCTGAGACTGATAATACAACGGTTGGGGTCAACATCTTCAACAGTCCCTAATTGACGACCGCTAATCCAATTTTTTCCGACGGGAGCAGTTTCAAAAAGTTTCAAATCTTCGTTTTTTGTCCGTCTTGCTCGTTCCCAAAAGTTTTCTACGTCGAGGGAATTTTGATAAAAGCCGTCAAGGGTGGCTGAGGCTACATCAATTTCAAAACTGATTCGTCTTTTAAAGTTATAGTTATGACTTACATAACGCACGCAAAATTGACGCGCTTTAGCGATTTTCTCTTCAATTTGTAAAAACGCTTTCCAAGCTTTCAGCTGATCTTCTGTAGGCACATGATCGCCACAGATTGGCGCGGCGGCGATGCGTTTCAATGTTGCTGGCGGAATGTCGAGATGATGCTGATGATTGGACAGCAAACGTAAGCGACAAGGCACAGCATAACTATCGGCGTGTCCCCGTGATGGTTGTAACAACTGAGCCGATAATATTTTTAAACCGCCGCGTCCATCTTTTTGTACAGCCGCTCTAAATCCTAATGTTTTTCTGAGCTGCTCAAGTCTTGCGGGTAACTGAAAATCATCGCTGTCTGTTGCGATTGTCAAATCCCAAATTTCTTCTCTTGCTTCTTTCCCTGCACCTTTGCGACGCACATAAAATAGAGAAGGCTTTTTCCCGACACATTCCAACATTAACTCATTGGCGCGATCGCGCCGCTCCCTAAATTCGGGATATGCTTCCAGGGCAGTTTTACCTTCAAGATGGCGGATAAAACTATCAATTGCTGAAGCTATAAACATATAGCCCCAATCTTCAGAGTTTGTTTTAATTTTTGAGGATTTTACTGTTAGTTTATTTGCGGCTAGACGAATGCGTTCTGCTTCTGATTCTGGGATTGTACTGTTATGGCTTTTAACTGCAATGTTGAGCTTTTCGCAAATTGCTAATAGCTTTTTACTATCCAAATTTAATTCTTTTGCGAGTTCGTAGATTCTGAGTTTGCCGTTATTCATCCAGTTTCGTAAATTCGTGGACAATGAGGGTTTAAATTTAAACGCAGAGGGGCGCAGAGGAGCGCAAAATATTATTTTAGTGCGATTCGCTACGAATTAAATTTGGCAACACTCTGCATACCTTTTCGTTTAAAAACTTTACGATTTTGGGTAGTATTGCCCACTAAATGACTATAGTTTATACTGCTGATAAACTTCACTAGCGGCGCGATGCAGCAGGGAATGACGCCAAACTAGAGATTTCATATCATCAGCATAACCGCCACCAATGACGCAAGCGACAGGATAACCACTACTCATACAAGTACTCAAAACCTGCATTTCCCGGCGAAAAATGCCAGCATCGGTTAAAGCTAATTTGCCCAAGCGATCGCCTATATGAGGATCAACACCTGCATCATAAAATACTATATCCGGCTTGACTTTAGACAATAAATCTGCTAAGTAATTCGCCAACGTTTGTAAATAAGCGTCATCTTCCATTCCCACCGGCAAAGGAACATCCAAATCGCTGTTTTGTTTAGTACCGGGGAAATTGACTTCGCAGTGCATGGAGAAAGTAAAAACGCTGTCGTCGTCTTGGAAGATAAAAGCGGTGCCGTCTCCTTGATGAACATCCAAATCCACAATTAGGATTTTTTGGACAAGTCCAAGTTTTTGTAAAACGCGACAGGCGATCGCTAAATCGTTGAAAATACAAAAACCAGACCCATAACTAGGAAACGCATGATGAGTTCCACCAGCTGTATTACAAGCTAAACCCTGACTTAGTGCCAGTTTAGCAGTAAGTATTGTACCACCTACCGCTACACAAGTACGATTCGCTAATGCTGGACTCCAAGGCAAACCAATGCGACGCTGTGCTTTGGGGTCTAGGGTTCCTTCGCAATAAGCTTTAACATAGTTTGGGGTATGGACTAACTCTATCAACTCTGGTTGCGGACGTTCGGGAGTGTGAAATTGTTCTTGATTAGCTACACTATCAGCTAACAGCAATTCGTAGAGTTGTTGGAACTTAGACATCGGGAAGCGATGTCCTTCAGGTAGGGGGGCAATGTAATCTGGGTGGTAAATAATTGGCAAGTCCATAATCCAGAAAATCTCAAGCAGCTAATCCGACAACTAACAAGGTAAAATTTAGCCATAATCACAGCAAAAATGCTGCTCTCCTAAATCTAAAATTCCAAATTTATATGATGGAATGGATTCCGCCGATTGCGTTTATTCTAGCTGGCTTACTGGCTGGAATAATTGGTGAAAAAGTTATCTTCAAAAAACTGGAAATATTCGTTAAGAATAAACGAATTGCCGGGGGTGATATTATATTTTATTCCCTGCATCGTATGACATTTATTTGGTTTGTCATTGCCGGTTTTTTTTGGGCAATTCTGAGTTCTCCCCTCAAGCCAGATATTGCGATCGTACTGCAAAAAATTCTGACGATGGCATTGCTGTATTCAGTAACGCTAGTCTTAGCCAAATTGACTGCTGGTTTTGTTAATTTATTTATTCGCAGAGCAGAAGGGGTTCCCACATCACTAATTTCTAACCTTGCTAAGATTACTGTTTTAGTTTTGGGAACATTAATTATCTTGCAAACGGTGGGTATTGAAATTACGCCGATAATCACAACTTTAGGGATTGGTGGTTTAGCAGTTGGTTTGGCACTTCAAGACACACTTGCAAATTTGTTTTCTGGTTTTTACTTAATTATTTCTAAGCAAGTTAGAACCGGAGATTATGTGAAATTAGATGCTGGGCATGAGGGATATGTCATAGATATTACTTGGCGCAATACGACAATTAAAGAAATTTCAAATAATGTAGTCATTGTTCCCAATGCTAAGTTGTCTGCGGCGATTTTCACCAACTATCATTTACCTGCAAAGGAAATTACTTTAACAATCGATGTGGGTGTAAGTTATGATAGCGATTTGGAAGAAGTTGAAAAAGTGACTGTAGAAGTTGCCAAAGAAGTCATGCAAGAAATTGCACCGGAATTAAAAGAAAATGAACCATATATCAGATTTCATACTTTTAATGATTTTAGTATAGATTTTACGCTTTATATGCGCGTCAATGAATACTTTGATCAGCGTATTGGTAAACATCTATTTGTCAAAAAATTACACAAACGCTATCAGCAAGCAGGAATTCAAATTCCTTTTCCGATTAGAGAAGTGTATATGCAAGATAATTCATAAAGCCCCGGCGACTGGAAATCGCGCGCCAGTTGCTCATGGGGGAAACCCCCAAGACCGCACTGGCTTGGCTACACAGCCAAAACCCACCGATCTGGGTTAAAAACCTTTGATTTTCTCTTAGTCCACAGAGGTGGACTTCTCTGCGAGACGCTGCGCGAACCTTTGTATAGCCGCGATTTTTAATCGCTAGGGCTAGCTTAGATTGCTAATGCTCGTTTTACCAATGGTAGTTCAAAGCGATCGCCTGGTTTCGGCTCAAGTACCTGCGTCGAAAGATTGTTTTTCTCTACTAGCGAACGAAATTCTTCAGCACTTCCTTTAGTCTGAAGGAGTTTCGTGATCAATCCTTCAAACATCACATCTCCTCCGGCAGCTGTGGGTAGTATGACTTGAGGTTTTAACCACCTTACTACTTCTAAGGCGCTATTTCCTCCTTTAATAAAAGGCCCAAGCAAAGGTAGCGTTAAGTCAACAAACGGTGTAATCACCACATCAACTGGTGCAGCTTGCTTAAGTTGTGGGGAATGATACCCATGAGGCTCGTAGTATACAGTTAAACCACTCTCCAAGTCTTTGAGGAGATAACTGTTTTCTACCACAGTGGGGCCAATTGGAGAGCCTGGAAAAGCTTTGATTTGAACTTGATTATTTAAAGTGAAAGTTTCCCCATGAGCGAGAGTAGTTACCTGGGTGTAACCTAACTGCTGTACTACCTTGGCAGCATTGGGAGAAGCTACAACCTTAATGCTGTGATCGAGTAGCTTGAGCGTTGGTGGGTGAGCATGGTCTTCTAAACCCTGAGACAGCAGGATCAAATCAATATTATCTGGGATTGGACGATTTTGCGATCGCGAACCTTTAAAGAACCAATCCAAATTCCTGAAAATTAACGAACCAACCAGCCAAGGGTCAATTAATATTCGTTTCTCGCCGATTTCCAGTAACCAACTATTGCTGTCTAACCAAGTTAAGAACATAAACTTATGTGAAGATAACGCCTACCTTTATTATCTATCAAACGTATACAGCTAGAGTAGCCACAGCTTTGCAACAGGTTGCATAAAAAATGCTTCTTATCTTATACCATTAATGAGTATTTGAGCCTCATTACTGCTGGTTCGCTCTACAACACCAGGGAAATCCAAAACTTTCTCGGACACCGCGATATCAAACACACTGAAAAATATACTAGGCTGAATGCTCGACGCTTGCTGAATTTTGATTGGGGCGATTTGTAGCATCTTTAGTCTTTGCTTGTTTTGCTTGTCCTAAAAATCAACCTCTAATGCCTCGTCAACTTTGTTCATTTAAATCAAATTAATGTGAGTATTTTATTAAAAACAAGGAAATAATAAATATTATAGGACTTACGCACTGTACAAATTTATTATCTTGTGCATCAACGAGAATACGTCATTTCAGGCTTTTAAATATCATCCTTTGATAAATAACGATCGCCTAAAAAGCGTCGAAAAATCTAGGTTTAATGGCTGAAATCCATACTACATATTTAGTTTTTCCTGTCAATGCGTAAGTCCTATATTATATTAAACAATTGAACCCGCTTTGGATTTCCAACATTCTAAATTCAGACTTCTTACGGTACTGATTTGTTTAAAATCACTATCCTCAGATACTATAGTTAGATTGTACTGAATGGCTGTACAGGCTATCCATAAATCGTTAGTATATATTCCTATATCTTTTATTTTTAATTTTCTTCTATCCTTCTTGTCTTTCGGTGCAAATTTATCAAAAATTTCAGCATGAAACTGACCATAAATTTTAGATGTATCTTGATCTATTGGATGTATAACTAAATTTTTAGCAAAGGACTCTATTAAGTCTGTATTTTCTTTTTTTTTATCTGATTTTTCAGCCATTAAAATTAACTCACCATATATAATACTGTTAATAGCTAGTATGGTATCTTTCGGTAGCGATTCTAATTTATTTATTACGTTCGTGTCTTTTTGAATAATTATAAAACTACAATGATTTGTATCTAATAAATACACTGACTCCTCACTTTCTTCTTTCTTCATTGATAAAATCTAAACATTCTTCAAAATCATCTCCTTTCCATTCAGGGGAAGATTGAATAAACTTTAACAGCGATTGTACATTAGGCTGATCTTCTTTTAGCTTTTTTAATTCCCATAAAATTGCTTTTGCGACGTGTCTAATACTATTGATATAATTTTTGATTTTTTGTTCTTTCTCATCAATTTTGGGTATTTTTATATAATCTCTCCAACCTTTATTGGAAGATAGAGCTTCAGAAGTAGTCTCAATGTTTTTGAGTGCATTTTTTGGGATTAAAGAAGCATTTTC
Source organism: Nostoc sp. (assembly GCF_036919555.1). Classification (GTDB taxonomy): domain Bacteria; phylum Cyanobacteriota; class Cyanobacteriia; order Cyanobacteriales; family Nostocaceae; genus Nostoc. Next base: position 203,233 of record NZ_JBALCS010000008.1, read on the forward strand.
ATCCTCTAGTATTTCCAATACATAACACATCGAATAATATAAGTTTTCCAGCCAATTGAGTTTGTCATCAGCTGGTTTATTAAAAGCTTCTAAATATGTTATTGTAATTTGTAAGTCTTCTGCCTCTTTTAACTTTTTTACTAAAGTTGTGAGATCGTTTTCTAAAGGTACAAGACTGGTTTCTAAAGTTACAAGATTGACGAGACTTTCATGAAGAAGTTCCCCTATGGCTTCATGTGTTGTATATTCTTGACGCTTTATGATAATTTTTTGAAGATTAGTACGGAAATCCCGTATTAAGTTTATTTTATGTAATGGGTTTTCTAATTCTTGAAATTTTAAGGTGAATTCACTGATAACTTTTGTAGATTCAGTTATTTCATGTATGATAATGTCGGTGTTATCATATTTTAATAACTTATTTAAATTTATACTTATTTCTTCTATTGTATTATTTAAAATGAAACTAAATTCCTGAAGCGAATTTGTAATCTGAATATTATCTTCTGTCGATAAAGATGTAATCATCTTTTCCTCTCCAAAACAATTTTGTTTTTGACACAACTGCTAAAAGTATAAGTCCCTTATATTATACTAAATACTATTTACATTTGGATATTGAGGTCGATTGATTGGATATGACGGGCTGTAGAGCGTTGGGATAGATAAAGCGAAAACTTTAACACGCAAGTTTAAGGCTTACATAGCGATTTAAGCTAATGTTTTGGTCTGCTGCTTCTATAGCTAGTCTACGATGATGTTCTGGAGGTATACGAACTACAAATTTACCACTATAATTTTTTTCTGAAATGGGTTCTGGAATAGTTTCATCATTCGCTCCCATATCAGCTACTACATCTTTTACCAAGTCTGTAATACCTTCGAGTGCTGTATTACGATTTTTATCGAGAAAAGATAGACTAGGAAATTCAACGCACAATCCTACAAATTCCTCATCTTCCCTTGACCAAGTAACTTTATAGGTGTAGTGGTCGTAGTTAACCATCTTTCGTTTCCTCAAATTTTTCAATCGCTTCTAATTTTTCAATCGCTTCTAATTTTTCAATTGCTTCTAATTTTTCAATTGCCTCTATAACCTGCTTAACTTGAGAATCCTTAGCTTTTCCATTCTTTTCTTGAATGTTTATACGCGGATCTCCAGACCAGGGCATTTTATAGACACAATGGCTAGTTCCTTGTTGTCTGGGTTCTCCAAAGTAGTGATTGCAAACCTTCATTAAATCGGTAAAGTTTACATTCTTAGGATTTTTCTTTAATTTAGCAAGGAGTTTTTCTATTTGTGACATACGTCTTATACCAAGTTGTAGTCAATGAGTAGAACGTGTCTACGAAATGACAGATTAAAAACAACTTGGTTTTAGCGTTAAATTAATAATAGTATCAATATTGATACTATGTCAAGCATGATGACTATTTTAGTGTCAATGGTTGGAAAATCTTTACTATATATAGGTTTCAGCCTATTAATTGCAAAATACTCTCTGATGAAAAAGAGAGATTTTGCTTTCTTGTACTTCATTACTCCCGGTTCGCTGATTTTTTTTGGAGTTCGAGAAATTGCCGAAAAACAGAAAATATAGGTTTAGTAATGGTTTTAGCGATTTCCCTAAATTTACCTTGAACTACCACCCGGCTCTAAAAGCTCTATTTTTGTGCGATGCCCTTGGCAGCCCCCTTGGGGCATCGCGCAAAGTCGGGACGAGAGTATAGTTAGTATCACAGGTTGGAATCCCTATTAAATCGTTCAGCTTTTTTCTAACTCAATTTAAAATGGGCGAACCGGGAGTCATTAATGAGTGGTTGAACTCCGTAAAAGTTACTTGTTTAATGAACCGCATACTCCTAGGTCGAAGCAAGCTACGCGCAGCGTCTGGCAGAGAAGGACGCAAAGAAAGAAATAAGTATTTTTGCGATCGCATCGCAGTAGATCATAGACTAGCGATCGCATCAGCAACTCGCCCAGAAACAAAGGGCAAAATAGCCCGACTCTTAGCCTGGGCTTTGCCTTCAGTAAATACCACTAGGAGGTAGGGGCGCTTATCTGGTAACTCAATATACGCGGCATCATGGTGAACTTGACTTGTCCAACCTGCTTTTGACCAAATTTGAGCATTTTTAGGGATTCCACCCCCTAAAAAGCCTGTTACCTGATCTTCATCTCTGTCAGTGGGCAAATCGTGGAGATTGCGTTTGAGCAAAGCCATCATTGCTTGCGAGCGCCCACTTGAAACCGCCACTCCACCTACAATACTATGCAATAACCGAGCGATCGCATTTGTTGTCACCATATTACGATTTTCCAGTAACTCTCCCACAAACGCCCGTTCTCGTCCATAGGGACCATCACTCCAAGTTTTTTGACAGACGTTAATCGTCTGCATTTCTTCCCAACCCAAAGATTGGTAATAACGGTTAATAATATTACGCTGATATTTCCAGGTTTCAAAAGGCCCGATTGGTAATTCTGGCCCTGAAGTAGTACCACTCAGAATATCCACAACCAAGCTGGTAGCATCATTACCAGAATCTACAATCATATCTCGCAAGGCTCGCTCCAACTCCTTGGAAGTTTGACTCATGGCTTTTTCTAGCCATTCGTTTACCGCCACCAAGTAGAATAATTTGACTACACTGGCGGGATAAATCCGCTCCACACCGCGATAAGTGAAACCACGAACTGGGTGATCCCAAAAAGCGTTGGGAGTCAGCGCACCACCAGTATTTACTAGCACTGGTGGATCGTAAACAACCCAAGTCAGGGCGATTTGATTCCGGGCTAAGGTCGGAAATTCTGCCCAAGTTGCATCTAAAATGCCATTACCAAGATTTTCGAGTTGTTCGTCTTTATTAAAAAAAACCATTCTCTAATAATGTCCTTTAATCTAAAATCCCAAATTCCAAATTACCAATCAGGGGAGTATCAATGTTTAGCTGACCTGAATTTATATGATTCTCCTGAATGTACACGTTTAGCAACTCAAGCCGCATCTGGGCGACATTTATGGGTAACATCAAATCATCAAATTTCCGTGGTTGAGGTGTATTTGTGTGAAGATGACTATCCGGGATGGGTATCCCTTTCAGATTTTGATTCATTACAATTTGCTACTGTACCTTATCAGGCTGCAACATTTTCTGAATCTGAGATTAAAAAACTCCTAGCAGAGGTTATTGCCTTTACCCAAAAAGCGATGCAACAATCAAATTATTACCTTTGGGGCGGTACAGTTGGGCCAAATTATGACTGTTCTGGGTTGATGCAGGCAGCGTTTGCTTCGCTGGGTATTTGGCTACCTAGAGATGCCTATCAACAGGAAGGATTCACTCAACCAATTACTATTGCAGAATTAGTCGCCGGGGATCTAATATTTTTTGGAACTAGCCAAAAAGCAACTCATGTCGGACTTTATTTGGCCGATGGTTATTATATCCATAGTTCTGGGAAAGAGCAGGGACGGAATGGTATTGGGATTGATATTCTCTCGGAACAGGGAGATACAGTTAGTCAGTCGTATTATCAGCAGCTGCGAGGTGCTGGTAGAGTTTTTCAGAGTTACGAACCACAGAGACGCACAGGACGCACAGGTATATGAGGAGTGGGTTAGTTTCCGAAAGGACTAGTGAGGAAAATGGGGTGATTTCCGTAATTGTCCCAGATGTTTCGGTAGTGGTGCCGATACATAACGAGGTGGAAAGTTTGCCGCTTTTACTAGAAGCGATCGCATCTATTTTATCCTCTAGTCAAATAAATTATGAAATCATTTGTGTGGATGATGGATCTACAGATGGTTCCGGGGAATTTCTCAAAAAAGAGGCGCAAATCCGCACTGATTTAAAGGCGGTGATTTTGCGTCGCAACTACGGACAAACTGCGGCGATGGCTGCTGGATTTTATTATGCAGTCGGTAAAGCGATCGTTACTTTAGATGCTGATCTTCAGAATGATCCGGCTGATATCCCCATATTATTAGCAAAGCTGGACGAGGGTTACGATTTGGTGAGTGGTTGGCGGCAAAAACGCCAAGATGGTGCCCTCAATCGGTTACTCCCTTCTAAAATTGCCAATTGGCTAATTCGCCGTACCACTAGCGTGAATATTCATGACTATGGCTGTTCACTGAAAGCCTATCGTGCAGAACTGTTGGCCGATATGAACCTCTACGGAGAACTACACCGATTTTTACCTGCCCTGGCGTACATCGAAGGAGCTAGAATTACCGAAATGCCCGTGCGTCATCACGCCCGTCGCTTTGGTAACAGTAAATATGGGATTTGGCGGACATTCCGGGTATTGATGGATTTGTTAACCATTCTGTTTATGAAAAAATTCCTCACCCGCCCGATGCACGTTTTTGGGCTGTTGGGCTTGATTTCAATGGTTTCAGGGACAGCGATCGGAATTTACTTGACTTTCGTCAAATTGGCTTTTGGTGAGATGATTGGCAATCGCCCTTTGCTGATTTTAGCAGTTCTCCTGCTAGTCACTGGAGTACAGTTATTTTGCTTCGGTCTTTTGGCAGAATTGCTCATGCGTACATACCATGAATCCCAAGGACGGCCTATCTATCGCGTGCGGGAGGTAGTAGCAAAAAATGTTAAGTAACGTAACAATGGGCATGGGGCATGGGGCATTGGGCATTGGGCATTGGGCATTTGTAAACAGTCAAGAGTAAATATTGGTTTACTCCTAACTCCTAACTCCCAACTTCTAACTCCTAACTCCTAACTCCTAACTATTGACAAAAACTCATTAAATTGCATCTACCTTGAAAGCATTTAATACCTTTAACGCCGAACTACGGCGCAACCTGCTTGTTTTATTTACAGCAGGTTTATTATTCTGGTCGAGCATGGCTTCGCTCTTACCAACCCTACCGCTTTACATCGATGATGTGGGCGCAAGTAAGCAAGAAATTGGGATTGTGATGGGCAGTTTCGCCATTGGCTTATTGCTATCTCGCCCGATGCTGGGACGGTTAGCCGATGAACGTGGTCGAAAAATTGTCTTGTTGATTGGTACGATAGTAGCTGCGATCGCACCCTTTGGTTATTTGGCAACTCGATCTCTTGGGCTATTGATCCTGGTGCGGATTTTTCACGGTATTAGTGTTGCCGCTTTTACCACTGGTTACAGTGCCTTAATCGCAGATTTAGCTCCCGATGAAACTCGTGGCGAAATCATTGGTTACATGACGCTAGCAACTCCCCTTGGTTTAGCAATTGGCCCTGCCTTGGGAGGGTATTTAGAAGCTACAAGTGGTTACGGGATATTATTTTTGTTATCCGCCGAATTGGGTTTTGTCGCTCTCTTGGGGATCGTCCAAGTCACTAATCCACCAGTGCAGACACAGGAGCAAACTGAGGGAAACGATCGCAACTTTTGGCAAATTTTGGGCAGTCCACGGGTGAGAGTTCCAACTATAGTTATGTTGCTGGTTGGTTTATCTGTCGGTGCTGTACATACCTTTGTGTCATTGTTCCTCAAATCCACTGAGGTGGACTTCAATGGCGGATTGTTTTTTACAGCTGGGGCAATTTCGAGTTTTAGTATCAGAGTGTTTGCTGGTAAGGCAAATGATCGCTTCGGTCGTGGTTTATTTATCACCTTTGGTATTTTCTGCTACGTTTTAGCGTTAATACTGCTGTGGCAGGCTGACAGCGCGATCGTGTTCTTACTAGCTGGGATCGCTGAAGGTGCTGGTGGTGGTACACTAATCTCGATGATCATCACTATGATGGCAGACCGCTCACTGCCGCAAGAACGGGGGCAGATTTTTGCTATATGCATAGCTGGACTTGACCTGGGGATTGCGATCGCAGCTCCTATTCTGGGTACAATAGCAGAACTTGTAGGCTACCGCAATATGTTTGGTTACGGTGCTGTGATCACTTCTCTAGCACTTGTCATCTTCCTCACGCAATCAAGCAAAGACCTATCTAACTCCCTGCGCTTTGCACTAGGTCTAGCTCCAGATGCCTACGCCTTGAACAATTTAAAAATTAGGAGTGAGGAAATTTAATTCCTCACTCCTAACTTTCAACTCTTAACTTTTAAAAACGGGCGAGGAGGGATTTGAACCCCCGACACCGTGGTCCGTAGCCACGTGCTCTAGTCCACTGAGCTACACGCCCTCACCGACAATCAATATTAACACGTTCTAACTAAATGATGCAAGATAATTTTCCATCTAATTTTGCCAACTTAACCCATCTAGATCACCAAGGACAGGCACAGATGGTAGATGTGTCTGAGAAAGCACCCACTATCCGCCAAGCAGTAGCCGAGGCCAAAGTGCGGATGCTACCAGCCACCTTCGCTGCCATTCAAGCCGGAAATCTGCCAAAAGGAGATGTGTTAGCAACTGCAAGATTGGCTGGGATTATGGCAGCCAAGCAAACAGCCACTTTAATTCCTCTGTGTCATCCCTTGCCTTTGCAAAAAATCGCAGTCGAGATCATATCCGACCCGCAACTACCTGGTTATCAAATTCAAGCCATAGTCAAAACCAAAGCTGAAACTGGTGTAGAGATGGAAGCCTTAACTGCCGTTTCTGTGGCTGCCCTGACTTTATATGATATGGCAAAAGCCTTAGAAAAGTCGATTCAAATTGAATCGATTCGTTTAATCAGTAAGAGTGGCGGGAAATCACGAGATTACTCCTTGCCAGAGCAATAACCTAGATTATCTCACCTATAGCTTTGTTGAGATCGGTTGGGCTTTCAAACTCCTCATCAACTGAAAACCTGAAACCTAGATTCCCCCTAACCCCCTTTTTGAGTGGGGAACCCTGAAAGCCCCCTTTTTAAGGGGGTTAGGGGATCTGTTGTGCGTAAGTCCTAAAGAAGTAAGAATGGGATTTTCTTACTGGGCTGACAAGTCCTATTTATAAAGATTTCAGCCTGCCAATGCTGCTCACCGTTATGAAGTATGACCGACTAGCCACACTTTTGACATAGTTTTGCAATACCTTTGTCATTTAGATAGGTTTTACTAAACCTTACGTGAATGTCAATATAAGTAATTTTCATGAATTAAACCGAAATAGCTGGCTCAGTATATTGCTACGGCTCATACAGAGTTTGATTCGTTTTTCACCTTGTCGAAATATGCCTTTATGAGGAGTGATAAATGCTATCCAGATTTTCGCGTGTTTTCAACGATAGTTCCAGAAACGTTAGACGTAAAGTTATCAACATTTATGCGTTCCTGATTAGCGTGAATATTTTGATCTGGGTAGTAGCCCTAATTGCATTCCATCGCTACCCCCTTCTGCTTGGCACTGCCGTATTAGCTTATAGCTTTGGTCTACGTCATGCTGTAGATGCCGATCACATCGCCGCGATTGACAATGTTACCCGTAAATTGATGCAGGAGAACAAACGACCTGTTGCTGTTGGGTTCTTCTTCTCTCTAGGTCATTCCACCGTAGTAATTGCCGCCTCTGTGGCGATCGCGTTAACCACTACAACCATCCATAACAACTTTCCCAGTTTTGAAAAGGTTGGGGGGCTAATTAGCAGTACCGTTTCTGCACTTTTCCTACTAGCAATTGCAGCAATCAATATGGTGGTGCTGTGGGATGTTTATAAGACCTTCCAAAGCGTCAAGCGGGGAGGAATCTACGACGAGCAATCTTTAGATGAATTTTTGAACCAACGTGGGCTACTCGGTCGCATCTTCCGTCCTTTGTTTCGGTTGATAGATAGTAGCTGGAAAATGTTTCCTTTGGGTTTCCTCTTTGGTTTAGGCTTCGACACGGCGACAGAGGTAGCACTGCTGGGGATTTCTGCCAATCAAGCAGCTAAAGGTCTGCCTATCTGGTCGATCCTATTGTTTCCAGCTTTGTTCACCGCAGGTATGTCCCTAATTGACACCACTGACGGCATTTTAATGCTTGGTGCTTATGGCTGGGCTTACGTCAAACCAATCCGCAAGCTTTACTACAACATGACCATCACCCTTGTTTCTGTATTAGTTGCTGTGGTCATTGGCGGAATTGAGGCTCTGAACATTATTGGTGATCAGTTACAACTGAAAAGTCCGTTTTGGGATTTCATTAGTCAACTAGGTGATAACTTTGGCACAATTGGTTACTTAATCATTGCCATCTTTATATTCAGTTGGTTACTTTCGACCATCATCTACAAAGTCAATAAGTATGATGAGTTGGAAGTCACTAGTGCTACAACTCCTAAACACGGGAGGAATAGGCATTGATTGAGCCTATGCGTGACATGAATGCCCCAAAAACCTTAGAATGAGTAGGGTGTATTTAAATCTGTAACAAATATTTATGCCTCCTCGTTGGCCTCGCGAACCCGATCGCAAAGACCCTGATTACCGCAAGATCGATGACCGGATGAATTTTGCCATCCATGTGGCGATCGCTGCTAGTATTAATTCTGGCTTGTGGTTTTTCCACATCTTGAAAGGCACTACTTGGGAGTGGCTGCCTTGGGTCACTTTAAGTTGGACAGGAATATTGTTGGTGCATCTGATATATATTACTGCGATCGCTAATTACACCGAAACTCCACCTAAATCCACCTGAAGACGGACTACTGATGCTGGGGCGATTGTAACCTGTGGTAGTAGAATCAGCCTGTTAATTGAGCGATAATGTATCAAAGCCTGAGATTTCGCACTCTTTCTTAATGTAGGGTTATTTTTATGGCTAAGACTAACACCACAGAACTACTGGAAGCCCTAGCAGCTGAAATTGGCGAAAACGTCTACATAGACGTTGCCAAATGGCATCTTTATTTATCTAATGCCAAGCTGCATACCCTTGTTGCCGAGCAACTGTATCCCTTAATTACTTCCAACACTGTAAATGAAGACCGAGTTTTAGAAGTCTTGGGATCAATTCCAATAAAAATTGGCGGCGGTAGAAGTGAACTTCCTTTAATCGATTTACTGCCACAGCAATGTCAGGTGACTTTAGTAGATATTTTAGAAAAATATCTACGCGAAATCTAATTGCTAAAATCAAGATTATTTGAATTAGACAGTTTTCTCGGTCAGCATTCCCTGATTAAATTTCAGATGCTGAATTGGGAATTTGTTTGGTGTGTCAATTTTATAAAAATAAAAACCACAGATACACATAGACAAATCTTGGGTAATTTCTGTGTCCATATCTGGTAAAAATTTCCTTTAACAATTAAGGAATCTCGACGTTCTAAATCGGTTGAGATGGGAGTGAGTTGATATTGAGACTCACTCTTGACTTTCATGCAAACTTATTGAGGCAATTTCTATGCTTTTACAAGTCAAAGATAGTGGAGAATTGGTAAAGGTTGTTGAGATTCAGGAATTACTTGATCCGAATAGTGATGTTGTTCACGCAAAAGACCAAGAAGGTCAAGAAGAACAGCAACCTGAGACTTTTAAAAAAGAAAATCTCGTTTTTCCTTCAGGTGAAGTTCTACCACGTTGTTGGTTAGATGCCGACTATAGACACGACAACGGTTAATAATTTTAAAATCAGGTAATTCGTAATAGTGTCAACTTAACGTTAAAAGGGCGGTTAGAAACCGCGTCTACACAAACAAAACCCACCTCCGTGGGTTTCAGACAAGGCGCAAAATCCCCTTGTTTCCCTTAGTCCGCGCAGGCGGACTTCGTTTGTGTAGCCGCGTTCGGGTCAGCGTGCCGGAGGCTCTATTCTATTCGCTGGAGCTTAAGTTGACACTGAGTTTTTTCAAAAATCAAATACGAGTCCTATATATACCAGATCATGACGCAGCTTTTTCTGCTACTGTCGCCGTTTCCTTCTGCTGAAACTTCGGAAAAAATGTCTTAGCAATCCAGTCAGTCAAGATGTGAGACAGTAATCCCAAAGGCCCAGCAAACAAAGATAAAGCCAGAGAGTGAATTGTCCAAATACCCGTTTTCTGTCCTTCCCAATAAATCCAGCGACCGACGAATAAATCCATCACTAAGAAATGAATCCAACCGGTTGCAGCAGCTGTTTCATCTCCAAAAAATCGCGCGATATCAGCTAATTGGGGATTCGATAAAGCTTTGGCATTTTCTGGCGTAATGCTGTTGATAAACAAATATAAATACGCCCCAGCTAACAGCACAAAAGGTAGATATGATGACATTATCTGCCGTGTGACTTTCCAATTGGGCAATAAAATCATCAATGTCCAAAAGGGCAAAACGAAAAGATTGGCAACGTTAAATAGTTGAGAAATTGTCATATTTTTGGAAAGTGAAGAGTGAAAAGTTATAGTTAAGAATGAGGAGTGATAAGTTATGAATTAAAACGGAGAAGTTAGGAATGAAGAGTAAGAAATTAGGAATTTTAAGTTATTAGCATTGTTTTTTAGTTTTCCAATTAAGTAGTTATTCCTAACTCCTGTACAGACGCGATTAATCGCGTCGCTAACTCCTAACTTCTAACTTATAAAGCTACAAGTTGTGATTCGATTTCTGAAGACTTCAAATCACGACCGATGAAAACTAAGCGAGTTTGTCTGGCCTCTTCTGGTTTCCAGGGGCGATCGTAAAATTTATCAAATCGGGTTCCTACGGCCTGCATCACTAAGCGCATCGATTTATTTGGCACTGCCACAAAGCCTTTAATCCGGTAAATTTCTTGTTGTTGTGCCAATGTTTGCAACTTCTGTTGCAGCTTTTCTGGATCAAAGGCACGATCTAAAATTAAATTAGCTGAGGTAATTTCTTCGTCGTGATTGTGGTCTTCTTCAGTATTGTGATGACTAGGACGAGAATCTAAGTTATCTTCGACTGCGGCTTGGAATCCTAATAATATAGAGGCATCGAGTTGAGAATGACCGCTCTCGACAATCTTCACCACTCTGGGCAACTCTTGTTTAATTAATTCCTCAACTCTGGCTTTTGTCTCGGCATCTACCAAGTCAATTTTATTCAACACCACCAAGTCTGCACAAGCAAGTTGATCTTCAAACAGTTCTTGTAAAGGTGTTTCGTGTTCTAGACTATCATCTGCTTGTCGTTGGGCTGCGATCGCTTCTGGATCACTAGCAAATGTCCCCGCCGCTACCGCCGCACAATCTACCACAGTAATCACTGCATCCACAGTGGCCGCATTCCGAATTTCCTGCCAGCGAAAAGCCTTTATTAACGGTTTTGGTAAGGCTAAACCAGAGGTTTCAATCAAAATGCAGTCGATGCTATCTCGCCGCTTGATTAACTCTTGCATCGTCGGGTAAAACTCTTCTTGCACAGTGCAGCATAAGCAGCCGTTAGTTAATTCAAAGATATTAGTGTCGCCCTCACCATTTTCTGGGCAAACTTGACAGGATTTTAACAATTCCCCATCAATACCGAGTTCGCCAAATTCATTGACTAAAACGGCAATGCGGCGTCCTTGGTTGTTTTGTAGCAGGTGGCGAATTAGGCTAGTTTTTCCACTACCTAAGAAGCCTGTGATCACTGTGACAGGAATTTTTGTAGCCATATTTTTGCCTGATTTCCTCAGTATGGGAAGTTTCACTGGTTACAAACTTAAATACTGAGATTAAGCTTGGTTTGAAGATTGACTTAGTTATTTTAAGCTGAAAGCACCTGCCCAATCTTCTCCCAGAGAATTTATTCTTTGGCTAATATCATGTCCGCTTGATTACTTATAAAACCCCAAGAACCCCACCCCGCCAAAGCTACACTTTGTCTCCCTGCCCCTAATCCCCAGAGGGGACACCGAGTTAAGAGCCGGCTCTTAGGGGCTGGGGGTGGGGTGCAATGACTGTGGGAATCATAACTAATTATCCGAACTTGATGTAATAGCTTAAATCCATGCCATGAAAGAGTTGAGTCCTCTTGAGAGGACTTTCGCTATTAGCCATAGGTTAGAAACCTATGGCGGGTTTTGAAACTGGTGCAATCAATATCTGAGTTTAGTATTTATTAAACATAATTGAGGGGCAATTTCCCCATGCTTGCTTTCACGAATCAAAAGCAGTCACAAGGCTATTGCCCCTAAATGTTTTATTTTAAGCGTTTTTGGCGTCGGCGTAGCCCAATCTAGACATCGCTCTTTCTCCAGAGATACCTATAAATTACCCTTCACAAGGCTATCTAGACTTTTAACTCCACACTCCACACTCCGCACTCTTTACTTACTCAGCAGTGGCGAGTTCAGTACTACCGCGTGTACGACGCCGTGTGAGGCTGTTGTAAAGCATTACACCGATCGCCTTGATTAAATTGCCTTCTAATTCTTGGAACATCTTCATGTTCGTGCCAAAGGCGGCGTTAGCTTCATCAACTATGCGATCGGTTGTAGCATCGTCAAGGGGTAATTCATCCAAAGTTTGACGATATTTCGCTTTGAATGCCTTCTCATCAGGAATCTCTGGAAACTCATAAAAGGCTGTTCCTTGCCCATCAGACAAATTCATTGCTGTAACAGCAATATTTTTGAGAATTTGTCCCCCGGATAAGTCACCCAGGTAACGGGTGTAAGAATGGGCGATTAACAGTTCTGGTTCTGTTTCAGATATTTCTCGGATGCGCTTTACATAAGCTTCACCTGCGGGAGATAGTTTGATTTGCTCTCTCCAGTTGACACCAAAGTAATAACCCAAGTCTTGTTCTAGGGTATACTTGCGGTTTAACTGGGGAAAGTTAATTTTAGAAACTATTGGGTGCTGGCGATGCTTTTCCATTTCCTCTTCCATCGCCGAGTAGACGAAGTAGAAGTTAGCAACTAATTTGCGGTAAGAGTTTTTTTCGACTACTCCTCTTAAAAAGCATTTGACAAAACCTACATTCTCTGCCATTGTGTGGGCTTTTTTAGTGCCTACACGTAATTTGGTTGCTAAATTGCTGCTCATGCTAAATTTCTCAACTTTAAAAAGTCAACTACCGAAGTTTTGATTCACTAACGGCTAAAAAAGCCATTAAAACGTTACCTTAAAACTATTTGATGAGAATTTATATTAAAATTTTTTAAGCTGCAATAATTTTGTAGTTTTTTACACAGCCAAAAGGCTAAGAAATAGAACTTTACATTTTGGTGTTTCGATTTTTTGTTGTTATTAGCTGAATTTTGCTTTCATTCTCAGCTTTCTTGAAAAACACTTGTGATCAAACCAGGGTAATATTTATTACATTTTATTCTTTGTTAGTAGCATTGCAAAGTGTGAACTAATACAGATAAAAATTAAGACTAAAGTTGAGGGTATTAAAAGAATAATTAGCTAAAATGTGGAGACTTTACTGATCGTGTAAAAACCAATACTGATTTCATGGAAGATTTACAATCAAAAAGCTAGCAATTAAGTATTATTACGTAAAGCTAGTCTGATCTAGAATGAATTTCTAAAGAGAAAAAGCATGTCAAAATTGCTGAATAAAGTCTTAACTGCTATTTTTCAGTGTGATTGTGTGGAGTGTTTAAAAATATGGTTTCATCTATAACTCGGACATCGGGCATTCCTGGGGGTTCTGCTTCCGAAGTTGAGGGATTGGGCAAAGGGATTGAAAGCAGTTTTGCACTGAATTTAATCCCACTACCAGCAAATCCCTTGTTTGGCACAGATGGGATTCGCGGACGAGTGGGAGAATTACTAAGTGCGCCCCTAGCATTACAAGTTGGTTTTTGGACGGGTATTACTTTACGTAACCATGCTACTCAAGTAGGTCCAGTCATTCTCGGACAGGACTCTAGAAACTCCAGCGATATGTTGGCAATGGCATTGAGTGCAGGGTTAATAGCAGCAGGGTTAGAGGTCTGGTATTTAGGATTATGTCCCACTCCTGGCATTGCCTATCTCACCAGCATCAGTGAAGCCATCGGCGGAGTGATGATTTCCGCCAGCCATAATCCCCCAGAGGATAATGGTATTAAGATTTTTGATGCCGATGGTGGGAAGTTACCGCAAATATTGCAGGCAGAAATAGAAGCCGGACTGCGTGGCAAGATATCACCTATTACTAGAGTCAGTAATTGCGGACGGCATTACTCACGTTTGGAGTTAGTGGGAGATTATAGCTCGGCGTTAAAAAAACCCTTGAACAGTGCCCTAAATCTTCAGGGAATGAAGATTGTTTTAGACTTGGCGTGGGGAGCAGCAGTCGGGTTAGCACCATCAGTATTTACAGAAATGGGGGCAGAGGTAATCTGCTTGCATAACGAACCAGATGGCGATCGCATTAATGTTAATTGCGGTTCCACACACCTAGATATTCTTGCAGCAACAGTACAAGAACACAACGCCGACATTGGCTTTGCCTTTGATGGCGACGCCGATCGCGTCTTAGGAGTAGACAATACCGGAAGGCAAGTTAACGGCGATTACATTCTCTATCTCTGGGGACGCCACTTACAACAAAAGCAACAACTGCCAGACAACCTGATTGTATCTACTGTCATGGCCAACTTAGGCTTTGAGAAAGCTTGGCAGCAACAGGGTGGTAACTTAATTCGCACCGCAGTCGGCGACCAATACGTGCAAGCCGAAATGTTGCGGACTGGGGCAATGCTAGGCGGTGAACAATCAGGTCATATTCTTTGCCGTCATTATGCTATGACTGGAGATGGCTTGTTAACAGCATTATATGTAGCAGCTTTGGTGAAAGAGGCGGGTGTTTCCCTAGCAGAATTAGTAGATCAAAGCTTCCAGACTTATCCGCAATTGTTGCGGAACGTGCGAGTCATCGATCGCGATCGCCGTTTAGGATGGCAAGATTGCCAACCTCTACAGCAAGCGATCGCTCTTGCTGAAGTTGCAATGGGTGATTCCGGCAGAATTTTGGTTCGCGCCTCTGGTACAGAACCAGTGATCAGGGTTATGGTGGAAGCTGCCAATGCCGAACTCGCCAACCACTGGACAAATGAATTAGTTTTCCAAGTCCAGCAACATCTGATGGACTAAATTAGCTATTATCTCAGCTTTTAACAAGCACCAATTTTTCCTCATAGCTTCTGCAAATTAACCAGCCTTGGTGATCTGTAGAAGCTGTGACATTTCTATTTGTATTCTTAGATCATATCTGGCTAATTTATATTTTGCAAACAGGAGAGAATCTTTTTGATAATTCAAAAAGATTCAGATTTAGCATTTTTAATCGCAAATTATTAAATAGACTTCTTGCATAAATCAAAAATTAAGAACCCCACCCCGCATTTGAGTAAAGCAAACGCTCCCCTCCCGAAGAGCGGGGAGCAGGGTGGTTTCATCCGAAGAAAGAAAAATACATAAGTCTTGATTCTTGTTTTGTGACATGGCTTTTTACCCCACTTCCATTCCTCTCCCCGAAGCGGAGAGAGGCTTTGAAATTCAGTTTGATTTTTTCTCTGCTTGTATGAAACCACCCAGAGTTGCAATCATTCGTACGGCTTCCCGCTTTGAAGGTGGCTTTGAAGGTGGAATTGGGTTTTTGTTAATAGTGGCACATAGAGACTGCCATTCAACTGTTTCTAAAACAGTATCGCAACTGATATCAGGATTATGTCTTGCTTCGTAAGTTAACCACAATAAACGCCATGCCACAATTGAATATGTTGCTAATGCCATATTGATTCGCTTTGCAGTTTCGAGTTGTAATTCTTCATTTTGCAACCGCTTTTTAATACATAGTGATAGCGTTCTATCAACCAATGGTAGGTGTACCATTTCAATTTAATGCATCTAACCAACGTTGACTTTCTTTATCTTGTGTTTCACGTTGACGGCGTTTTTTGGCAATCCCTAAATTTTCTATATCTCGTGCCCAAACTTGCTGATTCATAATTCCTAATGGCACTCCACTACTGCTTGCTGCAAATGTGGAATGTACTTTTAATCCGAGACTTTTTCTGTGATCTAGATAACCAATTCCACTTGTAGATGGATGGCTAGTTAAATCTATATTTGTAGTGTCCTGAATTATCAGTACAACATTATGTTCTTTTATTCTTGAGATTGTACTTTTGCTCTGGGCGTTGCGTATATCGTCTGCTTCAAAGTAAGGTGAATTCCAAAAATTGTATGCTGCTTTTGTTGCTGCGATATTTCCACAGGCTTGAGGTACACTACTTGCTGGCTGTGTTGCCAAATCTTCTACTATGCGTACTAGACGTTTGCTCCGCCTTGTGTCTCCTAAATCTGCTTGTTTCAATTCTTCTTCTGCCCACTTGAACATAATCCACTACCTCCGATTTCTTTCTCATTCCAAAACTATACTCATCAATCCTTTTGGCTTGTTTTAAGTAACTTGTATTTTTATTAAGAAAGATCCGGGTAATGGATAGCCGCTCTTCGGGAGGGGAGACAAAGCGTAGCTTTGGCGGGGTGGGGTTCTTATTTTTGATTTATGCAAGAGGTCTATTGATTTGATAAGGGCAAGCAAATGGTGAAAAAAGTTCTACCGGGCTGCGACTCAAATGAGACGGTACCGTGATGGCGATTTTCTACAATCCGGCGAACGGTTTCCAAACCAAGTCCTGAACCACGCCCTACTGCTTTGGTGGTGAAGAAAGGTTCAAAAATGCGCGTTTGAATTTCAGGTGGAATTCCACTGCCAGAATCGATGATGTGAATATGGGCAAAGCGATCGCAATGTTGTGTTGTAATTTCCAGCAGTCCTTTACTATCCATTGCATCAATGGCGTTGTCAATTAAGTTTGTCCACACCTGATTCAGTTCGCTGCCATAAGCAAGAATTTTCGGAAGATGTTGATCGTAATTGCGTTGAACTTGGACACCGCACTTAAGTTTATGAGCAAACAATCGCAATGTATCTTCTAAACCTTGATGCAGATTCATTTCTTGCTGAACGCCTTGATCGAGGTAAGTATAAGACTTCATCGCTTGCACAAGTTCGGAAATCCTCTCGGCTCCTCGCAAACCATGTTTAATCATCGACATGACTTCAAAGGAAAGCGATAGCCAATGCAATCCCATTTCTCGCAATTCAGTGTCGTCGTTGCGCCAACGTTCCATCATCTGATCTAGGGTTTCGACCTCAATACCACCTTCCGCTAAAGGTTCTGCTAATTTCCATGCCTGTTTTACACCATAATCTTCTAACCATTCCAGCAACACGGTTTCGCGATCGCTTAGTGTCACTGGATCTAGGCGATTATTCAAAATTGCATCATAGCCCTGATCACGCACTCTCAACCAGTTTTCAGTATGGGCTTGGTCAACATTGCGTTGCCCATAAACTAAGTTCATTCGTTGTAGCTCCAGGATGGCAGCTGGCATTTCCTCTAAAGTCCGAACGAGGGCTGAGGCTGGGTTGTTGAGTTCATGAGCCAGACCGGCGGCAAGTGTCCCTAAAGCTGCCATCTTTTCCCGTCCACGAATAAAAGACTCTAGCCCCCGAAGATGACGTTCCATAATGCGGAAGACCATCCGCTCAAAATCACGACATTCATGCAGCAGTTTACGGAAGTCTTCTGCCTTAACTTCATAGAGGTTGCAATCTGTCAATGCCCGCATTGTCACAGGTACAGGTTCATCTGTGAGGACTGGAATTTCACCAAAAAAGGATGGGGCTTCATGTTGCCCGATGGGAATTTCAACTCCTTGACTGCGGCGGGTAAGATAAATTTTACCTTTAACTAGGATAAATAAGCCGTGTCCAGGATCTCCCTCATGCGCCAACACTTCTCCGGCACGGAGTTCAACTGTTTGAGCGCGATCGCAAACCCACTCCAATTGCTCTTTCGGAAGCTGTTGAAAGGGGTCTAAGTTAATCAATTCCTCAATACACAACATCAATTAACCTCCTTAAGAATAAGAATTAAATAACATCCAATTTATGTTCCTGGCTTACCTCACCCTCAATCCCTCTCCTTATAAAGGAGAGGGATCGTGAGACAGGATGAAGTTTTGCATTTTATTTAATCCGCGTTTCTTAGTACAGTTTTGCGTAAAAGCGTAGCGTTTTTAATGCGGGGGAAGGCATTAACATTGTATTGGGATGCATTAGCATTGCAAGGGGACGCATTAACAATGCATCGGGATGCATTGGCATTGCACAGAGACACATTAACATTGTATTAGGATGCATTGGCATTGTAGAGGGACGCATTAACAATGCATCCCGATGTTTTAGCATTGCAACGTATTGCTAAATTTAATTTACTATGAATTAATGAAATGCTGTATTTAGTTTTTCTTGCTCCAGCTAAACATTGCTCAGGTAGCGGTGAACGAATTGAATGGCGATTGAACCTTCACCCACACTGGATGCCACCCGCTTAATTGACCCGGATCGCACATCTCCGGCTGCAAAGATCCCAGGAACGCTGGCTTCTAGCAAAAAAGGAGAGCGTTCTAAACGCCAACCTGGAGGAGATTTTTGATTAGGCATTAAGTCCGGCCCTGTAATGATAAAACCCTGAGCATCGCGTTGAATAACACCATCGAGCCAATCAGTTTTAGGGCTAGCACCGATGAAGATAAAAAGCGATCGCGCTGGCAGGGTTTGAGTTTGTCCAGTCTGAGCATGGGCAATCACAATTTCTTCTAGATGTTCATCTCCCTTTACTTCCACGAGGCTACAACCTGTGCAAACTTTGATATTTGCAGTAGCTGCAATCTGGTCAATCAAATATTGGGACATACTCGATGAAAGCGATTCACCCCGCACCAAAATGATCACTTTGCTGGCATACTTAGAAAAATGCATTGCTGCCTGTCCCGCAGAATTTGCCCCGCCTACTAAGTAAACCTCTTCATTGCTACAGGCGATCGCCTCAGTCATGGCAGCACCGTAATAAATTCCTGCTCCTGTGAGCTTCTCGACTCCTGGGACATTTAACCAACGGTAGGAAACGCCGGTTGCAACTAAAAGTGCATGGCAACTAATCTCGCTGCCATCTCCCAATTGCAGAACCCGATAAGGATCTTCCAGCCTAACTCCGATGACTACGGCAGGAGTGAGAATTTCTACCCCAAATCGCCGCGCCTGAGTGACTCCCCGCCTGGCCAAATCGCTGCCGCTCAAGCCAACAGGAAACCCCAGATAGTTCTCAATGCGTGAACTCGTGCCTGCTTGTCCGCCCGGCGCTTCACGCTCAATTAAGACCGTACTCAATCCCTCAGAAGCGCCATAGACGGCTGCTGCTAGTCCGGCAGGGCCACCACCGACGATCGCCAAGTCATAAAAAGGGCGTTCTGCCTGGGTTTGCAGTCCAATTTTAGCGGCAATCTCTAAATTAGATGGTTGGATTAATCGGGAACCATCGGGAAACAGCACCAAGGGCAATTGCTGTCTGCCATCAGCTTCTGCGTATTCCACTAATTTTGCTGCATCCGGCTCCAGTTCAATATCCAACCACTTGTAGGGAATCTGGTTACGCGCCAGAAAGTCTTTTACCTGATGGGAGAAAGGCGACCAGCGATTACCAATGACTCGAATCCCTTCAAAGGGTGGGCGGAATCCAGCTAGCCAGTCATCTAGCAAATCATCCAAAATCGGATATAGTCTCTCTTCTGGTGGATTCCAGGGCTTAAGTAAGTAGTAATCAAGTCTGACACTATTAATTGACTTAATGGCAGCATCTGTATCTGCATACGCCGTCAGCAAAGCACGTTTTGCATCAGGAAAGATGCCTTTTGCCTGTTCAAGGAACTCCACACCTCCCATTTCGGGCATTCTTTGATCCACCAAAAATAGAGCAACTACTTCATTCCGCAATTTTAATTGCTGCACCGCATCCAGAGCGGTAATACCGGAATCTGCCCGGACAATGCGGAAGCGATCGCCATACTGATGCCGCAAGTCTCGTGACACGGCTTGCAACACTTCTGGATCATCATCGACCGTTAAAATTGCAGGTTTCGCCATAACTACTGTTACTTAATAATTGCAGTACTAGCCGTTATCTTCAAAAATCTCTGGTGAAAATATCTACTGTTTAAGCAGTTGCTTTAAACGAAGGTATGCCTCTTCTGGTGTCAGTGGTTCTGATTGACTTTCATTAGGTATATAAAATACCCAGGTATCGGCAAAGTAATGTACCACAAAGCTCGGAATCAAACCTAATGTTAGTGCTTGCTTTCCAAGTTTTTCAGTTTGTTCTTCTAAACTCAGTTGGTCATTAAATGGATGTTCAGCCATACTTTTTCATCTCCCTGTACTTTCTTTGACTCTGGCAGAAGGTTCAACACCAGGATTGTAGGAATTACCTAAAGGTGATTCACCATGTTCCAGAATGAGCTTGATAATATTTTGGTAGTAGACCTGAATAATTTCAAATCTGCTTTCGTAGAAAATCATAAAGCTATTTTGGTCATTGATGTTAATCGTTAACCATTTTTGATCCGGAAATTATACCAGCCGGGTTTTGAGCGTGAGGATGTATGAGCAAAGCAAATCAAAAACGGCAAGGTGTTAGAGGATGTTTGAAAAGTATTGGGCAAATAGAATAGAGCCTCCGGCACGCTGACGCGAACGCTACTACACAAACTCTCGTCTTCCGACCTGGACTAAGAAAAAATCAAGTATTTTTAACCCAGATCGGTGGGTAAAGTCTCGTGTAGCCGCGATTTCTAATCGCCGGGGCTGGTATTAATTTAGACTTTTCAAACATCCTCTTATACTTTCATCTTCGCTTCCTACTTCCGTGCGAGAGGATCTTGCAAGGGCGGCACGGAGACTTGTTAAAATACCGTTGTCATCAATTAACAAGCCGTTATTTTTCCCTTCGTAGACGCGGTTTCCACGAGCGATCGCAGTGATATTCTGGAGTTATTCTTCACGAAAGTTTAGAAACAATAACGTTTGCTTGAGCAAGATCGTTTACTATCTGATTAATTCTGACAACATCTGTTCAAGAATATCTTCCATAATTTCCTCGTCTAAGGAGTGCAAGCTTACTGGGCCAGCGAGAAATTCTTTGATAGTGATCTTCTGCTCTTTAAAGTCCTTAACAAAATCCCGAATCTGATAAACAACGTCAAGTTGAGATTCTATTGTTTCTACCATAATAGCCATAGAGTCAATACCTTTTTTAGCAGCTTGACGAGAATCAGAAACCATCGCTCCTTCTGGAGTATTTTTTGCCAAACGTAGTTCACGTTTAAAGTTTTCATATTGATTGATCAGAATCTGATTTTGCTGTTCTAGAGTTCGACATTTTCGAGTTAAATCATCCTCGTTATTATTGTCAATAATTTCCCCGACTTCCTGAATTCGTTCAATTTCTAGAAGTCTTGCCAAATCTCCTTCTTGGTAAGCTTTATTGATTTCTTTCATGATTTCTGTATAATATCTCTGTGTCTCACTGTCTTTTACCTTATCAGGGTGAAAGATTTCAGCTAATTTCAGAAATGTTTGACGAATTTTTCTAGATTCCTCTGTTCTCGTTACAGACGGAGATTCTACAGACTCTTGTGTTTGCCAATGTTGATGGCGATCTTCAGCAGTTTCTTCTGAGAAACCTTCTTCTGTAGCGTAACTTTTAAATAGTTCCTCTAGCTCTGTATTGAATTGTTTCCGACTAATGATTCCTGTGATCTGGAGGTTAAGATAAACTGCTTCTATATTTTTGATAGTTTGTTTGCCAAACTTTCTAGTAGTAAAGATTTCATCAAATAAAGTATGAATATTATCGTCTAACTCAGCCATTTTTTGGAAGCTGGGACTGGCTTGATGAAATATTTCTGTGGCGAGAGTTCGCATCTGTTCAACAAAGTTCTTCAGTTCCGTTCGCTTTCTCTTAATCTTTTTCAGTAGAGATTTATGTTCTTTTTCTAAAAACTCTAATCTCAGATGTAATTCCGAAAGAGCCAGTGGAGTTACTCTAGTTGAGTGGGATGGAGATGAGTTGGTTCGAGGCATAAAAGATTTATACTTTTTTCAAGGTTTAAAAAAACTATAACTGTCAAAGTTATTAGATCAATGCGAAAATAAGACACCTCAGACAGAAGGCAGGAGGCTCAGTTGGAATCCAGGCGCAAGGACGCTTTGTATCTCGCGCTGCACGTCTCCATACAATTCTTCTTTTTTAACTGAGTATAAAACCCAGAACTATGGTTACTGAGCTTGTCCAAGTAAAGTTTTCATTCATAATTGTTTGCTCACCAAGAACTGCCGTCTGCCTCCTGCCTTCTCTTATAAGGGCTGATTGGGCTTTTGAACTTTTTCATCAACGAGCGGCTTCCGAGATTACATCTTGTGGCACAGGTTCTGTGTGAAAAGCTATCATTTCAAAGGGTTCAAAGTCAACACCCTAGTCAGGGATGCCTAGTGATTCCAAGGAGTTTGAGTAACTACATCTTTTCTGGCGAGTTTCAGAAAGTGGAAGGGGTAAAAGTCGCCTACTGGTTCATTCAGTGGATCAAGTTTGATTAATATGTATGATCTTATCAAGCACACAAGAGGGTGTGGTGATAGGATTAATTAAATTTTGAGCCAATTCAACAAAACGAATGGTACGCACAACCCCAGGACAGAAAATTCCTTGAGATAAAGGCATCTCAGAAAACTACCAAAACTATTAGGCGGCAACCGCCAAAAAGTTCTCAGCCTGGGAAAGATGTATCAGACAAGTTTAATAAGTATTAGAGGTGGCTGTAATGCCGACGATTCATTTGGTGGATGGTGAAAAAGGCGGGGTAGGAAAGTCTCTCTTTACTAGGACAATGATTCAGTATTGTCTGGATAAGAAAATCCCGTTTGTACCAGTGGATACAGATAGGTCGAATCCAGACGTAGCAGGGGTGTATAAGGAGATATGTAAGTATGCTGTATTTAGTGAGAATGAACGACAGGCAGATAAGGCAGATAAAATATTTGAGTGGGCGATAGAGAAGCCAGTAATTGTGAATTTAGCCGCACAATCGCATAGAGCAGTACAAGGGTGGATTGACTCTAATCAATTATTTGAACTAGGGAGTTCGCAGGGAGTGATGTTTTGCAAATGGTTTGTATCGACAGGAGGATACGACAGCATGAACCTGTTTGCTCAGTCACTGAATACCTACGGTGAGAGAATCCCTCATATTCTGGTGAGGAATTTAGGGCTGTGTGATGATTGGGAGCATATAGAGTCAGACTCAAACTTTCAGAAAATAGTAAATAAATATAAGATAAAAGTTATAGATTTTCCGAAGTTAGCATATAGAGAAAGAAACATAATTGACCAAAATCGTCTGACGTTTGCGGAGGCGAGAGAGTATAAAGAATTTGGGATAATTGGGAGACAGAGAGTAGTGAATTTTCTGAAGCTTTCCTATAGTGCGTTTGAGAGAGTAGGTATCTGGTATGAAAAAGTTGAATAGCAAAGCCCTAGAGACTGACAATTAACAATTCAAAATTCACGCATTAAAACATTTTAGACGTTTACATAAGGGGATTTAAACCCTGACTGAAACTGAGCGGAGTCAGAGACACTCCGCCTCCGAGCTACCTGTAGAGGTAGGGGTCTTAAACCCTTTAATTTACAATAAAAAAACATCCCAAATTTTCTTGTGGGATGGGTGTCCTCACCATTGGTGTCAAGTTAAGGCTGGTTCCCAAATGTCAAGTGACCTTTTGGCATTATCCCTATGCCGTTTGCGAACAGCTTTAACAAGTCCCATTAAGCGATGATTTTCGAGAAGCCAAGGTATAAGTTTTAACTGTGGGTTCTGCAAGCAGGCACGGTTAAAGAAATACAAACTGCGGAACACCATCTCAATAGAAATTTGTTCTAGAGGCTGCTGTAGAGCAATAGCAACATCAGCACATAGGTCGTTAAGTACAGCGTAAAAAATACAGGTTGCATAGAGAAAGCATCTTTACGCCGTTAGCTCCCCCAACCCAGAGGTATGATAAACCCAGTAAGCGTTTTGTAAGTAAAAAAGCATCTTCAATCCGCCAACGTCGTCTATATAAATCACATATTTGTTGTGCCGAAAGGATCTCTGGGTCAATCACATTGGTTAAATATTTATACCAAGTATTACCCCACAAAACTGATATAGCAACGGACAGGAAGCTTAGGACAACAATCAATTCACAATGTACGCTTGTTGAAGGCGTCTATCGCCGAATTGTCCTAACGGCTTTGTCCACTGCTATACTTGACGCAGCAGCAGTGTGGTGGGCGTCTCCCATTGCCTTTTCTATATAGTTTCTTATGATTGATTTCCCAACAATTTCTTCAATCCTATCCAAGACTTCTGCTAAAACTACCCTGCTACCGCCACCGATGTTAAAGATTTCTCCCACTGCTTGGGGTGCGATCGCGGCGGCTAAATTAGCAGCGATAATATCACTAACAAACGTAAACTCTCGCGTTTGCTGGCCATCACCGTAAATAGGAATCGCTTCATCCTGTAAAATGGACTTAAAAAACTTATGAAATGCCATATCTGGCCGTTGTTTGGGGCCATAAACTGTAAAATAGCGCAATGTCACACAGGGTACGCCAAAGTTTTTGTAATACAGTTCACAGAAAAATTCTGCTGCTAGCTTTGTAATGCCGTAAGGAGAAACTGGTTGAGGGCAAATTATCTCGTGAGTAGGTAATGTTTCTGCATCACCATATACACTCGATCAAGAGGCAAACACTAATCTTTTCAGATGTTTAACATCTTTAGCTGCTTCTAGCAAAACTTGTGTAAGTAAGTCGGTGAGAAAAATTCAATGTATATGAAGAAATATGAATTTGAAGTAGAGTGTGTTACGCCGTAGGCTAACGCACCTTGAATCGTTGATGGTGCGGCGCTTGGCGACAACGCACCCTACATTTAAATTTCTTAACATAGCTTGAATATTAGCGCCGACTTACTTAGCATTAACATTTCGTTCTGTGTAACCTCGAAAAGCTTTACCCCAACTTGCTCTAACACCTGCTTGTGCTGCTTGATGATAAACTACATCAACATCTTTTAGGAGTTTCTGTCAATCTAAAAACTGAATATCTCCTTCAATTAATCTAAAGCTAGGTGAACGATGTAAGTGTACAATATTCTTAGGCTTTAACATCGGATCGTAGTAATCATTGAATTCATCAATTCCGATCACTTCTTCCCCTTGTTGCAGCAATGTTTCTGCAAGATGAGAACCAATAAACCCGGCGGCTCCAGTAACGATAGTTTTAGCCATGTTGCCTATTTTTTTATATCCTGATTCATCTCTAATAGTCACGAGTTAATAATTATAATCAATAATTCGTTATTAATTGAGGATTTTTTAAATTCATTATTATAGGGTTATCAACATAACAGATAATTAAACTAAGATACTTGTATTTAAAATAAATTCCTAAATTTATTTAGTAATTGCTAACAATAAAAATTCTCAATTAACTAATTAATAAAATTTAATTTAAAGAATAAATACAGTTAAAAATCAATAGCTAAAACAGATCAGCAGATCGGAGTAATTCAAGTTAGATGAGAGTAATAATTTTGCATAGCTATAGGACTCCTATTTGATTTTTGAACAAATTCCGTACATCTGAAGAGTGGCAAAATCAAAGGTAGTGTGTCGAATAAACCACTCAAACAT
>NZ_JBALCS010000009.1:0-51569 GCF_036919555.1 Nostoc sp.
TAATAAAACAATGGCTAAACCTTTTAAGTGGACTTACAAGGGTAAAGTCCTGGCTATCTAATAGTCTGTTTATTTCCGCCAAGCTGTACTAGTCGCTTGCCTGTTCTGATTATAGCTGCTGCTTACCAAGCGGCTTCGGCTTATTTGGGACAAAGCTATCTAGCTCTTGCAAGCCATAATGCTGCGGATGAGTAAACAGGGGCACTTGGAGATGTAGAAATTATACTTCTCAACGAAGAGAATGTAATCACTAGCTATGAAATGAAAATGAAGAAGGTTACGGTGGATGATATTAACCGTGCCATCCAGAAAATTAGAAATTATCGTCAAAATATTGACAACTACATTTTTATAACTACAGACTTGATTGATCAATCTGTTCAAGAATATGCTTCAGGCATTTATGAACAAACAGGTGGAATTGAAGTTGTAGTTCTAGATTGTATCAGTTTTATTCGTCATTTTCTACATCTTTTTCATCGATTACGAATGGTTTTTTTGGAGGCATATCAACAATTAGTACTTGATGAACCTGATAGTGCTGTCAGCCAACCTTTAAAAGAAGCATTCCTCGCACTACGCCAAGCCGCTGAAAGTAGCAAAGAGGAGTTAGAAGAATGAATGTCTATTTATGATTACAGGACGGTATCCTTTGAGATTTCCTTACAAGATTTATACAACAAGGTGAAGTTTGAGCTTGTTTAGTCGCAAGGGGAAAGTAGTGATGTTGAGGGATTGGGGTAAGGTGCGTAGGCGTAGCCCATCGTACCCCTACGGGGAAGCAAGCTACGCGTAGGTCTGGCAGAGAAGATATCGCCCTACGCAAACCATCTAAAAAAGATTTAAGCCACTTTTAATGGTTTCTGAGGAAAAGTAATTGGCTCTGGCAAAGGTTTTCCTTGCTCTTTATACCATTCAATCAGAGACTCAATTACTTCCTATCCATGTTTAGCCGCTTCTTCATAAGTCTTACCATGAGTGTGGAATTGCTGCCAAGGAAATTCTGGTAAGTGTACTAAGTAGCAATTATCCTCATCTGACCATTGAATTACCATACTATAGCGATCGCTCATTATTCTTCCTCTATTTCTCCTAATTGCTTTAAAACACGATTGCCTTGCTTTTCCAAATATCGGGGTGCATCGTCTCCATCTTTTCTAGCAATAGTAACTGGTTTATCAGGTATCAATGGGTAAGTCCAGAAGGTATGACTAGCTTTTGCAGGACGATAGACAAACCCGGTCTTCAACAAAATTGCTTTTAACTCTCTAATTTTCTTGGGCATCTACCCTTAATCTAAATCCCCATACTGATTATTGTCCATTAAGCTGAGGAAGCGATCGCTTAATTTCAGTAGACCAAAAAGTTCTACAATCGCCAAAAAAAGTAGTTTACGATACCGTTTTTTAGTGTAGTTATTACTTAAACCGCTTTGATGTAAGAGGATAAATTAGTTACTCGGTGAAAAGTAGAGTTACAATGCGGCATTGCCCATTGCTTCTAGCTAGGGGGCATTGTCTAACCTACTTTCACATAACACAGCAATGATGGACTGGAAGCAACTCCTGACACCAAAAAGACTTGGCAAGATTGAACCAGAAGACCTCCAGTTTGATCGTACTCCCTTTCAAAGAGACTATGATCGCCTAGTGTTTTCTTCACCTTTTCGTCGTCTCAAAGATAAAACTCAGGTTTTTTCTTTGTCCACAAATGATTACATTCGCACTCGTCTCATTCATAGCCTTGAAGTTTCTTGTGTCGGTCGCTCTCTTGGCAGAATAGTGGGTGAGGCAATTGTAAAAAAATATGACTTTAATCAGGATGGATTACGTGCTTCAGACTTTGGTGATATCGTATCTGTTGCTTGTCTAGCTCATGATATCGGTAATCCTCCGTTCGGTCATTCTGGAGAGGATGCTATCCGTACAGGATTTGAATCGTGGTACAACACTGTTAATCATGTAGGAGAGGAACTTCTCAGCAAGTCTCAAAAAGCTGACTTTGATTCATTTGAGGGCAATGCACAAGGTTTTCGTATTCTAACTAAGCTTGAAATGCCCCCCAGCAAAGGTGGAATGCAACTCACCTGCCCAACTTTAGCTGCTTTTACAAAGTACCCTAGAGAATCATTACTATCAGAATCTACTTTAAACGGTTACTCAGGTAGAAGTGTTAAAAAATATGGTTTCTTTCAGGCAGAAAAAGATTTATTTGCTGAGGTAGCAGAGACAGTTGGGCTAATTCGCCGTCATGATAATGCAGCATGGTGGTCTCGACACCCGCTTGCTTTTCTTGTTGAAGCAGCAGATGATATTTGTTACTCAATTGTTGATGTAGAAGACGGTCATCGGATGAAGTACATCTCCTTTGAAAAACCGAGTACTTGCTTAATAAAATTGCAAATATTGATATTAATAAGCATGATGAAAGCGAGGAAGAAAAAGTTAAGCAACTTCGTGCCAAAGCTATCCACAATCTTATAAAGCAGACAACTGATATTTTCTTCGCACACGAAGAAGATATACTTTCTGGAAAGTTTGATAAAGACTTGTTATCTCTAAGCAGTTATGCAAACCATCTAGAAGAAATTGCAAAGGAAACCCGTGAGGCTGTTTTCCAACATCGTGATGTTGTTAGTATCCAGATTGCTGGGTATGAAGTTTTAGGGAAACTATTTGCTGAATTTGTTAATGCCGTTCTTCACAACAGTAAGAAAGATAATTTGGTCTATCATATGCTTCCCAAAGAATATAATAATCCGAATTCGGGCGAAGATACCTATAAGAAAATTCTTAGAGTTACAGACTATATCTCTGGCATGACTGATTCTTACGCTACCAGTTTATTCCAACAATTTAGCGGTATTTCCTTGGGATAAAATGACTGCGATCGCACCCTCCCCCACGAACTTAGATAAAATCACTATGGTACTATAGGACTAGTATTTGATTTCTGAAAAGATACCTAGGGGAGCCAGTGCGTTGCGGAGGTCCCCTCCGTTGTAGCAACTGGCGTTGTGTTAGCGACAGCGTAACGCACCATCATCAAGGGTTTGGTGCGTTACGAACTGCGTTCTAACACACCCTACAATACCTAATTTTGTTCAAAAATCAAATATGATTCCTATAGTTAACCCTTTCTAAATCTAATGAAAAGCGATCGCTCTTGTTTTTGCACCCTTTGATATTTCCCGAATTAACCCAAGTTGCTAGTTACTCTCCGTTAGCACTTTGCATTGGCGTATTCATAATAAAATCCCCTCCAGATAGAAAAAACAAGGGATGAAAGCTGCCAGAAGGTGTTTACGCCGCAGTGTTACATGGTAAAATACTCCCATCAGTACAAGATTTAAAAACCTACTCCCGGACTGGGAGAAAGTCACGCCCGAAAAACCTTGAGGAGATATCACTACGCTCTATGAGCAAACGTAGTGAGCCTAGGAACCTGAGTAATCAGGATATTAAAACAGCGATGTTTTAAGAATCTCTGACCCTTTAGGGCAGAGAGGGTCAACGTGCTAAATTACTAACACTTCGAGTTGGGAAACTCCGGTGAAATTCCGGGACTGTGCCGCAGCTGTGATGGGATCACCCAAGTCAGAATGCCAACTCTCAAGGACACACACACTATCTACTCTCTGCGTTGCACGGGGAAGGAGTTCCAAATTTGCTTTCTGGATTTGCCACTTGTCCTGGCCTGTTTTATGCTACACCTGCCGCAGATGGGATATTATCTCGCATTAGAATACCAGGTGGGATTATTAGTAGTCAGCAGTGCCGTGCGATCGCAGATATAGCAGAACAGCACGGTGGCGGCTATGTGGATGTGACTAATCGAGCTAACCTCCAAGTCCGCGAAATCCGCACAGGAATAAATGCTGAGATTCTCAAGTACCTACAAGATATCGGATTGGGTTCTGCTAATCCTGTTGTAGACCACATCCGCAATATTATGACCAGTCCAACTGCTGGTATCGACCCCCAGGAATTAATCGACACTCGCCCTTTTGTCCAAGGTTGGGATGATTATATTGCTGCACATCCGGCGCTTTCGGGACTGTCAGCAAAATTTAGCGTTTGCTTTGATGGTGGTGGGATAATTCGGGTGTGCGATCGCTTGAATGATATCGCCTTTGCTGCTGTCTTAGTTAACGGTAATGTTTACTTTCGTCTCCATCTCAGTGTGGGCGCAAAGGGTCAACCGCCTAGCGATATGGGAATTTTATTACCACCAGATGAATGTTTGCCCGTCTTGGCAGCTTTGGCGGATGTCTATCTAGCTCATAGTAATACTACAAGTAAGGGTCGGCTACGTCTCTTAGAGTTATTAAATACTTTCGGTTGTGAAAATTATCTCCAGGAAGTTAAGCAACGTCTACCTTTCCCTCTTTTATACAGTGAAACAAAAAAAGACTTAACTCCCCAACCCCCTTCCCTGCGTTCGCGAAGCGTGCCGAAGGCAGGGAAGGGGGAGGAATTTTCACTGCAAGGAGAGGGGAAGTATCAGCATATTGGCATCCACCCACAACGTCAGCAAGGCTTATTTTACCTTGGTATTGTCTTGCCCTTGGGGCGATTGGAAAGTAGACAGATAAAGGGTTTGGCAGATATAGCAGCAAAATACGGTAGCGGCACTCTGAGGTTAACCCCGTGGCAAAATTTACTCCTCACAGATATTCCTCAGCAATGGGTTGATGATGTCCAAAGTGAAATCGCTTTCTTAGGATTAAATACCTCTGCAACCAACATTAAGAGTGCATTAGTTGCCTGTTCTGGCAAAAAGGGTTGCGCCGCATCTGCCACAGATACCAAGGATCATGCGTTGGCATTGGCAGAATATCTTGAAACTCGCCTGACTCTGGATTGCCCAGTTAATATTCACTTTAGCGGCTGCGAAAAATCCTGCGCCCAGCATAGCAAGAGTGATATTACTCTCCTCGGTGTCAGCATTGAGGCTGACAATGGAACTGTTGAAGGATATCACGTTTATGTTGGTGATAGCAAGCATAAATTCGGACGTGAAATCTATCAATATGTGACTTTTGCCGAACTACCTGCATTAATAAAGCGGATGCTATATGTATATAAAATTCAACGCCTAAATTATAATGAGTCCTTTGGGGAATTTGCTAATCGATATGCGATCGCCCAATTACATCAATTATTTACGCTATTTTCAGGTAAATAGACCACGCAGTAAGGGCACAGTATTGCTGTGCCCCGACGACAGATGTGGTTCAAATACTTGAATTCTGCTGTAAGTAATCACAATTCAATCTAAAATCTAAAATCCCAAATTGAATGCCCGACTACATCCGAGATGCCAACGAAATTTACCGTAATTCCTTTGCAATCATTCGGTCAGAAGCGAACCTAGATGCGCTGCCACCAGATGTAGCAAAAGTTGCTGTGCGTCTCATTCATGCCTGTGGGATGACAGATATTGTCACTGACTTGGGATATTCACCAACAGCAGTACAATCTGCCAGGGCAGCACTGGCACAGGGAGCGCCAATTCTGTGCGATTGCCGGATGGTTGCTGAAGGTGTTACCAGACGGCGGTTGTCTGCAAACAATCAAGTTATCTGCACTCTCAATGAGCCAGAAGTGCCAGAAATTGCCCAGCGTCTAAATACTACAAGGTCGGCAGCAGCTTTAGAATTATGGCGATCGCACCTTGAAGGAGCAGTGATTGCAATTGGTAATGCGCCCACAGCACTGTTTCGGCTGTTAGAAATGCTCGATGAATTAGCTCACAAACCTGCTATAATCTTAGGCTTCCCAGTGGGGTTTGTAGGTGCAGCAGAATCGAAAGCAGCACTGGCAGCAGACAGCAGAAATGTACCATTTTTGACATTACATGGTCGGCGCGGTGGAAGTGCGATCGCGGCAGCAGCAGTTAACGCCCTGGCAACGGAGGAAGAATGATGATGAAAACCAAAGGTCGTCTCTATGGAATTGGTGTCGGCCCAGGCGACCCGGAACTATTGACTCTGAAAGCGCTGCGGTTATTGCGTGCGGCTCCCGTGGTAGCCTATCAATCAGCCACAGATAAGGCAAGTATTGCTAGAGCGATCGTGGCGCAGTATCTTCCTGGTAATCAAATCGAAGTGCTATTTCACCTCCCCCGCGCTTTGGAGCCAGAAAAGGCAAAGTCTATTTATGACAAGGAAATTGAACCAATTGCTGACCATTTAGCTGCGGGTCGAGATGTCGTGGTGCTATGTGAGGGTGATCCGTTTTTCTATGGCTCATTCATGTACCTGTTCACGCGGTTATCTGACCAATACGAAACAGAAGTTGTCCCCGGAGTTTCCTCACTGATGGCTTGTCCGGTAGCCTTGGGTGTACCTTTCACCTACTACACCGATATTCTTACCGTCTTACCCGCCCCATTACCAGCAGAAGAACTGACTACACATCTGCTGATTACCGACGCCGCCGCAATTATGAAGCTGGGTCGTCACTTTACCAAAGTACGAGATATCCTGCATAAATTAGGGCTAGCATCACGAGCAAGATATATTGAGCGGGCATCAACGTCACAGCAACGTATCGTACCCCTGGATGAAGTTGATCCAGATAAAGTACCCTATTTCTCAATGATTGTGATTCCAACTAAGAACCGACTGTGACATTACCCCGACCTAAAGGTGCGGGGCTTCCAAGAATTACTTCAAGGTTTTCCTAGTTGCTCCCTTACGGGTTTTCGACTTTGACCTAGACCGAGATATCTCAGTACAAGAGCAAACCGTCTGCATAGGCGTTTTGGATTCCGACGTGTCCCGCCGTACTAATTAGTTCTAACTATTTTAGCATATTTAGTGGCAGGTACGACGCTAGTAAATATAAAGCCGTGCTTCTAGCACGGGGTTTTAAACCCAATTCTCTAATAAACCAAAAACTAATACAGTTGAGTTAAGCATTTCTGTTCTTTTAGGAATGCGTTCTACTTCAAAATATCTGTTTTACCAGGGGCGATCGCATTTCCTGGATTTGGATAAATTCACAAAACGCATAAGCACCCCTTTTTGGAAGCAAAGCTACGGTGTACACACAAGTTTTTGAGAGTTGCCCCACAAGCTTTTGATCCCTTCAACCCCCTTAAAAAGGGGGACAAGAACCCTGAAAGTCCTCCAATTTATCGCGGAATTTAGGAGGATCTAGACGATTTTGGTTTTGTGCATTGTGTACCTCATTTACTTGCAACCTTCTGTAGTTCACAACACAAGTCTGTTGGTTCACAATACAAGTCTGTTGGTTCACAACACAAGTCTGTTGGTTCACAACACAAGTCTGTTGGTTCACAACACAAGTCTGTTGGTTCACAACACAAGTCTGTTGGTTCACAACACAAGTCTATTGGTTCACAACACAAGTCTGTTGGTTCACAACACAAGTCTGTTGGTTCACAACACAAGTCTGTTGGTTCACAACACAAGTCTGTTGGTTCACAACACAAGTCTGTTCTCAACCATTTGTTGTCTAGGGAAGAACCCCACCCCCAACCCCCTCCCCGCAAGCGAGGAGGGGGCTATGATGTGCGTTATGTGATTAGGAAACGTTATAATTACTGAGCTAGAAATTCAATCTTATTAAAAAAAATATATTTTTTGCAAGTTTTACTGAACCACTATATTGTCTTTTTAAGGCACTCTAGAAAAATAAAGTTTAGTAAAAAGTATGCATTGATGCCACGCAAAAAAAGAAGCTCTCCCGTGCTAGAAAAAACCGAAGAGAAAGTAATCGGATTTAAATCGATTAATTCCAACCTCGACTTTGGTGATTCCATCAGTTTAAACCATTTAACCCAGTTAACCGGGCAACTCCGCAACCAGATTGACCAGTATAATATGATGTTAACCGCCCTTGACTCCGCAAAGGCAGAAATAGAAACCCTTGAAAAGACCATTCGAGAAACTTCAGAACGCTTAGTTAATGGTGTGGCCTTTAAGTATGGCAAAGACAGCCGAGAATACGAAATGACAGGCGGAGTACGCAAAAGCGATCGCATTCGTAAAGCTATTATTACCCGATTAAAATCAACCGCAGACTTAAAAGCAACTTCTACACAGACGGCGTAACGAGCAATAAGTAGGCATCATTACACCATGAGTGATGCCCATTGCTTTACGATGATTTAGACTTTAGCATTAAGAAATACTTCAAAAAAAGTTGATGGCTCTTAATAGCACCCTCACTCCTGATGCAATCGCTGCTAACTTTCATGCCCTGTCTGACCCCCTACGGATTCAAGTATTAGAACTGCTGCGCTCTCAAGAACTATGCGTGTGTGACCTGTGCGACCACCTGGGAACCACTCAGTCTAAACTGTCTTTTCACCTCAAAACCCTGAAAGAAGCTGGTTTAGTTCGCCCTCGTCAAGAAGGGCGCTGGATTTACTACAGCCTCAATCTGCCGCAGTTTATTGCCTTAGAGCAGTATCTAGCAGAATTCCGCCGCTTTAGCCCAATATTACCTATTCGTCCTCCCTGCGAGACTTAAAAATTCATCAATTTTTTTTGTAATGTTTTGTTTACTTCTAGCTCTATAGTCATTGATAAATCAATTTTTTTTGATATGATATAAGTATATCGGCACGATAAAACCCATGTATATTTAGTTTTATAAAAACTGTGTGATCAGCGATTTATAAGCTGTTTGCTGATTTTACATTTCGTCATATAGGTTAATTTTTTAACGCCAACTTACTTAGATATACTGTTGATATAACTCACAGGGATGGTGTCTATGAAGACAACAGCAAAGGAATTGGCGATGCCTGGGTTGGGCTACGCCTACGCACTGGGAATATTAGCTTTAACGACTAGTTGCACAGTAGCATCTAACACATCTGCTCAAACTCAGGAGTTACAGAATGAAGCTAAGGTAAGAAATTCTGGTAAGGCTGCAACAACAATAATCGAAATTGATGGTTCCAGCACGGTCTATCCCATTACACAAGCGATCGTCAAAGACTATCAAGCTAACCCAAAGAATCAGGTACAGGTTGCAGTTAACATTTCCGGTACTACTGGTGGGTTTGAAAAATTCTGTGCTGGAGAAACCGATATTAGCGACGCTTCCCGACCGATTTTGAAGGCGGAGATGGAAACTTGCAAGAAAAATGGTGTGGCGTATATGGAGTTTCCTATTGCCTTTGATGCGCTTACCGTCGCCGTTAATCCGCAAAACAATTGGGCAAAAGACATCACAGTAGCAGAATTGAAAAAGATTTGGGAACCGGAAGCCCAAGGGAAAATTACTCGCTGGAACCAAGTACGTGCATCTTGGCCAGATCGCCCACTTAATTTGTATGGTGCTGGGAAAAAGTCTGGTACTTTTGACTACTTTACAGAAGCGACTGTAGGTAAAACTAGAGCCAGCCGTAATGACTACACAGCGAATGAAAATGATGATGTATTGGTGGATAGCATCAGCAAAGATCCAAATGCTTTAGGTTACTTTGGCTACGCCTATTACGAAAAATCCCAAAATAAATTAAAAGCGCTAGCAATTGACGGTGGCAAAGGTGCAG
This sequence comes from Nostoc sp., assembly GCF_036919555.1. GTDB lineage: Bacteria > Cyanobacteriota > Cyanobacteriia > Cyanobacteriales > Nostocaceae > Nostoc. The sequence continues at coordinate 9,538 of NZ_JBALCS010000009.1, forward strand.
TACTGCCATCACGTCAAACTGTAGAGAAAGTTCAGTATCAGCCCCTTGCTCGACCTTTGTTTATCTACGTTAATTTTCGGGATAACCAAAACAAAGCATTAGTAAATAAATTTGTAGAATTTTACATTGATAAAGCACCAATAACGGCTAGTGCTGTGGGCTATATACCTTTACCAAATGACAGCAAACACCTCAATTATGTTCACTTGTATCAAGGCAAAGTGGGAACTGTATTTGAAGGAAAAGCAGAGATGAACCTAACAATTGGGGAATTATTACGGAAGGAAGGAAAGTTTTAGACATGGACAATCATCCAAACCAACTGAATTGTTCATTATGAAACTTTGAATAAAGTAACCTGTATGGACTCTGTAATGAACAAAAAGACTTCAAAACGCCTCTCTTTTATTGACCGCTTCCTAACCTTGTGGATTTTTTTAGCAATGGCAATCGGTGTTGGTCTGGGCTATTTCTTTCCGGGAGTAAAAGCTTTTATCAACCAGTTCCAAATAGGAACAACTAATATACCGATCGCCATCGGGTTAATTCTGATGATGTATCCACCTTTAGCCAAAGTGCGATACGAAGAATTAGGGGATGTATTTCGCAACGGAAAGATTCTTGGTGTGTCACTAATTCAGAATTGGATCATTGGGCCAATTTTGATGTTTGCTCTAGCGACTATCTTCTTACACGGTTATCCAGAATACATGACGGGATTGATTCTGATTGGATTAGCCCGGTGTATTGCAATGGTAGTTGTGTGGAGTGATTTGGCACGAGGCAATACAGAGTATACGGCTGGATTGGTTGCCTTCAACAGTATATTTCAAGTCATCTTTTATAGTCCTTATGCCTGGTTTTTCATCACTGTATTGCCGCCACTGTTTGGGTTACAAGGCAGTGTTATTAATGTCAGCATTGCCGAGATTGCCAAAAGTGTGTTTATCTATCTCGGTATTCCCTTTTTAGCTGGATTTTTTACTCGTTTCTTCTTAGTGAAAATGAAAAACAAGCAGTGGTATCACGAGGAATTTGTGACTAAAATCAGCCCGATCACGCTGATTGCTCTGTTATTTACAATCGTGGTTATGTTCAGCTTGAAAGGGAATTTAATTGTTCAAATTCCCTTAGATGTGGTGAAGATTGCAATTCCGATGATCATGTACTTTGTGATCATGTTTCTGGTCAGCTTTTACATGGCTTGGCGCATTAAGACAGATTATTCTAGAGCCGCAAGTGTAGCGTTTACAGCAGCAGGAAATAATTTTGAACTAGCGATCGCAGTGGCGATCGCAGTGTTTGGCATTAATTCGGGTGTTGCTTTTGCCGCCGTTGTCGGGCCTCTGGTGGAAGTGCCTGTATTGATTGGTCTTGTTAATGTTGCTTTCTGGTTTGAAAAACGTTATTTTTTGCCATCTGAATCGAGAAACTTTTAAATTTACTCAAATTATTTGGAGAAGTTGAACCATGAAACGTGTGATGTTTGTCTGTAAAAAGAATTCTGCCCGTTCCCAAATGGCAGAAGGTTTTGCCAAAACTCTTGGTAAAGGAAAGATTGAAGTGATTAGCTCTGGCTTAGAAGCAAGTGAGGTCAGACCAGAAGCGATCGCTACTATGAAAGATGCAGGTATCGATATTACCGATCAACACTCCAAACCCCTTAGTGATTTTAAACCAGAAGACTTTGATGTAGTGATTTCTCTGTGTGGCTGTGGCGTGAATTTGCCACCTGAGTGGGTTGTGCGGGAAGTCTTTGAAGACTGGCAGTTAGATGATCCGGCAGAGCAACCGGAAATTTTTGCTCGTGTGCGTGATGAAATCAGGGAACGGGTCACTCGCCTACTCCAAGTTACATCCGTTAAATGAGGCTAAACTTAATGGAGCAACATTTTTAGAACTAGCCTACTGTTAGATACTGGGATAAGGGAATGGATGAAGATTGGTGGAAGAACTTAAAGTCTGAAACGATAAAAGATAGGCTACCAGGAGTATTCATGATCTGCGCGACAGGACTAATTTTCTATGTTCTACTCGTTGTTTTGTTATGGATATGCCGTCCTTGGCTCAACAAACCCAAAGCAAATTTTCACGAAAAATATGTTTCCCAAGTTCAAGTCAAACGTGCAAGGATAGCAAGCCTCACATCTTCTGGTTTGGAATAACCAATAGGCATCTCCAGAAATTAGGTTTTCACCAAGACAGGTTAACAATTCAAAATTCAAAATTCAAACATTTTAGACAATTTCAGATGAAGAGGAGTGCGGTCTGGCTGTCATGCAAGTGAGCGGTGGTTCGCAGTCTTTCAACGCCGTCAACACATTAAGAATTCTTGGACGCTGGATGCGGATGTTTACTATCCCCAATCAATCCTCAGTGGCTAAAGCATATCAGGAGTTTAACGAAGACGGCACTATGAAGAATTCGCCCTACCGTGATCGCGTTTCCCGTCCCAGGCGATGTCTACGACGGGCGTAGCTGCGGCACTCATAGCACTTTTGTTCAACTCACTGTAATAACTGTTCCCACACTCTCATTCGCCAATCTATCCACCGCACAGACGGCATAGGTTCCCGCTAGTTGGACAGTAGCGAAGGTTGTGCCAGCAGACAAAATTCGCTGAATTGTCCAAATATCACCACTCTGACGATAAAGTGTCCAAGAACGAACTGGCTGATTATCTCCGGGCTGCCAACTCAGTTTGCGATTATTAACTTGTAGTTCAATGGGTGGAGGGAGTGATGTTGTATCCTGCCAAGACAAAGTTGGCGGTAGCGCAGGTTTGTTATAAAGCAGACTTTGGAATTTATCAGCAATGCCCTGATTATTTTCCCTCAAAACACTGAGATTAAAGAAGATATTCCCTAGTGACAACTGTCCAGCTTGGCTACGACTAATTTTCACCTGCTTTTCAATCTCATCACTCTCCCGACTCTTGTTACTTGGTTCTGTCAAATTGTTACCAGCGTAAACGTGTCTTTGCTTGGTATTTACCTGTGTCCACCACTTTAGCAACGCCGAATAACTTTGTTGGGTTTGATCTGTACGCCAGTAAAGTTGAGGAGCAATATAATCAATCCAGCCTTGTTCTAACCATTTCTTCGAGTCAGCATACAACACGTTGTAAGCGTCCAACCCAGTAATACCAGCAGGTTGTCCGGGGCGATAAATCCCAAAGGGACTAATACCAAATTTAACGTCGGGTTTGGTTGTTTTAATTCCCTGCCAAAGGCGCTGTACCATTTTGTTAACGTTGTCCCGTCGCCAGTCGCCAAGGCTGAGTGTACCACCAACTGCTTTATATGCAGCATAAGTTTTATCATCGGGGAAAGACTGTCCCTCGATGGGATATGGATAGAAATAATCATCTAAGTGAATACCATCAACATCGTAGCGCTTCACTACGTCGATAATTACGTTGTAAGCTCTGTCCTGAACTATTTTCAGTCCTGGGTCCATCCAGCGTTGAGTTTTCCACAAATAAACGCTTTCTGGATTGGTCGCTGCTATGTGGGGACGGACAGTTTTGGCTGGGTCAGTGGAAGTGCTGGCGCGGTAGGGGTTAAACCAAGCATGAAGTTCAATATTACGCTTGTGACATTCTGCGATCGCAAACGCTAAAGGATCATAAAATGGTTCTGGTGCTTGACCCTGAGTTCCTGTAATCCAAGCACTCCAAGGCTCTAATTTGGATTCATATAAAGCGTCTCCCTCCGGTCGCACCTGAAACATCAGGGCATTGAAGTTAAGCGCTTGTAATTTAGTAATAATCTCGCTGAGTTCAGCTTTTTGTTGGGCAACAGAAAGTCCCGCTTTGGAAGGCCAATCACCATTCCACACAGATACTACCCATACCCCCCGGAACTCCCGGCTATGATTTAGCCTAACACTACCGACAGGTGTGGGCGTGGGTGTTGGTGTTGCTATCGGTGTTGGTATGGGCGTGGGTGTTGGTGTTGATATCGGTATTGGTATGGGCGTGGGTGTTGGTGTTGATATCGGTGTTGGTATGGGCGTGGTTGTTGGTGTTGATATCGGTATTGGCGGCTGCACGAGGTAACTAGAAGCAATTTTTTCTGCCTGACCTAAATACACCAAAGCTTGATAAATAATCACTGCCACATCTGCACGGGTGGCGGCGAGATTGGGATTGAGTAATTTCACATTTGGGAAACTAACTACCAATCCAGCCCTAGTAGCAATAGCTATATGATTTCTGCCATACCCAGGAATCTGAACAGCATCTTGATAAATTTGTGGGAGTGCCCAGAGGAGATCAGGTTTTACCTTGGTGGCAATTTCTAAACCTGCTACCAAGGAAACCAAGACTTCTACTCTAGTAATCCGGTTAGCAGAACGGAAGGTATTATCACCAAACCCGCTAATAAATGCTTTTTCGTAAGCTGCTTGAATGGCCGCTGCTGCCCAATAATTAGTGGGTACATCAACAAAGGGGACATACTGCCGCTTCTTAGAAACTGTCCCAAATGCCTTGGCAACTATAGCGGCAAATTCAGCGCGGGTGAGTGAGTTATCGGGGCGATAAGTCTCATTCGGCAATCCACTGATAATACCACGTTGGGCTAAGGCTGTAATAAATAAACGTGCCCAATGGTTTTTAACATCCGAGAAGGGAGGAGTAATAGATACCATTGTTGATTGCAGCTAGCTGGCCTTGATTTTGATTTCCTTAGTTAATTTAGCAATATATATTCACAGCGATCGCTGCTGCAATGTCTTGTAAACTTTCACTCTCGAAGTTTGGGCATTGGGCATTGGGCATGGGGCATTGGGCATTGGGCATTGGGCATGGGGCATTGGGCATGGGGCATGGGGCAGTAATAATTGCTATTTCCTATTCCCCATCTACTAAGTACAGTTTTGCGTAAAAGCGTAGTTTTTTAATGCGGGGGAACGCATTAACATTGCATTGAGAGGCAATGTCAATGCAAAAAGACGGATTAACAATGCATTGCTATGGTTTAGCATTGCAACATATTGCCCAATTTAATTCGCTAGGGATTAATGAAATGCTGTACTAACGAATGTGGATTAAATAAAATGCAAAACTTCATCCTGTCTCCAGCTTCCCTCTCCTTTATAAGGAGAGGGATTGAGGGTGAGGTAAGCCAGGGACATAAATTATATGTTATTTAATTCTTATTCCTAAGCAGTTTGGTCAGAAGGATTCAAGGTAGAACGCGCATTCAATGAGAACATGACGCGTGAAACGCCAGTGAAAATAATGCTGATACCAACTAGTGTCCCCAGCAACCAAGGCGCATTGAAAGGCCACTGAAACCAAATCATTGCACCTAAGACCAGCGTAATAATGCCATTACTTAGTATCCACGTCCAGTTCGCTTGCGGACGTAACTGGAATGCCAGAATTAACTCAAATGTGCCTTCAGTCAGTAAAAAGGTGCCAAGCAACAGAGTCAGTGTGAGAACACCTGTATAAGGGTAAACAAACAGCATTATACCAGTTGCAATATAGAGTCCGCTCAAGAGAAGTTTCCAAATAAAACCACCTCGATCGCGGGTTTGAGTGGCATAAACTAGTTTTGTAAATCCGGCGAAAATCAAAATCGCTGCAATCCAAGTTTCGGTGAATATGGTAGTGAAATTAGGCGCTGCGATCGCAATAACCCCCAAAATACTCAGGAGAACACCAGTTATCAGTGACCCATTAACATTCTTCTTAATATCTCTAGAAACATCGGTTGTCATAAAAATCTTTTCCCTATTCTTAAACTCAACTCTACATTTAGATTAGAGAATTTCTAAGTAACAAGGTATGAACCCTAAGATAGACTCATCAGTATTGACTTAATCCTGATCATGACTTAAATTTATAACTATTGAGACACTAAAGCAATCATCTGATGATAACTGTATTGTCTCTAACCTAGCCTTCATAAGAGTTCTGCAAGATTGCTTAGGCGTTGATAAACAGCGATAAGGCGATCGCCTTCAAGTTCAACAGAAGTATTTGGATAATTCTGAATCGCTCCAAGCAGAGTAACTTCACCCTTTTGTTTAATAGATGCACTTAAAGCGCTTTGCAGGGCCTGCTGATCTAGTTGTCCTGCGGGAGGATGAACTACTTCACCAATTTGGTCAACCAAAATCGGCCCTGCCCAGCTAGACAGCAAGCTATTTAAAAAGGCGGGATCGGCTTTTATGGGGGCTTTCAGTGCCTTACGAGCTAGTGCGGGGTCTTGTTGGGCTGCCTGCAAATAAGCCCTTAACGTCGGGGTAGTCTTACCAGTTTCTGTAAACTGGCTTAATTCTTGAACAGATATTTGCCCCTGAAAAGTACCATACTTTAAAACAACTTGCTCGGCAGCATTGGCATTAGTACTTGAGAATAGAACAATAGTGCTTACGCCTAAAGCTACTGTTTGAGTGAGTAACTTAGTAAATTTCCTATTGTTTAATCGATTGAAAAGTTGAGAAATCTGCATTTTGTCTAACTTTATAATGGTACAGAGCGTACATAAGCGTTTTTGCCTATGTCTTAGGAATGTGAATTAAATAACGTCCAAATATGGTTTTTAACCTCACCCCGCCTTTGACTTTTGTCAAAGTCTCGCCTCTCCGAACTCACGAAGAGGGGTTGGAGGTGAGGTTTTGTATTTTATTAAATCCGCGTTCCTTAGTATTAAACCTATTTATTAGGCGCAGCATGAGGTAATATAGACTGCTGTTCGTCTAAAGTTGGTGCCGGTACGCCCAAATGCTTCCTTGCAGATTCTTCAGCTAGCTTTCGGTCTTGCTCGTTCTCGAACTGACTCTCATCTAACAAATGAGGATTTTTTGCCGCTTCATCTCGGCTTGGTCGATAGCCATTTTTCCACCTGTACTTCCAGTCCATAATTTGAAAGGCAGATATACTACGATTTGATTTCTTAGTTATTCATAGTAGGCGCTTAATGGAACATGACACTCCTGCTATAGGTTGAAGAGGCTCATTCTGAGGGTACAAATTTAACATAATCTTTGAGTAACAATACTCTATTGGCCAGAAGTTGATAGATTAGCACCCTGAAAACAAGTTATGAGTGGCGATCGCAAATCTAATAACTCTTGTCATCATCTGCGATCGCTGTTGCAATATCTTAATAAACTTTTACTATCGAAGCTTTGCTGCTTCTGCCTTATGCAGGAGAAGTTTATTAACTTTAAAAGGCAGACTTTCTTTGATTTTATGTTTTTATTCAAAAACCGAGTTATAGGAGTTTGCTGAAAGTAGTATTAATAATTAATCCCCCCTTTCCTCCTGAAAAAGCGAGATTATGTCCCCTATTTCTGAGAGTACTTGGGAGGATATTCAAGAGACAAATGTCACTAATGTACAAGTATTAATTATTTATTCAATTTAAACAGCACCTGCTAAAACTTAAGTGCTGATTAAACTAACAGGTACAGAGCCATTTGCCCGAGAGCGATTATTTAGGATAGGTTGACGAGTTTTCAAGTCAAATTTGAAACCATGTGGCAAAATATGAAGCTTTGCTCCGCAAATCGCCAAAGCCTCATCCTTCAAAATTTCGCCCATATTGTTATATGTACCCTCTGATTCATCAACAATCGTAACCGCACCTAGGCCAATCACTTCAACTTGGTTATTTGCCACTACCATAGCGGTATTTTCGTCAATACCGAATCCCAAAACAGCAGGCTGTAGTATCAAAGCTGAAATTAAGCGTCCCAAGCGTCCGCGCTGAGAAAAATGCTGGTCGATTACCACTCCTGGTAGGAAACCAAGACCTGGACCCATTTCCACAGTTTCAATCCGAGGATGTGTTTCTGAGTCGCCTTCCACAATCATGACGTCTGGCATCACGGCAGCTCCGGCACTTGTGCCTGCGATAACTATACCTTCAGAGAACCGTTTGTGAATCGCTGTATCTATTTCAGTGTCCTTGAGGATGCTGGTAATCCGAGCCTGGTTTCCCCCAGTAAAAAATACTCCAGTCGCTTTATTAATAGCTTCTAATGCGGTAGATGAAGATGCATCTTCGCGGGTTTCTGTATCAATAATGCGAACATTCTCGGCTCCCAGCCGCTCAAATACTCTGATATAATTTTCTCCCACTTCTCTTGGTAATTCTGTCGCCGCTGTAATAATTACAATGTACGCCTTCGTACCCCCAGCGCGTCGCACAAAGTCCCGCAAAATTTGGCAATCTCCTTCCTTGTCTTCAGCTCCTCCAATAATTATCAACTGCCCTTTGGTATTACTTTCCACAATGATCTCTCCTAAATTTAAGTTAATAAATTTCACTAAACCATGACAATTCAAACTATCCAAACACCCTTTTGGTAGATTATTTGATAGAAAGTAGTATTAAAGCTTGCGTAGACGCAAAGCGGCTTGTCGTTAGACATCGCAATCAAACCAAAAGATTTTTCCGAGAAAATTTACTTAATAAAATCCATAAAGACAACTGCCTCTAGAGAGATTTTCTAGAGGCATTGTTGACTATCTTGCTAATTGCCGATCAGGAATTTATCGTGCGATCGTGAATGATTGGTATTAACTCTAGGTAACTACGATTAGATATCTGATGGCAAGTCCTAATGAATGCGACTTCTGTAAAGCAAGTTAGTTAAGAAAAAACGTGCTTGTTCTAGTGGGAGATGCCTGGGTTTGCCTTGGTAGACAATTTGATACTCATTTATGTCTGGGCCATCACCATGCCCAGAGATCAGCTTTTGGTGAAAAGCTTTCTCAGCAAGTTCTCGAATTTCATCTCTTAGAGGAGCTTGTGTGCTATTCATAACTTTGCTGTGTTTTTAATACCCCATTATTTATACAAATTCTTGGGCTGGTTTTGCACCTTTCAAAGGTTATATCTTTGACTTGTCATGAGGATGAATTGATCTTTGTTTATTCTTTACTGAAGAAGGAGCATTTAATTAGGGACTTCCAAGTAAAAAAATATACCATCGCTTTTATGGCAGGGTAGCAGGGGCTTTCTAGCAAGGGGGATAGAAAAGAATTGGGATTCGACCCCACGGCCACGAGAACCAGTTATAAGAAGTGGGGGTTTCCACAATAACAAAAGGTGGGAAAAATGCGAAGAAGGAAGTTGCTTTACATTCTTTTGTATGAACTCTTGATTATCCTGTCGTTAGTTGATACATTCAGTACACAGTCAATAGTGAGTTACTGACACAAGTTCCCAGTCTCGCCAAGTAATTCTGTTATGACGAGTTGCTCAGATTCGGAATTCGATTGCTCACTCATAAGATGCAACTACCGTTGTTTTTCAGGAGTTGCTCAGATTTTGAGATTAACACACACACAAAAACAAGAGATTATTATGAATAAAAACAGAATCAAGGCAAAAGCAGCCGACGACAAAAATCTGCAAACTCCAGTTGGGGAGGAACTTTCGGACTATAAATCGCAGGCAGTATGTGGAGGAAATTGTAAACAGAAACCGAAAAAAAAACCACTAAGATTAACATTGTTGGCTTCCCATGACCCAAATTACCATAACCCAAATAGTGAATACTATGGATCTGGTGCTGCTCAACTAGAATTAGGTCGAGCTTTGCCCGTAATACACCTATAACCCCTGCATTTCTACAGAGGTTACACACGTTTGTTGACAAAATTCAGTTTTTATTATTAAGCCATCAATAGAAATGGCTTAATAATTAAGATAAGTAGCCAAAGTTGCTAGTTAGTTCAGGAAATTTCGAGTGCCACTACCACCATACCTACCAACAGCAGGAATTTCCAGTAGGCTATCTGTAGCATTACCAGTGCCGTCATTGGTAACAGAGGTAGAGTTACCCGGATGTCCATTAGGAACAAATAGTTGCGGGTGGTCAAAAGGTGCTTTCTCATGGACAACTCGCTCATCGGTAAGTCCTTTTAAAAAGGCAACCAATTGCTGTTTTTCCTCTGGTGACAGATTCAATATTGGAAGACCTCCAAAGTCACCACCCCGACTGTAAAAATCAACCACTTGCTCTAAAGTTCCCTGACCTCCGTTGTGAAAGTAGGGGGCAGTGAGTTCCACATTCCGAAGCCCAGGTGCTTTGAAGGCTCCGTCTGCAACTACGCTCTCACTGACATTCAATGGTGGAGTTAGGGTAGGAGGGTCTACGCCCAGGAGATTCCTAAATTTCCCCTGTTGAGCCAACCGTGCCTCTGAGAGTGGATTACCTAAAGGTTCATTACCACCCAAACCGGGATCGTCTGTGGCAGGTCTGACACCAATATTGAAGAAGCCAGTGTCTTCAGGTGATTTTGTACCAAACGGTGAACGTCTGATTCGTCCGTTTTGAGCCACGCTGCTCACTGAAGCAGATGTTAATTCCAATCCACTATGGCAACCGATGCACCCCTTGCCCTCGAATAGTTTCTTCCCTTGTTGCTGCTGCGCGGTGAGGGCGCTGGTGTTTCCTTCCAAGAAGCGATCGTAGGGCGTATCGTTGGCAATGAGTGTAGCCTCGTACAATTGAACTGCAAGCCCAAAAAATAGCGAGAAGTTATACTCCAACAGCGTGTACTCATTGGTTTGGGAAGAGTTATCACCCTTGTTGACAAAACTCCGTCTACCTTGAGCATCAACTTGGATGAGTCGATTAGAGTTCCACCACTGCGGCTTAAAGGCATCTTGAACCAGCTGTTGGTAGGTTTTATCCTTTAGCCCGGGTTTAGGCGATCTACTATTTGCACCTAAAACGCTGTCTTGTGGATGCACAACCTGTTTGCCTAGTGGTCTGAGGGTAGATAACTTTTGCCCCAGTACTCGGGGGAGCTTTGTACCCGTAATTGACAGAACATTTTGCAGCAGTCCACTGATAGAATTTATGTTGTCAATTTGCGAGAGATTATCATCAATTTCTTGAATGGAACTGAGTAGTGGTCCGAGCATAAAATCATCTTCCGGCAGTCCAGTAATAGATTTTCTTTTGTTAGTTTGCCCGAACTTATTACCGATTTCTTGAAAGGTGCGACCATCAGCCGACAACTCGGTGGAACTGAGTGGCGGTCCGAGCGCCTGAGAAGCCAAAGACGAATTATTCAGGCTGATTTTGACAAATTCGAGCTGATTTGGGTTATTTGCTTTCACCACAGAGGCGTTAGGATCTCTTAAACCAAATGGATTCACCCCATTAAAGATGTTTTGCGCCTTTCCGTCCAAGAAGTTGCGAAAGTTGAATGCTGCATTAATCACGGTTGGCGTGTTGCGCGCCTGGACGCGGCGCACATTCGTACCTCCCACATTAAACACCGGATCTGGATCAGTTTTTACTTGGTCTTGCGGACTACCAGGTGTGACACCAACAAACTTCGCATTGAAAGCTCCTTGAGATGAGCTAACATCGTTACGGTCAGACAGAACAGTTTTAGAATCACTGGCCAGCTTGTGGAAGGGAAAATCTTCCGGCTTGAGCTGGTAGTTTGGTGCGCCACCTACATTAAAAGCTGTATCTGGATTCGGTGTACCATCGGCGTTGACCCGAAAAAGCCCAGGATTGATCTGATTTTTGGATCTATTATCGGCTCCAGCATGGAAGTGACAACTAGCACAGGAGGTCAGTCCGTCGCTCCCAACCTGTATATCCCAAAAAAGAGTTTTTCCTAACTTTATTGCAGCTACTTTGTCTTTTACGAAGTCTCCAAGATTGTCAGGCTCTGGAACCGATACGCTCTTGAGCGAAACTGGAGGCGACCCCGTAACCTGCGCTGATACACTATTTCCAGCAATTACTGCTACCAGAATAATCGCAGCAATTGTTATAGTCTTTGAAAATCTTGATCTCAGGTAGTTAGGCTGGCCATCTTTGAATTTCCAGCCTTGGCGCTTTATTTTTGTCATCAAAGATTTGAGCAAAAATCGACCTTTTGAGGTCAGTAGCAAGTAAGTTGATAAGCCAGTAGTAAAGACTACTAGGCTTATTATGGGTATAATTCCCATAGTTTTTTCATAAAATAACAACGTGAAAAATTATACATCTGTGAGCAAGTTTCAAATTTATTATTCGTGTAAAGTAATTATGCAATTTACAAATTTTATGTGAACAAAAAACGCCATCGGACTACAAGTGACAATTCAAAATTCAAAATTCACGCATTCAAAATTCAAACATTTTAGACAATTTCAGACCGGAATTTAAACCTCGACTGAAATTGAAGCTATGTGTAATGGTACAGGTCTTAAACCCTTTGATTTACGATAAATTCAGTAACGTAGGTAAGCTATTCTATATTTAACTTGCATTAAGGCTGCTAATATGCTTACTTCACAATAGGTTGATAAAATTTAGATATGCAAATTAGATATGTTTTAACTTATGATCAGCCCTACTTTAATAGGATATTAGAATGTCACTACATCAAAGTTCTGGTCGGTGGCGCTTAGGGCTAGCGTTATCGCTGTTGACGGTTTTATTGTGGGGAATTTTACCTATTGCTCTGACGGTAACTCTGCAAGTACTTGATGTCTATACCGTCATTTGGTTTCGGTTTCTGGTATCTTTTTTACTGCTTGCTGCGTATTTAGTAATACGCGGTAAATTACCAAAGTTAGAACAATTATGTTCTGCTGCTTGGAAGTTATTAGCGATCGCTACACTTTTCTTAGGGATTAATTACTTTTTCTTTATGCAAGGTTTAGCACTAACATCGCCTGCTAATGCTGAAGTTCTCGTTCAATTATCTACCCTTTTATTAGGTTTAGGAGGGTTAGTAGTTTTTAAAGAACGTTACCGGCTGCATCAATGGATTGGTGTAAGTGTAATGACTTGCGGTTATCTTTTATTTTTTCGGGAACAACTAACAAATTTAATTACAGCGCATGGCACATATATACTAGGTAGTGTTTTGATTGTGCTAGGAGCAGCAACATGGGCTATTTATGCTTTGGCACAAAAGCAGTTATTACAATCTTTATCTTCCCCTAGTATTATGCTGATTATTTACGGGGGCTGTGCTTTATTATTCACCCCTCTAGCCAGAGTTAAATCACTTTTTACACTTGACACTTTCCATTTAGGAATATTAGTTTTTTGTGCTTTAAATACTTTAATTGCTTACGGTGCTTTTGCCGAATCATTAGAACATTGGGAAGCATCACGAGTGAGTGCAGTATTAGCTTTAGCTCCAATTGTGACATTAATATCAGTTACAGTTATATCAGTTATTGCACCTGATTGGACATCACCAGAACACTTGACTTTTCTAGCAGTATTAGGAGCGGGTTTAGTAGTCACAGGTTCAGTAGCGATCGCCTTGGGAAAAGCTGATTAATAAAAATGATTTTCAGGATTATTACTGGGTTTTTCATCTAGTAAATTCGTGCCATATTCAAAGCTACAACATAAATACTGAGGCAGGGTATTTTTTATTTGCTATGATTTAATAGTGAAGGCAAACTACTGGAGTCAAAATAATTCGTAATTCGTAATTATTTGATGAGCCGATTGCAAGATGGATACTTTACCTATCTATAGCCATTTTCAATCCGGTGAGGTACAGGTATGCAAACAGATATAACCCCCTAACCCCCTTCCCGAAGCGGGAAGGGGGAAAAATTCAAAGCCTCTCTCCTTTTAGGAGAGAGGAATAGAAGTGAGGTCAAAATTGTACCTCACGCTTGTCGAAAACCGCTATATGTGACTCTGTAGTATTTAATTGTTGACCTTATAGCCAACCAAAAAAGTCTTTGAATAAAAATTCATAAATCAGAATTCAGGAGCGGAGCCGAAGACACTCCGCCGAGGCGTCAGAATCAATTACTAGTTAATTGGGAATCACTAAATTTTTTGACTACCAAATACTAGATTTCGTGGAAATTTTAAACCCATTCAAACCCTTTATCCGAAGCCAGCTACATCCACAATTCATTGCTGAATTCTGACTCATGAATTCTGTTTGATAACTTAAGTAAACCAAGCAGGGTGCCCGAATAACTACCAAAGCCAACACCTAATAAAACCAGACTACCGAAACAGTTGAGCGATGAATAGTTTGTTTGGTAATTGGGCTAGCACCCTCAGAAAAAATTCTCTATTGCTGATTTTTTCAATGGTGCTGCCAACATTTGATATTAGTAATTCTGTCTTGGCAGCAGAGCGGATTTATGCCTCTTATTCAGCTTTAGAGCTTTCCATTTCAGTCACTGCTTTAGAAAACTACGCCAAAACAGGTGTAATTGACAACGATTTGGCAGCGTATCAGCAATATCTGCCTCTTGAAAAGCTTCAGGGATTGCGGCGGATTTTACTTCATCGTGTGAAAGTTAGTCCAGCAGTAGTTTCGCAACTTCTCTACACACCGCAAGGTAAATTTTTGCTACATCGGTTGGCGCAAGTGATTAGAACCAAATCTCCTCAGCCAGAACCAGAATTTGATGCCTTGCGTTCGGCGCTAATTTTAGCCTCTGCGGAATCGGGAGGCTTGACACTTTTGAATGTGTTGCGTAAATATCCCAACAGCAGTATTCACCTTGATGTAGCAGAGACTTTGGAAATAGCTAGGGAATTGGAGAAACTTGTTAATCAAACCCATCGGGCGATCGCAGCAGTTTCCCAAAAGTCTAAAATAGAAGCTGCTACCATTTCACAACCAAATTTCTCACAATTGCCCGATTTGCAGGTTCCGGGGAAGTTGAAGTCGCAAAAATACACCCGGAAGTTTTTTGACTCAACGCGCAATCGGCTTTTATTAACTGATATTTACATTCCGAATATCCAGAAGACTGCACCCGTAATTGTGATTTCTCACGGCTTGGGTTTAGACAGCAGCAACTTTCAATATTTAGCTACTCACCTAGCTTCCTACGGATTTGCCGTCGTCGTTCCCAATCATCCTGGTAGTGATGCTAAACAATTACATTCTCTGTTGAATGGACACGCCATTGAAGTAGCAGAACCAAGTGAATTTAAAGACCGTCCTTTGGATGTGACATATATATTGAATCAATTGGAAAAAGATAATCAATCTGATTCACGGTTTAAAAATCGGTTAAATCTGCAACAAGTCGGAGTATTTGGTCAATCTTTGGGAGGTTACACAGCCTTAGCTTTGGCAGGTGCTAAAATCAACTTTCAGCAGCTAAAACAAGACTGTCAACCAGCAGCACTGCAAAATACCTGGAATATGTCTTTACTGCTCCAGTGTCGCGCTTTGGAACTGAGCATCAGCAAGTCTGACAAGGATTATAACTTGCGGGATGAGAGAGTGAAAGCTGCGATCGCAGTTAATCCGATTACTAGCTCTATTTTCGGCAAAGCGGGCTTAAGTCAAACAAAAACTCCAGTGATGATTGTCAGCAGTAGTGATGATACAGTTGCACCAGCTTTATCCGAGCAAATTTTACCTTTCTCCTGGTTTGCAAATTCACAAAAGTATCTCGTCATGCTTGTAGGTGGCACCCATTTCTCCACTATTGGCAATGGCAACCCTGCAAATCAACAAATAGCACTACCTGCCGATATGATTGGTGATGCTTCCCAAGCGCGTCGTTACATGAATGTTTTGAGTTTATCTTTCTTCCAAACCTATGTTGCAGGAAAATCACAATACACCCGTTATCTTAACGCCGCCTACACTCAAAGTATTTCTAGTAAGTCCCTTGGTTTGAGTCTCGTCAAGTCATTGAATACAACCGAATTAGCTCAATTGCTGGATATAAAAGCAGCCAAACCCGCAAAAAAAAACTCCCCAATACTATAGTCGGCTTCGGATTTTGGATGTTGGATATTGGTGTTGCATTGCTGCATGTGATGATTTTTATTTGACTAGCAGCAATTGGGACTAAATTCAAAGAAATATACGAGTAAGGTGTCTTACGGTGTTATGTCTGTGGGGTGAACAGCCGTAATTTCTGAATAACGGGTAAAATCACTAACATTAAATGTAAGGATATGGGGTAAGCCATGAATATGAACTGTCTTGATCAATCTGCCGTATTCCTGAAGTGCCCACGTTAAAGGATGTTTGCGTGGAAACGATTTCTGCAAGATTAGGACGTCTTGAGGAGATCATACTAAACTAGCAGTCTCCCTAACAGCTTCTCGCAGCCGCTCCACATCGCGTATCGGTGGTGCACCAAAGAGCCGCTTGTACTCCCTGTTGAAGTGCGAGGCATCATCATAACCTACACGGTAAGCAGCACTGGTAGCGTCAAGGTTTTGCCCCTCTACGATTGGACTAGCAACCAAAACGACATCAAGTGAAGGAATTAAGAAAATGGACATCAAAAGAAGTGGCTTTCAGCCTTCCGCCAAAGGACCGACTGAGTATTTTACCGGCACTGTCCGCATTGATCCCCTGTTCGAGGCACACGATCCGGCACGCACGTCTGGCGCCAGTGTCACGTTCGAGCCCGGCGCTCGGACAGCAACCCACCCATTGGGACAGACCCTGATCGTGACGGCGGGCTACGGCCTTGTACAACGCTGGGGCGGACCGATCGAGGAAATTCGGCCGGGAGACGTGATCTGGATCTCGCCGAGTGAGAAGCATTGGCACGGTGCCACAGCAACCACAGCCATGACACACATCGCCATTCAGGAATGGCTCGACGGCAAGCCCGTGGACTGGATGGAAAAGGTCAGTGACGAGCAATATCGGTTCTGAGCGTGAAGTAAGACAGTTGCAACCTTTAATTCAAAGACAGGAGTTCAAAAAATGCAAAAGCGCAAACTTGGAAACAGTAATTTGGAAGTCTCAGCGATCGGGCTGGGCTGCATGGGGTTAAACTGTGTTTACAGCCATACTCTTGAAAAGGGAGAAAGCATCGCTCTACTCCAAGACGCAGTTGAGCGTGGAGTTACCTTCTTTGATACTGCCGAAATGTATGGACCATTCACTAATGAAGAATTGGTGGGTGAAGCGATCGCACCGTAGAAGAGGAAGGATCGGATGACAAATGAATCCCAGACAAACAGATCTGACCGGCCGTTGAGGATTACTGAAACAGTACACCGGAATCACGAAGAACTGTTTCCAAACCACAAATCAACGCTGAAAATAAGTGATCCCGAGTTGATCGAGCTTTTTGATAACTTCGCCTTCGACGAGGTTCTTGCTCATGGCAAGATGGATACAAAGGAGAAAGCAAAATGCAAACGCGCAAACTTGGAAACAGCAATTTAGAAGTCTCGGCGATCGGGCTCGGCTGCATGGGAATGAGCTTTTCCTATGGTCCGCCCAAAGACACGCAGGATTATATTCAGGATGGTCTGCTCGTCGGTTATAGCAATCTCGAATCACTGCAAAAAAGTCATCCAAATTGAATGAAAGACTCAGAACGCTATCAATTTCATCAATAAAAATAACAATATTTTCAGTAATTGTTTTTAGTAAAATTGTTTCAATAAACTTGCTCAAGCGCTGTACTGGAGAAAGCAAACCGTTATCAGTCCACCAAGTATCTAAATCAAAAGTTATATAAAGATTCAAACTTCCCACTAGAGTATCAATCACCCCGGCATACCACTGTTCTGGGGTAATATCTACCGTCCCAATAGCTGTAATATCAACAACAGCACAAGCAAATCCCTCTGTTTGCAACTGCTGCATTACCTGCACCCGCAAGCTAGATTTCCCCATCTGCCGGGAATTGAGTACATAACAAAAATCCCCAGCCTTCAAGCCTTCATAGAGGTCATAGTCAGCTTGCCGTCTAACATAAGTTGGGGCATTTTGAGGCAGACTACCACCGACTTGATATTGGTACTGGGTCATAAACAATTAAAAATTCACTCATTCAAAATTCAAAATTAACGCCGTGTGCGACTTTCTTTCAAACCTAACCCCCAGCCCCTTCCCTGCTAGGTAAGGGGTGCAAGAATCAAAGCCTCTCTCCGCTTGCCTAACGGCAGGCTGACGCCAACGGCGAGAGGAATGGAAGCGGGGTTCCAAGAATAAGTTGCACATCGCGTAAATTATGAAATCAAGCTAGTTTGGTAGGGTGTGTTAGCGATAGCGTAACGCACCGAGAGTATTGATATGGTGCGTTAGCCAAGGGTATAACGCACCCTACAAGATTACTACTATTAATGTACGCAATAATTACGAATTACGAATTAAATCAGCTAGGCGTTTTAAGACTTTAACGACAGTATGTATATCATCCCGACTATCTAAAGCAAACAAATCAGATAGGGCATATTGTGAGGTTTCAGCTTTCATCAGTTTGATAAATCTAAATTCATTACCATTGCAGATAAACCCAAAAACAGGTTTTTCGGAACTTACATCCGCTAGCATATAAGCCAATGCTTGTGGAATTGCTGGCACTAAGGAGTAATCTGCTCGTTTTGCTTCTACAACTAGAACCCAGAATGGTGGTTTAAAAACTAAGATATCAATACGTCCTCTAACAATTGTGCCTTCGTCTTCAGAACAAATTTCCACCTGTTGTTCCGACGCAATGTAAAAAGGCGGTTGATAAAAACCTGCTAGACGCAATAGTGGAGATAGCACCACCATTTTGACTACAGGCTCTAAAATTTGGTAGCGGGATAAATGCAAATATTCTGCCTTGACTTCGTTGAGAGATTGCTTTTCTAAGTCACTCAACTCAGGTAAATCATGCTGCCACTCTGAGAAAAACTGTTCGTTGTCTGCACGTTGTAGCCCAAATTCATCAATAAGTTGGGCTAAGGTTATATCTCTTCCTTGAATAACTTGAACCATTTTTTTATCCTTTTAGTTAAATAGTAATTGCAGATGAAAGTCCTATTGCACTCTTAATGTAGTTTTTTAATTTTTAATTCCCAAGCGATGCCTGCGGCGGGCTACGCCTACGCAAAAATATTGACGATACAATTCACATAGAGGTATCACTTCATTGCCTTGAAACTTCACTAACCCCATACTGCGGAGTTTAAACGCTTCACTTGTGCCTACATCCACGGGGCGATTTGCTGTCATCACTTGTTTAACCGCAGCCAGCAATTCTGCATCCTCTTGCAAATTCAGCCAATGACGGCGAAGATGGTCACTGTAAGGGCTTTCCTCTGTTGCAGCGTGCAGCGATTTTTTGCAGATTTTCCAGCGTCATCCTACCACGGGCAATTTCATAAAGCGCTACCCGCACTAAATAAGGATGACCACCCACCAGTGTTATTAATTCTTCAATTTGTGAGTTAGACCAATTGAGGTTGTGACATTGTACTAAATCTTGTACTTGTATTTGATTGAAGTCTGGCAACTCAATGGGTAAACCCACATTAAAAGGCGACTGATTTATATTGAGTGGGATATAAACTTCCTTAGAATGCACAATTACTAACCGGAGATTTTTCCAAACTGTCTCATTCTTTGACCGCTCATGCCAAGCTCGTAGTAATCCAAAAAAATCAGCAGCAATTATGGGATGCTTAAAGACTTCATCGACTTCATCCAAACCCAAAGCTATGGGGCTATTAATGGCGGGTAATAAATACCGTTGAAAATAATTTGTAGATTTATTCTTGCTACCTAAAATACCCTTCCAATACTCGTCTAATTTATCGGGTAGATTCAGCTCGTAAGTAATACTGCCACAAAACCACTGCAAAAACTGATCTAAATTACCAAAAGATTCTGCATCGGCTGATTGGAAATTCACGGATACTGTTTGATAGTCATGTTGACTAGCATGATGGAGAACCCGCGACATGAGCGAAGTTTTGCCCATCTGCCGGGGAGCTTTGATGTGAATTAAAGCCCCTGGTTGAAGAATCGCTTCATATACAGTCTACCTCAATAGGCGATCGCTCGACATAGAAGGCAGAGTTTAGAGATACCTGTCCTTCTGGATTTTCTAAGGAGACTGCTAGTTTTCTCTGGTTATCTGGAATAGTTTCGTTAGCAGAGATATCACCTTTAGGATTGTTCCGACTTTTCAGCACTGGGGTCGAAGACTCTGGAATACTTTCTAAGTCAATAGCGCTACAGCCAAACTCGTAAGCATCCTCATACGACCTATCAGCGCCCAGTGCATCATAAAAGCCTACCGCAAATTTAATTGCGGCGCGATCGCCAATTGCCCGATTCATCCCAACTACACAGTTAATCTGTTGGTAAATTGCCTCAGCTTGCACCACGCTATAGCAGGCATTTAATAAGATACACTCAATCTTGTCCTTAAATAACTTAAATAGCCTTGCCAGTGACTCTGTACTCACCAGATGCATTTGCCCTCTATTATTTTCCAAGGCTAAACCTTGATTTCCTCCACCATGTCCAGAAAAATGGATAATATGAGGATCGTGATCTAAAAGCGCACGCCGCAAATCGTCAGGACGCACTGCCCATTTAGTAATAAGTTCAAACTCAATATAGTTCAGTTAAGGATAATTGTAGGTTGGGTTGAAGGTCGTGAAACCCAACAAATGCCCGAAAATGTTGGGTTTCGTTCCTCAACCCAACCTACGCAATATATTTTTTGGGCTTATCTGAACCGTATTGTGACCAAACTGTTCCTCTGGTGGTATAAAACCTGGAGTTCTTGCTACAAAGCCTTTTTGCCTTTAGGGACGAAATTATTATCTTTGCGCCAGCCAATCGATAATCTGGGCATTAACAACATCTGGAACCTCATCGTGGGGACAATGACCAGTATTAGGAATGGGAATAATTTTGATTTCTTTGCCATTCTCACGCGTCTCTTCGTAAATCTTTGCCCCGGTAATTGGTGTCCAGGGATCGTCAGCACCCCAAATTATTAAAAGGGGGCGTTCAACTTTGGGCAATAGTTCCTCTGGACTTGGACCAGGAGGGGCTGTGAGAATGGAGACGAAAACTTGTTGCGCTCCTGGATCGCAAGAGGGAGTATAAAGTAAATCGACTAATTCATCAGTGACGGCTTCACGATCGCGGTAAACTTGGTAGAGGGTACGGCGAATTTGGGCTTTTTGGCGGATGCGGTTATAGACAAATTTACCTGTAATTGGCGATCGCACAAACCTGTTAAAAGCTGCCATGACAATCCGTAGCGGCGGGTTCAATTCGTGGGGACGATGACTCAACCCACCCGCAGAGTTAATTAAAATACCACCAGCAGCAATTTCTGGATGTTCCACCAGTACTATCAAACTCAAAAGTGCGCCGATGGAGTTGCCAATAAATACAGCAGGTTCGTGTATATGTGCTATGCAAAAATCTTTCAGAAGTTCCACCCAAACTTCCATACTGTAATCAATGGGCGCTTTATCAGAACCACCAAAACCTAAAAGGTCTATGGCAAATACCTGGTAGCCAGCATTAGCTAAAACTGGGATATTTTTCCGCCAGTGTCCAATGGAAGCACCAAAGCCGTGAACCAGAATCAAAGGTCGCCCTGTACCCATGATAGTATACTGAATTTTGTAGCCCTGCCAATTCCAAAAGAATTTTTCAAAAGCGTCTTGGGTTGCAAACTGGCGTGTAGTTACTGTCATTATTAAGATTTATAAAGTGTTTCTTCAATATATAGCAATCCGAGACGAGTTTCGACTACTTCGACCCTCAAAAGCCTTGTAGAAACGCTGCATTGCAACGTTTCTACATCTAATCTAATCAGCTAAATCTTCTACAGCACTGGCACTAGTCGGTAATGCGGCTGTTAAAATCTCGCTACCTTCTGTTGTAACTAAAACATCATCTTCGATGCGGATTCCGCGCACATCGGCAAATTCAGATAAACGCTGCCAATTTACGATATTATGATATTTTGAGCGGAGATTGACGTCATTTAAAATTGCTGGTACTTGATAAAAACCAGGCTCAATTGTGACTAACATTCCTGGACGCAAAGGACGATTTAAACGCAGGTAGCTTAAACCAAAGCGATCGCTCCTTTCACGTTCCTCTTCATACCCTGCTAAATCGCCCAAATCTTCCATATCATGAACATCTAAACCCAATAGATGACCGATACCATGAGGGAAAAACAGCGCGTGAGTATCCATCTCTACTAAATCTTGGGGATTTCCTTGTAAAATACCTAACTCGACTAAACCTTCAGCTATGACCGTGGCAGCTAGCAAATGAATATCCCCATACTCTATACCAGGATGTATTTTGGCAATGCAAGCATCATGGGCTGCCAATACGACATTATAAATATCTCTCTGGGTTGATGAGAATTTACCGGAAACTGGCCATGTGCGAGTGACATCACCTGCCCAACCCGTCTGGGTTTCAGCACCAACATCGGCAAGCAGTAAATCACCTGGTTGTAGATGCTGGTGATATTCTTCGTTATGCAAAACTTCACCGTGAACGGTGACAATACTGTTGTATGAGGTGGTCATATTGTGGGCAATAATTACCCCTTCCATCGCTGCACGAACTTCTGCTTCCAGCTTGGCTTGAGGTGTTGCTGCCATACCAGCTTTGTGTGCTTTAACGGTGACAGCAGCAGCTTTTCGCAACTCGGTTAATGCAGCTTGATCGTGGGTGAGGCGTAGGGTAACGATCGCCTTAGCTAACTCCAAATCAATTCCTTGGGGAGGACTTTGTGGTAAAACCCATCTATTTAATAGCTGCGATTGCTGCGTCCAAGTAGCGGCATCTTGTACAGCAATTGTCGCGGCATCTTCTATCCAAGACTCTAATTCTGCCATTGGTCGAGCCACATCCGCCCCAATCTGCTGGGCTATTTCCTCACGCGTTGGCATTTCTCCATGCCAAAGGGCGCTGCTGGGTGAGGGATCGTCGATGAATAGTTCTAGTTTGCCCGCTTCTAGACGAATTGCCGCCTTTGATAATGGCAGTCCGGCGAAGTAGAGAAAATGACTGCTAGCGCGAAACGGAAAAGCATTTGCTGGAAAGTTGCGCGAACTGTTGCTACCTGACCAGAGAATTACGGGAAAATTAATCAGGTTGGCTAGTTGTTGCCGTCGGAGGCGTAAAGTATCGATTAGGGAAGTAGAAGTTTGTGGGATAAGCATAAATGGAAACTCAAAGAAAAGGTGATATTTTTGCCTTTATTTAGTCGTTATCTTGTTTATCGTCGTCTTTTTGATCATTCTTGCGATCGCCATGTTTGTCGTCTTTTTGATCATTCTTGCGATCGCCATGTTTGTCATCGTCATTTTTGTCGTTCTGCTTTACTTGGTTAGGCTGTTGGGTAGATTGTAGGACTGGTTTTTGTTGCTCATTTGGAGCAACTGGCCGCGGTACTTCAACAACACAACTAACTAATCCTCCAGAAATTAGGGCTAAGTTGACAGCACCAAAGATGCTTCTGAAGATTTTTATCCTCATGTTTCCGTTTTCCTTTAACATTCACCCTAGTTTTTAAAGATTGTATGACTAATTTCTAAGGTAACGTGAGTTGGATGAACCTCTCCCTGTCTTGAGCTTTAAGTAAGTGAGTCAAATTAAATATAAAACCTCACCCTGCCTCCGGCTTCCCTCTCCGAACTCACGGAGAGGGATTGAGGGTGAGGTTTGATCTTATATTGAATTACGCCTACCTACTTATTTCAAGTCTGCCCCTCTCCATTCGACTACGGTAGGTTCTGCGTAGGCGTAGCCCGCCGCAGGCATCGCACTCACTCAGTATATTGCTCAAAGCGCTACCGAGATGCGAAAAACCCTCATTCGCTATCTAAGTCGCCAATATCCTGGAAACTCCTTCTGGGTTAAAGTTGGGGGAGAACGGAGAAAAGTTACGGTTCTCGTGTCTGATTTAAAAGGATTCTCAGCTATTTCTGAACAATTGCCCTCTGAAGAAGTAGTAAAGATTTTGAATGCCAATATTAACCTCCAAATTGCTGGATAATTACAAATAGAACATCAGGGAATGAAACACCGTGTGAAAATTTGTGAAATTCGTGGCATTGGCGGTCAATATAATTTATTCTTGACTAAAGATAATATCAAAATAATCATTCTCAATCAATAAGTACCTGTGGAATACACTATTTTACAGGGAAAAAATGCCGTGGTAACAGTATTTCATGGTTCATTGATTAGCCTCTTTGAAAAAGGGGCATAACTGCGATCGCCACATTCTTTAGAACTCTTGAGTAATCTCAAACTCAAGTGATTGATTGAAGCAAAACTGGTTACAGAAGAAGAATATATCTATGCCAAGGTGAGCCAACAATCTAATGTTGACGATCATCTTTTTCTGCTTCGGTTTATAGATGTTCCCCCAAAAGCGATGGCAATTCTCAATTCACTCCCTCAGCCTGGGTGAAATTAGGGCATCAATATTCAAATGTTAACGAAGGGAGGTGTATGTAAATACGGTCAACTGAAAAAGTAGGTAGTTCAGCTTTTTTTAAAAAAGTAGCAATTGTTGCTGATATAACCAAGCGATCGCGGTAAGATTTGGGACTTAAGCCTGATCCATCTCCAGTAACTCCTAACTCTGACCGAATAATTAATAATTCGTAATTTATGGTATAGAGCAACTAGCTTGAGTTCTGGAGATAAAAATATGATTTCTTCTAAAACTAGATTAAATTACATCCAAAGGACAGATGACGAACGTAAACAAGTTTCAAAAACTAGTAGAACTTGCAAATGATTATGGAATTATTTGCCAGCCAACACCAGAAGAATGCTTGATTGCATCCTTACCTGGAGACGATGATTTCTTATTAGCTTTTACTTGGTCTGGTACAATTGAGGGAGAGCCGCCAGAGCATGAATTAATCGCAATTAGTGTACAGGATCTAGTCAAACAAGTTACCGTTGCAGCTTGGCAGATTCCTATTTATTTATTTGGAAACGTTTTAAGGCAGGCTCAGATGCTTGTCGCTGCCCACAAAGATTTTGTTAGCTAAGTACAGCATTTGATTAATTCGTAGCGAATTAAATTTGGCAATACGTTGCAATGCCAATGCATCAAGATGCATTGTTAATGCGTCCCTCTACAATGCCAATGCTTCCCAATAGAATGTTAATACGTCTTTCTGCAATGCCAATGCAAGGGGAGGCATTGTTAATGCGTCCCCTTGCAATGCTAATGCATCCCAATGTAATGTTAATGCGTTCTCCCGCGTTAAAAACGCTACGCTTTTACGCAAAACTGTACTAAGAGACAAGCCCTAGCTAAAAACTACTATCCCTGTCCACAGTGGCAGGGATTTTTATTTGGACTACTGTGCCCACAAGAGAAGCTGACACGCGATGCCATGCTTGATGGGAATAAATAGCGCCTTCACTCTTTCTCATTCCCAGCCCCATGCACTCTCTACAAGATTTATTTTCCATTGATGAATTTGATAAATTCTTTGAATTTGGTCTTTGTTATTCAAAAAAAATCACAATTATGTTGTCAATTTTCTGACATCTTCTAAAAAATTTAATATAGTGCATTAATTAATATTAACTAGCTTCTAGCAGACTATGAGCTATCCAGATTTTTCCCCACAAGGCTATCAAGTCATTAACGAATTAGGGCGGAATCGAGAAGGAGGAAGGATTACATGGTTGGTATCAAACCTCAATACAAGTCAACAGGTGGTAGTGAAACAGTTCTGTTTTGCTCAACTTGGTTCTAATTGGTCAGCTTTCACAGCACATGAGCGAGAGATTCAAGTGCTACAGGGACTTAATCACCCTGGTATTCCTAAATATTTGGGTGGGTTTGAAACATCTGATGGCTTTTGTTTGATTCAAGAATACAAAAACGCCCCGACATTGGCACTCAGGCGCAGTTTTGAGGCTGAGGAAATTAAACAAATTGCTGTCAATGCACTCTCGATTTTAGTTTATTTGCAAAATCGTATTCCTCCCATCATCCATCGAGATATTAAACCAGAAAATATTCTGGTGGATGACCAACTCAATGTCTATTTAATTGACTTTGGCATGAGTCGTGTTGGTAGCGAAGAAGTATCTGGTAGCAGCGTATTCAAAGGCACACCTGGTTTTATTCCCCCAGAGCAATTGCGCCAGCCGACAATAGCCTCTGACCTTTATGGTTTGGGTACAACATTGATTTGTCTGCTCACAGGCACAAAATCAACGCAGATTCAAAACTTAACAGATGATGATGACCCTTATCTCATCAACTTCCGTCATCTGTTACCTCAGTTAAATCTCCGCTTTATTAACTGGTTGGAGTTGATGGTTAAACCTAAGCTTAAAGACCGTTTTGCTAATGCACAAACAGCTTTAGAAGTCTTGAAGCCGCTTGATGTCCTTCGTGCCCCTAAAGTTGAGTTGAGTAAATTGGTGCTGGAGTTCACCGCAACTTGGTTAGATGAAAAGCTAACACAAACTATTACGATTGAGAATCGAATCCCAGATACAGTGCTACAAGGTAAATGGGAAGTCGCGCCTCATCTTCAAGACCCACCACATACCCCAGGCTCCCACCCTTGGATTTGTGTAGAACCAGCTAACTTTAGTAGTAATAATACTGCGTGTTGTGTGCAAGTGGATACTAGCCAATTGATGGCTGACAAGTTGTATAAACGTCAGATGCTGTTGCATACCAATGCTTATCCTGAAGTTCACTATTTAAATGTGAAAGTACAAACTGCCCCTCTGCTGATTGAAAGGCGAAAAGTTCCTTATACTGGGCTTTCTGTTTGGCTTTTAAGTTGTGCTATAGCATCTATAGCTATAACTTTTTCTATGAATGTTGCTGGGTTTAGGACTGGGGTTAAGGTTGGGTTAGTTGGAGCTGGGGTTGGGTTTTTGCTAGGGTTTAAGGTTGGGTTTGAGGCTGTGTTAAAGGGTGAGGATGATTTGTTTGGGCTTTTAGTTGGGGTTGTGATGGTGGCTGGGGTTGGGGCTGGAGTTAGGTTTTTGATAGGGGTTGTGGCTGTGGGTGGCTTTGGGGCTGTGGTTACGGCTGTAATTGGGTTTGTGGCTGTGGTTGTGGCTGTGGTTGCGGCTGTGGCTGTGGTTGCAGATGTGGAGAATCAGTTTACTGCTGTATTTTTGTTACTACTTACAGCAGGATTAGGAACCAGCATTGGAATTGGTTGTCTAGTCGGACTTCTCAATCTTTACATTCTACTGGCACTAGCAGGAACTGGATTACCCTTAGCAACTATGCTGCTTTATCCACGCCGACAACAACGCAAGTTAATTACCAAATACCGCCAGTCAGAAGAACGCCTCATCAAGCCATGAATATGCCTCTACTTGTGGGGATTTTCTATCCAACAACATCGGGAAATCCCCGCATTTGTGTTTGAATTTTTCTTTGTGATGTTGATTTTGGTCAAATTAACGGTAATGCTACTTAAATGCTACTTAAAACGGTAGCCTTAAATAATCCAGCAACTCACACACTGCATCATGTTACCTAAACCCAAAAAGCACTGGACACCTCAGCACTGGGCAAGTTGGAAACCTTTTGGCATTGGCGAACAGTACCCCAACAACTACTGGGAGGTCTTTCGGGCAATCTGGCTGTCTCGTGACAAACTACCCTATGCGTGGAATATTCTCGATAAAGGTGTTTGCGATGGTTGCGCTCTCGGAACAACCGGGATGAAAGATTGGACTTTAGATGGCATCCATCTCTGCAATGTCCGGTTGCGGCTGTTGCGGATGAATACTATGCCAGCTTTTGACCCTATGCTATTAGAGGATGTTTCGCAGTTTCAAAAGCAAAAAAGTGCCCAACTACGAGACTTGGGACGACTTCCTTACCCGATGATTCGTCAAAGAGGAGAAAAAGGCTTTCGCCGTGTTAGCTGGGATGAAGCTTTAGGGATAATTAGCGATCGCATCCGCACTACTACACCAGACCGCCTCAGTTTCTATGTTACCAGTCGCGGTACTGTCAACGAAACTTATTATGCTACCCAAAAAGCTGTGCGGGCAATGGGAAGCAATAATATTGATAACGCTGCCCGCATCTGCCATTCTCCCAGTACGGCGGGACTGAAAGCTGCTATTGGTGCAGGGGCTACCACCTGTTCTTATAAAGACTGGATTGGCACTGATTTATTAGTTTTCATTGGCTCCAACGTTGCCAATAATCAGCCTGTTACTGTCAAGTATCTCCATTACGCCAAGAAAGCTGGCACAAAAATTGTAGTTATTAATACTTACCGTGAGCCAGGAATGGAGCGCTACTGGGTGCCCTCAATTGTGGAAAGTGCCGTTTTCGGTACAAAGTTTGCCGAAGACTTCTTCTTAATCAATATGGGCGGGGATATAGCATTTTTGAATGGCACAATTAAACATATAATTGCTAACAACTGGGTAGACCAGTCATTTATAGATTTGCACACAGTTGGCTTTGCTGAACTCAAAGCATCGTTAGAAAGCCAATCTTGGGAAGGATTAGAGCG
Source organism: Nostoc sp. (assembly GCF_036919555.1). Taxonomy (GTDB): domain Bacteria; phylum Cyanobacteriota; class Cyanobacteriia; order Cyanobacteriales; family Nostocaceae; genus Nostoc. The sequence goes on from NZ_JBALCS010000009.1 coordinate 37,762, forward strand.
GCTTTCTGGTACATCCCGCGAGGAAATGTACGCCTTTGCCAAAATGGTTAAAGAAGCTAATAAAGCGGTATTTGTTTGGAGTATGGGCATTACCCAGCATGAATGCGGCGAAGATAATGTGCGAAGTATCATTAACTTAGCTCTCACCAAAGGTTTTGTCGGTCGGGAAGGCTGCGGTTTAATGCCAATTCGCGGTCACTCTGGGGTGCAAGGTGGTGCAGAGATGGGATGTTACGCGACAGTGTTTCCTGGTGGTAAACCTATCACTCTAGAAAATGCTGTCCAATTGAGTCAGCATTGGGGCTTTGAAGTGCCAGCAAGTAAAGGTTTAATTGCTCCAGAAATGATTAACGCCGCACATCAGGGAGAGTTAGATGTGTTGTTTTCCGTGGGCGGGAATTTTTTAGAAGTGCTACCAGAACCAGATTATGTGGAAGCTGCGTTGAAAAAAATACCGTTGCGGGTACACATGGATATTGTTCTCTCTAGCCAAATGTTGGTGGAACCTGCTGACACTGTGGTGCTTTTACCTGCGACGACTCGCTACGAAATACCAGGGGGAGTCACAGAAACTAACACCGAACGCCGGGTAATTTTCAGTCCAGAAATTCCGGGGCCACGCATTGGGGAAACCCGTCCAGAGTGGGAAGTCTTTTTAGAATTGGCAAGGCGGGTAAAGCCAGATTTGGCAGATAAGCTGGCTTTTGCTGACACAGCTGCTATCCGCCAAGAAATTGCTCAAGTCGTCCCGCAATATGCTGGTATTCAACACTTACAGCAAGCTGGTGATCAATTTCAGTATGGCGGGTCACATTTGTGCTTTGGTTGGAATTTCCCGACAGTGGATGGGAAGGCACACTTTGGCGTATTATTGCCACGCCAAAGAGAATTACCAGAGGGCTATTTCTTATTAGCAACGCGCCGAGGCAAACAATTTAATAGTATGGTGCAGGAACGCAAGGATGCAATTACTGGGGCGGTGCGAGAGGCTGTGCTAATTAATGCTGCTGATGCGGCACTATTGGGTTTAAAAGATGGGGATAAGGTAATTCTGAAGAATGAGTTAGGCGAGTTATTCTGTCAAGTCTACATTGCGCCAATTCAGTCAGGAAACTTGCAAGTACATTGGCCAGAAGGGAATGTGCTACTAGATAAAAGTAAGCGATCGCTTGAAGGTGTACCTGATTATAATGCGATCGTGCGGTTGGAAAAAATCTGAATCAAGTCTCATTTTCCCAGTTTTAATAAACAAAACCTACTGCTTGACAAAGTGGATTCTATCTGAGCCAACAAGAACAGAGGCACGCTTAATTAGTTTAGCCATATTAACTTGCATCAAGACTACCGCAAAGATGAGCATCTCTGCGGTAGTTGTAAGTTAACCACTATAAAAGTAGAGCAAAAACAGCCAGGTCTAGCTTAATTTGCTACTTTCAGTTATCCCCAATTCTAGAAAGCGATTGAGAGTTCTTGGACTTGACTAACCCATTGCTTGCACCGCAGTCAGCATGAAATTAATCCGCTGCTCAAACTCTAGCTTTTTGATTAATGCAACAAATTCGTCCGTTTCAGCAGGTGGTTGATAGTCAGACGGCACTTGAATGATACTTCCATTCTCCATTCCTTCTGCCAGCAGCAGCCAAACGTCTAATCTGGCATTGGCACTTAGCGCATTATAGGCTTGGCTAATATTGTTAGCTGCACCATTAATAATATCGCGTTGTGCTTGCAGTTGCTCTTCAGGAGACAAGTCCAGAAATAGGTCAAACACTGCTTTAGCAGGAACTTCTATCCTTTGAGGAGGTGCCGGCTTTAGCTGCTCTTTAAGATCCAAGTAACCAAACCAAAGTAAGGCTAGTTGAGTATCTACATCAAAGCGTTGAAAAGTTTCTAAAGCCGGTTTTGTTGCTTCATCAACTGTATAAGTCATAAAAAACTCTAACTAAGTTAAGGGTATTCTGATTTCTTCAGTTACTGAAATGAGAAAATCTACTTTCAGTATCTTCATATAACTTAACGAAAAAATGAAGATGGATAACTCTACTTAGGGTATGAATAGGACTCACTACATAAGACAGATATAGATAACTTAAGTTGCTACTTACAAAAATGCCTGCTTTGATGTATGGAAAAGTAAAGATAAAAGTTAAAACTTTAAGTAACATTTGTGACTGTAAGGGTTTTGCTCATATCCAGACATTACCCAAAGTTGAGAAGCTTGTCTCCAAATGAGCGAAACGTCAGTGATAATGCCTAGAATTTTTAAGTAAGCGATCGCTCGAAGGAGTTCCTGATTATAATGCAGTAGTACGCCTAGAAAAGCAAACCTAATATTAACGCTTTCCGACTGCTACCCTCGACTTAATATTAATCCAAAACTTGCAGCCATGTCTGTCGCCAAAGATTTTGAAACCCCAGAAGATGTTATATTTCCACCAGGAGATTTAGAAAGTAATGAGCCACAATTGGAAACATACCTACATTTGCAGCAAATGCTGCTATTGATAAAATGCCTTGATTGGTGGTGGCGAGACCATAACGACTTTTTTGCTGCCGGTAATCTTAGCATTTATTACAGTCCACGCCAGCGTAAATCCCAAGACTTTCGAGGGCCAGATTTCTTTGTCGTGTTGGATACTGAACGCAAACCCCGTGATAGTTGGGTTGTTTGGGAAGAAGACGGCAAATATCCAAATTTGATTATAGAACTGCTTTCAAAGTCAACCGCAGTGATTGACAAGGGCTTAAAAAAACAAATTTACCAAGATATCTTTCGCACTCCTGAATATTTTTGGTTTGACCCCAAGAATCTAGAATTTGCTGGGTTTATTTTGTTGGGTGGTACGTATCAACCTATAGAACCCAACCCACAAGAATTGTTATGGAGTCAGCAGCTAAGTTTGTACTTGGGTGTTCATGAAAATCAATTACGCTATTTCAATGCGGAAGGACAGTTAATGCCTACACCTGAAGAAATTGCACAGTGGGAAGCGAATCACGCCGAACAAGAAAGGCAACGTGCCGAACAAGAAACACAACGTGCTGAACGCCTAGCAGCAAAATTGCGAGAATTAGGTGTTGATCCAGAGAGTTTATAAAAGGCGATCGCTCCCACCAGTTTCCGATTAAAATGCGTAGACGCTCCGCGAATGCGTCTTGTAGAGAAGTGGCTTGTCGTTAGACATCGCGGGGTTTTAAAAGATTTTAATGAGTAGAGATAATGCCTAAAAGTGCAAGCTATCATGAAAAACTGATTGAAGACCTCAAGGCTCCATTAGAAGCAGCAGCTTATATCGAAGTTGTCTTAGAAGAAGGCGACCCGAAAATGTTGAGTAAGGCGCTGAAAAATGTGATTGAGGCAAAAGGTGGAATTGATCAATTTTCTGTACAAGTTAAGCAAATTTATGAAAAACTCGAACAGATATTATCCGAGAAAGAAGAAATAGAATTTTATTGCCTAAATGCTTTGCTGGATGCATTAGGCTTGCATTTGGCAGTAACAGTTAAGTTAAGCTGAAAGCCTTAAATGCTACATTTAGTAACTGTCAATGCGAGAGAAAATAATTATAACTTTCCCCTCTAGTTTCCCGCTTACTACGGGAAGATGACCCTCAGGCGATGAAATATCAAAATTAATTTCTTCGTCTTCATCACAGCCGCAAATCCATATTTCATTCACTCGCCATCCAATCTTATCGCCAAATTTTCTCCAAATGTCTTGGTAAAAATCACCATCAAGCGGATCTCCAACACTTAAGTAAATTTTCTGTTGAATACTGAAGCCAAAATGTCCAGCACTGTGTTTTACCCACAGATTGTCAATAGTGTGTAGGTCTGTGCAGGGAAAACTTTTCATCTCTTCGACGGTGAATATGTGACCCTTGTTCTTACCTAAAACCTTAATCATAACTTGGTAAGTTTCTTCATCGGCTTGTTCCCACTCTTGTGCTACTAGTAGGTCGCGCAGTCTGGTGTAGTCGATGCCTTTTTCTGAGGCTAGGTCATCTGTCTGAGTAGGTTGAGGCTGAGTATCAAGATATGGCTTAAGATGCTCTACTGCCTCAATGGCTGAAATGTTTGGCTGAACACCAAGATGTGAGTTAAGAAGTTCTAAAGCGTTTTGAGGAGGTTGAGGCTGAATTATGAATGGTGAATCCAGGATTTTAATTATTGATGGCTCTTGTGCATTTGGTTTTCGACCTCTAATGCTACGTATCAAGTCTTGTAATGCTGCTTCATCATTTAAATGAGTGAATTTAATCCAGCGCCATTGCCTCAAATACCATAACGTGTCTGGAACATCGCTGATACCAGGAAGTAGGACAGGAATCACACGGAAATTTTGTGATTTGTGTTTCTCAAGAAAAGATTGTATTACTGTGTCTAGTTCAATACTCTCCTGGAAATTTCCCAATCCATTTAGACTAATAAATAATGCGCCTGCTTTAGACTGCAAAATCCCGTGGAAAATGGCTTGCAGAATCCTGTCTCCCCCAAGAATTTGATCCTCATCTAACCACGGTTTTAGATTGTGCCGCTTAAGTTCTTCTGCAATTGCTCTAACTTCAGGCTTGTCCAAACTATTGTGAGCAAGAAACACATCGAAGTTTGTCATCAGTTACTCTTCCACACCTGCAATTACCGCCAACGCCTTCGCATACTTTTCCAACCCATCACGCAAAACTTCCAACTCATTTCTCAACTTCGGTTCCTCTGACCAATTCTGCTCATGTTCCTTCGGACTCAAACCCAAGGGACGCTTTGCTTCCCACGCTTGCAGTAATGGATGCCATTTAGCCAAAAACGGCCTTAAACCATTATTCAACACTGCGATCGCAATTCCCCCCACGGAATCACGAGAACCCCCCACATCAGGCCCGGCTGCTTTGAGAACTTCACGGGTAATTCCAAATAAACTATAGAGAGAGTTCAACGCTTCCCGTACCAACCCTTGGTCAACTTCCAATGATTGCACAGCAATACGGGTCACAAGTTCCACATACAGCGACCAAGCAGCTTTACGTTCTGTTGGGTCAGCTTCCCAAGACATCGAACCAATCCCAAAAGGCAGACTAACAGATACGGTTTTTAAGATAGCCCGATCGCGCATAAGTGTAGTAAGCAAATTTAACTAATTCTTTGTGATTATTATAGTAATTATTAAATGAATACTCAAACTAGCAGCAAAACCAAAGCCACTGTCTGGATGCTACAAAAAGGTCAGATACGGCCTCCTTTAGACTAACTCACCACCGAGGAACCTTTAGAAATTCGCCTTGTTCCTCTCTAGAAGACAGTAGCTGTAACAATACGGACACCAGGGACAGATTTTAAACTAGCAGCTGGTTTCATCTACAGTGAAAGAGTCAAGTGGATGGTGAGCAGCGCTACAACATCGTAAATGTAGAACTGCGGAAGTAAATCTAATTCCTACACCTGAAGAAGTCGCTGAACGCCTAGCAGCCAAATTGCGAGAACTGAATATTGACCCAGAAAATTTATAATGTCAGCCCTACAAGCATAATTACTAATTAGGATCATTTATTCTCGACAACCTCTAAACCTGTCCTAGCTACTGATTTAATATCAATATCCTGATTGTTTAGTAGCACTATTATGGTGGTATTTTGATTAGGTAAATATGCAAGCAATGTTACGAAGCCATAAGCTGTACCAGTATGCCCAATTGCTTTTGCTAAAGGAGATGAAAAGCGTTCTACACCCAACCCATAGCTATAACCTTCGCCATTATCTTTAAATTTCAGCATTTCTTTGATCATCTTCGAGGAAAGTAAGGTTTTTTTGACAAATAACGCTTTGGCGAACTTGGCTAAATCCTCTGCTGTTGAAACCAATCCACCATCTCCTAAACCATTGCCATCATTGACTTTTGCGTAGCTATCTAGCTTACCATCCTTATGGCGATGGCCATAACCTGTAGCTACTTCTCCAATTGTCGGTTCGCGCAATTCCGTGAAGGTATGTTTTAATCCTAATGGTTTTAAAATCCGACTGCGGATTGCTTGTGCGAGAGTTCCCCTAGTTATATTTTCAACAATCAGTTCCAAAAGAATGTAGTTGCCATCAGTATAAATAAATTTTTCTCCGGGATTTGCACGCGGTTGTTCTTGGTACATATATCGAATAGCTTCTCTAGCTGTCCAAGGCTGTGAGCGACTTCTTTTCGCAGTAGCTTGAATAAACTCTTTTGTTTCTAAGTATTCAGCAATACCACTGGTGTGGTTGAGCAGTTGACGAACTGTAATTTTGTCGCTGTTAATAATATGAGGACTGATGTCTCTTGGTAGGTAGGTTGCGATCGCCCGATCTAATTCTATTTTCCCTTGCTCCACTAATTTCAGCACAACCACCGCCATAAAAGTTTTACTCATACTGGCAATGGCAAAGCCATCTGTGGGTTTCATCCGGGTTTTAGTTGACAAGTTATTCACACCAGATGCTCCCAACCAAGAACCTTTAGGTGTAGTAATATACATGACTGCACCAGGGATTTTTTGTTTTACAACTATCTCATTTAAAAGTGTCTGTAGTCGAGAACTTTTCCCTACGGTGGAGGTAGACATGACTTGTTTAGCAAGAGATTTTTCAATTACTCCCTGACTAATGTTATTACCCACTAGATATCCTGCAAAACTAAGGGAAATCACAAAGACTATTGCAAATAAAATTTTACTGAAAGCCAAAAATTTTAGGTTCATTTTACTTCCTAAACAGAAACCTGGTACCGCAGGGCGAAATTCAAAATTCAAAATTCAATATGATTACAGCATAAGCGTTTCATTGATTTTGAATGGGTGGTTTATTTACGCCATGCTGTACTAGCCGAACTAGCTCAACTACACAAAGTAGTTGGTGAGTATCAACCTGACATCTGATATACAAATAGCATTACTCTGTTTCCAGATTAGTATCAAAATTTCAATTCACCAACTCTCATAAATATGACAATGCCAACTAAAAGCAAGACCAAAGCCACTGTTTGGGTAGTGGAAAAAGGTCAAGTACGGCCTCGTTTAGATCATCTCACTACTGAGGAACCTTTAGAAATTCGCCTTGTTCCTCTCCAGAAGACGGTAGCTGTAACCATGCGGACACCAGGGGCAGATTTTGAACTAGCTGCTGGTTTCCTCTACAGTGAAGGAGTCGTTAGCCGCAGGGAAGATATCCGACGTATCAGCTACTGCGTAGATGGTGAGCAACGCCATAACATCGTAAATGTAGAATTGCGGGATGGGTTGATTCCAGACTTACAGCCTTTAGAGCGTCATTTCTACACTAGTAGCGCCTGTGGGGTGTGTGGTAAAGCTAGCCTTGAAGCTTTGCGTCTGCGGGGATGTCCAGTGATTCCTTTTGGGCCAACGGTAACACCTGAGATTATCTACAGCCTACCAGACAAGCTCCGGGCTGCTCAAGGTATCTTTACTGCTACAGGGGGTTTACACGCTGCGGCTACCTTCAATGCTCAAGGACAGTTGTTAAACCTGCGGGAGGATGTTGGGCGACACAATGCTTTGGATAAATTGATTGGTACAGCTTTGCTCAGTGACGAGTTGCCTTTAGATAATTGTATTGTCCTGGTCAGTGGACGCTCTAGTTTTGAGATTTTGCAAAAGTCTACAACTGCTGGAGTTCCCATTGTTTGTTCTGTATCCGCTCCCAGTAGTTTGGCGATGTCTGTCGCCAAAGAATTCGGGATTACCTTAATTGGATTCTTGCGCGGAGAACGGTTCAATATTTATACTGGTTTGCAAAGAATAAACGCTGCTTAAGAACTTTCGTAAGGTGTGTTACCGCCAAGCGTAACGCACCGAAAGTATAGCGGCTGCCATCCTGGTTAGGACAAGTCTACTATGGATAGCTGTGACAGCAACTCTCTTAGATTTGCCAATGTCCTAAGCTGTCTGACCACTGCTATACCTGCTTATTCCCCGGACTTCAATAAGATTGAGCAATGCTGATCTTGGCTCAAAAGTCGGATTCGCAAGCAACTTGACCAGTTTGAGCGTCTAGGCGATGCGATGGAGCATGTCCTGCATCTAGCGTCCTAACCGCCTTGGCGGTTGCTATATATTCATGCCTTACAAGCAAGCTAATGCCACTCTAGTTAATTGCCAAAGTTAAAATGAGGACATCTTCACAACATTAAGCTTGGTAAGGCTATGCACAACAATACTAACAGCGAAGAAACACTAGTACTGGAAGATGGATAAGTACCACCTCCAGATATTACCACTCCACCACGAAAGCCAAAGTGGGATGACACATTCAAGTACATGGCGAATCCAGATCAGTTCTGCCGTCAAAATTTTGAAAAGTACGGCCCCATCTTCAATACAGCAGTCTTTGGAGGCACTACTATCTTTGTCGGTTCTGCGAAAGCTATTCAAATGGCATTTAATGGGGACTTGAGATATACGGAGATTGGACTGCCATCAACCACGATGGATATGTTCGGCGAGTATAGCCTATTCCAGCGACCTGATTTGCATCGGCAGCGCAAAAATGCACTCGCTCCCGGATTGAGTGGTCGTGTTCTTGATGGGTACACTCCTCATATCAATCAGGTGATTGTGCATGGTATCCAGGACTGGCCTACCTCTAGCAGAATAGCGCTCTATCCTGCTGTAGAGAAGATATGCTTTGATGTACTCGTGCCGTTGCTGCTGGGAATCAGCTTGGATGATTCTGAACCCGCTACTTTTACAGGGCTACCTGTATCATCCAAGGCAGAGCTAAAAGCTTTGTACAAAACATACTTTGACGGCTTCTATGGTCTGTTTAAGTGGAAGTCACGTTTCACAAAATACGGGCGGGGATTTTCGGCACGCGCGGGGTTGCTCGACTTTATGCGTGCCGTCGTGGTGCGTCGGCGGCAAGCAGAGGGAGCCATTAACCCCACAGCAGACTTTCTCTCTATGATGCTATCCAGCCAGCAGGAAAATCCAGATGGGGTATTTAGTGAAATACTTATTGTAAATCAGTGTCTATTACAGCTGTGGGCGTCACACTATGAGATATCTGGACTGGTATCTTCGCTCATCTACCAAATCGCCCGACATCCGCAGGTGTTGCAACGGCTACGTGAGGAGCAAAAACAGGTAGTAGGTGAAAAGAGCAATGTCAGCATCTTCTCACCGGAGCATTTGAAGCAGATGATTTTCCTAGAGGCGACAATCAAAGAGACACTACGCACACTACCTCCCAGTTCTACAGCTAACCGTCGGCTCACTAAGTCTGTAGTACTGGATAATGTGTTGTATAAAAAGGGCTGCACCATTATTGCAGAGCCACGGATTGCACACATCATGTCAGAACACTTTTGCGAACCAGAGGTATTTGCTCCAGAGCGCTTCTTACCGGAACGTGCAGAGGGCAAGATGTACGAATTTATTCCGTTCGGTGGTGGTGTCCACGCTTGCTTGGGGGCGCAGATGGCGATCGCAGTCACAAAAATCTTTGCATCTCATCTGCTACATACCTTTGACTGGAATCTCATCGGTGAGCCAAAGTTTGTCCAATTTCCCTTGAAGAAGATTAGGGATGATTACCAAATAGATATTTCATCTCTAAACAAATCCATCCTTAACTAAGTGCGACGTTCACATGAGTGTAGTAAAGCTGCGGTACTTGTTGCCACAAGCTTTCCCATTGGTTGCAGAAATTCTCTAGGCAATGCCCAATTAAACTAAACTGTCCAGTCTAGTTTTCGCGTCATCCCAGACTCATTAATTCAGTCACGTTCCCAGGTGATTATTCAGGGAGATGGTATTGTTCAGCAAGTGCAAAGCCTAGCAATTTCACCCCTGCTGCAATTTCAAAGCACTTCTTGCTCTTTGGGTAACTTCCCTTGAACGAGAGGGGTCTTCCGGGCACTATCCTCACAGATAAAATGGTATTCCCCATCTCCATTTTGGTTTAATCGTTAATTTTAAAAGTCATTATCCCTAAAGGGAACTTGGGAAATCACCAGATAGATTTAGTGATGGCGTACCACTAACCTTAAGAGCGATGGCACAGCTTGAGCTAGTCAAGCTGTGCAAATATTTTTTAGTCAAGATTCCTCAAATAAGCGATCTCCTTTATGTAAGCGTTCAGCAATTTGATAGGTTTGTCCTTGAGATCGCATTGTGGGAGAATGAGCTGCTAAATACCGAGATGCAGCTACTAATATGTGAATACCAGCCGGAGTTTCCCTAAACAGAGAGTACTGACCAAAAGCTGCTTCTATTTCTTGAATGACATGAAAATCGCGGTTTTCTCGCAGCATCAATTTTCCCAGCATTGCCATCAGTTTTTCAGCACGACCACCGCTATATAAATAGTTAGCAACTAACTGGCCTGTCTGGTTTACTTGTTGCTGACGGTTTAATAAATCCGGTAGCTGCTGTAGTAATTCTTCAGGATTTTCAACGGTGTCTTTGGGTTCTGGCAGCCGTGCTGGTGGGACATTCAAAAAACGATTTAAATAAACACTCATAGCTGCATCAAACACACCTCTTAGTAGTTCTACTGTTGGTACTCTTCGTAACCCTCGATGCACGGCATTAGCAAAAGTAAATGGATGGTGTGCTGAATTCCAATCTTCAAAGTCATTGTTAGTGTGGAAACGAGCTACTCGCAATGCTGTTGTATAAGTAACCACACTGGCTAATTGTTCTTCAGTACAACCTGCAAGCAGTGCATTCAGCAGCGAGTCAGCGATCGCTTGTGGGTCTTCACCCAATAAAATTGGTACTAATTCATCTGGTTTTGACCAAGTTCCTTGTCGAGATTTTCCCACACTTAATACAGTAGGTAATTGCTCAAAAGCCGACTCCAATATTGCCACCAAATCTACAGGGTAGCACCAGGAATTAGATTCTTCCATACGTACTGCATTAGCTAAACCTGAAACGAGGCTAGCCAAAATCGATTCAGATGCTTGCCAATCTACAGCATCAAGTGCTTCTAGTGCTTTGTTAATAAAATCAAGCGTATGCCCAAAATCAAGATAGCGATGATCCGTAGCAGCACAGAACAGCATATCTGCAATTTGCTGGGAATTTGCTCCTGAGCGAATCGCAGATACTAGACATCTTTGTGCTGCTTCAGTATCCCGTACCTGAATAAATTGGCGAAACCAGCTTTTGAGAGTCACAAAATCAACTTTAGAGTTGGGTAAAGGGTGAACAACAAACTGTGGTGGGGCATCGGCACTATCATTAGCTACTGCCGAAAGTCCGTGGAATAAAGCACGAGGTTTGTCTTCTGCATCTAAGTAAGGTAGTAAATTCATCATGCAAGTATGGATAGTTAAACCTGTACTCCAACCTGCTTTGTGATAACGAGTACCGAATTCTAGCCCCGTGAGAAATGGTTCTGCCGGATTGACTCCGATATCTAACAGTGCGATCGTTGATTTAGCAATAATTAAGGAAATATTCTGCTCTAAACCGTCTTGCAGACGTTGACGGTGGTGGGCATGAGGGTTAACTGGTGGGGCTAAATTTACCCAAACTTCACCATCACGGATTTCTACAGGGAAACAAGGAACATCATCTGCCCAAGAATCAAAGGTTCCACCACTAGCGAGGTCAAAGCGGGCATAGTGCCAAGGGCAGGTAACAATACCATCCTTACAAGTACTTCCTTGTAGGGGAAAGCCCATGTGGGGGCAACGGTTATCTATTGCATAAACTGTATTGTTTGAGTAAAATAAAGCGATCGTATGCTTTTCCTTGTGGACTAGCAAACTACCTGCTGCCTGAACTTCTACAAGTTGAGCAACACGGATATAATCGTCTCTTTTCGTTGCAGCAACAAATATTTGAGTCATTTAATTGCACATAGATAAATGTCAAAACCCTTACTTCTAGTTTGACGAAGTTTTTCAGGTTTGAGCATTTATGCAATTCTAATTTTTGTTAACTGACTCCAGTTCTTTAACTTTTGAACGCATCGCGGCAGTCCCTACCCTCAACTCTTAGTAGGGTAGGGATTAGAGGGGGTTATGGAACGAAGTGGAAATAACCAATCCATATTTATTCAGTTGGTGCATCTTGCTCTTTAATATATTGTTTTAATTTATCAATCGGTGCGCCACCACTTGAAGCTACATAATACGAGCTAGACCAAAATGCATGTTTACAGTAAAACTTTTCAATATGCTCCTGAAATTCTTTGCGAATAATCCTACTGCTGGCAGATTTTAGACTAGAAGTAAAATCAGAAATATTGTTATCTGGGTGGTAATCTACCAACAGGTGAACATGGTCTTGTTCACCTGAAACTTCTAGCAAAATGCAATTAGTTTTAATGCAAATATTTGCAAAAATCTCGTGCATCCGCTCAAGTATTGGTACACTAATTACTTTTTTGCGATCTTTGGTAATAAAAACCAAGTGCAAGTGAATAGAAAAAACAGCGTGTGAACCTTTGCGAGGAAGCATTTGACAAGTAACCGTGTCTGATATACTCTAGCTAATATACCAGGTTTGTGGAGGAAACAAAAACGTACTGTGGCAACAAGACGAATGACTTTTCGGCTATACCCAAACGAGAAAACCCAATATGCATTGCGGTATCACCGAAAGCTCCAAAAGGACTTGTATAACGCCGCAGTAAATAACAGATTTAATCAATATCAAATATATAATCATCAAGTTGATTACTTTGAGCAGCAAAACTGTTTGCCTGCATTTAAAGAGGTTTGGATCGAGTACAAAGAACTTCCTAGTCATGCATTGCAAGCAACTCTTAAGCGTGTTGATTATGCTTTTGAGCGTTGGCTTAAAGGATTAGCTAAACGTCCTAGATTCAAGTCAATTAGATATTATTCAGGTTGGACGTATCCAGATTGTGCAGGTTTCAAGGTAGAGTCAGATGGCAAAAATGGGTATCTTAATTTATCTAAAATTGGGCGTATCCAGATGCGTGGTCAGGCTAAATATTGGGGGACTCCTACTACTTGCACTATCGTTTACCGTCACGGAAAGTGGTATGCCTCTATCACTGTCAATATATTAGATCAAATTCTCAAGCCAGAGATTTTACCCATCGGTGCAGTTGGTATCGACTTAGGATGTCTGACTGCATTATCAATTACTGATGGAGAAAATCATCAACAAGTCGTTGCTCCTAAGTTTTTCCGAAATGCTGAACATCTAATTAATATTGCATCTCAGGAGAAAAGACGAAAGCGCCAACCGAATAGGAAGAAGAAAATATTTGCTTCTAGAAGATGGAAAAAAGCCCAGTCCAAAGTTAGTAAACTCAAACGCAAAGTTGCTAACCAGAGACAGAATTGGGTTCATCAAGTCGCCACACAAATAACCAGCAGTAACAGCATGGTGGCGACTGAAAATCTAGAAGTCAAGAACATGACTCGTAAGGCTAAAAAGCGACGCAGTGTGGTCTTGGGGGTTTCCCCCATGAACAACTCCCTCAAGAAAGGTAAGCGCAAAAAGCAGAAGGCTGGACTGAATAAGTCAATACTCGATGTTGGATTTGGAATACTTCGCAGCGCCATTAAATACAAAGTAGAGCAAATTGGTGGTGTGTTTATCGAAGTCCCAACTCGTACAGTCAAACCTTCTCAAACCTGTCCTAAATGCGGACATCAACACAAGAAAACACTCGATATTCGAGTACATCAATGTGCTGTTTGTGATTATCAACAGGATCGAGACATTGCTGCCGCCGAAGTTATGCTTTATTGGGCATTGGGAAGTGCGATTCGTTCAGTCTAAACCTGAGAAGGAGGACGGCTGGCTTCGGTTGAGTAACCCATTCCAGGGTAGAGTTCGCAC
>NZ_JBALCS010000010.1:0-40903 GCF_036919555.1 Nostoc sp.
GGCAAACCTCTGCAAACCCTGAGTGGACGCGATTTGGTCAATAGCGTGGTGTTCAGCCCCGATGGGAAAAGGCTGGCTTCAGCAAGTGGTGACAACACCATCAAACTCTGGGATGCAGCCACAGGCAAACCTCTGCAAACCCTGAGTGGACGCGATTTGGTCAATAGCGTGGTGTTCAGCCCCGATGGGAAAAGGCTGGCTTCAGCAAGTGGTGACAAGACTATAATTATATGGAATTTGGATTTAAATAAGTTAGTGACAGATGGTTGTGGCTTACTCAACAATTATTTAGTTGTCCATCCTGAGGTGCTGGAAGAAGTAACAGAATGTCAAACTCTGCCTAGAAAAGTCCAAGCCGCTACAGTATTAGTTATCCAAGGTGAGAAGCTAGCGCGAAATGAAGATGTTGATAATGCTGTTATCAAATTCCGCAAAGCACAGCAGTGGGATACTAATTTAAAATTTGATCCCCAGGTAAAAGCACAAGAGTTTGTCAACAAAGGCAAGGCTGAACGCTTAATTGATGAAGGAGATAGACGCTTACAAGAGGAGAAAAAGTTTAAGGAAGCGCTAGGAGATTATACCGAAGCTCTCAAGTTTGATCCAAAAGTTGAAATTCCTGCAAGTTCTTGGAACTCTCTATGTCGTCAAGGTAGTCTGCAAAAACAAGCGGCTGATGTGTTACCAGCCTGTGAAAAAGCCGTTGCACTTGCACCTGATGGCCTCACTCGTGATAGTCGTGGTTTAGCTAGGGCGCTGACAGGGAATTATCAAGGGGCGATTACTGATTTTGAGGCATACATCGCCCAGACTCAGGATAAAGATAGTAAAGCACAACGGCAGCGCTGGGTGAAAGATTTACGAGCGGGGAAAAATCCGTTTACAGATGCAGAGCTTAAGAAGTTACGGAACGTAGATTAAATAAAATGCAAAACTTCATCCTGGCTCTAGCTTCCCTCTCCTTTATAAGGAGAGGGATTGAGGGTGAGGTAAGCTAGGGACATAAATTGGATGTTATTTAATTCTTATTCCTTAGCGAAGTCGTTTTAACCTCACTTCCATTCCTCTTCCTTAAGTTTATCGAATAGCTCTAAGAAACCTCACCCTGGTTCTGCTACGCACAACCTGTCCCTCTCCTTAGTAAGGAGAGGGAGGTTTGTCAGGATAGGGTTTTGAACAAATATCGTATTTTAGTTCGGGTTCCCTAAAATTAAGTACCCAGAAACCTATTAAAACGAGATAATAATAAACTCACACCACCCTTAGCTGTTGTCCCATCAACCATTACAGAAGTTGTTCTGGCTTGGTTTAGATAATTAACTTCACAGTCATAGGGTCGAATTTTGCAAGTAGTTCTGAACCAAATCATGAAAACATCTACCGAATTGCTAGCTCGTCTGGACTATTACTACCAGCAAATCAAGACAATTATTCTGACTCGGCAAAATCCGATTACTGGTTTACTACCTGCGAGTACAGCGATTACAGCCCACGGCGATTATACTGATGCCTGGGTGCGAGACAACGTTTACAGCATTTTGGCAGTTTGGGGTTTAGGACTTGCATACCGCAAGATTGACGACGACGAGGGACGCACTTATGAACTAGAACACAGTGTCATCAAACTGATGCGCGGGTTGCTCTTTGCGATGATGCGACAGGCTCATAAAGTAGAAACATTTAAACATACTCAGTCGCTACTGGATGGACTGCACGCCAAATATAATACCGCGACGGGCGACATTGTTGTTGGTGATGACAAATGGGGACATTTGCAACTGGATGCCACATCTATATTTTTACTGATGTTGGGGCAAATGACGGCTGGCGGATTGCAAATAATTTATACCATTGATGAAGTGAATTTCGTCCAAAACTTAGTTTACTACATTGGACGAGCTTACCGCACACCAGATTACGGCATTTGGGAACGTGGTAATAAAATTAATCGTGGTAGTGCTGAGTTAAATGCCAGTTCCGTAGGCATGGCAAAAGCTGCTTTAGAAGCTATCAATGGACTGGATTTGTTTGGTGTGCGTGGTAGTCAAGCATCGGTGATTCATGTGCTACCAGATGAAATCGCCCGCGCCCGAATTACTTTAGAATCCCTATTACCGAGGGAATCTGGTTCCAAAGAAATTGATGCAGCGCTGTTGAGTATTATTAGTTATCCTGCCTTTGCAGTGGAAGATTTGCAATTACGCGATCGCACTTTAAACGATATTATCAACAAACTCGCAGGTAAATACGGCTGTAAACGCTTTCTGCGTGATGGACACCAAACCGTTTTAGAAGATCATCAGCGCTTACACTACGAACCGTGGGAACTCAAGCAATTTGAGCATATTGAATGCGAATGGCCGTTATTTTTCACTTATTTAGTTCTAGATGGATTATTTCGCGGCGAACAAGAACAAGTTAAAAAATACCAAGAGCTTTTAGAAGCATTACTTATAGAACAAAATGGTTTGCGTTTATTGCCAGAACTTTATTATGTTTCAGCCGAAAACATAGAAGTAGAAAAGTTAGCACCCCAAACGCAACCACGTTTGCCCAATGAAAATATTCCTTTGGTGTGGGCGCAAAGTTTATATTTTCTCAGTGAAATGTTGAGTGAAGGGTTAGTAGCGGTTGGTGATATCGACCCTTTGGGGAGACATTTGTGTGTGGGAAAACAGCGCGAGGCATTGGTACAAATCGCTTTATTAGCAGAAGATGAAGATTTACAGACGAAACTAGAAGTTCACGGAATTGAAACACAAACGCCTACCCAAGTAGAACCGATTCAGGTGAGAAAAGCTGGAGAATTTTCCGCTATTTATACCCAAATTGGACGTAACGATAAACTTGGTTTAACTGGGCGGCCAGTACGGCGGCTACGGAGTTTAACAACATCTAGAATTTTTCGGATTCGCGGCGAAACAATTGTATTTTTGCCTGCATTTTCAGATTCTCAACAGTTTTACTTAACCCTTGATTACCATTTTCTCCTGGATCAAATTAGAAGCGAACTAGCTTACATTCAAAAATATTGGAACGATTTAGGGCGTCCGACTCTGACTTTAATGTTGACGCATACCATGTTAGAAATCGGTTCGGAAGCATTATTAGAACTAATGCAAGAACTGAAAGATGGTGTTTGTAACGGTGTGCGGGTGAAATTAGGGCGGCTAAATCAGCTAATGCTGACATCTGGAATCCAAAGAATTGATTTTCTTCCAAATGCAGAATTCTCGCGATCGCCAGTGAAAAATGCTGGGCTACGTTGCTATTACCTAGCTTATCATCCTGAGAAAAACTGGCGCTTAAGAAATACCCAAGAATTTCAGATGGAGTATGAAACCAACTTGGGATTATTACTTTCTTGTTTACGTGCATCAGAGAATATCTACGAGCAAATTGAGTTATTACAAACTTTAACTCGCTTGCAAGGAATGAAATTTGATACAGGGTATGGTGGCCCAGGATATCCTGTCACCGTAGCTGATTTACTAGACGAAGTTTACACCAAAGCTGGAGATTTAGCTATTTGGGCAGTAGTGCGTCGGGCTGCGGGGTTACGGCAAATGGTTGATATTAGCCTATCAGATGCAGTGACGAGTATTTTGGTGCGAGGTAAGCAAATTGCTGTGGGTAAAGCTTACAGTGAGGCGTCCTTGATTACCGTACCCATGTCCCACGATGAAATTGCCGATAAAATTAATCATTTTTGTCGTGAAGATATCCGCGATCGCGTCCTCACCCAAGAGATTTTAATCTATCTTGGTATCTTAATTCGCTCGGAACCGGAATTATTCCAGGGACTACTAACGCTAAGAGTCGGCTATCTTATCCTATTGATAACCAGCGAACTAGCGCAGGAATTGGATGTTACTCAAGATGAAGCATACGATCACTTAATGCAATTTTCACCCTTTGAAGTGAAAATGCGCTTGCGTCAGGTATTAACTCGATATACTGGCATGAGTAACCTGTTACGCCAGCAAGAATCACTGCACGTCAAGCAAAAAGAAAGTGATATTGCTTGGGTGGTGTTACCAGTAATAGGAGAAGGAATAGAAGTCCCACCAGACGGTTGGCCTCGGTTTCGTCAAGCTGAGGGTGCGACGGGGCGCGTACCAAAAGAATTTTTTAAGCAAGTTTGGCTATTAATGCAACATTGCAAGGGTCTAGTAATTGGCGATAAACTAGAGCGCCGCAATCGTTTAGATAGTGAGATAATGTTATCGGAAATGACAGCTGGCGAAAGAAATTTTGCTCTGTTAGTTGAGCATTTGCTGAATAAAATTGAAGCTCCAGAATATCGCCAAGTTAATATTGAAGCATTAAGAGAATTAGCTGCGATCGCTGCCAATAATCCTAACCTGCAAATCGAAGAATATATCGTGTTGGATGTGTTAATTGGTCATGCAGTACGATTGGCATGGTTAGAACACCATCCCGATAGAGGCGATCGCTATGATGAGGATAAGGGGAGTGCGTGGCGATCGTTTTACAATACTTCTCCTAGCGATTGTGCTAGTTATATTTTGAAGGCTTTCCGGTTCTTGACGGAATTTGTGAAAGATTTTTAACGCAAAGGATGAAAGAGAATGAGTTGAGTGGGGTGATTATTGGTTGTGCGATGAGGGTGCATACTGCTTTGGGGCCTGGTTTATTGGAGTCGGCTTATGAAGTGTGCTTGGATTATGAGTTGAAGGAAGTCGGGTTGAATGTTGGTAAGCAAATTCCATTGCCCTTGATTTATAAAGATGTGCAATTGGAATGTGTTTATCGATTAGATTTGATAGTCGAAAACCAAGTAATTGTAGAGATTAAATCTGTAGAATCCTTCCACCCGATTCACTCCGTTCAACTCTTAACCTATCTCAAACTCGCAAACTGCAAACTAGGTCTTCTCCTCAACTTTAACGTCCTCCACCTCAAAGAAGGTATCAAACGCGTAGCCAACAACCTCTAACTCTGACTCCGCGTTCCTTTGCGTTTCCCTCCGCGTTCCTTTGTGTCTAAAATCTACTTAACAGAAACAGCATCAACATCAATAGTGCTTGCAGGGGAAGTAGAAGGCTCAGTAGTATTAGCTGCTTCAGTACCCACATCACCACTTACATCACCCTTACGAGCTTTCCAGCCTTCAATCACCAGTCCAGACACCTCACTAACTAACAGGGTCAAAAGGAAAACATCATCAATCTGTCCCACAACGGGTATAAAATCTGGGAGAACATCAATTGGGCTGACCAAATAGACCAATGTTCCTAAAATTACCCACCAACGGTACTTGGGGTTACGAAGCACATTGCGATACCAAGTGTAAAGTGATTGGATTGAAAATTTCATATTTTGAACCTCCAGTTATCTTTAATTTTGACAAATAATCCTAAAAACTTCCGGTGGGAATAACCGCCCTAGTTAGTCTGGAAGACGCTACTCGTAATCTGTCACTAAATACCTACTCTGTGATTCTGCACAAGAGTCTAGTAATTAGCTGATCACAAATAATGTTGATTGTGTATTTTAAAAGGGAATCCTAGTTATATAAATCTAAAGTTTCGCCTCTTTAGTGTAAATTTATTTGCTTTTCACAAGGCGAAGCACTAACGCAGGATGGAACCTACCGATGAAGAAGCATCACTTTGGCATATCTAAAATCCCCCTACAGATGGTTCGGATTATTCCCTTTGTATTACAAATATTTGGAGCGGTAGGTTTAGTAGGTTATTTGTCATTTAAAAATGGACAGAAAGCCGTCAACGACTTGGCAGAACAGTTGATGGATCGAACGAGCAATATAGTAGATCAACATTTAAATTCTTATCTATCTATTCCCCATAAGGTGAATCAAATTAATGCTGATGCCATTCAGATGGGCTTATTAGATGTGCGCGTTCGCAAAACTGTGGGAAAATATTTCTTAAAACAAATGCAGGCTTATGATCTAACCTACATCGGCATCGGGCTGACCACAGGTGAAGGTACAGGAGCAGCTCGTTACGATGGCAAAACCGTCACGATTGATGATTGGAGTGCCAAACCTCCGAAAAATTACTACAACTACGCCACAGATAACCAAGGCGATCGCACCCATATTAATACTATTCTTGATTGGGACAACTTTAAGGAAACTTGGTACACCGAGCCTGTAAAAGCTGGTAAACCCATCTGGTCGCGGATTTTCACCTGGAATGATCCTAATCATCCATACATTAGTGCTTCTGCGGGTCGTCCCATTTATGACGCGCAGAATCTATTACTGGGGATGGTTGCAGCAGATATCCATCTATTAAAATTGAGTGAGTTTCTACGGTATTTGGATGTTAGCCGTTCTGGACAAGTTTTCATTTTAGAGCGGAATGGGATGCTGATAGCGAACTCTAGCACACAGCAGCCTTTTATCTTGGTCAAGGAAGATATTCGCCGAATAAAAGCCACCGACAGTCCTGATCCTTCAATTCAGTCCATTGCCAAACAAATTCAGCAAACCTTCAATGGCTTTGAGTCGATCACCGAATCCAAAAAACTGCAACTGAATTGGCAAGGAGAAGCAAATTTTGTCAATGTCACCCCCTGGCGTGATCAATATGGACTGGATTGGCTAGTAGTTGTGAGTGTGCCAGAACACACTTTTATGGCACAAATCAACGCCAACTACCCGCACTAGCATTTTGCTCTGTCTTGGAGCCTTGGCTGTGGCAACTTTAATGGGCTATTTAACCTCTCACTTGATTACACAGCCGATTCTGCAAATCAAGCGAGCAAGTCAGGCAATGGCATCAGGTGATTTAGACCAAACTTTGGATATCAACAATATCCAGGAACTCAATGTCCTTGCCCACTCTTTTAATCACATGGTAGGGCAACTGCGAGAATCTTTTACAGCCTTAGAAAACGGTAAGGCAGAGTTGAGAAGACAAAGTGGAAGAACGCACCACTGAACTCAAAACCGCCTTGAGTGAATTGCAGCGCACCCAAGCACAAATGGTTCAAAGTGAAAAGATGTCTAGTTTGGGTCAACTGGTAGCAGGTGTGGCTCATGAAATCAACAACCCGATAAACTTTATTCACGGCAATATTACCTACCTAAACGAATACACTCAAGATTTGCTCAGGATGATCCATCTCTACCAACAACGTCATCCCAGTAATGATCCAGAGGTGCAAGCGCTAGCTGAGGAAATCGATCTGGAGTTCCTGATTGAGGATTTACAGAAGATGCTAGCTTCTATGAAAATGGGGACTGACCGGATTCGGACTATTGTATTATCACTGCGAAACTTTTCTCGGATAGATGAAGCAGAATTCAAAGCAGTTGACATTCATGAAGGAATTGAAAGTACGCTGTTGATTTTGCAACACCGTCTGAAAGACAAACCAGAATGTCCAGCAATTGTAGTGATTCGGGATTATGGCAAGTTGCCCGAAGTAGAATGCTATCCTGGACAACTCAATCAAGTTTTAATGAATGTTCTAGCGAATGCGATCGATGCTTTAGACGAAATAAACGCCAATCGCACCTATCAGGAAATAGAGGCAAATCCTAGCCAGATTATCATCCGCACCTCAATGAGCAATTCGCAGTCGGTGGAAATTGCGTTGGCGAAGCCCGCCGTTCGCGAAGCGTCTCGAAGAGAAGGCATCGCAGATAATGCCGGGGGAATGCCAGAACAGGTTAAAAATCATATCTTCAATCCTTTCTTCACCACCAAACCTGTAGGCAAAGGAACCGGCATGGGCATGGCAATCAGCTATCAAATTATCACCCAAAAACATGGTGGCAAATTGGAATGTTTTTCTACTCTTGGTGAAGGGAGTGAGTTTATCATTCAATTGCCTACCCAGCAGCAAGTTTCTACGGCAGTCTAAGTCAAATACGCCATGCTTACACTGTCTTTTTAGGTTTTCGAGAAATTTATATTTTAGAAGTCCCTCATTTTGGATTAATCTCTAAAATTAAAATGCTTCGGCATATTTGCTCTAGTCATGGAGGGAGGAAACTTAAACAGTGGATATTTTAGATTTATTTTATAAGGGCGGGCCAGCAATGTGGCCTTTGCTAGTTCTCTCGATTCTGTCTTTGAGTGTGATTTTCGAGCGTTTGTGGTTCTGGTTGCGAATGTTGACTCAGGAAAAGCAAATAGTCGATCGCATCCTGGATGCTGCCCAGGATAATTGGGAAGTAGCTGCGGACATTGCCAGACTTGCAAGCCATCAGCCCGTCGGGCGTTTTCTCTATGCCCCTCTACGCTTCGCCAAAACTGATGCGGAAACCTTTCGACTAGCACTGGAGGCTACGGCGGAAGATGAATTAGCTGGAATGCGGCGGGGCGAAAAACTTTTAGAAGCCGTGATTGCCTTAGCGCCGCTGCTGGGATTATTGGGCACGGTTTTGGGTTTGATTCGCGCTTTGCGATCAATTCGGATTGGCGATTTAGGAACTGAATCTACTGCTGGGGTAACTACTGGTATTGGTGAATCACTGATTGCTACGGCAACGGGGCTAATAGTCGCCATTATTAGTTTGGCATTTTACCGCCTATTTCAAAGTTTTGTAGTTAACCAAGTCAAAGTTTTTCGGAAGGCAGGGAATGAGATGGAATTACTGTACCGGCAGTCTCCGCCTGACTTTAGTAATAGAACATCAGCAATTGTACCAGAAAATTTTACTCCACCCCGCAAGCCAGGAAAGACCAGGTTTTCTGAACCTCCTGAACCCCCGAATGCACCTAATTAATTAGTCAAGAATTCAACCCCCAAACCAGGTGTTAGAGTGAGACGATGAAAGTTAATCTACATACTCCAATTGAAGAAGTCCAAGTTCAAATCATCCCTTTAATTGATGTTGTTTTTTGTATCCTGACGTTTTTTTTGTTAGCAGCTTTGCAATTTACGCGGCAACAAGCAATAAATGTTGATTTGCCTAAAGCCAGCCCCAGTTCAGTATCTGGAATAACATCACAGAGTGGAAGTCTGATTGTAACGATCGATGCCGTTGGCAATACTTACATAGAAAAACAACCTGTAAAACGGGAGGATTTGCGAGAGAGGTTAAAACAGTATCTCCAACAAAATCCCAGTGCCATTGTGGTGCTGAATGCTTCCCGAACAGCAACTTACAATGATGTGATTGAGACATTGGATTTGCTACGGCAAGTAGGGGGCGATCGCGTTTCTTTGGGAATTATTCCTGCCCCATCTGAACCGCTCACAAACTCACTCAACCAGCCTGCTGTTCCGTCATTCCCAATCAATCCTGGTGCTGCACCAGTTCCAGGTATCAACCCTGAAGGGAATCTTACCCCTAATTTTCCCTTAGCACCTAATTCCGTACCCTTGCCGACGGTCACTGGTCAACCTTCAACTGGGCAAGGTATCAGTCCGATCAATCCTGGTATTTCCAACCCACCAGCATCCCAAGCCCCTGTAGCACCCAAAAAAACCCAACCTACTCTTAAAAGATGAGATAGGGAGCAGGGGAGCGGGGGAGCAGGGGAAAGTTAGAATTTCGCTCATCTCCTCACTCCCCTTCAAGCTCTTTCCCAAACCTAAAGATATCTAAAATAAAATTCGGTTAGAGAAAAATTTCCTGCTAATTTATAGATAATTGGTTGAGCTTTAAAGATTTTTCCACCGATAAACTAAAGTAATTTATCACCAATTGCCATTCACGTTTCAGGGGTTGTGGCATGAATATCGTGACGCTTTTAATTGTTTGGATAGTAACAGCTATCACCCTGTTGATAATTAGCAAATTGCCTCTAGGAGTTGAAATTGACACTCCAGGTAAAGCTTTCCTTTCAGCCGCAGTGCTTGGTATCGTGACATCAATAGTCAGACCGATTTTAAGCCTCGTTTTTGCAGTACCAAATTTACTCACATTGGACTTATTATCCAGTATTTTCACATTTATGATTGCCGTGGTTTGTTTTAGTATTGCTGCTTGGTTAGTAGAGGGCTTTCGCTTGCGTTACGGGATTTGGAGTGCTGTTATCGGCGCATTTGCGCTGACTATAATTAACAGCTTAATCTACAAATTATTGGGCGTCTAAAATCAATAGTTAGGAGTTAGGAGTGATGAGTGATGAGTTGTTAATAATTCTTAACTCCTGTAGAGACGCGATTAATCGCGTCTCTACTCCTAACTCCTAACTCCTAACTCCTAACTATTCGTTGGAACTTGGGGGAGCAACTGGGGTCGTTGATTGTTGTTTACGTTGCTCGCGTTTTTTGCGATCGGCTGAGAGCATATCTCCCATTACCACCAGCGCTTGCGCCATCTTGTCTAGGTTAGAACGGTATAGCTCCAAATCTTTGTTGAGTTTGTCATCAGAGAGGTGCAAGCCAGCAGCGATCGCTTTCAGTGCCTCAGTGAGTTGTTTTTCATCTTTGACTAATTCGGGATCTGACAGTTCTAATAACGAAAATACACCAATTGCAAACAAACGGTTGTATTTAAAGTTAGGATTGTTGGCGATCGCTTGCAGGTGTGCTTGCAAGTCACCATCTCGATCTAAGTGAGTAGTTTGACCTAGCCACGCAATTAAATCTTTAATTGGTAAACCTTTAGCTACAGTTTGCAATCTTTGGGCATCCTGTTGATAGTGTTGCGGATCTCGTTCTATAGCCCGACATAGGGCGTTAAAAATTGATGCTTGATCACGTTCTGGTTGATAGCCTTCCATGAAGCGGTCAAAGGTAGTGACGACACCCAAGGCATAAATTGGATTGTAGCTAAAATCGATATTTACTGACAGCAGATGCATTTCCACCATCAATTCTTCTACTACCCGACGATAAATAGTGTTGATCGGACGAGTGTGAAGATTGTAGAAAGTTCGCTTTGTATCAGAGACAGTACGGACGTTATTCACAAAGAAAAAGAGAATGTTAAGGGCGACGTATCTTTATTTTCTCGCTTAAAGGCTAGTTTGCCAAGTTAAGCTTTTAGCTGGTGACGGTTTCATTTACAATATAGACAAATCAGAAGCACTTTATAAGCTGCTAGACACTGGGGATAAGACCTTTTACCCTAAAAAACTAGCCAAAAATTATTATCCTTAATGATTCGTTTATCGCATTTATGAACTTCTCGCCCCAGTTAATTGCTTTAGGTGAGTACCTAGCTGGTGAATTTGATAATCGGCAACAAGCCATAGCAGAGCCAGTTTGGTATGTCCACCTCCGGCTGTGGCAAAGACCAGTTAATCTGTTCACAGAAGATAGCATCACCCTGTTTGCCGAACAGGCTAACATTATTAACCTAGATCAACCTTACCGCCAGCGAATTATGCGGTTGCGTCAGGGGAGCAACTCCGATGCATCTCTGGAAGTACAATACTACATACCTCAAGCTCCAGGTGCATTAAGAGGCGCTGGTGATAATCCTGCCCTACTGAACACACTGACACCCGAACAATTAGATTTACTACCAGGTTGTAGCCTAACAGTTACCCAGGAAACACTAGCGCGCGATCGCTATAAGTTTACCGCTCTCTCACTACCAGAGACTCGTTGCAGCTTTACTTATCTTGGTAATAGCGTCTATGTTTCCTTGGGATTTGAAGCTACTGCGGCAGAATTTCACAGCTACGACAAAGGAATTGATCCAGCAACTGGAAAAGCAACTTGGGGAGCGATTATGGGGCCTTATCGTTACACCAAGCGAAATCACTATTCAATAAGATAAACTTATCAGTCATGAGTTATAAGTTTTGAATTAATTCCTCACTCCTGTACAGACGCGATTAATCGCGTCTCTCTTAACTCCTAACTCATTTTTTAGCTGGCAATGCTACGAGGTACACCTTCTAAAGCTTCCTCTTCTGTTTCAAAGATTTCAAAGACAGTATCCATCATCGTCACTTCAAACACAAGTTTGGCTTCTGGATGTACATTCGAGATGCGGAAACTGCCCTTGACTTTATCAGCATCACGCATCCCAGCTACCAAAGAGGTTAGACCGGAACTATCAATAAAATTTACCTGAGCCAGATTTACAACTACATGGCGGCTGAGTTTGGAAATACACTCTTGTAACTTCAGGCGAAATTGCCAAGCAGTGGTAATGTCTAGGCGACCGGCTGGTGTCAAGACAATAACGGTGTTTCCGTCTTGGGTTGTATAACTTTTTTGGTCTATATGAATCACTAAAGCCCTCCCCGTGGCATTCCTTTTCAGATTAACTAGCGACAGAATTTTCTAATGCTGTCACTTGAGATTAACAAGCTATAGCTAAAATTGTCACCTTTTTCTCTTAAGTGCTTACCTTTAGTAGTTTAACTTACCGAAATAGTGCTGAGTAGCAATTTTTAATCGGGAGTGGGGAGTGGGAAAGATAACAGGGATGGGGAAGAACTCCTAACTCCTGTACAGACGCGATTAATCGCGTCTGTACTCCTAACTCAGCACTATTGAGGTGGTGTCCAGTTAATCCAATCTTGGGGCTTGAGGAAGGTTTCATATAATTCAGCTTCAGGGGAATTAGGTTCTGGCCGATAGCCGTATTCCCAACGCACTAAGGGAGGTAGGGACATGAGAATTGATTCGGTGCGTCCGTTGGTTTGCAGACCAAAAATTGTGCCTCGGTCATAAACCAAGTTAAATTCTACATACCGTCCCCGGCGGTAGAGTTGAAAATTCCGTTGGCGATCGCCATACTCTATCCCATGTCGCCGTTCTACAATTGGTACGTAGGCTGGTAAAAATGCCTTACCACAGTCTTGCACAAAGGCAAACAAATCTTCCCAATTGCGGGTTGCTGGTGTTCCCACCTGCTTGCTATAAATAGCCGCTTCTCCATTGGGATTTGGACCACGATATAAAGCACCCTCACCATCTTGGTAATCAAAAAACAGACCACCTACACCCCGTGTCTCATCACGATGCTTGAGGTAGAAATATTCATCACACCACCGCTTAAACACCGGATAATAGTCTGGGTAGTTTTGGTCACAAGCTTGTTTTAATGTTTTGTGTAAATGTGCCGCATCTTCAGCAAAGGGGTAATAAGGTGTCAAGTCAATACCGCCACCGAACCACCACACTGGGCCGGCTTCAAAGTAGCGATAATTTAGATGAACTGTGGGTACGTAAGGATTATGAGGATGTAATACCATTGAAGTGCCCGTGGCATAAAAGCCATGCCCTGCTGCTTCAGGGCGTTGGGTTAAAATTGAGGCTGGCAAATGGTCACCCCAAACTTCAGAAAAATTTACACCTGCTTGTTCAAATATTGCACCTTCGCGCAGCACGCGCGATCGCCCTCCACCCCCTTCTGGGCGTTCCCAACTATCTTCGAGAAACTTAGCCACACCATCTAGTTTTGCCAATGATTCGGTAATTTCGTCTTGCAATTGTTTCATAAACTGACTGACCCTAGTCTGAGCGTCAGTTGCTGGCAAAGACTTGGATGATTCTGCTGCTACAGTTGGTATTTGCGAGTTGGTCAACATAGATTCCCGAACCTAAATTACAATTTCCAGAAAGCCACAAATTTCTTATCTTAAAATTTGGGGGAAACACGCGTCAACAATCAAGCTCTATTTGCCCAACCCGCTTTTTCTTAGTGGTTAAGCATTTATACGATTGATGGGCATCACTACAGTTATTTTCCCTCAAATGCGTATACGCTTTGTATATTGACTGAGTTTTTTTTTGAAATTTTATTTTTAATTGGAATATTTTGGTATAAACACTAGACTATAGTCTTACCCTTGATACTTCAAGGTTAAGACTTGCCTGCTCAAAACTTCTTTGCCATATTGCTATGTTGGATGTTGGCATCTGCGCCGAATCGAGGCTTGCTATGTTTAGGGTATTTCGGAGAAAGTTTTAATTTAGGAACTAAGCGTAGTTGCCCACAATACCAGAGTTACCAGAAAGTGTCTAGGGAGGAGGATTAGGAAAATGCAAGGTTGGTTATCCAAATTCATCCACCGCAAACGTCGTCGGTTTTGCGCTTCTCTGGTGCGGACGTATCGAGAGATTAGTTCTGCTTCTGTAGATGAAATGTGGCAAAAAGTCGCTGATTTAACAGATGTTTCCTGGCATCCACTACTTAAGAGTACTAATGTCCCCTACGGATTAGTACCCAAACCAGGATTGATTTTTCAGGCTGTAACACGCTTTTCCCCGATTCCCATTCGGATTTTTGTGGAACGCGTCAATCCTAGAGAGATGCTGAGTATCCGAGTGCTGGCGATTCCTGGGATAGAGGAACGGGTGACTTATCAAGTAGAGTCAACAGTTTGTGGTACTTGTCTGTCTTATTCTGTAACGCTACGGGGTTGGTTATCGCCCCTGATTTGGTCTTTATCCCGTCCTTACGCAGACCGCGTTGCACGGTCTTTAGTCGAGGCAGTAGAAAAGACGGCATTGCCAACGGTATCTGGTAAGAAAAAATCCCTTAATGACAGTTGCTTTGATTTTTAGGTACTGAGGAGTGGGGCATGAGGGAGCAGGGGAGGTAGGGAGAGAAATAACCAATGCCCAATGCCCAAAGAAAGTTAAGATTGCATTAGGTGAAAACACTAACCTGACCTTAATTAAGAAAGCATCCAGTTAATAGCTAAGATGTTCGCCACGAGTGTATTTCTTCATTTTAAATTTTAATTTTTTATGTACGATGTCCTCGATTCTCGCTCTGTCTTAGAAGTGTTGCGACCAGTGGAAGACCCAGAACTCCGCAAAAGTCTGGTAGAACTGAATATGATTCGCAACGTCAAAATTGACGCTGGCAAGGTTAGTTTCACTTTGGTGTTGACCACTCCTGCTTGTCCTTTACGTGAATTTATCGTCGAAGACTGTCAGAAAGCTGTCAAAAAACTCCCCGGCGTTACAGATGTCAACATAGAAGTAACGGCAGAAACACCGCAACAAAAAAGTTTGCCCGACCGCACTGGCATTTCTGGGGTGAAAAATATCATTGCTGTTTCCAGTGGCAAAGGTGGCGTTGGTAAAAGTACGGTGGCGGTGAATGTAGCAGTGGCTTTAGCCCAAACTGGGGCGAAAGTCGGCTTGCTAGATGCTGATATTTATGGCCCTAATGACCCCACCATGCTGGGTCTAGCTGATGCCCAAATTACTGTCCGCTCAACCAAAACAGGTGACATCCTGGAACCTGCTTTTAATCACGGCGTCAAATTAGTTTCAATGGGCTTTTTGATTGACCGAGATCAACCAGTAATTTGGCGGGGGCCTATGCTCAATGGTGTAATTCGCCAGTTTCTCTATCAAGTTGAATGGGGAGAACTGGACTATTTGATTGTAGATATGCCACCGGGAACCGGAGATGCTCAGTTAACTTTAACCCAAGCAGTATCGATGGCAGGGGCAGTAATTGTCACCACGCCGCAAACTGTAGCCCTGTTAGATTCTCGCAAGGGATTGCGGATGTTCCAACAAATGAATGTCCCGGTCTTGGGAATCGTAGAAAATATGAGCTATTTTATACCCCCGGATCAACCGGATAAGCAGTATGACATCTTTGGTTCCGGTGGTGGCTCCAAAACAGCCGCCGAATTGGGAGTGCCATTGTTGGGGTGCGTACCCCTAGAGATTTCCACGCGAGTTGGTGGTGACAGTGGTGTGCCGATAGTGGTTGGGGAACCAGATTCGGCTTCGGCAAAAGCATTAACAGCGATCGCTCTTACCATTGCTGGTAAAGTATCAGTTGCTGCCCTGACATCAGAAATTTTAAAATCTCAAAGCTAAGTCTAAACTGGCACAATGTTGTTAAAACGATCGATCCCCAAAATTCGCTGGAAGTCTTGGGTTAAGCCCTGGCAGGATGTAGATTGGCTACTTTTTTGTTTGCCGATTGCTGTCAGCATCTTTGGTGGCATCATGATCCTCAGTACGGAACTGAAGCAGCCAGTAACTGACTGGTGGTGGCACTGGATGGTAGCGGCTATCGGCGTGCTTATAGCCCTGTTTTTATCTCGCACCCGTTACGAAATCTTGATGCAGTGGCACTGGGTAACATACGCACTGACCAACTTCAGCTTAATCGCGGTGATGATTGCTGGTACTAGTGCCAAAGGGGCACAGCGATGGATTACGATCGCCGGCTTTAACGTGCAACCCTCAGAATTTGCCAAAGTCGGCATGATCATCACCTTAGCAGCTTTGCTACACAGGCGCACTGCTTCTAGCATCGAAGGTGTTTTCCGCGTTCTGGCAATCACTGCCATACCTTGGGGATTAGTATTTTTGCAGCCAGATTTAGCAACATCACTGGTATTTGGTGCGATCGTTTTAGGAATGCTTTACTGGGCAAATGCTAACCCAGGCTGGTTAATTCTGATGATTTCTCCGGTGGTTGCCGCCATTTTGTTTAGTATATCTTGGCCATTAACAGAGCCGATAGTTTTATTTAAAGGATTAGCTTTTGGCCCATTAGCTTTTGGCCTATTAGGGCTAATTTGGTCAGTTGCGATGGCAATTGTGGGCTGGCGAGCTCTCCCCTGGCATCGATTTGGTTTCGGCGCTATTAGTGCCTGGAGTCTGAATATCTTGGGTGGCGAATTAGGAGTCTTCGCCTGGAACCATATTTTGAAAGACTATCAAAAAAATCGGCTAACTGTATTCATAAACCCCGATCACGATCCCCTCGGTGCCGGGTATCACCTAATCCAATCTCGCATTGCTATTGGTGCTGGTGAAATTTGGGGATGGGGTCTGTTCAAAGGGCCAATGACGCAACTGAATTTCGTACCTGAACAGCATACAGACTTTATTTTCTCTGCGGTGGGGGAAGAATTCGGTTTTCTTGGTTGTTTGGTAGTGCTGTTTGTCTTCTCCTTAATTTGCTTGCGTCTACTGCATGTTGCCCAAACCGCCAAAGATAACTTTGGTTCCTTGTTGGCTATTGGCGTTTTTTCCATGATCATGTTTCAGGTGATTGTGAACGTTGGTATGACTGTAGGTTTAGCGCCTGTGGCAGGAATTCCCTTACCTTGGATGAGTTATGGGCGTTCTGCCATGCTGACTAACTTCATTTCCTTGGGAATAGTAGAATCGGTAGCAAATTTTCGCCAAAGAAAGAAATATTATTGATTCGTCATTAGTCATTGGTCAGTTGTCCTTTGCCTAGCAGGGCTATTTCATTCTCATCTAGCCCGCCTCAGAATGAATTCACCAGTCTAATAGCACTCATTCCTCTCAAGACGACTGAGAAAAGGTTATAGTCCGTTAAAACGTACTTTAGCCATAGAAAAGGAACTTTAGTTCTGGGCGGTTTATGTCTAGAACGAAATAGCCCTATTTGCCTAGAGTCAATCAATATTTGCCAATGACCAATGACCAATGACCAATGACTATTAAGAAGTATTAAGCTATTAAAAGGAAACAAGCGAGGCTAAAAACATGATCCTGCCTGGAGCAACTGTTCGCGTCAAGAATCCCGCAGATACCTATTATCGCTACGAAGGACTCGTGCAACGACTGACTGATGGCAAAGTAGCCGTATTATTTGAAAGTGGTAACTGGGATAAATTAGTTACCTTCCGCCTGAGCGAATTGGAACTCGTAGAAACCACCGCCGGACGTAAAAAAGCTAAATAATATTAGTTAGGAGTGAGAAGTTAGGAGTTAGGAATTATAATTCTTCAACTCATCACTCCTAACTCATCACTCTTAACTCAGCACTCAGCACTCCCATGCGCCTCCCCCTACCACAGTTTGCTATTGGCGATCGCCATCCCAATCATATTGCGGAGGTGATTGAGACTACTAGTACTGAATTTTTAGCTCAGTGTTTGGAACCAAAAGATTTGAGCTTTCCCTCAATGCCACCCTTTGGTAGTTGGGTTTGTTCTGTAGATGAAGAATCTGGCAATCAAATTTATGCTGTAGTGTATTATGCCACAACTATGCCGATAGATTCAGTACACCGGGCGAGAGCCTTGGGGTTGTCTTTGCAAGATTTACGCGAGGAACAACCCCAAATATTTGCTATGCTCAGAACTGAATTCCGGGCTGCGATCGTGGGATTTGAGCAGTCTTCCCAGAATCGAGGTTATAACCAAAGAATATATCAATATCTACCACCGCGTCCCCCACAAATTCATCAAGCTGTTTATCGGTGCGAACCAGAAGCGATCATTAAATTTACTGAAGAACTAGATTTTTTGCGGACACTGCTTTGTATTAATGGTGCGCCAATAGAGTCTTTGACCGCAGCTGCGATTCGAGATGTATACCAGTTACGCAAAGCTGACCGAGAATGGCTAATTAAAGCTGGACGTAACTTGAGTGTGCTACTTAAAGACGACTACGATCGCTTGCGGTTCATTTTGAGTCAAATCCACCCGTAGGTAGTTAATTCTCAGATAATTGCCTAGTTAGTGTAAGTTAAGAATTTTAATTGTTCGTCAGGTGGCTTCTGTATTTATCAATCAAGCGATCAGCCCCAAGGTAATCGCAATTTTACCATAGCCCCTTCAATTCCTACCTATGGAACTCATATCACAAGTTCTTGTTCTGGAACCAACTTCCCAAGTTCTTGGCAAGGAACCAATTGTTCCCTTTGCTATTTTGCTGGTGGTGATCTTAGTTATACCGATCATATTTGAGCGGCTAAGATTACCAGGATTAGTGGGTTTGGTTTTCTCAGGGCTAGTACTTGGGCCTTCAGGCTGGAATCTACTTCAGTCTGACTCGCCGATGATTA
Organism: Nostoc sp.; assembly: GCF_036919555.1. Lineage (GTDB taxonomy): Bacteria > Cyanobacteriota > Cyanobacteriia > Cyanobacteriales > Nostocaceae > Nostoc. Next base: position 18,668 of record NZ_JBALCS010000010.1, read on the forward strand.
ACCTGCTATCAGACATTGGGTTAATTTACTTGCTGTTTGTCGCTGGGCTAGAAGTTGATCTAGAACAGTTCCGCCGCCAGAAAAGTCGTGCTTTTGGGTTTGCTAGCTTGACTTTCAGTATACCCCTGGTGATGGGAACCTTAGTAGGGCTGATTTTAGGCTATGACTGGAATATATCAATATTAATTGGCTCTTTATTCGCTTCCTATACCCTTTTGGCATATCCGATAATCAGCCGTTTGGGAGTAATAAACAACGAAGCTGTTAGCGTCATCATTGGAGCGACGATTTTTACAGATATTGGCGCAGTGCTGATCTTAGCCGTTTGTCTAGCCGTCGCTAATGCTGGAACATTCAGCTTTGCTAAACTACTCACCTTATCGGGTTGGTTAGTTATTTACTCTGTTGCCGTTGTCACAGGCTTTGATTGGGCAGGCAAAGAATTTTTCAAGCGGTCTGGAGACGACGAAGGAAACAAGTTTTTGTTTGTGTTGCTTTCTGTGTTTCTGGCGGCTGTAGGCGCTCAATTAATGGGGATAGAAATAATTGTTGGTGCTTTTTTAGCCGGTTTGGCGGTGAATGAAGCTGTGGGTGAAGGTCCAGTCAAAGAAAAGGTGGTATTTATTGGCAGTGTGCTATTCATTCCCATTTTCTTTGTTCACCTTGGCTTACTGGTCAATCTACCCGCCTTTTTGAACAATCTAGATACGCTCAAGTTAACACTGTTAATGATAGTCGGTTTGATTATCAGTAAATTGATTGCCGCTTTCTTGACAAAACTGGTTTACCGCTATAACTGGCAAGAAATGCTCACGATGTGGTCGCTGTCACTTCCCCAGGTTGGTACAACTTTAGCAGCAACGTTAGTAGGATATCGGGCCCAGTTGCTGCCACTAGAAGTATTACACAGTGTGATTATCTTAATGCTTGTCACATCAACCTTGGGGCCGTTGATGACCAGTCGAATAGCTGTTGGTTTGAATTCCTCACCAGCCGAAGATCCAGCACCACCCCTACTTGAACAGAACGCATCAGAGACAAACAGTGCTTTTACTATCGTCGTACCTGTATATAATCCTCAGACCGAGCAGTATTTGATTGAAATGGCGGCGTTATTAGCGCGTCAGTCTCATGGCAAAATTATACCCCTGGCGATCGCTACTGCTGCCGCTCACATGGATGCACCGCAGTTAGAAGCTTCTCTACAACGGAGTGAGCGGTTATTAACCAAAGCCACGGCACACAGTCGAATCTTGGGCGTGGCCGCAGAACCAATGCTGCGAATTGATGATGCCTTTGCTCAAGGAATTAGCAGAGCTGCTCGTGAACAAAAGGCTAATTTAATTGTTATGGGTTGGGGTAAACGGACTGGGTTACGAGCGCGTTTATTTGGGAATGTGATTGATGGTGTGCTTTGGGCATCCCATTGTCCAGTAGCGGTGACACGTCTAGTAGAATCACCGAAAAAAATTCAGCGCATCTTAGTACCAGTAGAAAATTTAACATCACCGACATTACAGCCTGTACAATTTGCCCAGATGTTGGCAGAGGCAAATCAGAGCCACATTACTGTGCTGAATGTGTGCGATCGCCGCACTAGTTCCAGTAAAATTGCTTGGAGGCGATCGCATCTCTCCCTATTAGTATCTAAATTAGCTTTGGCCAATACCCCAGAAATTCAAATCATCGCTCATGAAAATGTTGCTCAAGCAATTTTGCAGGCAGCACGATTATATGATTTGGTAGTTTTACCTTTTATACGTAATCGTACCAGTCCTGGAGGGTTAGCTATTAGCGATGTCACAACCCAGTTAGCCAGACAAATTACCTGCTCCATTGTCATGCTTGGAGAACCGCAACGCACTCAAACCCCAAATGTAGTTATGTCGAACACGATTACCAGCATTACATCTGCTGTATGATTGAGTGAACTTGGGCTGCGTTGGCGTAGCCCGCCGGAGGCATCGCGTAGCCCCCCGGAGGTATGCTTGAAATTTGACGAGTTTCAACCTAATCCCTGCTACTTTGCATTCAACTGAAAACAGTAGTAACCATAAAAAGACTCTATTTTATTGAAGATTTGATGAATTTTAGGTGGAAGACTGACAACTTTGAGACTAAATTTGGTATTTTGCTAATTAAATTGTTAAGCAAAAAGGTATAAATATTACAAAACTACATCCGGAGAAAAATAGGTAAGTTCAATAACACTTTTTGATTGAGCCTTGTTCTTTTTTTTGGTTTTGTATTTTTGTCTCCAAGCTGGGTAATCTAAAAGTAAGTGCAATAGCTACTGAAAATATTTGTAAGTAACTGGGAAACTATGAGAATTTTGGTGACGGGCGGTGCTGGGTTTATTGGTTCCCATCTCATCGACCGACTAATGAGCGATGGGCATGAATTAATATGCTTGGATAATTTTTACACTGGTCATAAACGGAACATTCTTAAATGGTTAGGTCATCCGTACTTTGAACTGATCCGCCATGATATTACCGAACCAATTCGGTTAGAAGTGGATCAAATTTATCATTTAGCTTGTCCTGCTTCACCGATACATTACCAGTACAACCCAGTTAAAACCGTTAAAACTAACGTGATTGGAACGCTGAATATGTTGGGGCTGGCTAAACGGGTGAAAGCTAGGTTTTTCTTGGCTTCAACTAGCGAAGTCTACGGAGATCCAGAAGTTCATCCCCAACCCGAAGAGTATAGGGGGAGCGTCAATCCCATTGGGATACGTTCATGTTATGACGAAGGTAAAAGAATTGCTGAGACTCTAGCATTTGATTACTATAGGCAAAATAAAGTTGATATTCGAGTTGCTCGGATCTTCAACACTTACGGGCCGAGAATGTTAGAAAATGATGGCCGGGTGGTGAGCAACTTTATAGTTCAAGCCTTGCGGGGTACTCCTTTAACCGTATACGGAGATGGTTCGCAGACTCGGAGTTTCTGCTACGTTTCCGATTTGGTAGAAGGATTCATCCGCCTGATGAATGGCGACTACATTGGCCCAGTAAACCTAGGGAATCCTGGTGAATACACGATTTTACAATTGGCACAAGCTGTGCAAAACATGATCAACCCGGACGCGCAAATTAAGTTTGAGTCACTACCTTCGGACGATCCCCGACGTCGCCAGCCTGATATTACCAAGGCAAAAACTTGGTTAAATTGGGAACCTACCATTGCTCTGCAAGAGGGGCTAAAACTAACAATAGAAGATTTTCGCGATCGCATTCAAAGCGATGCCAATAATTCAACCACCTGAGTGGCGTCTAGCGTCGCTGTGAATTTTCATGTAGGCTGACCCTATCGGTAGCTAGTATGCTTAGTGGCTGAGTTTCCTGCCAGTGTGTAAAAGACTAACTCGAAAAAAGTGAGGAGTTAAAAAATGCGTGTTTGCGTGATTGGTACTGGTTACGTTGGTTTAGTTACAGGTGCTTGCTTGGCTCATATTGGGCACGATGTAATTTGCGTAGACAACAACGAAGAAAAAGTTAAGTTAATGAAGTCTGGACAGTCCCCAATTTTTGAGCCGGGACTCTCAGAAATTATGCAGTCAGCCATTCAAACAGAGAAAATTCATTTTACTAGTGATCTTGCTGCTGGAGTTACCCACGGAGAAATTCTGTTTATTGCTGTGGGAACACCACCTTTACCTACTGGTGAAAGTGATACTCGTTATGTTGAAGCTGTAGCCCGTGGGATTGGGGAAAATCTCAAGGGTGGTTATAAAGTCATCGTAAATAAATCTACAGTACCCATTGGCTCAGGTGACTGGGTGCGGATGCTTGTTCTAGATGGTGTTGCTGAACAGCAGAAAACACTCGTAACCGCAGGTGGGGTATCGAGTGATGAGAAATTACCTGAGTTAGCAACCGAGTTTGATGTCGTGAGCAATCCAGAGTTTTTGCGCGAAGGTTCGGCAGTTCACGACACCTTCAACCCCGATCGCATTGTACTAGGAGGCAATAGTCAAAGGGCAGTAGCCTTAATGAAACAACTGTATGCCCCAATTGTGGAACGCAAGTACGCTGAGGATCAATCTTTACCCCCAGTGCCAATTCTGGCAACAGACCTGAGTTCGGCGGAGATGATCAAATACGCCGCTAATGCCTTTTTAGCCACTAAGATTAGTTTTATTAACGAAGTTGCTAATATTTGCGATCGCGTCGGTGCTGATGTTACTGAAGTAGCCAAAGGTATTGGTTTAGATTCCCGCATTGGTAACAAGTTTTTACAAGCTGGTATTGGTTGGGGTGGTTCGTGCTTCCCCAAAGATGTCTCAGCTCTGATTCACACTGCTGATGACTATGGTTATGAAGCCCAGCTAATGAAAGCTGCTGTCACTGTCAACGAGCGCCAGAGGTTGATTGCTTTGGAGAAACTCCAACAAGTTCTGAAAATTCTCAAAGGCAAAACAGTCGGACTACTCGGACTGACCTTCAAGCCAGATACCGACGACTTGCGCGATGCTCCAGCACTCATCCTAATTGAGCAGCTAAACCGACTGGGAGCCAAAGTTAAAGCTTACGACCCGATTATTTCCCAAACAGGTATGCGTCATGGTCTTTCTGGTGTGCTAGTAGAAACCGATGCCGAAAGACTTGCTGACGGGTGCGATGCTTTAGTACTCGTCACCGAATGGCAGCAGTTCAGCACTCTTGACTATGTGAAGATGGCGAAATTGATGGCTCACCCCGTTATCATCGATGGTCGTAACTTCCTCGACCCCGAAGCAATGGTACGCGCTGGATTCCAATATGTAGGCGTGGGACGGTAGAGAGTTAGAGAGATAGCGAAATAGAGAGTTAGGAGTTAGGAGTTATAGCGGTTCTTAATTGCATAAAATACAGACCTAACCCCCAGCCCCTTCCCTACAAAGGAAGGGGAGTAAGATTCAAAGCCTCTCTCCTCTTAGGCTATCGTGTACACACAAGTCATCGAATTACACAAAAACCTCACCCTGTCCTGACTTTAATCCCTCTCCTTAATAAGGAGAGGGACAGGTTTTGCGTAGTATAACCAGGGTGAGGTTTCTTTAAGCTATTCGATAAACTGTAAATTGCGTCAAGAGACACTTGTGTGTACACCGTAGCCTCTTAGGAGAGAGGAATGGAAGTGAGGTCAAAGTGTATTGCTTCCATTCGAGAAGCGCTATAGGAGTGATAAATAAAAATTAATTACAACCCATAATCAATAACTCCTAACTCCCTTCAAAACTTAAAGATTTAAACTACCGCTCAGATTAATCTAGAAAACCAATTCAGTAATCGTCGAAGAACCTCTCCCCCTACCCCTCTCCTCGTAGGAGCTACGGTGTACACACAAGTCGAAAAATCCTCTACCCAGATTTTTCTCAGAGTGAAACTGTCACGCAGACAGGCAATCTCGCCCAGAACTGAAGTTCAGGGCTGATAGCTGAAGTCCACTCAACTGGACTGAATTGATCATTTAGTCCACTTGAGTGGACTTCAGCTATGAGACTCGGAATTAATTCCGAGGCGGGATAGAAAGGCAGTGCGAGATTTATTAAGGGGAGTTTAACTCCCCCTTCCCTACAAGGGAAGGGGGCTGGGGGGTTAGGTTCTTGATTACTGAATCGATGCTCTAGGCGGTATTTAATTTGTTTAAAGTTTTACACAAAGCTGCTCAGATAAACTTTACTTTGAGCTTTTGCGTGTTACCTTCATATCAAGCGCTATGTGGAATACGTTCAATTTCAGCATATCCACTGAAAATAAGTTTTTGACCTTCAGTTTCTAATCGGTTGAGCCGCATTTTCACTCCATCGAGGTCAAAACGATCCAAATCGACCATATTATCTAAAATTTCTACCAGCGCCACGCTCAAGGTTTGTGAAATTTCCCGTTGCGCTTCTGGCACTTGGTCAAGTTCAATTTTCGGATCTTTGAAAGAAACTCGCCGCCGCCTTTCAATGCCTATAGTTAGAATCATACTCAGGGATACAAGTTCGCCATTATTTAAATCTGCTTTTGCTACAAGATGTAAGCGATTTTCAGGCAATAGCTGTACCTGAACTTCCGTAAAGGAGACTGGTTCTCCGCCAGATAATGCTGTCAGGGATGGTACGGTGAGGTTCAGCAGGCGCTTTTTCACTAGTTCCGCATTAAAGGCTTGGTTGATGCCTGCTTCTGATAAGATTACTTGAGCGATCGCTTGAGTGGGTTGCTTAAGGTTGAGTTTGCCACTTAAAACCGAGCCGAAGTCAATGGCAACCGCATCGGTTTCAAAAGACATCTCCTCTACCGCGAAATCTTTCCGAATCACCAAGCCACGACCGCTCATTTTGAAGCTATCAATGCTGCCTTGCAACAGTTTGCTGGAGGGGTAGCAGCGCACAAAGACTTCTACTGACTCGCTTTGGGTAAACAGGTGGCGAATCGTTTGGCTGGCGACTGTGTTGAGCATCCGCTCTCCCCAATCTGTGCCTTTAGGATCTTGTAAACCAGTAAGTCCGCCGAACATGTGGTTTTTAGTCTCTAGAAGTTATTTGTACTTTTGTAACAAATCGTGAAGAATACAGCAAGCGATCCCCAGATTAATTCTGCTGATGGGTAGGTATAGGATGGCTGATGGTTAAAGGTTCAATGTATTAGATGTTACTTTTGAGCTTAGGAGTGGGAATAATTGAATTAAGTTATCGATAAGATTCGCATCAGTACTAAGTATGATACAGCTAAATATTCTAGAACTTGCCAAGCAGGGCGATACAAACGCGATTAACACTCTGGTAAGTCAGTGGTTAAATTTACCCATAATTACGCCAAAAACTAGTTTCAAACAAAATTGTCTACAGATAATGCTGGAATCAATTGAAGTTCCAGTACAAAAGTTAGTAGTCCCGGTTATTTGTGATGGATTAATTAGTTTAAGTATCCAATCTTTTAAGAGTGTCAAAATATACGGTAGAATCACAGGTGAAGATTTTCCCGATTGGCAACAAGAAATTGAGTTAGAAGCATTAGTAAATTCAGCTGTATTAACACCTAAAACAAATATTGAAGTGGAATCTTCAATTCCCATTACTAAAACAACAACAGATAATAAATTAACTGTAAAAAAACCATCTTTTTGGGATTCATTGTTTGAAACAGTAGCAGGAACAGCCGAAGTAGTTGGAGGTGCTACCGTTCAAGCTGGACAAGCTGCTACAGGAGCAGCGATAAGCATCAGTGGGACTATTGGAGGTGCTGCCGTTCACGCAGGGCAAGCTGTTGCAGGAGCGGCTGTAGACATTGGCGGTGCAATTGGTGGCGCAGCTTTTCAGGGAACACAGATAGCAGGGCAGGCGCTAACAATTGTTGGTAATAATCCTCAATTGCAAGTAGCAATAAAATCTCTAAATAAAGATTGGTTAAATCCTTTAATTCAACAGGTTGATTTAGTTAAAGCAGAGGCTGCTGTCAAAAAGTTACAGCAAGAATACCCAAATGAACACCCAGCAGAAATTGCCCATCATCTTATGTTGGAAAAAGCTGTTTTAGTAGGAACAACAGGGTTTGCTAGTAGTGTTGTACCAGGACAAGCAGCTGCAATGTTTGTAGTGGATTGGGCTGCTACATCTGCATTATCAGTGGAGTTAGTCTATCAAATTGCTGCTGCCTATGGAATGGATTTAAACGATTCCGATCGCAGAGCAGAAGCAGTAGCAATTTTTGCTTTAGGGGTAGGAGGAAAAACAGCAATCAAAGCAGGTTTGGGTTTACTACGAAATCTGCCAGTAGCAGGAGCCGTTATTGGTGCTAGTTCAAATGCAGTAATGATATACGCATTAGGTTATGCGGCTTGTAAGTTTTATGAAGCAAAGCAGAGTCCATTAACTTTAGAGGCAACTTTAGTAGATGCTCAGGTAGAGAGCGTAAAATTTCTCGAAGCTGCTATTTCCCAAGAAATGATTATGGATCAGATTTTGGTTCATATTGTCTTAGCAGGTAATCCAGATAAATCTTGGGAAGATATTTTACCAGAATTACAAGCTGCGAATCTTAGCCCTAAGTCAATCGATGCGATCGCAGCTAATATAAAATCTCCACCATTTTTAGAAACCTTACTTGAGCAAGTTAATAGTGATTTTGCTGTACCTCTACTAGCGCAATGTCAAAAAATTGCTGATCTAGACGGGGTAATTACACCAGCAGAAGCTAAGATTATACATTCTATTAACAAAAAGTTTAACTGTGATTTGGCTGCAATTAAATAACCTGAATATTGGTGTTAAGATTTCTTACCAAAGGCGATCGCCACCTCTACACAAAAGTGCGATCGCCTCTCTGCTAATCATGACGCTATCTAAGAAATTGCAGATCGATATCTCGGTTCAGCAATTAGTTTTCCCTCCTTTCTCGCAGCATCCAACCATGCTGCTTTTGCTTGTAAGACTTCACGAAGCGCTTCTTCTTCAGCTGAACCAAATGCTGAACAGTATTTCAGATCAGGAATATCAGCAATATAGCCCTTATCTTCTTCACTATAGAAAATATTAATGTAATAGTGTTTCATACTTAACTCAGTATCGCCACTAAAATACGCAGCAACTCTTCTATATCAGCAGGAACACGATATAAATTGAGGTTTTGAGTTATTTGTTTACTTTCTCGATTTAATAAACCAAATTGCCAAATATCCCCTGTAGAAACAGCCCCCTGTAGAATTGCCTCTTGAGAATCAGTCCACGCATCGATAGCAATCAGTTCTACAGCAAGCTGGGTAAAGCCCCTTGCCAAATCAGCATTTTTAGCTTCCACAACTAAGAGTTTATGGTCTGCATGGAGATAATAGTCAAGGGAACCTTTTAACTGTTCTGTAACAATTAAAGGATATTCGATTCTAAGTTGGGCGTGGGTGTAATGAACAACATCCAATAAAATTGGGGCAATTAGTAACTCTCTGCGGGCTGCTTCACTAGTCAAACTAATATATGGCAAACTCTCCTCAATCCTAGATTTGAGATTTGCGAGTCTGTCTAATTCAATGCTGGACTTTTGTAGATTGAGAGAGGAACGTTTTAAAGAATAGCCAAATTCAGCCAGTATATCTTCTGGCTCGAATGCCATCTCAAAATAGCTTCTGAAAGTGTACGAGTTATTTGGTTGAAGGATGGGAATTTTGCTCATAGCTGCACGATTAAACCTCCATCTGCATCAGATTTTCAAACGGATGCTGATTTTTCCATCGGTAAGCATTAAAATCTCTAAAATCTATCGACAAAATTCTTCCATGTCCCAAGTGTTCTGCTAAAACCACTAGCGAAGCATCGGCAAGATCCATTGGTAAGTTCGTATATTTTTCCATCAGTTCACAAATACGTTTACCATAATGCGATCGCAAATCAAAAACCGTAAAGACCCCTAAAAATAAGTTATTAATGAAACTTACTTAGGCGCGATCGCCCATCGTTGTTAAGAGCAGATAGCAAGTTTCTGTAACGACAGGCCAAGTCGTAATTAGAGGTTCGTTGAGATTGGCAAGTACCATTATTGCTTGAGTGTGGTACGAGTCATTGCGATTTGCCAATGCTAACCAAAAGCCAGTATCAACGATAATCATACTTAGCTTTTAAGCCATCTCTCAAAATTGATTTGTAATTTACAGACAGGTTGGGATCTGCCTCGCCGCAACCAATAAAGCCTGTTTCGGTGAGCATCGAGAAAGAATTCTTTTGCTGCTGCTGAAGTTGTTGGTAGTACAATTCCAGGGCAGACTTAATCTACATCTGTTACAGCCTGATTAGTCTGCTGTTGAATATAAGCTAGTTTGTCAGCATACTCGTCATCTAATCGGGCATTAATTCGCATCGTTATGCTCTCTTGTCATACAATCGTATGACAAGACTAACATATCTGCTACCTCGTTAACAACTTCCGCCGCAGATTATCCAACGCTGCATTCGCACTCACATGACGAATTAAAGCTCGACCTCGCGCCGCACCAAACTGATACTCAAAACTTGCCACTTCATCCTTTGGCCCAGCTAAACCAACGTAAACTAAACCCACCGGCTTCGTATCTGTCCCTCCAGTTGGGCCAGCAATACCAGTGATACTCAATCCCCAAGTTGTTGCAAGGCGGGTTTTCACCCCAACAGCCATTTGCTCTGCAACGGTAGCGCTTACCGCCCCAAATTTATCTAAATCTTCTCGGTTAACCCCCAGCAGCCCAATCTTCACCGAATTGTCATAAGAAATTACTCCACCCCAAAAGTAATCAGAACTGCCAGAAATGTCAGTCAACATTTGCCCTAAACCGCCACCAGTGCAAGATTCTGCCACAGAAAGCGTTTCTTTTGATGCTCGCAACAACTGACCGACCACGGTAGCAAGAGTATCATTATTGACACCGTAAAAATCCAGTCCGGCAATTTCTTTAAGTTGTTTCTCAATGGGCGCAATTAGGGCTTCTGCTGCTACTTCTGAATTTGCTTTAGCAGAAACTCGCAATCTAACTTCCCCCTTACCTGCATAAGGGGCTACTGTGGGATTTGGTAATTTCAAATAGGAAGCAACCTTTTCCGCCAAAGCCGATTCACCAATACCCCAAAACTTTAAACTCCGGCTGTAAATAATTTCTTTACCCCAACCTTGACTTTTGAGAAATGGCACGGCTGTTTCTTCCCACATCAAATGCATTTCACTGGGAACACCAGGAAAGGTAAAAATCGTGATTTCAGGGCGGGGTTGCCAAATGATACCGGGTGCTGTTCCAGTCAGGTTGGGTAGAATTTCTGCACCTTGGGGAATCAAAGCTTGCTTGCGGTTACTTGGTGACATAACCCGACCACGTTGGGCGAATTTCTCGGTTATGTCTTCGATGATGTCAGAGCGTTCAACCAACGGGACTTTAAAAAAATCGGCGATCGTTTCGCAGGTGAGATCATCTGGTGTCGGGCCGAGTCCACCAGTGAAAATAAGAATTTGCGCTCTGGAAATAGCAATTTCTATAACTTGCTTCAACCGTTCTGGATTATCCCCAACCACTGTTTGATAGTAGTGGGGGATACCTAGTTGCGCTAATTGTTGCGCCAAAAATTGAGCATTGCCGTTGAGGATATCTCCCAACAGCAGTTCAGTACCAACACAAATAATTTCTGCACTCATTGGATTGGGTAAAGGGAGTAGGGAGTGGGAGTAGGGAGTGGGGAGTGGGGAGTGGGGGGAAATAACCAATGCCCAATGCCCCATGCCCCATGCCCAATTATGCTAAGGCTGGTACAGGAATTTCTAGGTGAGGATATAAGGGGAAGCGATCGCACAATGCTGCTACCCGTCGCCGACAATCTTGGGTTACTATGTCGGAATCTGGAGAAAGTAGGCGATCGCTAATAATATTTCCAATCTCGGTAAATTCTGCTACTCCCAAGCCCCGCGTGGTCATTGCCGGCGAACCTAACCTCAATCCACTGGTAACAAATGGCGATTGCGGATCAAAGGGAATAGTATTTTTGTTAGCAGTAATATTCACAGTACTGACTAGCTGATCCGCTTGCTTACCAGTTAGACTGACAGAACGTAAATCCACGAGCATTAAATGATTGTCAGTACCATTTGACACTAGCTTTAAACCCCGATTTTGTAGTTGTTCGGACAAAGCACGAGCATTTTCAATCACTTGGGCAGAATAGGTTTTAAATTCAGGCTTCAGAGCTTCTCCAAAAGCTACTGCCTTACCCGCAATGACGTGTTCCAATGGCCCGCCTTGGTTGCCAGGAAAAACAGATTTATCTAGCTTTTTACCTAGTTCTGCGTCGCTGGTCAAGATTAAACCACCTCTAGGCCCGCGTAAAGTCTTATGTGTAGTTGTTGTTACTACATGACAATGAGGAATGGGATCGGGATGAAGACCACTAGCAACTAAACCAGCGATATGAGCAATATCGCCAAGTAAGTAAGCGCCGATTTCATCAGCAATGCTACGGAACTTTTCAAAGTCAATTATCCGGGAATAAGCTGAATAACCACAAATCAGCAGCTTAGGACGCTCCCTCAGCGCCAGCTCCCGAATTTGGTCATAGTCAAGTTGTTCTGTTTGTTGGCTGACACCGTAGTGGCTAACTTGAAACCACTTACCTGAGACATTTACAGGTGAACCGTGGGTGAGATGTCCCCCATGAGACAAATCCATTCCCATAATTTTGTCCCCTGGTTGCAGCAGCGACAGGAACACTGCAAAATTGGCTTGTGCGCCAGAATGAGGCTGCACATTCGCATGAGCAGCGCCAAATATCTGTTTAGCGCGGTCGATCGCTAGCTGCTCAATTTTGTCGATATACTCACAACCGCCATAGTAGCGTTTACCAGGTAATCCCTCGGCATATTTATTTGTCAGTACCGAACCTTGAGCCGCCAGTACAGCAGCGGAGGTAAAGTTTTCACTAGCAATCAACTCCAAATGATCTCGCTGACGCTGTAGTTCGTCGTTGATTAACTCCGCGATCGCCGGATCACTGGAGGTAAGAAAGTCTGAATTAGTCCTAGTCACTTCAATTATCCTTATAGAAGTTTGTACAACGGCTGATTTTGGTTGGATGTAGCACCCAAGTAACAGTCAAGTGTCCATCCCTAAAGTCTATAGTTCAATGGTTTTTGACTGCTTTACAGAGGCAATTAATCGTCTCCGCAGTATGGAGATTTATTTGTGCCAACTTATTTATTATTAGACCCAACCTCGATTAATGCATTAATGATCATAACCTTGCTTTTTGAACCTGCGTTAATTGAAGTTTTCTGCGATCGCTCCTCTGTAAGAGAAAGTTTAGCGTTTCAGTATAACAGCGCAGGAAATTCCGAGTCAGAAGTTGGGAATATACAAAGACAGGGGACGGTGTAAAAAAGTGGGCAAGTGGCGGTGGGATTGTCAGTTTAACGTGAGTTCGACTAACTAAAAAACAGCAGCAGGCAGAGCAGGTAAGTCTTGTGGGTAAAGTTTACTTCCATTGTGCCAACCCATAGAATTCTTGCGCCATTGTTAAGCGATCGCTTTTATTATCTCAGCGATCGCTCAATTCCTACTTGCAAAGGGAGGAAGTTGGTGTTGGCTGCTTCCCGTTGGCAAGCCCAACTCAACGTTTCAGTGTTTGTTGACAACTTTCCTCAATCATAAATTAGTTTATAAGGTAGATACTGCTTAGATTTTCAGCTAATAATAAATTATTTCTTGATAAAGATTCTTAATAGCTATGCAATAATATTTAGTTTAGGATTTTTAGGAGTATTCTATGTCACTTGATCTGACACCAACAGATAACCTGCCGGATCAAATCGTCTACGTCCTGCTCAATAAGATTAAACACGATGAGGAAGGGCAGCGAGATGTTAGCTTTTTTGCTGAGGACTTTGAGGGTAAACAGGTTAATCGAGAAGAATTGCTTGAGTTACTAAATCGTCTTAAGCAGTCTGGATACTTCATCGGTGAGATTGAAAGCAACCAAGCCAATCCAGAATCAGGCTCGTCAACCCTTCTGGCGACCTGTAAGAATGCAGAAATAACCACAGATGGTCGAGCAATGTTAAAAGCCGTATATTTCAAGCCGGTGTAGCAGCTAAGGAAAGGAAAGTTATTTGTTGAGGCGAGATAGGGTATAGGGGAGAGTAGGCAATACGGTTCGGTTAACAAAGTTATCTGTTGAGGCGAGCTTTCTTGAGCAGGAGAGAAGAGAAGCTGGCGTTGAAAAATAGCTTAATAATAACTCTCTTTCCTCCCCTGCCTCTCCTGCGTTCTGCCTCCTTAACTGTAACCTGTCCCCTAACCCAATATTCAGATCAGGAAACAGTAGCCAACGATGCCAAAGCATCTGGTATTGTCTCAGAAGGAGCCTGAAATTCACCAGTGATGACGTACTCTAAACGCAGTTTTAACCAAGTAATAAATTGGGGATTAGTGGAAATAATCGCTACTGCTGGTTGGGGACACTTCGCCTTTAGCTCTGTAAACTGCGGTGTTTCCAAGAAAGCTGGTTGCTCAACCAACCAAAAATCTATTTGTTTTTCTTGTTCGTGGTAGTGACGGGTACGCTCTTTGATAACTTCGTGTATTGGTTCTTCTTGGAGAAGAAAACGTTGACTAGCCAAAACGTAATAGTATGTTTGCATTTTCATCCTTTGGTTGCTATTTGAATAATGTAAGGGTACAATACTACACTCTGTACCCTTACAAACTAACTTTTGTGGGATTTCTTGAACCAAGAACTGAACGGACAAGCACTTCCCTTGTTTTCAGCATTTGTCTGTTTGCCACCAGATGTTAGCTTTTCCAAGAACAGATTATTGTCGAAGTAGTGTTCTAAGGAAATAACCTTCAAGTCATCGGTAACTTTTGCAATGCTCATGCCGATAATTTCTACTGTCTCTCCAGTCGGTGCATGGCCTTTGTATTCTCCGTTAAAATGTCCCCAATGCCGCCATTTGAATGTGACATTTGGTGGCCCTGAGAAAACTTCCAGCACTTCCCAAGGAAATCCTTGGGGAAATGTTGTGTGGAAGACTTTTGCGGATGATTCAAAGCTTTCTTCTGAAGCCTTGTAATGCTCTGAATCAGCCATAAATAGATTGTAAGTACCTTGGGCTGATACATCTGCTGCGGTGTACTCTACTCCACCATTGCTACTCACGCGAAACTTGTCATTCACAATAGATAACCACTCTTGCGGGTTAGCTTTGAAGGATACCTCCATCTCGAAGGTTCTCACCAAATTTTGCACGATCGCTTCCAATGTACCTTCAAGATGATTGTAGATACTTTCTTGGGCGAGATTCTCGTTTGAACGGGAATAATCAGGCGGTGTCTGATAGCGCCACTCAACATCAGTACTTTCTGCTATCACTTTATCTCTATCCTGTACCCAAAGCGGCAGGTCGTTAGATTGTGTTGCGCTCATAGAAGTTTTTGCTGAAGATTTGATCCCAATTTCTAGATTTCGCAGTGACAATCCCTCTTTTAAGACAGAATTTTAGATTTTAGATTTTAGATTGAAATTTAATCCAAAATTTAAAATCCAAAATCCAAAATTGAATTGCCCTATTCCCCATTCCCTCTTATAGCTTGTTTCATCTCCCGGACTGCCCTTTCCATACCTACTAATGCTGCCCGACTGATGATGGTATGACCGATATTCAGTTCTTCCATGCCTGGAAGCGCAGCCACCGGATAGACGTTCCAGTAGGTGAGTCCATGACCAGCATTGACTCGCAATCCTGCTTTAATCGCTTGTTCACAGCCTTTAGCTAATATGGCTAGTTCTCGCTGGCGATTTGTTTCATCCTTAGCTTCAGCATATTGTCCGGTATGCAATTCAATAAACTGCGCTTGCACCTTGACAGATGCTTCGATTTGTGCTATCTCTGCGTCGATAAATAAACTAACTGGAATGCTAGCGCTTTGCAATTTATCGACAATCTCACCTATTCTAGCAATTTGCCCGATAATATCTAGTCCGCCTTCTGTTGTGACTTCTTGGCGCTTTTCGGGGACTAAAGTCACGTAATCTGGTTTGATATCGAGAGCAATCGCTAGCATTTCATCTGTAGCGGCCATTTCTAAATTAAGATGCGATCGCACTGTTTGCCGCAATATTAGCACATCCCGATCTTGGATATGCCGCCGATCTTCACGCAGATGCACCGTAATCCCATCTGCACCCCCTAATTCTGCCAGTACCGCCGCCGCCACGGGGTCTGGTTCCACCGTCCGCCGTGCTTGCCGGATAGTGGCGATGTGGTCAATGTTAACGCCAAGTGTAGGCACCCCAAATTTCTCCCGAATCGATGTATATGCCAAATTTCTTGACACTCTCCTTATTTATATTATCTGTACTAACAACCTCTGTACAGGTATGCGTTTACGTCGGATTCCAATATTTACTTTGATAGTAGTGATTGTCTGTAAAAAAACACCTATATAATGTGACTTGCAAAGAATAAATTATTGCAGAAAAAACAAGAGACAACATTTATTAAATAATGAGAATTATTATAAGGAGAGAAAGGGGTTGTCGTCGGGAAACACACTGTTAGTGTCTGGCTCATCGTGCTGCTTCACCAAAATCCAAAGTCTAAAATCCAAAATTGGTATAAGCATCCTATTTGACAATTTCGGCAATCCTAAAATTAGCGGGACAAAAAGCCCCGCTAATTGTTAATTTTTGAAGTTAGATTTTAGTTTACTTCCAGTCCTTATCTGCTTCTGAAAGCACATAAGCTGCTACATCTTCAATTTGGTTAGGTTTCAAACGACTGCCGAAAGCAGGCATGGCATTTTTACCTTTTGTAACTTGGGCAATAATCGCCTCTTCTGAGTACAAACCATACTTTTCTAAAGCATCTTTCTTCAGGTTTTTGTTAGCTTGAACCAGATTCTTACCTCCCGCGTGACAAGAAGCACAATTGGTACTAAATACTTTAGCTCCACTAACAGCATCTGCTGCCAATGCTGGATTACTGAAGGCAAAGGTGAAGATTGCTATGCCTAACAGCATCACTGTAATCATTTTTTTCATTTGGTGTTCCCTGTACAATAACGGCTTATTCGGTGCAATATCTTCCCTAATTGTCAGTTGAGGCGTTGCCATAGTCAAATGACAATCTGTCAAACTTCTTTTATTAAAGTTTTTAGATTTTGAATCTTCGGGATTTTACAGCAGTTTTCATTTATTTAAACCACATTTGTTGTCGGGGCACTATTTGACAGTCCTAATTTAATAAGCGCATCTTCTGTAACACGACAAATTCGCCAATCATCTAATATAGATACTTCCATACTACGGTAGAATTCTTGGGCTGATTCGTTCCAATCCAATACACTCCACTCTAATCGCCCACAATCACGTTCTACAGCTATCTGGGCTACTTTAGTAATGAGAGCCTTACCAATACCTTGCCTGCGATATTCTGGTAAAACAAATAAATCTTCCAGATAAATTCCTGGCTTAGTCAGAAATGTTGAATAATTATGAAAAAATAGGGCAAAACCAACAGCTTGACCCGCATATTCTGCTAAGATTGCCTCTACATACCTCCGTGAACCAAATAAATGCTCCTTAAGTGCCAGAGCATTGCCAGCGATCGCGTGAGATAATTTTTCATACTCTGCAAGTCCTTGAATTAATTCAAACAGTACGCTGTAATCGGCTGGTTCAGCAAAACGCACAATCAAATTGCTACGCAAAGTCATTCCTCTATAGTCCATAGTTCATAGTCTATGGTCAACTGTGCAATTTTTTATGAGTAATGACTAAATAAAACCCTTGTGTATACCTAACGTAGCTATAGCGGTTGAAACGGGAAACCCGGAAGACGAATAAGAGCATCCTTATGTTAGTTGAAGTTTAGAAACCCCATCTTCAACCGTTCGCGCAGCGTGTCGCAGACAAGGTAAGACGGGGTACTTCACAGTTTTGCACTTTCTTTAAAGCATATTCGTTAGTAGAGCTAATTAGATCAGGTATATCTTGATCAATGTAATTAAATCAACCAACCTTTTAAACGTTTAGCAATGTGAGGACGCCGCAATTTTCGCATAGCTTTGCTTTGAATTTGTCGCACTCGCTCACGAGAAAGATTAAACATATTGCCAACTTCTTCTAAGGTACATGGTTCGCTGGTTGTCAAACCATAACGCAGAGAAATCACATCTTTCTCCCGTGGAGTTAACACGTCACCCAAGACTTCCCAAATCTCCTGACGCATCATGTTTTCATTCATTTTTGCTTCTGGAGACAAGTTATCTTCATCTTCTAGCAAATCCATCAATTCCGTGTCTTCTTCTTTGCCGACGCGGTGGTTGAGAGAAAGTGCTTGACGCCGTAGTTGTTGTAGCTGGCGTAGTTGTTGCACACTAATTTCCAAAGCTTCTGCCATTTCAGCTTCGGTGGGATTACGAGAGAGTTTTTGTTTGAGTTCGCGTTGGGCTTTTTTCAGCTTGTTAAGCTTTTCAACAATATGAATAGGTAGCCGGATTGTCCGCGCATCATTAGCTATAGCTCTGGTAATCGCTTGTCTAATCCACCAATAGGCGTAAGTAGAAAACTTATATCCTTTATCTGGATCAAACTTTTCTGTAGCGCGATTTAATCCCATTGCTCCTTCCTGAATTAAATCCAGAAAAGGCACTCCCCGATTCAAATATCGCTTGGCAATAGAAACTACTAATCTCAGGTTGGAGCGAATCATTTTGCGTTTCGCTACTCTACCTTGATACAAGCGACTTTCTAATTGCTTTTCCGTCATTTCTAGCTCGGAAGCCACTTCTAGTTTGCTAGGTTCCTGTCCCAGTTTTAACTGTAAGGCAGCTTGTAATTCCCTAACTTCTTCTAGAAACCTGACTCGCCGCGCTAACTCTACCTCTTCATCAGCTTTTAGAAGCGGATAACGCGCCATTTCTTTAAAAAACGCGCCTACGGCATCATCATGTTCGGTTTTATTATATCCCGAAGGACGAGCCGCCCCCATCTCATCTCCATCCCGTTCGTCTGATTCCAGATTTTCTACTACAATTGGAGATTCTTCATCTGCTACTGGATCTAAACTTTCGAGTGATGGTTCTTCGCTATCAGCAGTGTTCTCCAGTATTTCCATTTTTCCCAATTCAACAATATTCATAGTTTCCTTTAGGGATTGTTGTTTTGTTTGGTACATAATTTAGTTACAGCTACTCGTTTGAGGCTTGGTAGTTTTCCCTAATGGACGAATGCACCCGTTTATATAGCGAAATACAAGCTTCTGCTAATTTCTATTGAGAAATAAAAATACGTATCTACCGACAAACTATAGGTTACGGTTAGATACAACTTATAACTAAACTAGCCCTGGTACCCAACAAAACTTTCTTCTCAGGTTCACAACATATATATTCTTCATTTTTTTCTGAATTATCAAATATGTCAAATCCTCCTCAAACTTTCTCAACCTTAACAAATATAAAAATCTCAGCTAACCATCCCAATTTTCTAAACTTTCATATATTTTTCTAAACAATTTTAATGTTTAGGGGTTGGAAGCCACTGGATAAATCGAAAACCTGCTGCTGGGATTATGCATTCCCGATTTAAAGTTACCGACATGATAGAAATTACAATAATGGCAGCTTAATTTCGGGATGATCATGTATAAAATAATCTCATATACAGAAAGGGTTGAATATCTATCGATAGGCGGAAAAAGGCTACTCCCTATTTAGTAGTTGGAGTAACTTTTGTAGATTTAGCCGAGATGCTTTTATTTGTAAGGTAGGCACAAAATATTTATTGCACGTATAGAAGAGGCAAAATTGTCTAGTAGATTACATAAGAGGAAACTTATCAAGTATTATGAAGGATAACAGTATTGGGAAATACCATTTGAGTCCAAAAAAGCAAAAAAATAGAGTTTAGTTAGCTAGGTTAATTGTGACTAAAATGTTAAACTATAAAGTCAGCAAATATGTATATTAATGACGTAAATTTATCTCCTTTGGTGGTAGCTGAACCTAGTGAATCATACCAGTCGGGTACAATTCTTAATAGGTGGGTTGAAGTACTGGTAGACTGTCCAGGAAGTATAGGACTATTTACTTATCGATTGCCAGCCCAGTTAGAAATAAAACCAGGGGATATTCTGAGTGTGCCATTTGGAGCGCAACAATTAGGAGCGATCGCTATTCGGTTACTGTCACAACCAAATGTCGATTTACCACCAGAAAAAATCCGGGAAGTAGAAGATATAGTCAGCGTTGGATTTTTCCCAAGTGCTTATTGGGAATTACTCAATCGAGTTGCTGCATATTACTATACGCCTCTAATTCAAGTGATCCGGGTTGCTCTGCCACCAGGGTTGCTGGGGCGATCGCAGCGTCGTATCCGCGTCATTAGAGGCAGAGGGGCAGAGGGAAGTAATTATTTACTGGCATCTCCCAATCCTTCAGCTTTTCTGACTCCAACTGCACGGCAAATTTGGGAACTTTTACAAGCGCAGTCGGTAGGAGACTACAGTTTCGTCTACCTCCAACAAAAAGTCAAATCTGCTTATCGGGGAATTCGGGAGTTGTTACGATTCGGTTTAGTAGAAAGCTACTTAGAACCACCACGACTAACTCGACCAAAGCTCCAAAAAGCAGTCACGCTCATAGGTACAATCGATCATGATTTAACTACTCGCCAACGAGAGATTTTAGAAGTGCTGCGGCGGCGTGGTGGTGAGTTATGGCAAAATGAATTATTGCAAATTTGCAATGCTAGTTCCTCTACCCTCAAGACGATCGCCCAAAAGGGTTACATCGTCATCGAAGAACGGGAAGTATTGCGAACAGAACAAGGCCCAGCATTCGCTCAAGATCAACCAAAGTCATTAAATGCAGCCCAAGCTAGCGCCTTAGAAACAATCCAGATGTTAGATGGGTTTGCTCAAGTTTTATTACATGGGGTGACAGGTTCGGGGAAAACCGAAGTATATTTGCAAGCGATCGCACCCCTGCTCAACCAAGGCAAATCCGCCCTTGTCTTAGTCCCAGAAATTGGCCTCACACCCCAGCTAACTGATCGTTTTCGCGCCCGTTTTGGTAATAAAGTCAGCGTCTATCACAGCGCCCTCTCAGATGGTGAACGTTACGACACTTGGCGACAAATGTTCACAGGAGAACCCCAAGTTGTCATTGGTACCCGCAGCGCCGTTTTCGCTCCTTTGCTCAACTTGAGTTTAATCATCTTAGATGAAGAACACGACAGCAGCTTTAAGCAAGACTCCCCCATACCCACCTACCACGCCCGTACCGTCGCCCAGTGGCGAGCAGAATTAGAAAATTGCCCCTTGGTGTTGGGTTCCGCTACCCCTTCGTTGGAGAGTTGGGTTAGCGTCGGAACCTCACCCCCTAGCCCCCTCTCCCCAAGCCGAGAGGGGGGACAAGAAAGAAATTTTAACTCCTCACTCAGCACTCAGCACTCAGCACTCAGCACTCATTACTTAAGTTTGCCGGAACGCATCAACTCGCGCCCTCTCCCGCCAGTGGAAATCGTCGATATGCGGCAAGAGTTGCAGCAGGGAAATCGTTCTATATTTAGTAGATCGCTGCAAGCAGCTTTGCAACAGTTGCAAGAGAGAAAACAACAGGGGATTTTATTTATCCATCGCCGGGGACACAGTACTTTTGTATCTTGCCGCAGTTGTGGATATGTGTTGGAATGTCCGCACTGTGATGTGTCGTTAGCCTATCACCACACCGAAGAAAAAGCGCCGGAATTATTGCGTTGTCATTATTGTAACTATGCGCGATCGCATCCCAAATTCTGCCCTGATTGTAGTTCCCCTTACCTGAAATTTTTCGGTAGCGGTACTCAACGAGTAACGCAAGAATTAGCGCGACAATTCCCAGAATTGCGCTTGATTCGCTTTGATAGCGATACCACCCGCAACAAAGGCTCACACCGTACCCTACTTACCCAATTTGCCAACGGCGAAGCAGATTTATTAGTAGGAACGCAAATGCTTACCAAAGGTTTAGATTTACCGCAGGTGACACTTGTGGGCGTCGTTGCTGCCGATGGATTGCTAAATTTATCAGATTATCGCGCCAGTGAACGGGCATTTCAAACCTTGACTCAAGTCGCTGGACGTGCTGGGAGAGGTGATGATCCGGGTAGGGTAATTGTGCAGACTTATACTACAGAGCATCAGGTAATTGCAGCAGTGCGATCGCACGATTATCTGTCTTTCTCTGAAGCTGAGTTAGAACAACGCCAAGCACTCAATTATCCCCCTTATGGGCGGTTAATTTTGTTGCGTTTAAGTAGTCTCGATCCCATTCAAGTGCAGAATACGGCGCAAATTATTGCCACAGCCTTGAGTACAGAAGAAGAATTTGAGATATTAGGCGCAGCACCAGCGAGTATTTTACGGGTAGCTAATCGTTATCGCTGGCAGATATTGATTAAATTTGCCCCCGATGCCTTACCACAATTGCCAGATTGGGAAGAAGTGCGATCGCTTTGTCCCCAATCTGTTAGCTTGACCATTGATGTAGACCCGATCAATATTATTTAACTCAATTCCAAACGGCTAATATCAGTACTGGAGTTTAGACTAGTTCCCGGTACGAAACTCAGAAGGCTCATTCTATAAAGCCTAAAAACCAAGGTTTTAGTTCCTGGAAACATCTTACAGCAATTTGATATCAAACCAGCCACAAAGATTGTAAACTTGAAAGATGTAAAAAAACAGATTATTTAGAGATGGCAGCATATTCGATTGA
>NZ_JBALCS010000011.1:0-44758 GCF_036919555.1 Nostoc sp.
TAGGGTTTGGGCATATTTACAGCGATCGCGTTTTGCAGGATAACGAAAGGGACTACTTCTAGTTTATGCCCAAACCACCTTGGCGGTTGCTATAATTAAGCGAAATTGCCAGCATTTTCCACTGGTATAAAATACCAACAGAATATAGTCGTTGATTACAGAAAGTGATTCAAAAGTAGGGGCATCTCATTATCTAGTTTTAGTTTTTGCTCTCTTGATAAAGCCGATTATTTCCTCTAAACTAGCCCCTTCATTCTGCATAGATTGGATAAGTGCGATCGCACCTACTGGCACATTTCCAATACTCCGCCCCTTCCACTCACCGTCTACCTTCTCTTCCCAGTTAAAGCCCCATCTCCAATGAGTAGGATTGTCAGGGCTTCTGTGGCCAATTACACGGGGGTAAGAAGCGATCGCTTGCTATGGGAGTAAATCAGGGTTTTGCGATCGCTAAAAAATAGTAGTGTATGATGCCGTTTTTTATTAGGAAATAAGATGCGTTTCCCCTGATTATTCCGTGGACTATGGCTTTCACTGAAACCATCTTTAAGCCAGACATAGACTGCTTTTTAATTTTTCGGACAAGTCTATTAGGAATGGTTACTTCAGAAAATCGACAACAAGCTTGTTAAGAGGCTCGGCACATTCCTCAGGGAGCCAATGTCCGCAGTTGGGGATCGACTGTCCGTTGACATTGGTTGCGTACTTCCTGACCTGTTCAGCCTCACCCTTGCCAAAGCCCCCATGACCACCCCCGCCGATCGCAAGAACTGGCATTGTCAACTGGGTCTTCGCCAACAGTCTATTTTGGCGCACGGATTCATTGAGTGCCCGGTAGTACTCAAACGCGGCGTGGAGTGTACTCGGCTTTGAATAGGACTGTGCATACAGGTTCAACAGTTCTGGCGTGAACACAGCCTTGTTCGTGGCATGAACCTTGATGAAATGCTCGAAGAAAAAGCGCTCCTTGCCAGTAATCAACGTTTCCGCCAAGCGATTATCGGCGGCAAAAAAGCTGAAATGCCAAACTAGCGATTCTCCTTCTGACGTGAAGGCAGGATAGGTGTAAATGCTATCGTCAGGGATCGGCGCTTCCATGTAGACCAGTCGCCGGATGTCCGATTGATGGATGGTTACCATCGGGTAGGTGTTCCAGATGCCAATATCGTGGGCAACCAGATCGAACGGTGCATTCGGGCTAAAACTCTTGGCAAACTTGTAGAGATAAATGGAAATATCTTTTCCGGTGTAGGAGGTTTTTGGCGGATTAGACTGACCAAGACCTGGGAGATCAATCGCCACGACTGTGCGATCGCGGGCAAGGAGCGGCATCAGATTGTGCCATTCGTACCAGCTTTGTCCGAAGCCGTGTACCAGAAACACCAGCGGTGACCGCCCTTTACATAATGCAAGTTAACGTCATCCACCTTGCGGTAGCCACTGGTGAAACCATTCGACATCGGAAATTCCTCCGTTGCAACGGCTGGCAAAACTATCACAAGTCCAAGTACGAGGATTGTGCAGATGAGAAACTTGGCGATCGTCATCTTTCGAGCATAGGTTCGCAAGTGATCTCGGAAAGAGACGATCAGGGTAAGAAACTGAGCGATCATTATCTTCTTCAGGTAAGTAGGTGGACGCAATTAAACTAAAGACCCTCATCCCCTAGCCCCTTCTCCTGCGGGAGAAGGAGAACTGGACTTCAGTGTGTGCTTCCAGCCAGCGCAAAACCGGTTGCAGGGCTTGGTCAGAATTCTTTTCATAAATCAGCCCGTGCCCGTTGCCAAACACGCCGTAGTCAGGCAGGTGCAGGAGTTCAGCAGCCGCGCCCGCCGTGGTGAGAAAGTCCACGATCGCGGGAGCGAATTGAGCCTGAACTGAGGTCTCTCCGGCGACGACCGCCACCGGGAGTTTAGCCAAAGCCGGAATTCGCAGCGAGGACGGATCAGCAGCACGAACCTCAACGGCAGAGGTACGCGGCGGGTCGTAGGTGATCGGTGCAGCGGTCAGCCCCCAGTCTAGCGTCCCGATGCCAGGTGTCTCAGCGAACGCCGGACCCATCGGCTCAACAGTGACGATCGCAACGACGAGACCGGGTCGCCGATCCGCGACCAGCCAACCGTCAGATCCGGACGCCGAGTGGGTCATCATAATCGCAGGTCCGATCCGATCGAGCAAGCGGGCAAGTCGATCCGCATCCATCTCCTGCGATGCGGCGAGGTCACTGGGTAACGGTCCGAACGGCGCGATGAAGGCATCGAGCGCGGCATGATCGTCCGGGTCGAAAGGCCATTGCGTCTGGGCATCGGCAGCCGTAGACGGAAAGAATACGTGTTGACCCTCCTCGTAGGCGAACGGTGGACCCATTAGTCCGATCACATCGGGATGGTAAGGCGATCGCCCGTGACCGGGACGATCAACAACAAGAACCGCGTATCCAGCCTCAACGAGGCGCTGTGCCCAGCCAGGACGACCGTCGGGCGTGTCGAGCCATTCGGTGCCCTGCAACGTGCCGCCGTGTACCAGAACGATGGGGTATGGCTGCGTCACCCACTCCGGTGCTTCCCAATCCACGAACATCGGTCCGCGCTGGAACAATTTCCCGTCAAGGGTGACGCGATCGCCGGGTATCCAGAAATGTCCACGGCGCGATGTTCTCGCTGGTATGTTTGCCCAGAAGTGGTGCGCTCCAGTGTTGTCGAGTTGATTCATAATAAACGCCCTTTTACTCATGCCTCGGAAGACGACGTATGGTGCGGTATTTTCAGTGCGGGTGTGACCGATTCAAAACTGATTCAGAGAGGTACGGCGCGGCTTTGCGTCGGCTTTGCGTCGGTGAAATGCTTGACATCGGCCATCACGCGCTCGGTCTGCGGCGAGTTGATCGCGCTGCGAATCGCTGCCTCATTCTGGAACCTGCATACACAGACCGCGATTGTGCCCACGCCGTCGCTGGCTGGGAAAAAGGCGGCGGCGGTTTCGAGTCCGTGCGGACCCCAAGCCTCCAGCACTAGCGGCAGGTGGGTGTTGGTGTAATAGTCGCGGTCGAAGCGCGTGCCAGTATCGCCGGCATAGGTCACGAATAGCATCGTCATACTAGGCAACTCCTTCTTCTAAGCCTGCTCGATGCCGAGTCACTTTGGCAAGAATTGACCAGTCCTTCGATCCCATTCTCTGATCGACACCGCCTTGCATGTTCTCGCGCACGATTTCCGCAGCAGGCAAAACACGCGCTTTTGCCTTAGCTGCATCGAGCGCCAAATTTACATCTTTGAGTCCCAAGGTCAGTTTGAACCCTGGTTCGTAGGTATTGCTGGTGATGTTGCTGCCATAACGCTTATAGCTTGAGCAAGCGAATAGTGTGTTGGTTACGACATTGAGGAAATCGCCCGCTTTCAAACCGTAGCTTTCGGTCAGAGCAGTTGCTTCGCCCATAGACTCGATCGCCAGTGTAATCATCATGTTGGCAGCGATCTTCGCGATGTTCGCGTGCTTTGGATCATCGCCGAGGTGCCACGTCTTCTGCCCCAGTGCATCGAACAGGGGCTGGACTGTCGCAATCGCTTCAGCATCACCTGCTGCTAGAATATTCAACTCACCCTTATCAGCTACGGCAGGGATACCGAAAACTGGTGCTGCCACGTAAGCGATTCCGGCGTTCCGGTGCAGTTCCTGTAATTCCTCGACGATCGCGGGTGAAATCGTCGCCATCATCACATGAATGCAGTCTTTCCGCGCATCAGCGAGTACTCCTGAGTCAATAATCACGCTGCGTACAGCCGTGTCATCAGACAGCATGGTGATGACGGCATCGTTCTCAAACGCTGCGGCTAGCGATGTCAGAATCGTGACCCCTTTGATCGCCTTCACCACATCCGGATTGCGGTTCCACACGCTCACTTGATGACCTGCCTTGACCAAATTGGGCACCATTGCAGCACCCATGCTGCCGACTCCAATAAAACCGATATTCATTACAATTCCTCCAGTGCTTTTATCAACGACTCGTTCAGTTTTGTCTTACCAGCACAGCTATGCAAGCATTCGACTAGAAGTCTGACCACGCAGGCTCTAGCGAGAAGTTATATTGCTGTATTCTGTTTTTGGAACCTGATAAAACTACTTTAACTGGTTCCAACTATACCATATCGATTTGACTTTGGAACTAGTTATATTGGTTCTATGCCTCAAAGTATCCCTATCCATCCTCCAACCCCCGCTGATTTAGCGTTCCGGTTCACTCCGGGTCGCTTATCTCTGAACCTTGTTGCTACCATCGGCGAACGCGGACACCGCGATATTGAGCGACTATTGAGTCCCGATGATTTTGCTCGTTGGTGCGTCGAAGCCGGACTGATGTCCAAAACTCCGGATGTCACTCCAGAGGTGCTGAAGTCTGTAAAAACACTTCGGGAAGCCCTGTACCAGACGACACAAGCGCTCCGCTGTCATCATGTCCCTAACCCAGTGGACATCGAGACGATCAATGCCTGGGCTGCCCGATTGCCAGTAGTGCCCCAGCTCAGCCCAGACGGACGTGAAGTCTTATGGACAGAGGATTGCTCTGTTGATGCTGCACTCGCTTTGATCGCCCGCGATGCGATCGACCTGTTCTCAAATTCTTGGGTAGAACGGATCAAAGCCTGTGCCAACCCTGAGTGCGCGATGCTCTTCCTGGACACTTCACGACCCGGTCAGCGCCGATGGTGTGCCATGAGTGGTAACGGTTGCGGTAATCGTGCAAAGAAGACCGCCTTACGCCAGCGCCAACGAAAGGCTGCCGGACTCAAATAGGCTGCTAACCTTCTACGCGATCGCATCAATCAGGGTCCATCCGTGAGAGTTTAAAATAAAGCGCATTTTGTCAATCAGTTAAAATACTCAAAATAGCCTTAATACTAATAATGATAATCAAATAGAGAGGAAAGGAGGCGAGCGTCGCTCACCTCCTTTCCTCTCCCCAACGCACGATTATCATTATTAGTAAGTTTTTGAAAGTTAAAATTTAAAGCTAAAAGGTATTGTAACCTACATTCCGCAGGTTGAGGGTCGAGTGATGGTATTTTAAAGTCTAAGTGGATAAAAGTAGTGGTGGGAGTTGCTAATGAGCAAACAAATACCGTCCTTTGAAACTCAAGATATAGACCATTTGGGAATTGTGGCTGGGATAGTTGATGAAATCGGCATTGTAGAGAGAATAGATACCTTAGTCGGCACTCATCCTCTAGAAAAAGTGAGTGCATGCAGGGCAAGTAGTGAAAGCAATGATTCTCAATTGTCTAGGATTTTTAACAGCACGATTATATTTGTTTCATCAATTTTTTGTAGGAAAAGCAACAGAGCATCTCATCGGTGCAGGAGTATTACCAGAACATCTGAACGATGACAGATTGGGGAGAATTTTAGACGATTTATACAAAATTGGACTCTCCAAGTCAAATACAAGGATATACAATTGCTGAAGTGACTAGTGGCTATAGGGAAATTGAGCAGCGATGGTTAGTTGTTGAAAGTCTTTTGAGACGGGAAACTGACTTAAAACAATTGACTAAGCAATTAGATAAACAACAGAAAATACAACAGGCTGCAATCCCAAAACTATCTACTCAAGAATTTAATTGTGAATTAGATGTTCGCCAAGCTGCTCAACAGTTAGCTTGCCAAATGAAATACCATCAAATGGAAAATATTCAGGTAGTTGAGAAAGCTCACTATCACAAATCTGGTCGTCCCAGTCAAAAGCAGTCACCTGATCGTCTAAGATATCATCTTCAAGCTAATTTAGTTCTCAATACTCAGGCTATTACTGCTTCTCAAAACAAGGCAGGACGGTTTATTCTCGCAACTAATTTAACTGATATAGAACATTGGACTCCTACAGATATTCTCCAAGAGTATAAGAAACAGTCTGTTTCTGAACGTGGCTTTAAATTTCTTAAAGACCCAATTTTTTTCGTATCTAGTATATTTGTTAAGTCTTCAAAACGGGTAGCTGCTTTAGCTATGATTATGGCTTTATGTTTGCTTACACTATTGGGCAGCGACAGATTCGTTCCCATCTTGTCGCAGAAAATCAAACTATTCCCAATCAACGCGGCTTCCCTACTCAATCTCCCACTCTCCGTTGGATTTTCCAATGTTTTCAAGCTGTTCATCTAGTTGTAGTTTCTGAGGTCAAGTTTATTTCTAACCTCACTCATGAACGACAGTTTATACTACAGTTTCTTGGTTCTGCTTGTCAGAAATATTATCTACTTTGTTGAGCAACCTGCGGAATGTAGGCTCTAAGAAAATAGCGTCACCGAACAGCCCCTTAAAGTAGACATCGCTTTCACTCTACAATCAGTTCATTGCTATCAAAACTGATATCAAATGCCTGAACAAAAATCCCCACCCAGCGAGATGATTCGCGTGCCTACTGCCTTAATTCCAGTAGTCAGAGAACTATCCAAACTGCACAGAGAGGGACATACAATTGCCTTGCTGCAAGGCTTAGAGGAATTGCTCTCTAAGTTTGATAGCAATATTGATATCGATGTTGCGCCTAGCAGCAAATCGGTTTTGCAGCTGGAAACCAAACTAGAGGCTATTTCTGGGCAGTTAGAAAAATTGTCACGGGCGATATCTACGATAAGCTCCGCTAACGCGGATGTCTAAGAAAATAGGGAAGCGATGGCGACCGTAAGCAGTGCGTCTGGTAGAGTTGGCGATCGCTATCCAACAAGAACTCTCAGGAATTAGCGATCGCTTTGAAGTAAAAACCCTGCTAGAATCCGCCTACTTAGCTCTGATGATTTATGACGACCGGAATAAACACCTATGGGAGATGTCGGAATTGTTGACTCTTATGTTGAAGGATTCGGAGTGATAAAAATTAATAAATTGACTAATTATAGTAGATTACTCTTATCCCAGAACTGGTAATTAAATCTCTACGCATTTTGAGAATCAGGAAATGCCTTCTAAATCCCAGGTACGTTATCCAGAAAATTGGTCAGATATTGCTCTTGATGTCAAACAATCTGTGGACTGGCGATGTTCTAAATGTCGGTTGCAATGTATTCGCCCCCGTGATGATACCTCCAAAATCTCCCGTTCTCTTAGAATGGCATTAACACTGACTGTACATCATAAAAATTTTCTGCCAGAGGATAATCGTCGGTCAAACTTATATGAACCTATCCCACTAATGGAAGAATATGGTAATCTACTTCTCAATGGAGTTGAGCGTATGGTGTGATGGCCGGACGTTTTGAAGGATTGAGCGAACTGGAATGGAAGTTATTTGAGGATATGTTTCCCAAGGAGCCAGAAAAGCGTGGCAAAGGAATGCCTCATGCCCCATATCGCTATGTATTAAATAGTCTGCTGTATATTTTGATTACTGGGTGTCGATGGTGTGATCTACCACAGGGGGATAGATGGGCATCAAAAAGCTCTTCCCATCGATGGTTAAAGCGGTGGCGTGAAGACGGAACATTGGAGCATTTACAAGCGCGTGTTTTAGCGCTCGCAGATGAAAAAGGACTAATAAATTGGGAGTTTGGCGCGGTTGACGGGTCTTTTTCCCCCTGGAAAGGGTGGTGGTGAAGAGGTTGCTTATGGTGGCAAAGGCAAAGGTATTCTAATTCACACTCTTACTGAGGGCAATGGAATGCCCTTAACGAACTCTACTACTCCCGCTAACGGTAATGAAAGAGAACAAGTGTTACCTTTACTTGACATTTCCTCCCGCTCTCGCTTCGCTTCCGCTTTTTGCTCGAATTCGTTGCGCGTGCTACCAGTCAAGAGACTGATTGTGATTTTACCACTGTCGATTATCTATCGCCTACCGTGTGATATTTCACACTGGGAAGAGCGGGGAAGGGAAATAGACATAGAAAGCAGCACGACGGTACATTCGTAGCATTCACAACCTAACTTCTTGGCTGCGCCTTGAAGAAGCACTGAGTAACTGTATTGTATAGCATTGCAGCTACTCAGAGTTAGTCATGATTTGCAATCTAAAATGGTTGTAATTTGTGGCATGAGTTGTAATGCACGAAAAAACCGAAGTGGCAAAAATTACATAAGCTACAGACGGAATTGTTGCAGTTAACTCTCTTCAAGGCAAGCCTCCCAAAGTAAACCCAAGGAGGTGAAAATAGTGCAACGTTCCGCCAAGTCTGTAATTAATAGCATTAATAGCGCATTCAATGCGATCGCCTCAGACTGTCTATGTCTGGGGCTTTGTTTTAGTTACTTAGCAATAAATGCTCAAAATGTAGTTAGTAGGAAGCTACATAGGAAAAGCCTGGTGTTTTTCCAGGCAGTAGTACGAAGCTATATAGGAAAAGCCTGGTGTTTTTCCAGGCAGTTAACGAAATTAATTCCATCTTGATTGTAATTCCATGACCATACAGAAAGACGAATTCAAAAGCGCGCGCAAAAAGCGCAGAGGTTCACTGCTTTGGTGGTTTCGCCAGAAATGCAGATTCTGGCAGCCAATTGCAACTGCGATCGCAGCCATCTTTTCCTTGCTGGTAACACTGCTGAAACTTTGGCAATTTTTTCATTTTTAATTGTGCTTCGCGCACATAATTAAACTTCTTAGGTGGGCAATGCTCACCTTTTTTGTGTAGACGTACAGTCAAAGCATAAAAGTACATTCAAAGTCACTGGGGTAGTAAGTTACTGGGCGGGATGAATGTAAAACAGAAGCCAGCGAATAAAAAGAATTCATCACCAGGGCAATTAAGCCTACCTTGGAACCAGTACCAGGTATTGGAAAATCCCGAAGTGGAAGAGATTGCAGAAAAGTTTACTCGTACCAATTGCTTCAAACCTTGAAAATTTGCTAATCTTGTTATTGGTTACTTTTCCCCGTCTATTGCGTCCGTTCCGAACGCCCGCAGCAATAAAGTGAAAGTCAGAAAGAAGAGTCGCTTAGAAGAGTCTGTGACGACGGAAAAAGGGAAAGGAACCGCGTAGCTGCTTCGGTGTTCGTTCATTCAACCTAACTTCAGGGCTAGCCTTGAAGAAGCGTAGGATAACTGTATTTTTTATGCAGATGTCCACAGCTTATCACGAATTGCTGTTGCAATCTGTGATTTGAGTTGTATGCACGAATACCCGGTCAAATAAAGCAGCATAAAATTAAGCTTTTAGCTACCGGAATTGTTGCAAACGCTCTCTTCAAGGCAGCCTCCTAGATTAAACCCAAGGAGGTTAAATAAAGTGCAACGTTCCGTTAATTCTGTAAGCAATAGCAACAAAACCGCATTCAATGTGGATGCCCCAGGCTGCCTATGTCTGGGGCTTTTGCTTTTGCAGTTTCTATTTGCAGAAAAAAGCCCGGAGTCTCTCCAGGCCGAAAATTAAACTCACTCTAATCATAAAGTCATGTTCGTTAAAAAGAAAAACTCCCTACTTCCCAAGAGAAACTTGCCTCCTGGGAAGTATGCTTACTTGTTCCTTGCCCTTGTAGCGATCGCATCTGTCTTTGCTGCCCTGTTATCAGGCTGCAATCCTGTGAGCTTTTACCTGAAAGCGCTAGGAATTGAGTATCAGTTTCAAAAAGGGGCTTGTCAACTTCCCCCGAATCAGTCACAGAAGTAGGATGACGTAAATCAAGATGCCCAGTGGTGCGATCGCTGGGCATCTCAAGCAACAACCAATTTCTTAGAGGAAACAGGGTGAGCGATCACACTCAGCAATAGAAGTGAAATTAATAAACAGTGTGTATAATCAAACTCATTAATGTGCAGAAAGGTAAATAAATGTTTAGTAAAAAAGTTTACTCAACTGATTCTGTCTATGGTATTGCACGCGATCTCCCTTTAAATTATGTAGAAAGACGAGAAGTGGATCACAGACTCATAGAAAATTTGACAAAAAATAGGCACATTGTTATATATGGTAGTTCAAAGCAAGGAAAAACATCTCTGCGGAAACGTTGTCTGGAAGCTGAGGAATATATTAATATCCAATGTTCTAATCGTTGGGTGTTAGTAGATATACACTCTGCAATTCTTAAAGCAGTAGGTTACCAAATTACTCAATCAATTAAGAAAACTGCTGCTGGTAAGCAAAAAATTATGGCTTCCATTGAAGGTGGAATTAGCTTCTTAAACTTCCTCAAAGGTAAAGGAACAGTTTCAGGTGATGCAGAAAAGACGAAATCTACTGAGATTACCTTAGAAAGTTTGGAACTTGATGCAGAAGATGTAAACGATATTATTGCTGCATTGAAAGCGGTAAAATTTAAAAAGTATATAGTTTTAGAAGATTTTCATTACCTTTCTACAGAAACTCAAAAAGACTTTGCCGTTGCTTTAAAAGCATTTCATGAAGCATCTGAATTCTGCTTTATTATTATAGGTGTTTGGCTAGAAGAGAATAGATTAATTGTATATAATGGTGATTTAACTGGGCGTGTAATTGCAATAGATGCTGACAAATGGAATAATAAAGAATTGCGTCAAGTCATTGACGATGGAGCTAAATTATTAAATATTGAATTTTCCGAACATTTTAAAAACATCCTTATATCTGAATCTTTTGAGAGTGTTTATATAGTTCAAGAAGTTTGTGCTAAAGCATGTCGTGAATCAGGAGTTAGTGAAACGTTAGATAAGTGTCGTTTAATTGGCAATAATTTATATGTACACGAATTAATCAAGTCAGTTGTTAACCAACAGAGTGGGCGTTATATGTCCTTTATAACTCAATTTTCTGAAGGTTTTCAAGATACCAGACTTGAAATGCATAAATGGCTTTTGTACCCAATTTTGATAGCAAATTTAAAAGAATTAGAGCAAGGACTTACCTATGCTCGAATACGTGAAATACTCCAATCACATCATCCACAAAAAAAGGATCTTAATCCTGGTAACCTAACTCAAGCTTTGCAATCAACAGCGTCACTTCAAGTTAAAAAAGACATTAAGCCTATAATTCTTGATTATGACCAAACAAATAGACGATTAAATGTTGTAGATAGATGGTTCTTTATTTGGCTTGCTAATCAAAATAGAAACGATCTGCTAATAGCAGCCGAGCTTTTTGATTAAGTAGGGATCGCCCTGAACTTGCGCTTTGAGAAGGGGATTTTGCTTTGCTAGTTGGGGTGATGGAGTGCGATCGCCCACTCTATTCTTAGAGGAAACCCCAAGCGTAGGCGTAGCCCGTCACAGACATCGCATAAATCATACTGAGTGTGAAACATCTATCACTGATACGATTGTGGATTACTTATCAAAATACTACTGTGCGAAACATGGTTTCCTAGAACGCCCATTTTGATAAGTGATGTCTACTAGTACCGTTTCATCTCTGGTTTTGACGATTCCGCCACCGTTGACGGAACACCCAGCGTCAGTTTACCTTTCTTCACTTTCGCCGGGGTCTGAACCAACGATGAAGCGATCGCTAAATCTGGTTGCACAGCTGCTGACTTTTCCCCCAGAACTGAGAGGGGGCGATCGCTTCATGTGTCGCTCCCTGAAGCTTGTATGAGTCAGCAGCAAAAGCGATCGCTCCCACGCCATCGCTTAAGTCATTGGGGTAGTATTACGATTTCAGCAACTTTTCCTCTAAGAATCTTTCAGCAGACAGGGGCGAACGCATCTATTACAGTCACTTGACGGCGAAGTATCTGCACAGACTCCACCCCCTTATTATGCGATCGCCCTTCATTTACAAGTGATCGCTCCTCATCCTCTAAGAAAATAGTCAAGCGATTATTTCTCGAACATCGTCCATACTCACCTACCACAAAGACAACTGCCCCGGTGAAACATTTGATTTACTACCTTGATGGTAATAAAGGTGACAGGCACTACACAGAGCTACCAAATTCTCTCGTCGATTATCTCTTGGGTCGCGGTTCCAGTGGTGTACCTGAAGCGTGTACACCCGGCGCTTTGAACGTGTGAGCTTTGATGTATCTTCTTTTGGGGGTATGCAGTGTAACCCGCACTTTTGACAACGCCACTGGGCTTGTTGCTTAACTGAAGTGTCAATTTCTGACCAATTATCTGGGTATAGAGAATAGGTGAACGTCATCGTCAGTTAAATATTGCAGAGCTTCTAGAATTTTAATGTTTATTTAGCGCTGAGAATTTATGCCAATTCATCTGTTCTACGATTGCTAATCACAAAATTATCCAAATTAGCCAACACAGATTCTAAATCATGGTTTGTTTCTTGCAACAACTCAGTCAGTGATTTTTCATTAACTTTTATGTCTTCTAGCTGGCATATTTGTTGGTTGAGTACATAAAACACAATCTTGACCATTGATGGTTTGCGGGAATGCTCATGGCAAGCTGAGATATTCGAGCATTTATAGTCAACACCTGTCATTTGGCGACAATCTAAACCCATCGGACAATACATAATGTGGTGTCCAGCTTACAACCTATCACTCATCATCATCAGGTAAATACAACCCACTACTATCAGTCGGTCTGGCGTGCAGATACATTTCCGTGATGGCAACTGAACTATGCCCCAGCGTTTTCTGCAACAAGTGTATGGGCGCTCCCCTATCTAAACTATGACTAGCGTGGCTGTGTCTAAGCCAGTGGGGTGATACATTCCCTTCAATAAGAGCGCGATTTGCAGCATTTTTTACAATATGAAATACCATACTACGACACAGATGACCACCCTTAGCTGAAACAAACACTGGGTCATCGTGTAAGGCGTAATTCTTTAACTGTTGTATCTCCCGCCAGATACCCGCACCGACAAGCACGACCCTAGTTTTCTCACCTTTACCAAATACTGTAATTTGACCGCCGTCACCACGGGCTTTGAGGTCACGCCATTTGAGGCCACACAGTTCTGATACTCGCAAACCCGCAAAATAAAGTAAACGAACCAGAGCGCGATCGCGTTCATTTGTCGTGGAATTTATCAGTAATTGTACTTCCTCTTGAGTAATAATTCGCTCTGCCAATCTGTTTTTAGCCTTGGGTGACTTAACCAGTATTCCCAAATTAGCCGATATCACCCCAAGCTGTTTAGCAAAGGAAAATAGACTCTTTATCGCTCCCACTGCTACCCGCTTGCTGTTGTCAGAACTACTTAGTGTCATCACCCACAACTGAAAGTCCATGAGGGTGCAATCAGAAGCGGGCTTATTGACATGAGAAAAAAACCTCTCGGCATAACGACGGTAGCCGTCAACAGTGTTCTTGCTCTTACCGTGCAGCCACAGGTCAACCAGTTCGGTGTTAGTGAGGGTGGGAGTATTCAACATTGCTTATTCTTATGTTGAATGCTCTTACATTAAACCCCAAGTTAGGGGACAATTGAAATTATTTCACCGGATGGTAAAGTCCGTCTTTTGCATTCCATTCCCAACCTATGCCCCTTGGGTCGCGGTTACGAGTCCAACTGATAAATTCTTTGGGGCTGAGTTTTTCTTTTTCGGTTGTGAGGCTTGAAGGAGTTAAACCTAGTCGCGGTGCTAGATTTTCATCCGGCAATGCTTGCAGTTCAACTTGGGTTTGTTGGTATGGGTTAGCTTGTCTTCTTTGTTTGGGTTGACTGTTGTATCTGTTTGATGAAATAGCCCGTGACAACTTTTCCAGATGCTTGGAGATAGCCTCTAGTTTGGTTTCCAGCTTCTCCTCCAACTGCAAAACTAATTTACTGCTTGGGGCAACATCGATATCAATATTGCTATCAAACTGGGCTATCAATTCCTCTAAGCCTTGCAACAAGGCAATTGTATGCCCCTCTCTGTGCAGTTTGGATAGTTGGCGTACTGCTCTAATTAAGGCAGTAGGCACGCGAATCATTTCGCTTGGTGGGGTCTTGTGGTCAGCCATTTGATATCAGTTTTGATAGCAATGAACTGATTGTAAAATGAAAAGCGATGTCTACGATGGGCTATTCGCCGTCGCTCATTTTCAAGCGAGGAAACTTGAGCAATAGAGCGTAGTTTACCGCCGCAGGCATCGCCTCATGTGTTGTACTTTAAAAGCTTTTATGAGTCAGCAACAAAAGCAATGTCTACGATGGTCACTGAGCTTGTCGTTCGCGCAGCGTCTCGTAGAGAAGTGCGGACTACGCTCTCTTCAATTTCTTAGAGGAAACTTGAGCAAAAGGGCGTAGTTTACCGCCGCAGGCATCGCCCACAACTGTTTTCAAGCGAGGTAATTTGAGCGAACGCTCTCAAGTGTGCAACTTTTCCTCTAAGAATTTATGAAAGGCGATGGCTCATCCACCAACTACTTTTGACCAAATGTGACTTTTCCCTCCCGTTAAGTCCCTCAAACGCTGCCAACCCGAATTTCTTACAATTGAGAAATTCGGGCTATTTATATACTTACCTTGAGAGCTTTAACGTTTAAAGCCCTCAATTGAAGAATAGTTTTGCCGTCCACTATTATCTGTAAATTCGGTAAAGCTCTGTAAAGAGAGTGCATTTCTACCTTTGAGATCCAAAGTCAGAAGAGTTAGAGCAAATCCAGGATTGTAGCTAGCAGTCCCATAGCGGGTATTTGTGTCTTGTACATTACTGCTATAGGTTATTAGGCTCGTTTTCCCCCATTTACAATCAGTAGGATGGCATTTACCAAATGCTTCGATGTTTAATTTGTTGCCACCTGCTGAGGTGATTACCAAACGAGTAACACCACTTGTATTTGAATTAGTATTGACCCAAGTACCAATAAAGTCAGCAGGTGCAGCCAGAGCAGGACTAACTAAAGCGGCAGCTAAAGATGCACTAGACAGGGCAAGCACCAAAGAATTTTTCAACATTTAATTAAAAGTTTAAATTGAGTATGGTAACTATGTTACTAAATTAAACTACAGTGTTTTATAGAGAATTTACGGAGATTTTTGGCGGGATTTATTATGAAGTTTTTCTATACATTGATTTTCATCTCTAAAAAAATTCCCCGCTAACTGTTTGATTGCTTGATACTGATTTTTATAAGTAACGTCATACTTCATTAACCTCTAACTGATAAATCCGATCAATGGATGTTCCTTCATCATCCGCCAGTAATATCCAGTAGGCGGCGGCGACACCCTACCACCGCAACGGTACAAAAAGATTGGCTCACCCCGGTGCATAGCTTTTTTCATCACTTGCTCTAAACTGGGGTCTGGGCGATCGCTGGTGCGGGGCAGGTACGTCATCGCTCCTCAAGTGTGTAACTTTGACTCGAAAAGAATTTTTTGTCAGATGTAAGGGTGCTATCACCTAAAAGAAGTGTTAAAAGCTACTTTAACCACCGTTTAGTTGCCTCTGCAATGCGTTGCCCAAAGCGTAATGAAGTAAGATAATCCCCCGAATCTAACACTGGTTCTTTGCCGCTCATATCGAGTTGGCTTTGACCCATGACACCTAAAAATCCTCCCAGTCGATTTACTCCATCATCAAGACCCGATAAAAAGCTTTGCAAGTCTCCCACATTCACCCAAATCATGCCGTGCTGGGCTGCGTTCGTCGCTAAGTATAAGAGCGTCCCTTGCTTGTCACCACTAGGGGAGCTAGAGTGGGTAAAACCCGCAGCAATCTTGTCTTTCCATCCGTGTCGGAACCAAACTTCGCTAGCGGCATCAATAAATGCCTTGAACTGAGCCGCTACACCACCCATGTAGGTAGGAGAGCCAAAAACAATTGCATCAGCTTGGTTGAGCTTTTCTAGTCCCTCATCGTTCTTCCAACGACCATTG
The DNA here is from genome assembly GCF_036919555.1 of Nostoc sp. Lineage (GTDB taxonomy): Bacteria > Cyanobacteriota > Cyanobacteriia > Cyanobacteriales > Nostocaceae > Nostoc. The sequence continues at coordinate 15,682 of NZ_JBALCS010000011.1, forward strand.
ACAATCTGCTCTCCAGTAACTCGTAGCAGTTCAACAGTGGTATCTTCAACTTTACTTGCACCTTCGGCAATAGCTTGGGCCATAAGATGAGTATGACCTGCACCAGAGAAATAGATAATCGCAACGGTAGGCATAAGAGCTTTAGTTAAAAATGTAACTGAAACTGAACGAGAAATATCATAAGGACTACTGTATGGAAAAGTAAAGTAGCAAATCTTAAAGTCGGTTGTTGAGTATTCTTATTGACTGTTTATTGAATTGTCGCCGGAGTAGATGCCCTCGACTCCTACAGAATATGGTCGCTGGGAAAGGTCTGCCTATTATCTTTGAGCAAGGGTGATATTAAAAAGTCATTTAGTTAATTCTTAAGCAATGCTTAATTTGTCTAATTTTATAATCAGGAAAGCCTCTGTTACTGAGTTAGAGGTTGTCTGCGATCGCTGAAAAAAGAGGATGTAGTCAAACAGCATAATGAAATATTCTGATTTCACTCAAGAAAACTCGGCTATGCTTCTGATTGATCATCAAGTTGGCACGATGAAGCTGATCAAAAACTTACCTCTGACCGAGGTAGAAAAGAATACTCTTGCACTTGCAAAAGTGGCAAAGGTGCTTAAGATACCTGTGGTTTTGACAAGTAGCCAAGAGGATCGGTTTCAAGGTTTGCTAATGACTACTTTAGCAGAATTGCTACCTAAAGCATACGAGGTAAGAGTTAAACGTGCAGGCATCGTAAATGCTTGGGACGATAAAAACTTTGTTCAAGCTGTCAAAGATACGAATCGCACTAATTTAATTATGGCTGGTATAACTACGGATGTTTGCTTAGTTTTTCCGGCGATTAGCGCAGTGCGTGAAGGCTACAGTGTTCAAGCGGTGATGGATGCTTCTGGTTCACCATTTCATCTCTCGGAAGATTTAGCACGGCAGCGGATGCATGATGCTGGAGTTGTGCTAACTGCTACGATCACAATGATAGCTGAGTTGGTTAAGGATTGGAGCCGAAGAGAAGGTATCGAGTTACAGGAATTATTGTTTAGTGAGGTGTTGCCTCCTGAGTTCATTGAAGGCACTAGCACTCCATATTGATCTTTGTTGAAGCCGACTACAATTAAACAAGACCTAAGAGATGGAATAGCCCAGATAAAGGGTTTAATAGATGAGCTATGTGGCAAAGCTGCCAGCCCTACACAAGAAGTTGTTTCTGTTGAGCAGCAATCCAAGCTCGACTATCAGCAATACGCTCAAGCGTCTTTTCTCAATTGAAAGTAGGCAAGCAGTCGGCAGCCAAGGCAATCGATAGTTTCATTGAGAATGTTGGGCTTATTCCGGAGATAGTAAACAAGCTTAAGCTGTGACTAGACTTTGGTATAGTGCGCCAGCAATTGGTCAATGTAATCGCTATATTGCTCTGCCAAGCTTTCATCATGTAACACAACGATATTTTCAGCATTTTGTGTAGCACTGCGAGAAAAGTTAAAACTGCCACTCACTACAATGTTGTCACATACCACAACCTTGTTGTGCATGAAATTGTGCTTGCTGTCTGGTTTATAAGGCTCGGAGTGCTTCCCAACTAGATGAGATGACACCTCTTTAAAAGTTTCAGCAACACCGACACTTGCTTCAGCTTTGTGCCAAAGTTTCACCACATGAGACATTTGTGTAGCATCGTACACTCCACTAAAATCTTTCACCTGGTTGTGTCTGAGGGCATCATCAAGTGCAGCGAGAATTGCATGAGAAGTGATCATCATGGAAGCAATCTTGATTCGCTTTTTTGCTGAACCAATTAAGCTAGAAATGATGTGGTCGATAGTCTGACCTTCTCCTGGTGAGAAGGCGAAATCAACCTCTGTAGAACCAATATAAACTTTACCACTATCCCCAACACCTGTGGTCTTGATATTGCCACTGACCCACAATTCCTGAAAGTCAGTTTCATAGTATGAGCAAAGCTGCGGCGAAGAAATTTGCAATATATTGTTGTCTTGGTAAGTCCAAGCATCGTCTGTGAAATTGGCTGAACCAGTCCACAGAGTTGCTTCGCTGGTATTCACATCTCGGATTACATATTTATTATGCATCAGCTTTGAGCCAGCAATGCTCTCAATTTCAACTTGGGTTCCCTCAAATACACTTTCTAGGAATGCTTTGGTTCCTTTTGGTGCTGGATCACTGCCACTAGCGATGAAGGGGTCAACTGTTTTAGTTTCAGGTTTTCCATGATCAAAGGCAATTCTCACTTTCACACCCGCTTGGGCTTTATTCTTAAGTGCTGTAATTACAGGTTCTGCAAGGGTTGATTCTCTTAAACGAAAATCATAGATTGCAATGTGTAGATTTGACTTTGCTTCATCAATAAACTCGGCTAATTGCTCTGCAATCTTCTGTGGTTGCCCTTTCTTTCCACCATGATTTACGTCTGTTAAGAAAGTCGGATTAATTGCTGAACTCACTTTTTTCGACATCAGTCAGTTATTTGGAATTATTTACTTTTACTTTACTTCAGATTGATGAAGTAGTTTGATAAAAAACTAAATTAAAAATATTAAATAAATCTGAAGTTTATCTAAAAACAGGAGAGATTAATATTTGTTTATTCTGAGTTTAAGCTAAGTTTAAGCAGAGGAGTGTAGCGGGTTAATTTATTTGGTTCTACCGCTCGCCGCCAGCATATTTACAGGCTGAATGCCTTTATTGAAGCATCTCTACCAACAGCAGAATTAAAATCGATATCAAAAAGCGTTGCTCCCGTTTTTTGTGGGTGGAGTAGTGGGGACATTGTTAGGATGCAAAGATTGTCAACAGCAATCACTAAATATTCAGCAGCAATTAGTAGATTTGTAAATTTGTATCTTATGTATACTTCTAAAAGGCTTGCTTCATGATTGACTGGAAAGTGCCTAATCAAACTTTCCAACTCTGAAAAGTAGTGTTTTATGAGCAAATTTACCAAAGCAACAGGATTCCTGAATCATCATCGTTTCAAGCATTCCTTGGGCGCACCACTAATTCGAGTAGTTGGCAACATTGAAAAATTGTTTCCGGCTCCAGAAAATCATCATGGTGCGAATCATCAGCATTTAATTTTAAGCAATATTCAGGTTGAGCATACTGAGGGATTTCCAGAAGGACTGGAAGTGAGCAATGAAATCTTTGTAGCTATTCGCTTTGGAGATAATGAAGGGTTAGTAGATCCAGTACCATTCATCGCAGGAGAACTAGCACGGTTACAGGGTGAATACATAGATGCATCTATGGCCTATGCGACTGAAGATAATCCCGGTTTGTCTGTACTACATTTTACTCATCATCCAGTGGGATTTGTAGAATTTCCCATTCGTAGTCAAGATTCGCATGGGCCAATTTACACCTAAACAAGTTTGCGGTTGCCTCTAGGAAGTAAATTTTCCAGAGGCAACTGCAATAGAGGATTAATCTTTTGTAATTAAAGGCTGATAATCTCCATGAAAGCATCTCATATTCTATTATTAGTAAGTTTATGCTTGAGCTTATTATTGTTGCTCACACCTTTACGAGCAGAGGGTGAAGAAGGCAAACTGAAAGGATATGATGTTATGAGCAATAACACCAACCAACTGATGTTGGGAGCGGGTAATGCTGAAGCGATTAGGCTTGCGGAAAAATCCCCCCTAGTGCAGTCAGCGAAAAATTTTTTGGTAAATCAGACACAAGAAATAAAAGATGTCAAACTGAGAAAAGCCACACTTGATGCTATTGATAATCCCACAACCTGTATCATGCATAGATCCGGATTAACTGATAGCAAAAAGCAAGAGATTGTACAGCAATTGCTCAAAGCCGCCTTGGTAGATGCTGCTGCGGATACGACCTTTCCAGGTGGACTAATAGCTGGAATTTTCCCACCAGTAATCAATGATACTAGTGCGTGTCCTCAACTTCCTCAATCTTTTTTCTCTGCACCTGGAAGTGGAAATAACAGTCACCATGCTTATCCCGGAGGACTACCAATACATGAAGCGTTTAATAATATTAGTAATTTGAGCTTTGCGAGTAACTATCGGCTAATATATGGTCAAACAAATCGCAGTGGCTTACCTATTGTCAATCCATATAGCCAAAGCAAAGTAGATTCAGATATTTATATCAGCAACGACCTATTAATTGCAGCACCGATTTGGCATGACTGGGCCAAGTCAATCGTCTTTCAGTGGAACGCGAATGGCACTGAGTTCCAGGAATTGAACTTCGGTGGCAATGGTAAAACAGACAACTACGGTGCGTCGGGCGATTCCATAACTGGTGGTCATCACATCATCAGTTTGGCAGAGACGATGAAGCGAAAGTTATCCCCAGAGTTTGTGATTACTCAAGCTTGCGCTCACTCATCTCCCACTCTCGGTAACGAGTATAAAGTAGTTAACTGGTTACGTGCAGCTGCAATTATTGCTGGAATTGACCCCATACCTCAAGGTTACTTATTCATGGATAACCAAAACCATTTGCGTTTACCGATAGTCCGTAAGCTTGGTAGTTTCGCGCTCACTGCAAATTCATCACAAACTAACTTCCTGGCTGAGTATGCTTTGCATAACCTGTCAGATGCCGATTATGTTTTATCAATTCCAGCTGTTACTACTGCTCAAGAACTTCTACAAGCGATCGCTCCCCAGTTTGGCTATCATTCTACGGATACAACATATATTAAACAATTTCGCAACCCTGTACTCAGTTACTTATCTGCTGAACGATTGCTAATTATTTATGGTAATCGTGGGCTTGATGGTGTAATTGCAGAAATCCGAAGGCTCAGTCAAAAAAAGATTATCTAGCTTGAGGATCTATCTTTCAAATTTGCACCACAAAAATCTGCCCATTGAATATCTGGATTTTACAGTTAGCAGTAGGAAGAGTGAAAAGTGCAATCGGACATTATTTACGGTATTAAGGTGAGCGTAGGCGCAGCCCGCCGTAGGCATCGCTATCCCAAATCATCATAAAAGCTGAAACGGTTGTCTCATAGTACTTACGGGCTACTTTGCCCCTGGTGACAGCTTCCGTAACTTTACCCCTAATAACAATCGGAAATGCACAAAATGAAATAGACAAATATGAAAATAAAATTAAGCAGAATTGGGAAAATAGAGAAGAACTTGTAAAAATTTTAAGAAGTAAATTGTCAAATTAAATCAACCCTCCTAAACATCAGTTTTTGCCGGAAAAATAAAACTCGTCCCAGTTTATATTCCGGACGAGTCTGATTCCAAATCAACTCCCTAATCAAGAGCGTCAAATTGCTTAGTTGAATATTTATATCTTGTTTTTAGGTGATTGACTGAAGAATACTAGATTAAGCCTGTCATTTACTATTTCCTGTTAAATAAATCTTTAGTTATGCTCATAGTGGTGAATAGAACGGGAAATGGTGTTTTCTCGGCGGTTAAGTTGTTGTCGTTCACGACGATTTAAACGTCCATCTCTCAAGTCACGCCTCCGATCCGCATTTAAAGATGCTTCTCTACGCTCCAATGAACGATACTCACGTTTGTTAATACTGCCATTTTCAACACCATGAGCAATCCGATGTTGCTGATTAACTTCCCGATGATAAACTTCTTGAGCCGAAGCTACTGTCGGCAAAAAAATTGCAGCCGCGCACATCGCAGCATATACTAAACGTTTCATGCTAATTTCCTCAAAAAATTTTAGCAAGCAAATGAGAAATCTAGATTTTTTCAACATCTCTAAATACTCCTGCCTGATTTCTTAATCATATTAATCTCAAGGCAAAACAACAATATCCAGACAACAAGAGCATTATTACTTAGTCAAAGAGTCAGCACTTACACGAGAATTGAATTAAATTCATGGTAATCGTGCAAATTATTTGTCAATCAACTTACAATAACTCCCCAAACCCCACCCCCACCTGTACTTGGCAATAGTGCGACAATGAATCTTTCCCCACTATCTTATTTACTCACACAAGCACATCTGATTTTTCACAATTCAAGTCAGTTATTTCACTGGATGGTACAGTCTGTCATTGCAGTGATATTCCCATCCTATGGATCTGGGGTCGCGGTTACGAGTCCAACTGAGAAATTCTTTGGGGCTGAGTTTTTCTTTTTCGGCTGTGAGGCTTGAAGGAGTTAAACCTAGTCTCGGTGCTAGGTTTTCAGGGGGCAATGCAAGGAGTTCAACTTGGGTTTGCTGGTATGGGTTAGCTTGTCTTCTTTGTTTGGGTTGACTGTTGTATCTATTTGAAGATATTGCCCGTGACAATTTTTCCAACTGCCCAGAGATAGCCTCTAATTTGGTTTCTAGCTTCTCCTCTAGCTGCAAAACTAATTTACTGCTAGGCGCAACATCGATATCAATATTGCTATCAAACTTAGATATTAATTCCTCTAAGCCTTGCAGCAAGCCAATTGTATGTCCCTCTGTGTGCAGCTGGGATAATTGGCGTACTACTGGAATTAAAGCACTGGGCACGCGAATCATTTCGCTTGGTGGGGTCTTGTGATCAGGCATTTGATATCAGTTTTGATAGCAATGAACTGATTGTAAAGTGAAAAGCGATGTCTACGACGGGCTATTCGCCGTTTCTCAACTTGCTGAGATGTTTGAGTATAAATAATTACATATATTTCTGGAACAGCTTGCGCGTTCGGCATCGCCTCACATACTATTGTCTAGATAATTCTTAAAAATATTGCCAAGTCAAATTGAAGACTATCAAATTTATTAGTCATAAGCCATAATAGAGTGAACGCTTGGAACCTGTATCATCCATTTATCTGCTTTCAGGGCAGTATTCAAGATTTTTATTCATAGTTGTTATTTCTAACGGTACAAGACAAAGAACTAAAAATGGTGCAATTTAAAAGTAGTGCAAATATCGGAAATTATGGACGCTGCCAAACGCCTTGCTACTCTAAATCGCATCCGTAAACTCAGCCGTTTGATGGATACATCTATACGTATTCCTCTAACAGGTTTTCACATTGGAATAGACCCAATTATCGGTTTAGTTCCAGGTGCTGGTGATTTAATCAGTACAGCGTTTTCAGCTTACATCATATTTCTAGCTACTCGGTTTGGCATCCCACGCCAAGATTTAACCAAAATGATTTTTAATGTTGGTTTGGAAGCAGTCGTGGGTACTGTGCCTTTTGTGGGTGATTTATTTGATGCTTTCTATAAGTCTAATATTCGTAATTTGGCAATTTTAGAACAACATTTGACAGTGGTTGAACCAGAACTTAAAGAAGTGTCTGATGAACTTTACTCTGGTAAGTTCAGCCAAGTTTGAAGAGGCATATTTAAAGAAATTGCCCTACAAAGTATCATCCATCCACCCACATTCTGGGCAATCCCAATGCACTCGCGCCGACCAGTCGCGGTCAAACTCATACCCGCACTGAGGGCATTTGCCAGAACCTATCCCACTAATCCCCAAATATGATAGCCTATTTCTGAATTGAGAAGGGTGTATCAAGCGATGGCAGGACGTTTCGAGGGGTTAAGCAATCTGGAATGGAAATTGTTTGAAGATATATTTCCTACAGAACCAGAAAAATGTGGTAAGGGAATGCCTCATGCACCGTACCGCTATCTGCTAAATAGTCTTTTATACATTTTGATTACTGGATGTCGATGGTGTGACATCCCAAAGGGAGATATATGGGCTTCAAAAAGCGCTTCGCACCGATGGTTAAAGCAATGGCGTGAGGATGGAACGTTTGAATATATACAGGCGCGTGTTCTTGCGATGCCTTCGGCGGGCTACGCCTACGCTGATGAGAAAGGTTTGATAAATTGGGACTTTGGGGCTGTTGATGGCTCTTTTTCCCCCTGGAAAGGGAGGAGATGAAGAGGTTGCTTATGGCGGTAAGGGAAAAGGAGTGTTAATTCATACACTTACGCAGGGAAATGGAATGCCTTTAGCTAACTGTACAACTCCAGCCAACGGAAATGAAAGAGAGCAGGTATTACCACTGCTAGATAAAGTCAAACTTAAAACTTTAAAGCCTGGTAGACCGCGTAAGAGAGCCAAGGTCTTAGCGACTGATAAAGGTTACGATTCACTCGTATAAACGCGCTGCTTTACGCAAGCGAGGAATTAGACCTCAAATTCCCAAACGAGTTTGGAAAACGAAGAAAAACAGAGGTAGACCAATCAAAATTTCTGTTCCCAGGTTTCAGCAGGAACGTTGTTTTGCCTGGTATCAACGTAAATATCGTCGTTTAGTCGTCCGATGGGAACGTCAAACAGTATATTTTGATTCCTTCATTGACCTTGCAACTATCCATATGTGGATTCAACGGATTTTATTAGTGGGATAGGTTCTTAAACCTCACGAGAATATGGAAAAAGTGAGTTTACTTATCATAACCGATAAAACCTGTAGTCTGGAGTTAATAATAATGACCGATGTGACAAATATAGCGACTAAGCTTGCTGATCTAAAGCTTTTTCAGAATGTTCTGTTGGAAACCTGAGGGGGCGACATGAAAGCTAAAACGTAGAGAAAATAAGCTCCATAGCCCTCATACCTCGTAAATAATACTCAATCTTATTGCGATTTAATTTCATTATTTTTTCAACAATACACCAACAATTATCCATGAAACTTACCCAGGTTTGACTATATAAACCGACATAAAAACTACTATGTCTCCTGGTCACTCGTCCATATTCTTTGACTCTAGCAATATATTTTTGTACGCCAATACGCTTAATTTTCTGCCCTTTAAAAGTGGACATACTATAAGCAAAAGATATTATTAAAATCAGAGATATTAAGCGATTACCGGAAACATTCGTATCTTCTAATTTGTCGCCACCACTTTTGAAATCTCGAAACATTTCTTCGATGTCAAAGCGTTTTTTATAAGCATTGATAGCTGAGGTTAAATCGGTTAAATTTGTTAAGATAAACCACCCTTCTTCTGTTGAGCATCCTTGAAGCGATCGCTTCCATTTAACAGCTAGGTTAAAACCTTGAATCTTTTGACTTTTTGTGACCTTAATGTTTTGCAAAAACAGAGAAACTCCCGGTTCTAAACCTCAGCTATCAAGAGAGTGCCAAATTTCATCCTCATTTTGAATAAATTCATTCTTTTTTAATCTCAAACAAAACTGTACTTCTTGCTCCCTGAGCCAGTTAGCCAATTTTACAGAGCAAAATTCTCTGTCCCCCAAGATAACAGTCTTATATTTGTTGAATAATCCTAGCACCTGAGAAAATATTTTTGATTGCTCCTCAAAATTACTATTTCCCAATCTGGGTAAAAATTCCCAATATATTGGGATAGCCCTTTGGTCATAAACTAAACTAATCATTATCAAATTTTTTCGCTGCCATTTAGTCCGATCGATTACCAAATAAATTCTTTGATTCTCCGGAAAATTTTGAGTTAACCAGTTTTTTATTATCGGAAACCACCTTTTCTGGATATTGAGTATTGGCAGTGATAAAAATCTTTGAATTTTCTTACGTCTGCTTTCAAATAATATTGGTACAGGTAAAGCATTTGCTATTTTTTCCAGACTGACTTCTTTAATATCTTGTAGGACATTAATCAGCAGGTTTAAAAACAACAATTCGGACTCTGAGAGTTGATTTTCTAAGTTAGTTTGATACAATGGAGGTAACATTTTCAATAGATAGGTCTTCTTGACAATGATTGACCTATCTTTTTTTACCATAATTCGGTCAAACCTTTGCACCACTTTGAATATAAGGCGCGTGTCGCCCCTTCAGGTCTAAACCCTCTCCAGAGCAAGACACAAAAGTTAGTCTTTCTTGTTTAGAAGATGATGCGCTAGGAGAATCGCTAGAGGTTCTGTGGGAACGGGAAATAGATGCCAAAGTCGTAGAGGCGACATCATGGGATTCCATAGCGAAGCGAGGTTTTGATAATCCCCGTCTATTTTCCGCATACTTGCACACATTACGCTGGAACTGCGTAACTTCCACAGATGCCAAGCTTTTCCAAGTTCCTTATCGGGCGGGAATAGAAGTCAAAGCGTATCAGCTAGAACCACTACTCAAAGCTTTGCTGATGCCGAGAGTCGGTTTGTTTATTGCCGATGATGTTGGTTTGGGCAAGACAATTGAGGCAGGGCTGATACTGCGGGAAATGCTGATGCGGCAAAAGGTTAGGCGAGTAGTGATTTCGTGTCCGCCATCAGTGATAAGACAATGGCAAGAAGAAATGGAGAGTCGCTTTGGACTTACATTCATGATTCTTGACCGTAAATTTATAGCTGCCCGTCGTCAAGAACGAGGTTATGGAATTAACCCTTGGATGACGCATACCCGCTTCATTATCTCCCACGCTTTGCTACGAGATGAAACCTATGCCGCACCATTACGGGATTGGCTTGATGATTTTGCAGCTGCTTCCATGCTCATCCTTTGCCGTAGAATCTGGTTGAAACCTCGTAATTTGGCAGAGGTATTGCACTCAATTATTCAACATCCCTTTGTAGCTGATCATTTCTATAATCGCTTTCAAGAGTTCTTGGGACTTGTATCCCAAGCATCACCATTCTGATGGCCATGAATATGGTATAAGCCAGCCACAACAGATGGTTATTGTGAAACTGCCAAGCGACTACACTTAAAGGCACGAATCCTAGAGTAATAGCAGTTAAGTTAATGTTGCGAAGAGTACGCACTTCTGCTAAACCTAGAAAGTATCCTTCTAGTGCAAGCGCTACTGAACTAAACATCAAAAAGAGTGGTAACCACCAAACATATGTATCAATTTGACTAATGATTTCAACGTGGTCAGTGAATAACCCAAATATCCTTTGAGGAAAAAGCGCAGGCACGAGAGCGAAGGCGAGTCCTACAAACAGACTCGCTTGTCCAGAAAGCTTTACCAAAGACGCTAATTTTTCATTCGCACCTTGACCTACAAAGTTTCCTACTAAACTCTCTGTAGCTAATCCTAATCCTTCAACAACGTAGAGAGCCAGGAAGATAATTTGTAACATCAAGGTATCTTCAGTAAAGATTATCATCCCCATTGTAGTACTCTCCAAACTGAATAGATCAGTGGTGGAGATAAGGATAAAAGTGCTCACAAATATGTTGCCATTCAGGGCAAAGGTAGATTTCAAAGCTGATAAATTAAAAAGTTGTCCAGTTATGGCTTGTAACTCTTGCCACCGGATTTGAAGGCAAAAAAATATCAATCCCACCAACAACATTAAATACTGACTAACAGCCGTGGAGAGTCCTGCCCCTGTAGCTCCCCAACCCCAGTGCATAATAAGCAAATAGTCCAGTCCTACGTTAGCAGCATTTCCTATTAGAGACAGTAGTAACACCTTACCGCTCTCTTCCCGTCCGAGCAACCAACCAATCAGAACGTAATTGATGAAAACCGCAGGTGCACCAACAATCCGAGCGTTAAAATAAGCAACCGCTGAAGCTTTGACCTCTGGAGTTTCGCTTAACAGGGCAAACGCTATCTCTCTTAATGGGTACTGCAAAATCAGGATAAGTATGCCTAACACTAAAGCAATTAAGATATTTCGCAGCCCTATCAGCAGCATTCCGGCTTGGTCTTCTCGTCCTATTGCTTGAGCGGTAACTCCAGTGGTACTCTGTCGTAAAAAGTAAAAACCATAGTAGATGAAATCAAATAAGACTACTGCAAAAGATGGTCCTGCCAAATCATGGAGTTCTGAGAGATGACCCAAAAAAACCAGACTGATTGAACCGGCTAAAGGGATCATGAGATTGGAGACTATATTGGCAAACGATAGCCGAATAAAGCGGTTAAGAAAGTTATACTGATTTGAGAGTGTCAAATTCATTAAATTCAGTGACAAAAATGGTTTGTTTTCTACTTGCGATGCTGTAACTGCTTGTTTATCAGAATGTAATGTTCATTTTGAGAAAACTCTTTAATTGCTTCTATCTCCGGACAATTTGGGTTTAAATCTGAATCAACTTAAAACCGCTTTAATTTAAACAGAATTTGTTGTTGCAAACCTGCTTGCTATGCAAAAGGACACATCGGCAAACCACTAAAAAATAAATTGGGTTTCTCCACAACATCTGTTATCCACAGAACAATGCTCTGGACAATTTAAAATTCTGAATCATTAATAAAAATCTCCGACTTAGGGACTGACAAATAAAAAAATACTTAACGGGACTTAAACATTTTTAAGGGAAAAACAAGCCTCAAACCTATGCAGGGTAAGGGAAATACACCAAAGGCTCAAAAATAGCCCAAACCCAGATATATCAAGAAACTAACCAAAGCGATGTCAAAGTGTTTCTGTATACAGATTTGAGGCTATTTTTGGGGTATTGTTTGTCTAAGTCCCATTAACTACTTATTGTGGGGTGGGCATCTCGTTATTGGTGTCAAGTTAAGACGAAATAACTTTAGTCAATTTGTAATTATCCTGAAAATCCACAGAGTAAAAGAGTATTAAATTAACTCCTCTACTGACTTTTAAGGGCGAAAATGAGGGATGCGTTTAAGGATAATACGATTGCTAGCCCCAAAATTGTGTTTTCTACCCCGATTTCAGCAAACTTTTGAGTAAGATTACTTATTGACAATTGCTTCTTAACTTTAAGTTAACATCAATGGCAAGATACCCACCCCACAGAATTGGATAATTTATTTCTTGGTAATCTCTTAATCAGTGGTTTCATGATGATACAATCGCTAACCATTCTGAAAAACTTTCGCTCTGGGTGTAGTGACGCACAACTTTCCAATTTTCGTTAGCAAAGCCTTGATAGTCCCTATCAAGTCGAGAAATCCTCGCCTGTAAAATGCCCCAAATACCTTCAATAAAGATAGCGACCATCTTCCAAAGATTGATTTCCGCTAACTCGACCTCAGTGACTTTCTCAAAGTAGCTCTCAATGAGAATTTTATCGCCTTCTCTATCGAGGTTCTGGTTCATAGAAAAGTTAGCCAGATCGAACATTGGATCTGCTTTACCTGCGTACTCCCAATCGATCAGGTAAATCGAGCCATTAGCGTCGAGGATGTTTGAGCCAGCTAAGTCGTTATGGCACAGACATGGTTTTCTCCAAGCTTTAGTAAGTACGGCTTTTGCACATTGTAGGTCAGCGAGTAGCTTTTCAAAATCATTAGGAAATAGTCCTTTTTCGCGTCTAGCGTTACTCAGAAGCGCCTCGATTCGCTCAAATGGCGGCGGTGCAGCCTCAATGCCCTCTATTGCATGAACTTGTCTTAGTACCTGGGTAATCCGGCGTATGTTGTCCGGCTTTGTCATTTCCTCTAGAGAAAGATGCTTACCCTCTATAAATCGCGTTACCAGATGTCCTTCTGGTGGTATGTATGCAATGACCTCCGGTCCTATACCCGCTCTAGCAACTGCCTTAAGAACAACCAGTTCCTCTTCCCGAGCAATCCCTATTAGGTCTTGATTTCCTTCGCTAATACGAACCTTGAATACCTGTCCGTTGCTCTCAACTCGGTAATTCTGGTTGGTGAAGTTTTGGTCACCGATGGGTACAATTTTAAGATCACCTTGTCCCTCCCATATAGGCAAGTTGGCAATTATCTTGTCGATGGATTGTTTCAAAGTTTTTTACCTTACTTTATTAGACGCGTAAACTGATGTCACTTCCACTTTTTTCCTGAGCAATAATCTTTTACTTTTGTTCTACAGACCAATCAATTTGAGATGAAGTTTCCTCAATAAATTTGATTAAATGGTTATGAAACTTATCTGTAGCATCCAGATAAGAACGATGAGCTGCATTTGCTAAGATTACCTTTTGAGTCTTGGGCATAATTTTTAACAACAAGTCAGCTTGTGTAACAGGAACAATTTTGTCATTTATTCCCCAAATTGCTAGGGTAGGCAATTCAATTCCTTTGAGTTGTTTACTAAATCCAGAAATGCCCACAGGCGCAACGGCGACAAACCCTCTCAATTTATCCCAATGAGTAATCACTAAAGGCAAGCTATATATCCCACTAATTGAAGGAGATACTATTACTGGTTTTTTTAAATTTAATCCCTCTAAAAAATCCTTTAAAAAAGGTTTCTCCGCTCCCAATATACTCTGGGAACTACCGTATCCAGGTAAATCTACAGCAACTGCTCGATATCCTTTCTCAGCTAATAATCTGAGAGTACCAATATCCTGCCAAGTTTGAGAATTCCAACTTACTCCATGAAGAAGTAGCACGGCATATGCAGTAGAATCTCCTGCTTCCAGGTAATGAATGTTTGCCCCTTGGATGTTTACAAATTGAGATTTTATCTTAGTGTCCTTAACTTCACTGGACTGACTAGAAGTTTTGTGCATTATATAATACTTTACATTAGTTATTCCCAGAGCAGCAGAAGTAATATGAGTTCTGAAAATTTGCTGAGGTTGTATTGCAGAAAGAAAACTACAAACTAAAGTATTCCAACACAGAGACAAAACCAATGAAAGGATGACAAATTGGTGGAACATAGTTTCAAACTTATAGTTAGAGTTTCTCAGTTTGTTTTCCGTATCCAGAAAATGCAATTCTCCATTGGACTTACATCAGCGACATAGATAATTCCGCCTAAACTTCCAATATTTTTAAGCAACATTGTTTATTAACAAAAGCACTGTCACTTTAACCTGTCACGGATGCATCTTACAAAATGATGTTTCATGTAGTCAATTTTCTTTTAGACTTTCTTCCATTCTTCTTGCGGAATCACCGCGTCAAGAAGCCACTGGGGGGACAACTGCTCTCGTGGTTTATACTTCGGTGGTGGAAGGTTTTCGTACCTCTTGACGGTGTTTTGCAACGCCAGGTCGGGGACTATCGCCATCCGTTGTCTGATTTGATTCTTGGAAACATTGAACACTATCAAGTCTTGAGCAATTGCAACTGGTTCGTCGTAAACTTCTCGGCACGAGTCAAGAATAAAAAATTTTGTGTTTTCATTGATCTGCATATGAGTCAGCACGCCTAAGCGTGGTTTAGTTAGGGCAAAAATAGTACCAGCAGCATTCGGCGGCGTGTCTGATATGTTTTGCATATCTATGGTTTGTTGGAGCGGCATCTTGTATTCTTTCGCCCAAACCCCTGGTGGTGCAATCGTTTGGTGAATCAAGATATCAACATTTTGTGCATTCTCAACCATAAATGTATTCGGTTGCGAGTCACCAGAGAAGACAAAACTTAGACCATTCCAATCCACACGGTAGCTGACAGCACCGTCTTTTAAGTGAACTGCGGGGAAGTGCTTGATCACAACGCCTTTCTGGTTGTATGCGACACCTGGATTTTGAGTATAGTCAAATTCACATACCTCTGTTTCGTAACCATTACCGTTCTGCTGGAAAGAAAGACTCTCGGTATGCCAGATGCACATAGCCTTCATTGACTCGACGAAAGCATTTGTGCCGAACTTCGGCTCCTTGCCACTGGGTCCCCAGATACGCAGGGGCGTTTTGCGATCGTATATTGGACCTTCACCATAGATGTACGTAAGATCCGTCATGTGGTCGCAATGCAGGTGGCTAAGAAAAACTCTATCCATCCGCGAATAGGGTACACCCAAAGCCGTATAGTTGGCACCCACACCAGGCCCAGCATCAAAGATAAAGCTGTCCCCGTTTCCAAGTTCGAGAAAGATGCTTGTTCCAGCTTGCGCTTTGCGTGCTAATGAAGACGATCCTACAATAGTGATCCGCATTTCATCAGCAGCGAGCAGTTCGCCAAGAAAAAAGAATGACTGGTTGTTTGTGAAGAGCAGCGATTCCTTTTCGGTATTGAAAGCTTTGTCGTTCTCAGCAGCAGCAACATCTTCGCTAAAAAGACCAGAGACAACCGCAGTAGAAATTCCGGCAATAGATGCCATAAGAAATACCCTGCGGTTATGATCTGTTGGATTTAATTCTGTGTGATTAGTGTCTTGTTTATTGCTCATGAGGATTGCTGCTGTATGCTTGTTTTTTCAGTGCTAGGTATAATAAAGCTAGATAACCTTGCATTGTAGATTTTAACCATATTCTTCTTACAAAATACCATCTGTGATAGGTTAAGAAAATTGTGCGAATGTCTACGAAGAATGCCTATTATAAATCCAACCTGGAGACAAGCTTTCAGAAAGCTTTGATTATCCCTAAATCTTAATTTTAAGGCGCTACAAAATACTTAACGGATAGGTCGTTTTGCCTCTTGAGGACGTGACACTACAGAATTTATCTTCCTCCATTTTTGATCCTTTTTTGCAGTATTTGTACTAGCTTTTAAGCGAGTAATAAAGTGAATCTGTTTATTAATAAAGACGCTACACTTTCTGTAAAATAGTAATTACCCGATCAATATCTTTCCGTTCAATACCGTAATGCGTAACTGCGCGAATTGTGCGATTCCTAAAATCTGATACTAACAAACCAGCCTTTTCCCAAACAGCTAATCGTTCCTTGAGAGAAAGAGAGTCTTCCTCATGCTGCCGAAAAAATATGATATTAGTTTGCACCGGATGGGTTATTTCATAACCACATTCACATAAACCTTCAGCTAAAAATTGGGCGTTTTCATGATCGATAGTAAGTCGTGTCCTCATCTCTTCTATGGCAATTAAACCAGCAGCGGCGATCGCTCCAACTTGACGCATCCCGCCACCCAGTAGTTTACGCAAGCGGCGTGCTTCATCGATAAACGACTGTGTTCCGATTACAAGGGAGCCAATAGGTGCAGCCAGCCCCTTGGATAAACATACAGATAAAGAATCAAAAGGTGAAGATAAAACACTTGGTTCAACCCCAGTTGCCACGGCTGCATTCCACAAACGGGCTCCGTCACAGTGTAATGCCAGTCCTAAATCATTCGCCAAATCACGCAGACTTTGCAAGTAAGCCAATGACAAAGGCAGACCTCCTCGCTGTGCTTGTGTATTTTCTAAAGATAATAGTTTTGTTCGCGGACAATGAATATCATCAGGTCGTACAGCTTCACGGATTGCTGACAAAGGAAGAGAGCCATCTATTGCAGTGCTAATGATGTGCGGATGAATACCCCCCAATACTGCACTGCCACCACGTTCATACAAAAACAGATGAGCTTGATCGCCAATAATAACTTCTTCTCCACGTCCACAATGAGTTAACAGACAGATGAGATTGCCCATAGTGCCACTAGGTACAAACATAGCAGACTCTTTAGCTAAAAGTTCTGCTACTACTCCTTCAAGGCGGTTCACTGTTCGATCTTCTCCATAAACATCGTCACCTACTGTCGCTTCTGCCATAGCTTTACGCATAGTGGGTGTGGGTTGGGTAACTGTATCACTGCGTAAATCAATGGGAAAATCCTTAGTCATAATATTCAAAAAGCAAGTCGTGCTGTTAACATGAGGAATTTCTCGTACTCAGTGTGATTGAGACCACCATTAAGTTGCTTCGTTTTTATTGAGCCTGGCTCAAAATTACAGTCTAATAATGTCTGCACAATATATTCTTCACTTAAATTAACCACTGTGCCATAACCGTCGCCAATACGATAACTATCAGCTTCAATTTGGGTAGCAAATATAAGTAAACCCCCTAGCTTAATTGTTGAAGACAAATTAGTTATCAATTTTTTCCATTCGGCTACATCTTCCGCTACACCTTCTAAACAAAAAGAAGAAACCACCGCTTCATATAATGCTTTTCCTTCTTCTCCCACTGGATTAATAGCACGAGCATTACCTTGTCTTATGGAAGTTATTTTTTGCTGTAGCAATGTCGCCCGTTGTTGTACTTGCTCATCTGTAATATTTAAAGAACTATCTGTAGATTTATTTTGGTTTAACGCAGTTTCCATTTGCAGAGCGCGACGCAGATACGGATTCCAATCAAAAACTTGTGGGTTTCCTTGTTGCCAAAGCTTAACCTGATCTAAATTTTGTTGTAAATAATCACTCATGTGTATTTCACGGCAGTTATTTCCTAAACTGACGATAGAATAAATAGTAGGACCACAACCAAAATCTAGTAGTAAAGAGTTATTTAGATTATGTTCATGGGCAACTTGAGCAAAGAATTGTAGGAATTGTTCATTCTCTATTCCTACACCGCCATAATTATCTGACGGATAATCGAAGTATTCATTGAGATAAGGTATTGGCTCAAAAGATTGAAAATCATTTTCTTTGAATTTAAGTTGCATTTTGATATTCCTTTTAAGGATACATACACATTAATTAGCTAGTAAATGCAGAAAATAAGATTTATGCCTGTAAAACTTTCCGCAGCGAAGTTTCAAATTTATCCAGTGTCTCTGCAATATCTTCGGGTGTATGGGACTCACACACATACCAAGTTTGTTGTGGATCTGAATCAGTCATAATACCAGCATTAACCAATTCAATCAGTAGTTTTTCAGATAATTCCAAATTGGTATCAACAACATCACGCCAATCTTTGGGATTAGATTCTGATAAAGTTAAACCAAACAACGAAGGTAAACCATGAATATGATGAGAAATTTGATGACGACTAAGAATTTCATCTAAACCGTCCATAAGTTGTTGTCCAATGTGGTTTAGATACCCAAATATATTCTTCTGTTGCATATATTCAAGGGTAGCATCGGCCGCAGCAGTAACTACTACATTTCCTGTATAAGTTCCTGCGTGTACCACCTTACCTGGTGCTATGGTCATCATAATGTCACGCTTGCCACCAATAGCAGAAATCGGATAGCCATTACCCATAGCTTTAGCATAGGCACTCAAATCAGCCTGTACACTAAAGTATTCACCAGCCCCTCCCGGTGCAATGCGAAAACCAGTTTTAACTTCATCGAAAATCAAGATGATGCCATAAGTATCACATTGAGTACGGAGAAATTGCAAAAATCCTGGTTCTGGCATCAAGCCTCCTGCATTAGCAAGAATCGGCTCGACAATAATTGCGGCAATAGTATCTCCTTTTTCCTTTAACAGCTTTTCTATTCCCTCGCGATCGTTCCAAACTGCTATTAATAACAATTGAGCTACTAAGTCTGGTACACCTTGACTGGTTTTATGTCCAACTGGCTCGCCTCGTTTTCCCACACGGCTTTTAAGACTATCTGGTGTTGTCCAGAGCATATAATCGTAATCACCGTGATAGGCTCCTTCAAATTTCAACACTAGATCTCGTCCAGTGTAACCTCTTGCCAGACGAAGCGCATGGCGGGTCGCATCAGAACCACTATTATCTAAACGTACCATATCAACCGAAGGACACATCTTGATTATGTGTTCAGCTACCCGTACTTCATATTCTTGAGTTGCAGCAAAACTGACACCATTTTGTATTGCTTCAATGACACGCTGATTGATAACAGGATGAGCATGACCGAGGATAACTGGACCAAAACCTAGACGGTAATCAATATAGCGTTTCCCGTCAAAGTCATAAACGTAAGCTCCTTCACCACGCTGAATTACAGGTGTATTTTCGCCCCAGTAGCGGTGGCTGGAATTAACACCAAAGGGGATAACTTTTTGTGCACGTTCAAAGAAAGCACGGGATTTTGGGGAATTTTTTAACATTTTTATGAAGCTACTTTATCAATAATTCGAGATGTAGGATTAGAACGGTATGTTCTAGATTTGCGAAGATCGCGGGTGATATTAATGCGCTTTAACCACCGATCGTGACCGTCATAATTGGCTTTAAATGGCTTTCTTCCATGAACAGCACGGAAATTATCCACAAAACAAATGTCGCCCGGTTGTAGAATCACATCCATTAATTCAGCATCAATAGCATTGATCAATGCTTGCAAAGCCTGTTTAGCTTCTTCATCTATTGCTTCCATATAAGCTGGGTCGACACACAAATAGGGTGCGCTAGGTTCTCCATATAACAAAGGCATAGCGTTCTCTTGGGAGATAATTTTATGCTTTATTTGATTATAAGCATTCTCAATTTTGGCATCTAATGCAGTTTCTTTATGATAATTATTATCGGCTTGATGAGCATTATCTGGGCGAATAATAAAACGTGCTTGAAACAAGATATCTAATTGCCCCTGAGTCAGTTTTTTTAATGAATCCACTGAACCAATAGTGGTTACACTATTGCAAGGATTACGTAAACACATTAGCCCCAAGTAGTCACCACGAGCAGGATGATAAGCATCTTCAGTATGCCAAAGCAGTAATGCTTCACTACCAGAACCGATTTGATCCTGTTCATAGCCTTTAATTGGAAAAACATCGTGGATCAGATAGGCATTTTGTTGTGTTAGCCAACTAAATATTTCTCCAAGTAAAGAACTGCACAAGACAAACATAATCTGCTCACGTTTGGTGCGGTTCGCATCTTTATGACCTGCCCAATGTTCAGGGGTAGCGCCAATAGTACTGTCGTTAACTGTATAACCCTTTATTAGACAAGCAGGAGCGGTTTCTTGTAGTTTGAATTCATGTAAAAATTGACGAATACGTAGGGGCATACCTTGGGCTAATACCGAAGAAGCGTCAATCAATTCTGATTGTTCTGCATGGCTATAGTTAGCGGTAACTTGATCTAAAAGAAGATCTATCTCTTCAAGTTCAGCTTTGGTAACATTTAATGTTTGAATACTCATAAGCAAGTTTCCATCATAACAGCAAGTTTTTCCAATGCGTGCTGAAAAAGGCTTGGCTTAACACCCAAAGCTATGCGGAAATGACTTGGGCAATCAAAAGCTTCACCTGGAAGCAACAAGACTCCGTGATCTTCAACCAGACGTTTGGCTAGTGTTTTGCTGTTTATATTGGGATCGGTAAAAAACGGAAAAGCGATAGTACCCGCTTCAGGTTTAATCCAGCCAATCAGTCCCGGTTGTTGTTTGATAAAAATTTCAAACTGGTTAATGTTTTGCTGAATCATCTGACGATAACGGGGTAAAATTTTATCTCGGTGTAATAAGACTCCAGCCGCAATGTAATCATTGAGGACGCAAACAGTATGTGTTGTGTAGTCCTTGAAAAAGTGACAAGCTTTAATGATTTCTGGATTAGCAATGAGCCAGCCAATGCGTAAGCCAATACAGCCAAAACATTTACCAGTAGAACTTAAACTGATAATTTTAGGTGAACGTCCATATAACGAAGGCAGAATTTCAGTATCTTTGTCATGGGGCAAAAAACGGTAATGCTCATCAACTAGAATTTCTGCATTATGCTTTTCCGCAATCTCAATTATGGACTGAATTTCTGTTTCAGAACAAACAACACCACTAGGGTTTTGTGGAGTATTCAACACAATTACTTGAGTATTGTCATCTACTAAAGTGGCTAACTCTTCAGGATCAATGCGAAAACCATTTTCTGCTCGCAATTGCAGATAGCGTACCTCGTAACCAAAGAAAGCTGGGGTTTCATAAAGTACATGGAAAGTGGGGACTGGAACAATTACATTAGCACCAGAACGGTAACGTACTTGAAAATAAATTAAAATAGCTTCTGTTGTACCAGCAGTCACTAAAATATCATCTGGAGATACTGATTTATCTAATGAGGCAATGGCTTCACGCAATCTTAGGGAGCCGTGGGTGTCATTATTCATGAGGCTGAGTTTATCGATTGCATCGCGATCCCCTGTGAGGCTTAGTAATTCCCCAAGGGTAAAATTATCCACGCTGCTCTCTCCTAAGTTATAAGATACTCGCTTATATTCAGACAGCCACATTTCTAGTAAAGCAGATTGAATTTTCACTCATTTTCCCCTATTACAATTGAACGCCTATGATCAGACTTTACAAGCAAAATAGTAGGTGCATCATTATTTGACCAGACTATTCCGCCACTTTGACTGTCATGTTGGGCATAATTGGGGTCTTGCATCAATATTTCGTGTACTTTAGGTATATTCCAGAAAGGAATACTTGGGAATAGGTGATGTACTAGATGGTAGTTTTCATTGTGCATACCCGTTAAAAATTGTTCAATAAAAGGGCTATGGCGGTTACGACTCATATACAAAGTTACACCATTATTCATTAAAGGGTAATGCTCTGCTAATTCAATAAACCAGCCAATGATTTGGAAAACCGTTACATAAGGAATTAACCAGAATAGAATCAAATACTGCCATAAGTTTCCTAAAACGCTTACGCCAATAATTATCAACCACCATAACGCCATAGCAAAAACCTCTAAATAATTTTGCTGTTCTAATAAACGGCGAGTTAATAGAGATTTTAAATAGTTAGGTGCTTTGGACAGTAGCAAAGGAGCAATAATATAGCGCCAGCGAAATGTTTTAGCATCCAAAGTTTGTTCATATAATCCTTGAGAGAGTGCAAACTGGTAGTCGGTATCTTGCTCAGGCTGGCCAAAATGGGCATGGTGTTCTTTAACATGAGATTTACGATAAGATGACATGCTTTGCAGAATTAAATACCCGGATAAAAAAGTACCCATAATAAAATTTAAGGTACAATTTTTGGCAATTGTATGATGAGAAGCTTCATGAAGTAATGTGGCTAGTGCTCTCTGACGTGAACCGATAAGTAGTATAGTAAGAGGATAAAAGTACCAAGAGAGGCAATAGCTAATACAAACAGCAAAAAAAATAACCAACCAATCTTCTCCAAAAGCTAGCCAACAATGCCAGTTATCAATTTTCAACAGCGGCTTTATTTGATGATAAATATAATCTGTAAATCGATACTTTTTAATCTTTATTTTCATGTAAATATTCAAGTATAAATTTCAAGAATCCAAGATAAAAATTTTAGAAAATCATTAGCTATTACTTTAATAGTCTGTTCAAAAAAGCCAATTACAGACCTTCCTTGACGATAACAAGTTTGCACAATAATCAACAAGTTGGCAGTATGTTGGAACCGCTCCATCGAACGGGAACCACCAGACCTGGATTTATCACAAGTTCTGTGATCGCATTTACCATAACCTTTACCCAGAGTATGTTTTGGGCTTTTTTTTAGGGATCAGAGTTTTGATACAGTGTGAAACGCCTAAATCGAGATTTTATAAGGCTTTCATAAATCTGGTGAGAAATGCGGGCACAAACTTTGCGTTTCGTCACAGCTAAACGCAGAGTATCCTAAGGGAGCGCCCTTAACGCTCAGATCCTCCGTTCGTGCACCGTGTCCTTCAGACACAGGAGGCTCGCTTTGCTAAATTATTATCGGGAGGAGCCTCTGGGTGAGTGAGAAAATACCACCATTGTTGGGTTTTATCTTGTTAAGAGTAAAAGCTTACCCGGCTTTCCTCCAGCTTTAGAAATCCATTGATTTATCGTTGTCTAGACTAATGTTTCTTCTTGTGTACAACTAGAGGACATTGCCAATCTTTTTCTACTGCGCGTCCAGAATATTGTCTGACTTCAGCCTCTTCAGGACGACTATAGTCATATTTTGCTGGCAGATTAGGATTAATATGACCTTGCAAAGCCACGTCACGCTCGCGAATAATTCTTACGAAGTTATCGAATTGATTAGTTTCAACTAAATGGTCAAATTGGCGACTGGCATTAAATACTAGAAGTGGGTAGGAAAATCGTCTTGCAATTCGAGAACTTCCGGGATGCATCCCAATAATGAAAAAGCTTCGTTCAGCAAAGCTGTATGAAAACTTATGATTATTGATATCGTTGCTGAAGTTTGTATCCCAATCATGGTAACGCCTATCTTCATCATATAGCATTTGCAGTTGAGTCCAAACAAGTTTTTCAAAGTCGTGTTCATTTTGCGATATGGGTTTTTCAAACACAGCAATAAACGCTGTAAAATTACTATTCATGGCATCTTGCTCCGTCACAAAAGTGAAAAGATTTCGAGCTAATGCCAAGGTAGTTTCTTTTGTACACATATCATGATACATGCTGAAACGATAGTTCTTCTGGTTAAATACTGAGGTTGCACCCATACACGTAAAAGGCGGAGTACGATGCAGTATTTTAGCCTGAAACTTGGCATGTACTTGAGTTACTTTATCTGATGCGTTTGTACCAGTTTCAAGCAGTTGAAATTCTGTTCCGTCCAACTTTCCATAACAACTGTGCTTCAGTGCTACATGACTTCTAAATGGATTTTCTATCATACTTCATCAATTCATTTTATAAGAGTGGTACATTGACAAAAAATGAAAATTTGTATCTAGCTATTTAGTCTAAAGGAGATTCAAGCAATAAAATGCCCGGCCTTCGACTTGGTGCAGTTGCGCGACTGTCGCTTAACCGCAAGGATACACTACTTCACCGTATCAAGGATATTTAAGCTATACGACTGTATCTTTGCACTTTCGCCCTTTGGGGCAAAAGTTACGGCGAGGCATTTTATTACTGGTAAATACCTAAGATAGATACTAAAAGCTTAAATACTGTTGGATTTTGATTTAAGTTTAGACAAATATGACCATAATTAATAATGTCATATTATTAACCAATCGACAACTTAAATCTAGTAATATTCTATAAATAAAACGCATTTTTTAGACAAGCTGTTTAAAATATTTACAAAATATGATTTGTTTAAAAAAACCTTAAGAAATCCTATAATTATTAGTTTTTAATGTTAGATTTTTCACATTCTCAATCGGCTGTACTAGTAAAACTATGAATAAAGCAAAGTAATATCAAAAAATTGATTTTACATTAAGCTGTGTAACTTTTAAATATGTATTTAGCTTGTTACAAACTACTTCTCAGGAGTAAATAACAATGGTGGAACCAAAATTTTTGAATCGTAATATTGTAGGTTATGAATCTAGTGATTTAAGTTTGGATCAAATCCAAGCAAAAGCTCGTGATTTTTATGCAAGACAAGCAGGACTATTTGCCAAAATACTAAGTGAATCTTGGTCAGAATACACCAATATTTCTCATCCCGCATTCAAAAATGATCTCGATCTGATTCGTCAAGTAAAAGAACTTGTTTCTCCTGGTGCCAAAGGACTTGATGCTGGTTGTGGTCCCCTTGCTCGTGAAGTCTTCTGCTTTTACCAGGATGGCTATGACATGTATGGTATAGATGTAGTGCCAGAAAACATCCAAACGGCATTGGAGTATCATCCTTCATTGGCTGAGCGCCTTTTTTTGGCTGATTTGACCCAACCACTTGATTTTCCTGATAATTCCTTTGACTTCATTATTTCCAATACAGTCATTCAACACATTAATCTCAATTGTTTAACTGATGTAACTTTTCCAGAGTTGACACGAATACTTAAGCCTGGTGGTGTTATTCAGTTAATGTTTAGGTCTGGTAATGGAACTCTAACTATTCAGGATGTAGAGTTTAACGATCAACGTAGCTTTTACCTATATCAGCCAGAGGTAATTCTGGAGATACTCGCTAGGCATGGATTATCTTTAGTTCCAGAAGAGAATGGAAGTTTAGGAGGAATTATTTATGTCACTGATGTTAGACCAATGGAGAATTGTATTTTCTGTGTGCGGAAAACACCTAGTTGACTAATAAAACTCAAGTAGTATAGCAGTAGAAATTAACCGCAAACTCTCTTGTGTACTTCTTTAGAACCTGTTTTTATGAAGTAATAACAGGTTCTAAGTCAGGTGTACCGAAATGCTGCAAAAAATGGAAGATACCGCTGGCGAGTTTATTGAAATGATGATTTGAAGATATTTCGCTTTAAAGTTTTCCACGATACTGCTGGAGTTTCTAGTGTTAATAAATATTTTGCCAACGGTATCATGAAAAGATTTACCCATGAAAGGTTAAGATAATTGCACATCTATTTGTCAAGAAGGAGTCGGTAATGATTCCAGTTCCACCCTTTCCTCCCCGATAAAATATCTCCTCAACTTTATAAGTAGAACAGCCTGCATTTGTGAAATGCGCTTGCAAATATTCTGGTAAGAAATATCTTGCAACTGGGCAATTTCTTGATAAGACACTTCTTGATAAAAGTGCAGGATAAACGTCTGGCGCAGTTTAATCGGTAAGTTAGCGATCACACTGCGAATCACAATCTTTTTCTCGTCTGTCTCCAAAGCGTCTAGGGACGTATTTTCAAACGAAACTAGTTCTTTCTCTTCTGGAATCGCTTCTATTTCTACATTCTCAACTCGGTTTACAACCCGACTACGTTCTCGATAAATATTCACGCAGAGATTGTGAGTTAGGCTAGTCAGCCAAGCTTTAAAGTCGGCAATTGCCTCTGCATACTTTTGCATCTTCTCCCAAGCTTTGAGCATCGCCCACGAAAGCGCATTTTCGGCTTCGGTAGGATTCCCGCCCATCCACTTGATGCCGCAACGGTAAAGACAGTCTTGATACTGCTCGCATAGCTGCCAAAAAGCGAAACCTGACTCTTGAGAGTAACTACGCAGTTCGGAGATCGTAACTAATTGAGTAATCACCATAACACATGAAGGTAGATGAACCCTGTCTCTAATGCAATAAACCATAAACCAAATAGCACTTGGTTTATAGGTTATAATACTTGAATTGCTTTCCTTTAATAGGATGTCTAATTAGAAAATTCAAATGTTAACTTGAGGCAGTTAGCGCTATTTCAACAAAGTTGTCAGCGCCACATAGGCTTCAACAAACTAGTTTAAATCTAGCTACTTGCTAACTGGTTCAGTAGTTTTACTGAAAATAGATAAATTTACATTTATTTTATAGAACCCATTTGTTACAAGTCACGCAGCCTTGAGATATTTGCACTGTTCAATCGTATTCTGTGTCTCCATTGCTGAAAGCACTTTTCAAGAGGCTCCTTTTTTGAGTGCCCACTACTACAATAGACATATGTTAAAAATGCTTCCCGAAATCCCTGAGCCTATTTTATTAACCCAGATTTTTGCCAAGCTCACTGCTTTAGGACGTATTCATCTCGTTTCTACAGATGTTGAACCCTCGTAAATTGGCAGAGGTATTGGTGTAGAGATTTAAATTTCGGAGAAAAGTCTGTAAATACCAAAAGGGAAAAGCCTGTCAATACTAAAAATAAAAACTATCACCGAATTAACTCTCGTTCTCTATGATGGCATAAAAGCCAATTCGGGAGCATCCAGTGATGTTAAGTAAGTCGTGGAGAAAATTTCTAACTATGTAACAAAGAATTAAGCAGAAGAATTAGAGTTAAATCTTACACGTTGTGTACTGTAGTTTCCCTTTTCTCCTCTTGTTTGAATTCCATCAATGACAGCATAAGCAAGATATAACTCATCCTCAAAAAACATACGTAATGACGAATCTTCAAGGAAATCTAAAGAAAACTTTAGGCGATCTATATGGATTAAGAACTTGGGTAGAATATGCTTTTCGCCAGTGTAAACAGGAACTAGGTTGGACAGATTATCGTTTTACTAATTTCCAACATATCGAGAGGTGGTGGGAAATTATTTTTTGTGTTTACACAATGATCAGTTTAAATTCTTCAGCTTTTTTAGAATTAAATAAATCTCGTCAAATGGGAACAGAGGTACAAAGAAATACTTCTGTTGATTTTTCTAATCATAAACTATGGAACCATGAAGTCGGATGGAAGAATACTTTAAATAATCTTCGTCTAATTCTTCAACCGCTCTTACTATTTTGGTTGATTTATCCTTGGCTAGATATTTTTCCTAATTCCCATTTATTCCTGGGATTTAATTATTTAATTAGTACAATGAATCAATTTAAACCCTCTTATGCTTCTGGATAGTTTAGTTTATTTACTACTTGCTTATTCCGGAAAGTGACAGAAGAGGGATAGGCTCCATTGGTATCTTCGGCAGTTGCCAGCATAATCCAGAGAATGCCCATTCCCCAATTGGCGCGACCTTCAGCATTGTTGACTTCAAAAGCTTGTGGCTTGTTTTGTGAGTTCATAAGTGCAGTGTTGATAGATCGAAAGGTTCCATCACCGATACTCGTGTTTCTATCTAAACGCTTCACGCCTCAGCGCTAATTTGCAGCACGATTTTGCCGCGAACATACCCATCCTGACTTAGATCCTGAGCTTGACGAGCCTCAGACAAAGGGAAAGTTTGAGCCACAACCGTCTTCACCTGCCCGGAATCGAGTAAGTCAGCAATCTCTTGCAGCAGCGAGGCAGAGATTTTCATATTCACCATTTCGGCACGGACACCTCGTTCTTGAGCTTTTTGAGCATCAGGGGGAGCGGGGGTTGAAACTAGAATGCCACCCGGCTTCAGCACCGAATAGGAACGGGCTTGGGTGTCGCCGCCTAACGTATCCAGAACGACATCCACATTCTGAACCACTTGTTCAAAGGGGGTGGCTCTATAGTCAATCACTTGATCTGCGCCCAGAGATTGAACAAATTCTGCATTCGCGGTTGAGGCAGTTCCAATCACATGCGCTCCTTTCCACTTAGCAAACTGGACTGCGAATATGCCAACCCCACCTGATGCAGCATGAATTAGGACAGATTGACCCGGCTGGAGATCTGCATGATCAAACAGCGCTTGATAGGCAGTCATTGCCACCATTGGCACTGATGCCGCTTGTACAAAATCGAGCGTCTGTGGTTTAAGTGCGATCGCATCTTGTGAAGCCGTGGCAAACTCAGCATAAGCTCCCATTTTTAGTTCGCCATACACCGCTTGACCGACTTGGAATGTTTTGACCTCTGTACCAATCGCTTCCACAGTGCCCGCAACATCCATTCCAGGTGTGAACGGCAAAGGCATAGGAAAAACCTCTTTCATATAGCCTGCCCGGATTTTCCAATCGAGCGGATTGACTCCGGCCGCCTGAACTCGAATCAGCACTTCATTGGGCTGGGGTTCAGGGGATGCTATTGTTTCCAGTGTCAGTACGTCTGACGCTCCATAGTCATGAACGCGGATTGCTTGCATCATGTTACTCATCCAAATTTTTATAGTGTGTCAAAAATGATCCAATCCTGAATCCCTTGCGGTTTCAAAACGGTTTCAGCTTGCCGAAGTTCATCGTTCGTTCCCTCAATCACGATCAAATACTGTCCTTGCGCTAACTGCTCTCTATAACGCTTCACCTGCTCGTCTGAAATGTCCGTGCCGATCGCGGCTCCGAGTATTGCACCTGCCACGGCTCCATAAAAGGTTCCGGTCGCAAGTCCCACAGAAGCGGCTTCTGTGGCTAAGACAAGTGAGCCAACTCCTGGAACTGCCAGGGTTACGAGTTC
>NZ_JBALCS010000012.1:0-210122 GCF_036919555.1 Nostoc sp.
TTGGCTTTCTCTATTTTCACTGCGATATCATTGTCCTAATCACAAATGGTCAAACTTTTCATTGTACCACAAAAGACTTTTGCAAGAGTTCTATATTGGCGTGGGTTGCGACGATTACACGATATTGCTGCTACCTGGAAACTTCTCCACTCTGATTCCTGATCTCAAGAAAAGTAGTTAACGATCGCCCAATACAGTTCAGTTAAGGATAATTGTAGGTTGGGTTGAACGAAGTGAAACCCAACCTACGCTGGTTTTGGTTTTTGGCTCTAACCCAAGCGTATTGAACGATCGCCTCCGATGCCACCTCCACCCATATCTATCCCTTGCATTTTCTGTTGATTTTGTCAACTATTCTGCTATTGTTTACGCAATGTTAATAAATATGTGACTAATGGATAGTTAATAAGGGGAGAGGTCAATCCATGCGATCGCTATAAACTCTTAAAGTCTAATTACCTGACAGGTAAACACCAATGGATCTTTACTTCTACGCAAGAATTTCACGAATTTTTTAGATTAGAATAAAACAACAATATTCATAGCGGTCACTAAAATACTTGATGTCAAAAGGGCGTAATTGCTTGTAAATGCAGGGTTTTTTCTAACTGCGGATGCTCGAAGCGAAGTTCTCTGGCGTGCAGATGTAACCGACTGCTAACTGCACAGCATCCATAAAGGCGATCGCCTAAAATAGTTACCCCAAGTCCTCGCACATCAGCCGCATGAACTCTCAACTGATGAGTGCGTCCTGTTAGCGGCGTAAATTCTACGCGGGTGTAGTCTCCTTCTCTCGCCATTACCTGGAAGTGTGTCAAGCTAGGTTTACCCTGCTGCCAATCAACTTTTTGCTCAGGGCGATTTTCCGGATCTCCCCACAGTGGCAGTTCAATCACACCTTGCTCAACTGTCACAGCACCAGAAAGTATGGCTTCATAAACCTTATGAACCTGCCGTTGCTGAAACTGCTGGCTGAGTTGGCGATGGGTTTGGCGATCGCGTGCCAACAATAGAATACCAGATGTTTCCTGATCTAGACGATGCACAGATACAAGTGCCATGCCATCAGCTAACAGATGACGTAAACGACTCAAAACACTATCTTGGCGATCGCGATAACGACCAGATACCGAAAGTAGCCCAGCAGGTTTGTTTACAGCAATCAGCCATTCGTCTTCATAAAGAATGGGTATCTCTCCCTTAATAGAAAAGGCTGGAAAATTACAACGTTTTTCATTGGAGTCAAACACATTGGAGCTAGGCAAATGTGTTAATGTATTTAGCAAAAGTGGGCTTGTTGTGTAAAAATCCCTATTAGGGATTGAAATAGGTCTTAAGCCAGAGAGCAAAAACCCCATCAATGGCTGACATCGCTCGGCACATGCTCCATAAAATTCTCCCTGGATTTTATCCTGATTTACCAAAGACGCACCCCACCAAAATTCCGCCATTGCCAATGGTTTTAGATTATGTGTTGCCGCATAATGGAGCAGCTTTGGGGCACAACAGTCTCCTGTGCCAGTGGGCGAGCCTCCTGGCATCAATTCTTGCAATGATCGCGATCGCCCGGAAAAATTAGTCAGGCTGTAACTAGCGTGCATCTGAGCTTGTAATTGACGGGACAGTGCTTTACGCTGTTGTTTGAGTTCGCTAATTCGCGCATCTGTTGCTGCAATTAACTCCTGAAGGGGCTGTAATACCGCATTTTGCTGGCGTTTCAGTTGTCGTCGTTCAATTCCCTGCTGACGACTCTCTTCGTCGAGTTGTTCCAGGGCAATAGTCAGTGCTTCTGGAGTGAGTGTATTGCAGATTTGCTGACGTTTTTCCTGTCGTTGATGTTTGCAATGGCGATGGCGATCGCTCATTACTTGCAATTGTTGCTCAAACTCATCAAACAGGGTTTGGTACTCCTGACGTTCGCTCAGTTGCTTCAAGGTCAGGAGTTCTTGCTTGAGCGCGTCCAACTGTGCCAAAGTGCGGGCTTCCTCTAAAGCAACTTCGTCTCGTCCTGGAATTGGCGGCACCCAGCCCTCAACCACACTGCAACCATTCAAAAGACCGGAGAAGGCTTTGAGTACCCTTTGTTCGCCATTAGGCAGTTCAACCAATAGTATTCCATACATCTTGCCTTCACGAGAATAACAGTCATTGTTGATAAGATATTGCATTAGTCCGTGGGTGATCGCTTCCGACATTGAGGTGCGGGGTAATTTCAGGCGAGCGCCACTTTCGAGACAACGCCCTTCGTAGTAATAACTACAAGATGAATCGCTAACAGCAAAATCGCTGTCAATAAAATCTGAAAGTGTGTGCAGAACTTCCATAGAAAGTATGATTGCAAATCTAGCTAATCCTAATATCTGACATAGTAGCAAGGTAGTGCGATCGCCTAAATTGGGCGGGTATGCGATCGCCGTTTTATAAACAGACATTAGTGTAATTTAAATAAAAGCTAAAGAAAATAAAAATTATGAGTTGTAAATGCGGACTCATGCTAGGCAAATATGCTCCTCTCCACAAAGGGCATCAATTGGTGATTGAAACTGCCTTAGCAGAGATGGATGAATTGCTTGTGATGATTTATGATTCTCCAGAGGTGACTGCGATTCCCTTAACAGTACGAGCTAACTGGCTGCGGAAAATTTATCCCCAAATTCAGGTAATTGAAGCGTGGGATGGCCCAACTGAGATTGGTTACACTTCTGAGATTAAGAAAAAGCATGAAGATTACATCCTTAAGCAATTAGAATCAAAAAAAATTACCCACTTTTACTCTAGTGAATTTTACGGGGAACACGTAAGTCAGGCATTGGGAGCAGTTAATCGGCTCGTAGATTGCGATCGCCAAACGTTTCCGATTTCTGGAACGCAAGTAAGAAGAGACGCTTACGCATTTCGGGAGTATTTACATCCTTATGTGTACCGTGATCTCATCACTCACGTTGTTTTTCTGGGCGCTCCTTCAACTGGTAAAACTACCATTGCATCACAATTAGCTAAAGAGTACAACACTGTATGGATGCCGGAGTATGGGCGCGAGTATTGGGAAAAACATCAAATTAACAGACGACTTTCGCTCTCTCAACTTGTGGAGCTTGCCAAAGGGCATTTAGAACGTGAAGAAGCCTTATTATTG
The DNA here is from genome assembly GCF_036919555.1 of Nostoc sp. GTDB lineage: Bacteria > Cyanobacteriota > Cyanobacteriia > Cyanobacteriales > Nostocaceae > Nostoc. The sequence goes on from NZ_JBALCS010000012.1 coordinate 3,137, forward strand.
CAAGCAAACCAATACTTATTTACAGATACCAATACATTGACAACTTATCAATTCTCGTTATACTACCACAAAACTGTTGCTCCAGAGTTAGCAGAACTTGCCCATCAAGCCATTTTCCGCTATGATTTATTATTTATTTGTGATTCAGATATACCCTATGATGATACCTGGGATCGCTCTGAAGAGGCAAACCGGAGCATATTTAAAAAACAGATTCAGAGCGATTTAATTATTAGGAAAATTCCATTTTTTCGCTTGTCTGGCGACCTAAATACACGCATTAGTATTGTTAAAAAAGTATTATCTCGTTACCAAAAGTATGGCAACCTGGGAAAGTTATTTTTCTCTGAAATTGTTTTATAACAGAATTCAGGAGTCAGGTGTGAGAATTCAGTATGAATTCTGTAAGCCTGGTGAGGCAGTCGCTCAGAGGGGGTTTCCTCCATGAGCGACTGCCGATAGCGCCACGGAGAGCGAGTCCGCGTACTCCTGCGTCCAAGCAAGCTACGCCTTGGTCTTGTAGAGAGCGTCTGAATAAGTGGGTTTAAGAAATATGCTAAATCGTTCGCGCAACCTCCCTGAAAGAAAAGATTTAGCGGTCTACAATTAATGGCGGGTCTGAATCGGCTAATGCCGTAGCCTGACACCCAGATAGTGAAAGCAAATCTGGTCATGCCACTGTCAATCATAGAAACAGCCTGACCGAGACAGACAATAATAAAAGTACGCACTTATATCAATTTTGGATTATGGATTTGCGGTAGTCAGTTCTCAGTTAAGTTCAAAGCTTCTCTGATAGTTCTATTGCATGACCACGTTTACTAAGTTTTGTCCGATAGCGATATGAGTACATCACAATACCAGTGACAAACAGAATTAACGGTGCAAGTCCTACAAAAACGTAGAGTATGCGGGTGGGTAAGCCACCAAATGTGCCGTAGTGCAGGGGTACAAAAAAATTGAGGAGGCGATCGCCCAATGGCATCTTTAAAGCATTATCAACTCGCAAAACATCACCACTGTACTGGTCGAGATAAACATTACTATTAGCGTCATATGAACTTTCCTGCGGTAGCTTCATGTTAATTCGTAGAGCCTCTTCTGGTTTACTAGGAAAATAAATGCTTTTGGTAACAGCACCAGGTAAGGCAGCATCGGCAATTTTCAGTTGTTCTGTCAATCCTAAGGTTGATTTACTAGGAATTGGCTTGGATACTGGCTCCGATGGTTTTTGGGTGAATGTAACAGCGTAAATGATTGGCTCAGTCAAATCGTTGAAGTTCCAGCAAAAGCCCGTAAAGCCAGTAAAGAATAAAAAAACCACAGTGATAATGCCAGCCACTTTGTGAATGTCAAAGTTCATCCGCTTGGGATGAGCATCAAACTTGATTTTGAAGCCTGCAATCAATCTGCGCCAACCAGGCCAGAGAACTAAACCTGTGATGGTAAGTATACACATTAGAAAGGCAGCAATACCAACAATTGCAGTTCCGATTTCGCCTGCCATCAAGCTGTAGTGCAAATTAAGTATTAGACCAATGAGGGTTTTATCCGTTATCCGCTCACCGATAATTTTGCCTGTATAAGGGTTGATAAAAACCTCTTTCCTTTCCACATCAGTTGATGACAACTGCCCCACATAGGGAGAAGAAAGAGTATCTGGCAAATAAATCCGAAAAAGATGGAAATCACCTCGCACGGGATACTTCGCCTCAATTGTATTCACTACAGACTCTGGAGATAACTGCATCTGTTGGGGAGTAATGTGTCCATACTGTTGACTAATCATAAAGTGGTCAAAATCTTGCTCGAACACTAACAAGCTACCTGTTACCCCAATCACAATTAGCAATACTCCAACAAAAAAACCGATATATCTGTGCAGGTAAAAAACGATAGAGCGCAGTTTTTTCCGATTCATAATCGCCACGAAAGTAAGTTGGATTTTTTACTCCCCTCAATCCTCCCAATCATTGGGGGGAAGAATTAGACTCCCTGCCCAACTCCCCAATGCATCGGTGAGGTTAGGGTGGAATCAAAACTGTACGGAAATCGTCGCCAGAACAGTCAAGGGATCTCCGGGACGCAGAAAGTAACCTTGAGAATAGTAATACGTGGTGTCGAAAATATTCTTGAAGTTGAGACCCACTCGCCAATTTTCTTTTTTATAGAAAATAGAGGCATCAGTTCTGACGTAGGAAGGAAGGACAACTCCATCGTTTGGTAGATTGGCTTCGGTATCGCCAACAAAAAACAGTCCTCCACCAAATCCCAATCCTTTGAAGGAACCACTTTGAATTTCATAGCTTGTCCAGAAGCTAGCAGTATCCCTTGACACACCAACCAATCTGTCACCCACAGGTAGGTTATTATCCTCGCTGACATAGGTATCGTTATGGGCAAAGGATGCAATTACATTCCACCCAGGTAAAATTCGCCCAGAAATATCGAATTCAATACCTTGACTCTTGACTTCTCCAGCTGCAATTGAGTAATCATTATTATTTGGATCGGTTGTAGGTACGTTGGTTTTTGTAATCTCGTATGCTGCAAGTGTTGCCGAAAGCTTACCATCAAATAGCTCGGTTTTAATTCCGGCTTCATACTGGGTTCCACGAGAAGGTTGTAATGCGACTAGGCTAGCTGTTCTGGTATTGTTAGGTACAAAAGACTCGCTATAACTGGCGTATAGGGAGATTGGTTTTATCGGTTGGTAAACCAGTCCCACACGGGGTGAAAAAGCTTCATCGTAAAAGTTATTTCTATAAGCCAGTGCACCATTGTTATTCAAGTCTGTGCCTCTATCGTTGTAGCTGACAAAATCATATCTTCCACCAACCAGTAGCTTCAAATTAGAAAGTAATGTCACCTGGTCTTGCAAGTAAATACCTACAGTGTCGGTATAAGCTTCCGTTTGCTGAGCTGTATCGACGAAACTGGTTGGCAGTGGCGCACCATATACTGGATTGAAAAGATTAATCCCAGGAGCAGCAGTGCGAAGGAAATCATAAAAAACGTTTTGCCAACCTAACTCTAAACCCAGGAGCAGCTGATGATTAATAGAACCAGTTTTGAACTTGCTGATTAATTCATTTTGCAGATCAAATGTTTGATTGGAACCGGCGCCTCCAGCAAGCGTTCGCGATACTGTCTGACCATCCGCTTCAAGTGAGTCTGGTCGGACAACGTTATTATTATCAGAAGTAGTAAAGTATGCTGAAAAGGCACTACGCAGCCGTAAATTTTCACTGAAGGTATGATCTAAAGTCAAGTAAAATGCATTAGAGTCAACATTGTACTTATCGGCACTTGGTTCTCCTAAAAAACGACTGGTGGGAACTTGAAAAGATTCACGAACAGGTAGCAACCCATCATAAAATGTTCGATTTTGATCAGTATGCTCATATTCCAAAGTCAAATTTGTATTGTCGCTGATCTTATAGGACAATACCGGCGATATTGAGAAATATTGCCCGTGAACAAAATCTATAAAACTCCCAAAATTTTCATAGCTAGCATTCAACCGATACAACAACTTGTGGTCAGGGGTAAGTGGTCCAGAAATATCGATTGAGGATTTGTAATCACTGTAACTTCCTACTGTAAATTCACTTGCATAATAGGGAGTTGCAAGCGGTTGTTTGGTGACATAATTGACCACACCACCTGGTTCAAACTGACCATATAGCACTGAAGCCGGACCTTTGAGAACTTCAACTCGTTCAATGCTGTTAGCATCGATGTAGTTATCTCCAGCTTGGAAACCATTTCTCAGGCTATTGTACTGTTTAAATCCCCGGATGACATAGTTATCTGTACCAGCACCATAACCACCTTGTAGTGAGACACCACTAACATTGCGTGCAGCATCGGTAATCCGGGTGATTTGCTGATCTTTGATAACTTGTTGGGGAATAACTTGAATTGACTGAGGGATATCGCGCAGTGGTGTGTCGGTTTTGGTAGCAGTTGTTGCATTTGGTACACTATATTCGTCTTGTTCACCCGTGACTACCAACTCAATCGGCTGATCACCCGAAGCTGATGGTTGAGTTGGCTGTGCTTGATTCCCTAGCTTTTGTTGTTCAGGAGTTGGTTGGGTTTGCGGTTGTTGTTGCGCGGACGATGCGGCACCAGCCACAGAGAAAATAAGACCCTCATTCGGACTATCAAACAACTCGACTGTTGGTACACTCCCCTCACCAATCACTGTGACTCGGATAGTATTGGCATCAAAGTTAGTAACTGTTATCTGTGTAACACCCGCAATTGGTTTTTCAGAGCGGAATGTGAATGCTTCGCCCGATGCTAGGCGTAGTTGAGCATTGGGAATGTCAGTGATGAAATTGCTACCAGCAGTGCGATTGACTAGTTGCAACTGTTCCCCTTTAGTTGTTTGTAAAATAATCTCCAAACCTTTGGCAGTGGGATTTGCCTTCACTGAGGTAACTTGCACAACTTCACTTGGTGGGGTGTTAGGTGGTGTTGGCGACTGCACTAACATTCTGGCGCTCTGGGCTGGATGCTCTATCTGACTTACTAGCCGAATCTGGCGGATTGGTTCAACAGTCTCGCCTTTGGTAATCAGATGTGTTGATTGAGTCGAACTCGCGTCAGCGTCACCAGATGTCGTATTCTTGTAAACTCTAATTGATGGTATTTCCTCGCTTCTAGTACGACTTGTGACCAACATGATAATAAGACCTGTCAGCAATAGACTAGGAACAAGCTGCTTAGACTTCATTAGACATATCCAGAAATTAATTATGCGTTGCCCAAAATTCTTAGTAGGTACAATTGATGAATTGTGCCTACGTCATTTTCACTCCTATGTCTATTGTTTTTCTCTCACCAGAACCTCCATACCTTGGAGAACCAACACATTCATGTATGGGGGTAAGGAAAAGAGCTAATTTTACGAGGTTCGCTTGTGGGGTACGGAGCAATATGATTTTGTGAGATGGGCAAGGAGGGGAGACAGGGGAAGTTAAAGAAAAAACTCCTTGTCCATACGGTTTCAACAAGAGTCAATTCATTTATGTATGCAGAAGAAAAATTGTTCACTTGATTGCTTGCAATAGCGATCGCTACGTCCAAGTTTTCAGAGCCAATAGATTTATCTATAGGGTTTTCTCTTTGTCCGCCCATCCCCTTGTTCCCTTTGTCTTTTTCGCTGACACTACCGTAGAAATATTATTAAAAGTTATTTGCATTAAGAAAGCAAGCTTAATAAAACAACAAAAAATAAAAATTTACATATATGAGGAAAATCTGCATGAAATTACTAGTATTAATTAACACTAAATAAGTAATAAAATTTTATTATCTAAAGTTTAGATTTAGAAAATTTTCATCGTATATGTTCATTTATACACCATACTATTCTCTGTATTAGCAGAGACAGTATCGACCAGCAAAGGTTTTTGGGCGAGTTATCATCAGTAAACTAGGCTACATATAATTATAAAGCGAGATGAATTAAAGATAATTGTTTGGTACTTTAATAGGCATAAGATATTTTTAGCATCTATCAAAAGGAAGAAAAATATTCACCTATATACAATGAATCTTAAAAGGTTATTGATAACTATTCTCTATTGATTTATAGTTGCTAAGTACCTTATCTTCAAACACAGATTGCTCACGTACTAAAAGTTGCACCATCTCAAGTAAAGGAAGAGGTCTCACTAAGGTCTGAATCCCCTACTTTCTTGTTCTGAATTCTGGATTCTGGATTCTGAATTCTTTTTCAAAAAGTGCATTTAAAATGATTGATTTTTGGAGTGTAAATACTATCGCTTTCAATCTTATGGGATATCCCATGAGCTACATAGAACTCTTGGGAACGGTCTTTTATCTATGGTCAGTGTGGCTAATTTCTCAGAGAAAAATTCTGACTTGGCCTATTGGGATAGTCAGCGTATTGCTATACATGGCGCTTTTTTATCAAATCCGTTTGTATTCGGATATGTTAGAACAAGTATACTACTTAATTGTTAGTGTGTATGGTTGGTGGCGATGGAGTACACCTGATTCTGGTAAAGTTTTGGAAGTTCGATATAATCCACCGCGTAAAATTGTTTTGATTGCGGCAATCACAATAGCAGTTTCGTTCGCAACGGGAGCTTTGATGAGTCAAATTCACCTGTTACTCCCTGTAATATTTCTAGAGAAAGCTTCTTTTCCTTATTTAGATGCACTCACAACAATCATGAGTTTTACTGTTATGTGGCTCATGGCACAAAAAAGGATTGAAAGCTGGTATTACTGGATCATCGTTGATGTTATTAGTATTTGGTTGTACTACGTTAAAGAAGTTAAATTTATTGCTTTTCTTTATGTAATTCTGCTGTTCATAGCAATTAACGGTTCAATATCCTGGCTCAAGACAGCTAAAATGCAGGACTGAGAACTCCTGTATCTCTTTAAGAAATCCCCAGATTGACTAATACTAGCAATACTTTAGTAATAATGCTGTTATTTAGGGGTTGTCAGTGTAAGGTCTTTCAAAACGAATACCTTCTTTTAAGGATATGAATCCATCCTTCATAATAAGTAAATTCTTTATACTAACAACTGAGTCCAGACCGTCTGTGACGTTTGCTCAAAAAAAAATTGGAGATGGAAACGCACTCGTCATAGTCATAAAGGAAAACAACATCCAGAGAAACAACAGCGCAAAACTTGCAGACTTAGATACCTTGATCTTGCGGCAGTAGATGGTTATATCGAACTCAAGTATCTTGATGAATCCGGGTGTAGTCGTTGGAGTCCAGTCAGCTACACTTACAGCCGTGTCGGTAGCTAAAAATAAATGACACAAGTCGGTTGTCGTGGTGGTGCAAACTCTTGTTTATGATGATGCACCTCAGTTCAAGTTACTAACTGCTGATTTGGCTTTATGCTGTATAAATTTTTGTAAAAAGTAGCTATTGTTACAGAATTTTTGCTATATTTGTTTATAAGAAAATCCAAAATTATATATTCACAAAATAGAGAGGACTATGGTTATGTCTATTGCAGATAAATCTCGTGCGTTAATGGTGCGTGAACATCAGCAAGTCAAGAATCGCCAACAATCAATGCTGATGCGGGCTGCACAAGAACTTGGTCTTCCTGAAGAAGCATCCTACTACTGGAACCCGATTCAAGGGAAGGTAGATGCTAGCGCTCGGATGATTTATGCTTCCAGCCATGCTTCCATGAGCTAAGTTTCAATAGTTTTAAGGTTGATTTTTGAGTGAATGTCTCAACTAACAACTCTGGAAAAAAAAGCCACCCTCTACTCTAGGGTGGCAAAACTTATACATTTAGATAGATACGGTACTTAATTAAGCATCGTAGTAGAGGTAAAACTCGTAGGGATGAGGACGTAGCTGTAACTGCTTAACTTCGTTACTTAGCTTGTAATCAATCCAATTTTCGATAAAGTCTTCCGTGAAGACGCCTGATTCTGTTAAGAAGGTGTGATCTTTTTCCAGTGCTTGCAACGCCAATTCTAAAGAACCTGGAGTTGAAGGAACCTTCGCCAGTTCTTCTGGAGAGAGTTCATAGATGTTCTTATCTAAGGGTTCACCAGGATGGATTTTGTTCTTGATGCCATCAAGACCAGCACAAAGCATTGCAGCAAATGCCAAGTAGGGGTTAGAAGTCGCATCTGGACAACGGAATTCTAAACGCTTGGCTTTGGGGTTAGTGCCAGATAGAGGAATACGGATAGAAGCAGAACGGTTCCCTTGGGAGTAAGCCAAGTTCACAGGAGCTTCATAACCAGGTACTAGGCGCTTGTATGAGTTGGTACTGGGGTTGGTAATTGCCAATAGCGCTGGTGCATGTTTGAGAAGACCACCAATGTAGTACAACGCCATTTCACTCAAACCAGCATACTTATCACCTGCAAACAGAGGTTTGCCGTCTTTCCAGATAGACTGGTGACAGTGCATTCCCGAACCGTTATCGCCAAAAATCGGTTTTGGCATGAAGGTAACGGTTTTGCCGTGTTTCTTGGCAACGTTCTTGATGACATATTTATAAATCATCAACCAGTCAGCCGCTTCGATCAACTTGCCAAACTGGAAACCCAGTTCACACTGACCACCAGTGGCAACTTCGTGGTGATGCTTTTCAATGGGCACACCTAATTGTGCCATCGTCAACAGCATTTCTGTACGGATATCTTGGAAAGAATCCGTCGGTGAAACTGGGAAATAACCTTCTTTAAAGCGTGGTTTGTAAGCCAAGTTGGGTTTTTCATCGGTACCGGCTTTACCGGAATCCCAAGCACCTTCTGCGGAGTCTATGAAGTAGTAGCCTTCGTTGGCAGTTTGGGCAAACCTAGCACTGTCAAAGATGAAGAACTCAGCTTCAGGGCCAAAGAAGGCTGTATCACCAAGACCAGTGGAAACTAAGTAGTCTACTGCTTTTTGGGCAATAACCCGTGGGCAACGATTGTACCATTCACCAGTGCGAGGTTCCTTGATACTACAAATTATACTTAGCGTTGGGACTTCCATGAATGGATCGATCCAAGCAGTGTTGGCGTCGAGTACCATCGTCATGTCCGATTCGTTGATCGCTTTCCAACCCCGGATGCTGGAACCGTCAAAAGGTACGCCATCAGTGAATGCAGTCTCATCGATTTGGTTTTGGTACAGTGTGAGGTGCTGCCAAGTCCCTACTGTATCGATGAATTTGAGATCAATCAGCTGAATTTTTTCATCTTGAATTCTCTTCAAGACTTCTTGTGCTGTTGTCATTGTTACTCCTTCTCTACCAATTTCCTAAAGTAATACCAGAATCTTCCAAAGCATCCTAACCCTGCTGATCTCAATCAAATCGTGACACACCTGAAATATCTTAAATACTAGACATTAGCAGATTTTGTAGTCTATGTTACAGATATCTGGATTATCAGGTTATATTAACCTTTCAGCGATCATGTGTACAAAACTGGAAAGTTCATCATATAGGGGTCAACTTTGGCATAAAATCCTTAAATAGCGGATAAATTGTTTTTGTGCCAAATCTATTTTAAATAGCACAAAAATTTACTGGTGCATAAGTGCAGCCAAATAAATATCAAACCATAAATAGCAAGGATTGGGAGAAAAAGGAATGCGCGATGCGGTAACAAGTTTAATTAAGAATTATGATCTAGCTGGTCGGTATTTTGATCGGAATGCGATCGATAGCCTGAAATCTTACTTTGACAGTGGTACAGCAAGAGTACAAGCAGCGGCGGCGATAAATTCTAATGCGGCTGCACTTGTCAAGCAAGCTGGTTTGAAGTTATATGAAGAACTGCCAGAATTGATTCGTCCTGGTGGAAATTCCTATACGACTCGTCGTTATGCGGCTTGTCTGCGGGATATGGACTACTACCTGCGCTACGCCACCTATGCGCTGGTTGCTGGAAACACGAATGTGTTGGATGAGCGTGTGCTGCAAGGGCTACGGGAAACTTACAATTCTCTAGGAGTGCCGATTGGGCCTACGGTTCGCGGTATCCAGATTCTCAAGGATCTGATTAAGGAGCAAGTAGCAGCAGCAGGTGTGATTAATACTGCTTTTGTGGATGAACCGTTTGATCACATCACACGCGAGTTGAGCGAACAGGATATTTAGTTATTCAACAACAAGTATAAAATATAGCGATCGCACTTTGGTTTTATGGAGCGATCGCTTTTTTATAAACGCTACCAGGCGTTGAAAAGGGTTTATCGAAGTTTTCGCCGCCAAAGGGCAACAGCGCGCCTATTCCCAAGCGAGTTTACGAAGGTATATTTTCCGAACGCTTTGGTCAGCTAATTCTCAATAGCATAGGAATAAGCATTTGCTCAATCCATTCCCAATAAGCCAAAGTTTTGACTCTGGAAGCCGGGTTTAGTCTGGCTACATTTAATCTTCAGATGCATTGACCGCGATCGCTTATTAGGCATCACCGTGCCCAATACGAAAGTTTTCTTTGACATACCTCCTCGTGCAGCATGAGCGAGGATTCCTTGACGCTTCACAGAAACTCGCACTCAAGCATTAGTCTTACAGTCTCTCGACGTCCGTTTAAAGAACGGCGCATAGCCGTATTTATATGAGTTGGTAATTTGGGATAGTAAGTATTTATCATAATTCGTAATTACTAATTCGTAATTCGTAATTAAATAGGGGTTGATACCTTCGCTTAATTTACGGCTAGATATCTGGTTTTTGCAGCCATCGAGCAAGCATACCTGCCAAAACTCCACCGAAAATTGGGAACACTATGAAAATCCAAAGGTCAGCCAATGCCCAACCGCGAGTAAAGATAGCTGTGGCTAGCGATCGCACGGGATTGACACTGGCATTTGTCACCGGAATAAGGATAAGATGCGCCAAGGTCAGCCCTAAACCGATGGGGATGGGTGCAGACCGCTTGAAAGCGGGAGAAGATGTGACGCTCAAGATCAGTAGCACAAAGCCACAGGTAACAATAAATTCGGCTAACGCACAAGCCCACCAGCTATAGTTACCAGGGGAGTGAATTCCTACCCCATTAGAACCAAAGTTGGCTGTTGTAAACTCAGGCTTCCCCATACAAATCAAAAACAGGATACTAGTCCCCCAAATTCCGCCGAGAACCTGACTTCCTATATAGGGCAAAACCTCTTTGGAAGAAAACTGCTTGGCTACCCAAAAACCAATTGTGACTGCGGGGTTGATGTGACATCCGCTTATAGAACCAAAAGTATAGGCAGCAGTCAACAAACTTAAGCCAAAAGCGATCGCTACCCCAGTAACTCCAACCCAAGGTACTGCACCAGAGATCACCGCAGTACCCACGCCCATCAGAACCAACCAAGCTGTACCTAAAGCTTCCGCCAAACATCGTTTTGCTAATGAGTAACGATTCATGATTTATGCTCTAACTAGCTAGTAATTCGCTATTTATACCAAGACTATCGTCAATCGGAGATAGCCCAGTATTTTGATTACCTTTGCCGCAGCTATTAAGCAGCCGGACTGTTAGCAATGTTAAAAGAAATACTGCTGCGATCAGCGAAGCTAGTCCCGCAAAAGTTGGTTTTTTTTGTACTTTTTAGATGGCTGAGTCATAACATTTATCTTAACTGCTCCAGATGTATAAGTTGGTAAGTTCCGATGGATTTTTATTTGTGAACAGCGAGATAGAATAGCACAAACACTTGATGAAATTCCGGTAATAATTTCTCGCCCAATGCTTAAATCTGCTCAGAACCAAGATACATGGTTTATTGACTATTACCAATAGGATAATTAAGTTTAAGTTTAATGTTTGTACCTTTTTTGAGAGCAACTTCTCCACCAGGGCTAGATAAAACAAAAGCAGCCGCAGCTGTACCACCTGCTAGTCCACCATGCTTGAATTTGGCTTGATTACCAAGAAAATGTCCGGCAACTGTACCGCCTAAAAGAATGCCTGCATTTTGAATGAACTTACCTTTGGTTTTTGTTTCTAAGAGAGTGTTTGTTAAAGTAGCATCAATGGGATAAGACGCTCCATTTTTTAGCGAAATATCATCAAAAACCAAATGTAAACTCGCTTTTTTACCTTTGGCAGCTTTAACTACATCTTCCAGATGTCCTTGAATTTGACCATCTTTAAGAACTTTATTCTCTCCTTTCAAGGAATTCTTAATTTTTAAGATAAAGCTGTCATTATTTTGATTTTTTCCTGTAGATATATTTTCTTGAAGAACAGTATCAAAACTTGTTCCAGTTGGTACGGATATTTGATTGTTAGACTGATTAGATATACTATCATTTATTGCAGTTTTATTATTAGTAGGAGTGCTGTTGCTTTGGCTACTAGTTTTATTACAAGCGACTGTGCTACTCAAGAGAATAGCACTCAATAATAGTGGAAACAAGTTTTTCATGGCGACGGTATTGATGAAATGAATAATAAGAAGACAAGCTTTTCAGAAAAACAAAAACTACATCAGCTAAAACTTGGTGATCCAAATCTGCTCACTTTCCAGATTATACTCCTAAAAATCATCAAAAATTAACACAGAAAATCTGATAGTTGAGAAGAAATAACTGACAGCGTTTTTAAAGTAAACCACAGACTAGGGATATAGCAATGCCGTGTCCCTACAAAAATCTGTGGTTCAATTAACTGAAAATACCTGTAAACCAAAGCGCAATAATTCTAAATGGCAGGGCTGAGGGAATCCCTAAAATCAAAAATCCAAACATTGCTCCAGCACCCAGAAATATCATTGCTATCCCTGTCCTAAAAATCCAACCCCGTAATTTAGTCAATCAAGGGGTGGCTTACCTAATATTTGCTGTTTGGTGGATTACAAACTTTCAATTCATGACCCACTAAACATCAAGACGAAAATTTCTAATTAAATTTAGTTTATCACTTCCAAAAATAATTATTAATTTAAATAAGAGGGTTAACTTCTTTGGAATAATTACAAGCTAACTTACAGAAAGTTTATGAATATGAAATTTGAGATAATCTAAACTTTACCCAAAAGCTACAGAAAAACTTAAAATTTTGATGATTGATTCAATCTTGAAAGATATATAATAAAGAGTAAAGCTTCTGATCATGATTACAAGGAACAGTGGAGAGGAAATCAGAAATACTTAATTGGTCTACTTCACTGAAGAATGTTTGATAAAGAAACTTTAAAAATAAGCAAAAAAGTAAAGGACGGATAGGCTATGTCATACGTAGATCGAACTGGGGATGATATCATTCATGAACCAGTTGTTACTAATCAATTAGTCGATTATCATGACCGTGTTCGTTGGGGTCCCATAATATCTGGACTATTAATTGCTGTAGCAACTCAGTTAGTTTTGAGCGCGTTGTTTGGTGCAATCGGTGCAGGTTCTGTAGCAGAATCAGGTAGACCTAGAACAATTGCATCTGACGTTGCTGGTCATGTGGGAATTTGGTCAATTATTGGTTTATTGATTTCTCTATTAACTGGGGGCTGGGTAACAGCCCGTGCTTGTGGTCCAATGAACCGCAACACAGCTCTTCTCAATGGGGCAATTCTTTGGGCGACAACTTTGGCTTTAAGCTCTTGGCTTTTAGCAAGTGGCGTATCAGGTGCTTTTGGGATTGCTGCTTCAAATGCTGGGCAAGTTATTAACCAGGTGCAACAGTCAGGTGGTCTGAATATACCGCAAAACACACCGAATGTATCTGCCCAAGAAACTCGTGATATTGCATCAAATGTACGTCAAGGATTGTGGTCGTTTGTATTCGGTTCCTTATTAGGCTTAGTCGCCTCAATGATTGGAGCTGCTGTTGGAGCTCGTAGCCCCCGCGTACATAGGAGCGAAGTGTACAGAAGTGAAAGAGTAAGCTAACTGCCTAAGAATTGGGTAGCCAGCCGTTAGGAGTCAGAAAAGTTTTTGCTCTTAAGCTTCTGACTCCAAAACTTCAAAGCAGGAGCGAATTAATTGGTTTTAATGCTCTAAATTGTCCAGTTAGGCTAAAGAATGTTTTTAATATTAGTAGTGTGTTGATTTAAACTGCAATTTAATAGTAGATGAACAAAAATGTGGTTTATGTTATTGGATAAAAAAGCCTCTCAATAGAGAGGCTTAACTATGAACTCGTAGAACTTTTAACCAAATAGGTCAAAACCTGATACAGCCAAAGCTCCAGCTATTGCTGAAGCCGCCAAAGAGACAAAAGCTGTGTTAAACAGCCACCAAGCAGCACCTGCAACAGCTTTTTTAGTTTCAACTGCTTGTTTTTGTGCTTGCTCTTTGATTGCAGTCAGGCGTTTTTGAGTTTCTTGCTGAATGCGTTCGGCTCGGTGTAGTACAGTATCCCGTGCGCCTTCGATTTTGTCGATAATTTTGTTAGCTTGGGCTTCGGAAATATCCTCACGCGAACTGAGGACAGCAACTAGAGTATCACGGTCGAAAGAAGAAAGGCGATCGCGCAAAGCCTCAAATCCTGTTTGTGGATCATCAAACAATTGAGCAAAATCTTGCTGGATGCCTTCATAATTGAGTTCAGGACGATCGAGTGAGTTGAGAGAGTTGCGAATGTTCCCAAAAACACCATCAAGCACCGATTGTACTCTTTGCTGAATCTGCTGATATTGTTCAACAATCGAGTTTCGCACAGAATCGATTTGATCCACAATGCGGTTAGCTTCCTCTTCTGAGATATCCTCACGCTGGGACAGCAAAGCCACAAGTGTAGAACGGTCAAATTTAGAAACACGCTCACCTAAAGAAGACACACCAGCGCGGGGAGAAGACAGCAACAATTGCAAATCACGTTTGATACTATCCGGGTTAAGTTCTTCTTTATTGGTATTCCGCAGATAGTTTTCTAGATAAGCTTCAAACTCCTGCGCTTTCTCAGTAGCACGGTTTGCCAAGCGTTGTGGTGCTTTGACAATGTTATTAATGGCTTGTTGTGTTGAGTCAATGGTGCGGTTGACTTGCTCCTGGCTCAAGTCTCCCCGTTGCGTCAGCAGCTTAACTAAAGTTTCCCTATCTACTTGTGAGAGACGCTCTCTGAGTGCATCAGCACCCTCTTTGGGGTCAGCTAGTAATTTTTGCAAATCTTGTTGAATACCTTCTGGATTGAGTTCTTCCAGGTTGGTATTACGGAGATATTCACTAATCGTACTCGTGGTTTTTTCGTACTGCTGTTTCGCTGTCTCGGCGGCTTTTTGCGGAGCTTGCAAAACATTATCCCGGACTGATAACAAAGAGTCGATGCTTTGATTAATCTGTTCCTCGCTCAAATCTTGGCGCTGACTTAATAATTTAACCAAAGTATCACGATCAAATTGTGATAATCTTCCTCCTAAAGCAGAAAGTCCTGCTTGCGGGTCTTCCAGCAAAGTCTTAAAATCGCGCTTGATACCTTCAGGATTGAGTTCTTCTTTGTTGGTATTTCGCAGATATTCTTCTACCCTTTGCCGCACTTCATCAGCTTTAGCTTTTGCTTGCTCTTGAAGTTCTTGTGTCCGATTTAAGACGTTATCACGAGTACGTTCAAATTGACCAACAATATTGTTAGCTTCTTCTTCGTTAATATCTTCGCGTGAGGCTAGTAGCTTAACTAAAGTATCGCGGTCAACTTCCGAAAATCGCTGACTCAAATCTTCAATGCCAGCTTCTGGATCTTCCAGCAATTTTGTCAAGTCTTTCTCAATACCTTCTGGGTTGAGTTCTGCTTTTCCGGTTGAACGCAGGTAGTCTTCTAGGCGGGTGCGGAGGTCTTGTGATTTTTCTGTTGCATTCGCCTGCTTAACAGTTTCTAAAACTTCCGTGCGAATGCTTTCCATCTGCTCGGAAATCTCTTTGACTTTTGCTTCGTTGATATCTCCCCGTTGCTTGAGTAAGTTGGTGAAATATTCTAAGTTTAATTCCTCCAATTGCCGTTTGACAGTTCCGGCGTTAGCATTCGGATCATATAAAACTTCTGGGAATTCATCTTTAATTGTGATGCGATTAAAATGCCAAGGGAAGGAATTCAGAATGTATTCTTCTATATCTGCCTTGACAGTATTATTCGGAAGTGCAGGCAATTTTCCAGCTACAGAACTACCAAGCTTATTAGCTTGTTGTGTTGCTTGATCTTTAAATTGTTGCAACTGCTGTGTAATTTTATCAACATCTACTTGCTGAACTTTTCCAGATAATTGTTGTAGCTGTTGAGTAACTTTTTCTACATCTATTTCTGCAAAGTTTATCCGCTTCAACGCCGCAGGTAAAGCCGCACCTAAGCCCACTTCAATAGCTTGGTTAATTATGCTATTGCCTTGCTTACCATTTCCACCCCCGACTGTCGCCAATTGTTGAATTTTTTCAACTAATTTTTCTGGTTGCAATTCTTCTGGAGAGGCTTGTTGCAGCAAATTAATTACTTGCTCAGTAGAATTTTGCCCTTGAGTAACTTGGTTCCAAGCACCTTGTAACTGTTCGGCGATCCCATTGATATCTGCTTTTGATAAGTCTGTACGAGAGCTAATTAAATCGACAAAAGTCTGACGATTAACATTTTTTAGTAAATCACTATCAGCGATCGATTGTAAGTTTCCCTCTTTGAGCAGTTTCTCAAATTGAGAGCGAATTTGTTTGGTATCGAGTTGGGGTAACTGTACAGCAGATAAAGAACTTTGTAATGTATTTTTGATACTATCTGGGTCAAAACCTGATGTGAGTTCGTTACGGACAGCGGCGGTAATTTCTTCAGCTGTAGAAACCAGTTGATTTTTAGCAGCATTCGCACCTAAAGCCGCGCTTGCTGTACCCATGATTCCTTGCATACCGGTAGTAACGGTACTAGCAACAGAACCAATTAAGGAACCGACTGCACTCGAACCTAGCCACATGATGACTGTGAAAAAGGCAGACCAGATAACTACACCAATAATTGCTCCTAAAAACGCACTTTCAATTAAGCTGAGTTTCACTGCTAAGAAGCTGGCGCTAAATAATGCAATAGTTGCGGTAACAAGCACCCAAAGACCAGCGGCTGTTTCAACTTTGCGAATTGTTCCGCCCAAGCTTTCAGATTCATCAGAACTTGAGCTACCGCCTAAAGCTGAAATTCCTACAGCGACTGAGAAGTTTGTTAATAGTAATTGAAAGGCAAATGCCATCAATACACCAGCAAGCAATGCTACCAAAAATTTCGGACCAGAAAAAACAAGTGATGCTTGTTCTTGAGTTAAAACATCACTTGATATTGGAATTTGTGCTATTTCCGGGAAATTCCACAATCTAATTGCAGTAATCACGTTATGAAACATAAGATTTTTCTCACTTTGAGCTTTGTTTACAATCTTTGTCCGTAAGCTCTCGCATTCCTAATCAAAGTCACTTAAATTGGTGTTGAGTTTATCTCAAAATTGGAATACAAAGAGCTTGATAAGGACAATTCCTCAAAGTATGACTTTTTGAGAATTGTCCTTAATCTGTTGAGTATCCATTTAGGGGGTATATGCTTAAGACGATCGCTTATTGTATGACCACCAAACCATTTAGCCGCGATCGCTCCTAAAGCTGCTCCTACCACTGGATTACTGAGAAACTTAATCAACACTGGTTGTTCAGCCATGACTTCTTGGAAAATGTCAGGATGGCTATGATATCTGAAAGATGCCAACTTGCTCAGGTCATCTGCATTCATGTGGTTAGCGTTGTGGGTAGAAAGTCCCAAATCTCGCTCTAGATGGCGCTCGTCTAGACCTCTTTGCTTTAAATGCTTGAAAAATGACCGGGCTACATCATCCCGTTCGTTAGGCTTAATCTGAGCGATCGCCTTCTGCAATTCTGGCTCCATCTGGGTAGGAGGAATGCTGTCATGGTTGAAAGACCGACCAAATAATTGACAAGGCTAAAAGCAGTCTTCTTAAATACGGTCTTTGGGCAACTTACCAGTTTTTTCCTCAATAGTACTACCCTCAGCATCAACATCTAACTCTTCACGTCGAATAGTCTCTTCAACTTCAACGGTTTCTCTGTCTACAACTTTCTGCACTCTAACTTCTTCCCGTAAAAAAGCTTCTTTGTGGACATTAGCAACTTCTTCATAGAGTTCCACACGGACTACTTCGCCCTCACCGAAGTTAGCTGTTTCAGCAGACACAACTTTACCTGCATCTTTAGGAGTAACTCGCTCAATCACAACTCGCTCTCTTTCCACTGGAACAGCAACAGTTACTGTTTCAGTTTCAACGTGCTTACCAATTGCTACTTCTCCAGTTTTCCGGCGCTGTTTATTAGCAACTAGTCTTTCTTCGTAGAGTTTGAACGTTTGGTCTTCGTGAGCGTTGATATCGTAAAGATCCGGCTCTTGCGCGTAGTTGTAGGCGTTGCGATCGTAAGTGGGAGTCGTAAGCCCAGCTGTCGATATTGCATCAAGAGGCGCTGAACTTTCTACAGATGGCGTGCGATATACTCCGCGCACCTTTTCTTCATAGTCATAATCAAGCGCTGTATTCTCTTGATATTCAGGTAAATTTTCCGCTTGCTCTCTTGTCATACTAACGACATATACTCGGTCTGCTGTAGAGTCAATACGCGATTTACCTATTGGTAGCAATACTTTCTTACCAAAAATCAAAAATCCTAAGTCAAGAATTAAATACCGGAATGCTCCTTGATCATCTACTACAGCATCACTTACTGTGCCAATCTTTTCATCAGTTCCCTGAACATACACACCCATCCCTTTGATGTCTTTGCCAAGAGTATTATGGTAATCTGTATCAAATTCACTTATTTTTTGGAGTGGCATTATCTGATCTTTTTTATTCTTCAAATTATCCTATTCACTTTAGCCAATCCAAGTTAGATAAATCTTCCCTCTAAAGATTTAATTTAATTTATTTGGATGTGTATCGAAAGTAGTATTTAAATATAGTTCAATAACGATAAAAATATTACTTCCAGATATTTATAGTACTATCGTACCTCTTTTTCTAGACCAATTTTTACCAACAGCTTTATTGTTTTTGTGACTAGTTTCTAGCCTTTTTGACAGATTTCTATATTTTTGGCAAAACTACTTAAGTACATAGGTAGGTTCTACCAAGAATATAAACTACCGATTATCAGCTTTGCTTTGCTTGTGATAACGGTTACGGCACTGAGAATTTTTCTAGCGGTACTGAACGCAATCAATGATATTCCACTAGTTTCTCCAATTCTAGAGTTAATTGGACTTGGTTACACAATTTTGTTTACTTTCCGCTATTTGCTCAAAGATTCCACTCGGCAAGAATTAGCAGGAGAAATTCATTTGCTTCAAAAACAAATTCTAGGTAGACAAGAATCACAGACTTTGAGCTAACCGCACCATAATATAGTGAATAAAAAAGTTTGTTTTTTTGCCAATATAGCAATCGAATTTAATTCCTGAATCACTTTTAGAGACAGGAGTGGGGAAGAAGTAATAAAGGTGTACTGAGATTTATGCAAAAATTAATAATATTTCCTCCGTAGTCTTAGACCACTGGTTAGGAAGGATAAAACTCCTTTAGTATTTATTGTAAGCTGGACAGTTGAATTAGACTGGCTAAGGAATGCGATCGCTCATAAATTACTAGAGTGGACTAGAACCGCCATAAGCCACAATAGAAGTTGCCGATGTTTGAGGCGCTGATTATGGAAGAATTATTAACTTTGAAAGGCTTGCTTGTTAAGGGCGATGTTCAAGGAGCATTGCTTATCGTGGAAGAATTAGAGGAAATGAGCCGAAATGACATCATCAAAACGATTCGTAGCTATGCAGTGATTCTATTGTTGCATCTGATTAAACAACAAGCTGAAAATCGCACGATTCGTTCTTGGGAAGTCTCTATTCGGAATTCGGTTCGGGAAATTCAGAGGGAAAATAAGGCTCGTAAAGCGGGGGGTTATTATCTCACGCCAGAAGAATTGTTAGAAATATTAGCAGAAGCCTATTTAAATGCCATTGATGAGGCTTCCTTAGAAGTAGAAGAAGGTCGTTATGAGCCTGAAGAATTAGAAAAAGTTGTTAACCAAGAAGAAATTATCAATCGTGCTTTGGGTTTAATTTTACCAGGAGAGTCTAATTAATTGGCTAAACAGCGACTCGACACACTATTAGTAGAGTTAAATTTATGTTCTTCTCGCGCCTTAGCACAACGGCTAATTCAGGCGGGGGAAGTCACTGTTAATCAGCAGTTAGTTGATAAAGCGGGTACAGAAGTTGATATTTCAGCCCAAATAAATATTAAGGTGCGATCGCCTTTTGTTTCTAGAGGGGGTGAAAAACTCTCCAAAGCTTTGTCAGTATTTGCCATTCCCGTAGCAGAGCGCATTTGTTTAGATGGTGGCATTTCTACTGGTGGTTTTACTGATTGTCTCTTGCAAGCTGGAGCAAAACAAGTTTACGGGATTGATGTCGGTTACGGACAAGTTGACTGGCGGTTGCGAAATGATTCGCGGGTGATTTTGCGGGAACGTACCAATTTACGACAACTACGACCAGATGAATTATATGGCGAGGATGACTCGATTCCTGATTTGGCGGTGGTCGATGTATCGTTTATTTCTTTAACTAAGATTCTGCCTGCTTTGTGGCAACTAACTCAAGCTAACCGCGAAGCTGTGCTGTTAGTCAAGCCACAGTTTGAAGTCGGTAGATCGCGTGTGGGTAAAAAAGGCGTTGTGCGAGATCCAAACGACCAAGCTGATGCTATTTTCCAGGTGTTGCAAGCAGCCCACGAATTAGGATGGAAATACAAAGGCTTAACTTGGTCGCCTCTCACTGGCCCGGCTGGGAATATTGAATATCTTTTGTGGTTGGGAATGGAAAGTGAAACACCACCACCTGATTTAGAGGGAATTAAACAAATAACGCAATCAGCAACAACTGATTTACGGAAGAGTTAAACGTGGCTCAAGGATATTTTACGCTTTTGGTGCGATCGCTTCGGCGTCTAGGTGCTGAGGTAGCTGGTTCATAAGCCTTCAGTCCCCCATCGCCCGTAAAAATTTCTACTTGGAAAGTGCTACTGGTTTTAGCATAATATTCAGCTACAGTCTTAATTGTCGCATCTCCGATGGAAATCTTTCTAGATGCTAGAGTCGGCCATTCCGTAGCTAACTGTTTTAATTGTTCTGAATTCCAAAGTTCACCTACTTGAGTTTCAAAAACTCCCCAAGGTATCAATCCATCTGCTACTTTAACTAAAATATCAGCGAAAGCTTGAGCAATTTCATATCGCCTAGAGTTAGCTTGTGCAATGTGATTACCAGTTTCTATAATTGTCGCTAGTGGTAGTATAAACTTTGCACTTTGTTTTTCTTCTTCTGTAAAACGGGCTTTAACTCTTTTCTGATCCCATTTATCATTATCAGAGCCACAAGTTTCTTTACCAGGTACACCCAGATATACACATAGTATTGATGTGTCAATAATCAGAACCTTTCTCATATTGCGTTTTACTTATTATCAGAAAGACTCTTTTCAATTGCACCTTTAGTTGCTAGTCTGCCTAAAGTCCCTGATGCTAGTAAAAGAGGAAGATTTTCAATATCTTCTAAAAGAGTAAGTTTGCTTTCTCCAGTTTCAGAATCGCGGTGTGCGACAACCACAAAAGGAACTATCTCTGGGCCTAAAGCATCAAGTAAAGCGGGGTTATGGGTAGTAAGTAAAATATCAATTTTTCTTTCGCTGCCAATCTCTCGCAGTATTTTTACTAGTAATTCTGCACGCGAGGGGTGAAGACCGTTATCTATTTCTTCAATTACTAGTTGACTACCTTCTGGTCGGGTAAGCAGGGCTGTGAGAATTGCTATAAAACGTAAGGTTCCATCGGACATAGTTTTAGCATCTATTAGTATTATTTCCCCAGGTTTCCATTCTTCTTCACAATAAAGCATTGCATCAGTTTTAAGTCTACCAACTGGTTCTGCAAATATTTTTTTAATATCACCTTCTGGTAAATCTTTGATATATGCTGATAGAGTTGATTCAACTTTGGTTTTTTGTTCACTATCCAATGCTGCTAGTACACCAGCAATATTAGAACCATCACTCTCTAGATTTTCAGAAAGACGTGAATAATCACGCATTTTAGAAGGAATGGGATTAAAGATTAGAATATTTTCTAGATTGTGTATTATACAATCTTTGAACTGCTGCCTTATTGGTAGATATTTATTATATATTTTTTCAACTTCCTCACTTTTAATTTCTAATACTGGAAGAATTTCATCTTTATTTAAAAAATCATTAAATTGTCGAAATTCATCTATATTAATACGAGAGTCTATTTGTTTTAATCCACTTCTATTAGAGGAAATATAACTTTTCGTAAAAATTTTATTGACATAATTAGAGATACTAGTTTTACTAAGTGATTGAAATTCAATATATTCTTCTCTAACTTGGACTATATGTAATGTACTTATATTAATCACATACAAATAATCTGTTTGTTCATCCTCACTCTGAACTAATATCTTTAATGTAAACTCAGTTTCCTTCTTTTCTGATTTTCTTACAGCCCATTCTACACCACCGCGAATAGAAGTAAGCGTTTTATCTCCTGCTAAAGCTGCTTCAATATTCTCACCTTTAGCTATTCTTTGTAAAAACTCCAGCGCTTCAACCACATTAGACTTACCACTCGCATTTGTACCAATGAGAACAGTCAACGGATCAAGTGGAAGCTCTGCGTAACAGAAACTTTTCCAATTTTCAAGGATGAGTTGCTTAAGCATCATCAACTCCAAAAATACTAGGATTTTACTTCTACTATAATGTTTTTGGCATTGCTTAACTGCAAGCTTCTCTCTATGCCTCTGCGTGATTAAATCATAGCTTCATTCAGCAACGTCAAAGTTTTTTCTTCTTCAAGATATCAGCAAAAAACAGCAAAGCCAGCAGACAGAGTAAAAAATTGCGTAATTACTCTATCCAACTGGCTCAATTTCCCTGTGCTTTTAGAGATTTATGCTTCTGGTGGCAAATCTACACTGTAAAGAGTTTTCCCTACTAAGTTACGTAGTGTCACCGTCATCACCTTTGTATTAGCATCAATCTTGATTCCTCCAAAGAATTGCAAACCTTCACTTGGCGGTCGATTTGCTTTTGTACCTGGAGGAAGACTTTGAAATATTAATTGTGGACCAAAGGTATTATCCAACTCGTTTGGCCCAAATGTGCCAGAGTTAAGAGGCCCAGCAACGAACTCCCAAAAAGGCTTAAAGTCGGTAAACTGCGCTTTGCTGGGGTCGTAATAGTGGGCTGCTGCATAATGTACATCAGCAGTTAACCAAACAACATTCTGGATATTCTTGTTTTTGATAAATCGCAGTAAATCTGCAAGTTCTAGTTCTCTTCCTAAAGGCGGTCTGTCTCCATTAGCCCAAGCTTCAAAGTCTGTGGTACCATCTCTAACTATCAGCCCCAAAGGCATATCACTAGCAATCACTTTCCATGTTGCCTTTGATGAAAGCAATTGCCTTTTTAACCATTGTATTTGTGTTCTGCCCGCGAATTCTGTTTTTTTACTTGGTACTGGCTGATTATTGGGGCTATTTGGCCCCCGATAGGTGCGCTCATCTAGCATGAAAATGTCTACTAATGGCCCATGCTTAAAGGAGCGATAAATTTTCGTTTTGTCTGGATTATCGCTTGTATATCCAATAGGCAGATATTCTAAAAACGCTTGTCTTGACCTTTCGGCTAGCAAGTTAACATCCTTAACTGTATAACGGTCATCGTTGAGGATAATTTGCCCAGGATACCAGTTGTTCCTTGTTTCGTGGTCGTCCCACTGTGCCAATATGGGAACTTCAGCGTTGAAACGCTTAATGTTTTCATCCAGCAAATTGTAAATATAGTTGCCACGAAATTCTGTGAGAGTCTCTGCTACTTTGGATTTTTCTGGTGTAGTGATGTTTTTCCAAATAGTGCCGTCGTCTAAAGTTACTTCTGCTTGAATGGGGCCATCAGCATAAATATTATCGCCAGAATGGATGAAAAAGTCGGGATTAAGTTGACGCATACTTTCGTAAATTTTCATACCACCGAACTCAGGATTAATCCCCCATCCCTGACCAGCAGTGTCTCCACCCCAAACAAAGAATACATCTCGCCCAGATTTAGAGGGAGTTCGGAAAGTGCCATAAACAGGAGCACTGTAGGTACCTTGATAATCTAAATCTTGGAAAATCACCCGATAAAATAATTTTTGGTCTGGTGGGAGGTTCCTCAGATAAAGTCGGGCTGTAAAGTCGCTATTTTTTAAAGCATTCGGCCCCACAACTCGCTGCACATTGCGAAAAGATTCGCTGGTGGAATATTCTACGATCATTTTGGCAGGGCGATCGCTCCGACTCCAAATGACAATGCTATCATTGCAGATATCTCCGCTAGCTACACCATAAGGTATGGCAGGACGCATTTTATCAGAGGTGATAATTCCAGGTGCTTGAGCAAAAACTTGTGATTTGGATACAAGATTTGTGGCAATAATTCCACCTGCTGTGATCGTTGAACGCATCAAAAACTGGCGGCGGTTTAGCTTCAATGAGTGATTAGATTCCATACTAAATAATGGCAAACTTAAGAAGTGTTACAGGATAAGTGTTTAACACATTCTGTTAGAAAAATAAGTAAAGAGTAAGTTATCTAACGGTTAATAAAAAATTAAAATATTCGATTCGCTGAAGTACTCTATATTCCCACATCTACACTGTGAATTTTGGCTAGCAATCTGGGAAAGATAAGTTTGTAACGATTGATAAACTTTGAAATTATAGGCACGGATATCCAAGATGTTACCAGAAATATTATCTCAGCACCCAAGGCTTGAGAGTATGCTGACTATGGATGGCATGACAAATGGTAATGAATCCAACCTGCGATTAAAGTCAACTTTGCAAGAATTACCATTTTGGCAGGTTGACATCGAAGTAGAGTGTCCGAGCAATGATTTAGCTATACTCTTTAACCAAGAACCTTTACTACCGGGGATTATCCTAAATAATAATCAACAGTATGTGGGGATAATTTCGCGGCGGAAATTTTTTGAGCAGATGACCCACCCTTATAGTTTGGCACTATTTTCTAAAAGACCGATTAGAATTCTTTACAAGTTTTTCCAGCCAAAGATATTAGCCTTTTCTGAGGATATGCTCATTGTCAATGCGACTCAGGCAATTTTGGAACGATCGCCTGAAGTTGCTTATGAGCCGATTTTAGTTAAAACTATGTCTGGAAAATATAAGCTGGTTGATTTTCATCAATTACTTTTAGCCTACTCCAAAATTCATGTTTTAACACTTATTGATCTACAGCAGGTAGAGGAACAATCTAAAGTCGCTAAAGCAGGCTTTAATGATCTTCAACATAACTATACGCGATTAGTTCAGAATGAAAAAATGGCTGCATTAGGACAACTTGTTGCTGGTATTGCCCACGAAATCAATAACCCCATCAACTTTATTGCTGGCAACCTTGTCCACGCCATCAAATACAGTCAAAATTTACTCGATCTGATTAGATTGTATCAAGAATGTTATCCTGAACCAAAAGCGGAAATTAAAACTGCGATCGCAGAAATTGAACTAGATTTTTTAAGCACCGATCTTCCCCGTCTTCTCACCTCTATGCAGGTTGGTACCAAGCGAATCGAGCAAATCATTCTTTCCTTACGAAATTTTTCTCGTCTCGATGAATCTGAGAAAAAATCAGTTGATATCCATGAAGGTATTGATAGTACCCTGGTAATTTTACAAAGTCGTCTCAAAAATCACGAAACCAATGGAAGTATAAACATAGTTAAGGAATACTGTGATCTTCCCAAAATTCAGTGCTACGCTGGGTTACTCAATCAGGTATTTATGAATATTTTGGCGAATGCTATTGATGCTCTAGAAGAGTCATTCGTCATTCGTCATTCGTCATTGGTAAGGGATAAAGGAAAAATTTGCATTCAGACTTAAATCACTAATGACAAGCAAGTAATTATTCGCATTTCCGATAATGGGCCAGGAATTCCAGAGAGTTTCCAAAAGCAGTTGTTTGATCCATTTTTCACCACTAAACCCGTTGGTAAAGGAACTGGATTAGGTCTATCTATTAGCCATCAAATTGTTGTGGAAAAATACGGTGGTCAACTGCAATGTATATCAGCTGTTGGCGAAGGGACTGAGTTTATGATTAGAATTCCAGTTCCCCTTAATTCTTAACAAGTTCAGAAAAACCAAGCAATAACAATTCAAAATTCCAAAATAGATAGTCAACATTATTAGTTTTCGTTCACTTACATATTAAACTTTAACTATAAGTTCGTGCTGGCTCACTAGCGATCGTAACAGGTTCTGACTCGATATCATCTAGCTTCTTAAACTCTCCAGCCCGCCAGCTATCTGTTATATCCTTGATAAAACTGGCAATAGGGATCGCGATTAATAAACCCAGCACTCCTCCCAACTTTGCCCCCAACAGTAAAGAAATCACCACCCACACGGGATTTAAACCAGTCAAATTACCAAGAATTCGAGGTGCAATAAAATTAGAATTAACTTGGTCGATCGCAACAGCTACACCTAAGACTTCAACTCCTAACCAAAAGTTTTGCAGCGCTACCAACAAACTTACTATGGCGATACCTACTCCTGTACCAAAGGGGAAGAGAGAAAACAAACCAATACCGATGCCAAAAAGTAAAGCCAAGGGAACTTGCAGCGCCAAAAACGCCAGTATAATTGTCACTCCTAACACAGCTCCCAATGTTGCTTGACCGATGAAGTAATTGTGGAAATCCTCTCGCAATAATTCCCGCACTTTTAACCCAATGTTAGGGGGAAACCACAGAAAAATTCCGTCCCAAAGACGTTCGCCATTTAATATTAAGTAGATAGTCAGTACTACTGTCAACAACACGTTAAGGACAATACCAATGGTATCGACGGCAAAACCAAGAATTCTACCAGTGAAAGACTGGAGTTGGTTAGATAATCGTTCCAGAACTTGGGTAAATAAACCACTTAAATTAATCGGAAGCTGTTGTTGACTTAATGCCCAATCCTGGAAAGCTTGCAGCTGCTGAGTACCAGAATCAATCCAGCTGGGCAAAATATTAGCTAGCTCTACGATCTGTTGAATAATCAGGGGAACTAAGGTGATGCCTAAAGCTCCTAAAACCACCACAGTCAAAAGCAACACTCCAGCGATCGCTAGGTTGCGTTTTACCCTTTGTTCCTGGAGAAACTGGATTGGATAGTTCAAGACAAAAGCCAGTAAGATGGCGGCGGCAATAATACTCACCAACGGTTGAAAATACTGCACAACTTGGAGCAATAGCCAGCCGTTGAGAATGGCAATGGGAAATGCCAATCCTATAGTTAACCATCGCGGCAGTTTGTTTGCTGATTGCATTAGTGATGACTCCACAAGAGTTATAACTTTATTTTGGCTTCTGGGAACTGGGGAATAATCGTAGTGGTGGCATTTGCACCTTTATTGATTGCAGTCAGTAATGCAGCGATTTCAGGCAACGTTGCTTAACTATTATCCCAGCATTAACACTTTAAATGGCACATCTACTACTAACCGTCGATTTTTTAACCACTAGCGACCAAGTAAAACTTCTGTTAGTCCTTGTGCCATATACACAGGAATATGAAAATCTTCTCGATTAATTCGCACTTTTCCTAAATAAATGTCAAATTCTGCATCTCCTTGAGCCGTAAGCATTGTTTGCTGTTCGACATAAATCCAATCAAGTGCTTCTAAATCTTGATTATTAATTGCCAGCCACCAAGAAAAACCTGTATCAAAAAGTGCTTCTACTTGTATTTTTAATCCGTTACCAGCCATCAATTCTATCTCAAAAAATAATTCATCCTCATCACCAAAGTTGCCATAAATCATACACTGCCGCATACTCCAGTTTCATTGATGCGGAAAACGTGCAGCCTAGCATTTGGGTATTTTTCATGTGCTTTGTGTGCAACTCCTAATGCATTCTTATTAATAAAATATTCTCCACTTTCTGGCTCAACTGCCATGTACCAGTTATAGTAAGTTTTAATTAATGACTGTTGTACCTGATCAAAAATTGGTTGACAGCGCTCTTTAAATGCTTTATGTTCAGCTTTCCATTGGGCTTTCTGTTCTTGAGTCCACTGAATTTGTGGGAAGATTCTCCCCCAGCATACTGTACGATTAGATTTTGCTTCAGTCATAGTTGGTTCTCAAATCTATATTTTCCACACTACTTCAAACTGGGCAACTAATAGCTGTTTAGCAAACAGTAATTCTCTTTGATTAGGCTTGTTGATTTGTCTCGATAAAATCCAACATAATTCGCTGATGCATACTCCCTAAAGGTCGTACTTCGCCAGCCTTTTGCGAATAACAGTTACCTTGGCGAATATCTTCTGGGGTCAATAACCCCATATCCCAGCCTTCATTCAAAACCAGTTGATTTAATTCCATCAAGAGTGGTGCATGAAAGACATGACGGACAACTCTTTCGCCGGGATAATAGCCAAATTCAACAAAAGGTGGTAATATGTAGCCGATTTCTTCTAAAATTTCTCGCTTCACTGCTACCTTTGGGGTTTCACCAGGTTCGATATGACCGCCAAATAGCGCCCAGTAACCAGGGTAGAGAATACTGGGGATGTTGTCGCGCAGTTGCATGAGAAACTTGTTTTTTTGGTAGAGAATTGCGATCGCTACATGCACCGGTTGATTGTTCATATCTTCATTTTTATATGTTAATTTTTAATTGCTGATTACTCTTCTTCTAGATAAACTTCCCCCAATTCTTTACCAGCTAAGGGGACACTTCGGTAGCGAACTTTACCCTTAATCACCACTTGTGCTCCCTCGGCGAGATTCTTTTGATGGGTGACAACCCAAATTTTGCCAGTCGAGTCATTAATTTGATAAGCCCACTGCTTCATCAGAGGAGCTTGCTTTTCTACCTGACCTTGGATATAAACTATAGCCTGATTGTCTTGTTTTGGTTTAATTTCTCTAATTGGGGTGACATTAGTGCCAATTTTTAAGTTAGCCCCATTCAAGCCAGACGAAGGCAAACTACCACAACTACAAAGTCCCACCACCAAGAAAAAAATCAACCCCAGGCGGTAGGAAACAATGCTGTGTCCGCATAAGAACGAAAGGGACAAATTTCTCGCTTGTTCCATCAAAGCCACCGATTGAGCAAATTTTTGCGTCATTGCTTGCTTTGTCTCTAGTTTTATTAAGTCAGTAGAAAATAAACATTATGGATTTACTGTGAGAAAAACGCCACGACATCAAACAGAATCACAATAATAGCTAAAAGTCAAGAACCAATATTTTCACTCTGGCTGGATTTTTGACTGTTGACTCCGCTAGACCATCGATTCAGTAATCAAAAACCTAACCCCCTGCCTTCCCCACTCCCTAATCAATACGGTTCGCTTAAGGTGTTTATTCCTCGAAGATCCCCCCAACCCCCCCTTAAAAAGCAGGGTGGTTTCATACGAAGAAAGAAAAATACATAAGTCTTGATTCTCGTTTTGTAACATGGCTTTTTACCCCACTTCCATTCCTCTCCCCGCTTCGGGGAGAGGCTTTGAAACTCAGTTTGATTTTTTCTCTGCTTGTATGAAACCACCCTGCCAACCCCCCCTTAAAAAGGGGGTCGCCGCAGGCGTGGGGATCTTAACCGAACCGTATTGACTCCCTAATTTTATTTTTGAGTAACAAAATATATTTTTTAACACTCCTTTAATCCCCATACTGAAGTAGCTGGGTTTTCAGCTTTTTTCTTATAAAATCTTCTAGGACACCTTGATTTACATAATCTAACTTTTGTGCATAGATTTCAGACTTTACCAAGTGTTTTAGGATTAGCGATATCTACGACGAGCTTCGCTTACACAGGGTTGATTGGTGGCATGAGTTCTGTCTTTGCCCAACAAGCCATTCCCGTTTGTCAACCACCAAATGCAGGTGAGTATCTTTTATTAGTAGTCAGTCCCACAGCAAATAATCAAAAGCAGTTGCGTAGTGCCTTACCGTCTGAACTTAAGACCATCACCTGCAAATATCTCAACGAAACTGTGACGCGAGTCGGGGGCTTTAATAAAATTGACGATGCCAATCGTTGGGCGAGATATGTCAGCAATATTGTTGGGTTGTCTGCCATAATTACCACTCGACCAACAACGCCAGATGTGCAGCCACAGTTACAGCCACCTCAGCAGACAGTCAGCTATAATCCTCAAGCCTTAGGAGAGGGTTATGCAGTGCTGGTAGATTATTACAACCGTCCAGAACTAGTAAATAGTGTGCAGCAATTAGTGGGAGGTAAGGTAGGTTTTGTTTCTTATGGACAACGCCCTTACTTGTTGGCAGTTTATACCACCAACCAAACTGAAGCATACAACACATTGCAGAAGCTGAACGATCGCGGTTTTATTGCCAGCATAGTAGATAGTCGTAAGGTGATTCTGCTGCGCTCAACTGTGCGGTTGTAGTGATATTAAGTTTTCTGGAATACTGATGCGATCTACCAGGGTGGTAATTTGTCAACTAGCCGAAGTCCAAAATTCCAAATTGGTTGACAAGTTACCACTTAGTAATTATTAATAGCCGCTCAAACAAAGATTCATTGCCCTAGCTTAATAAGCAGACCTAGCTAACCAATAGATAGTTATACCCAAAGCCGACCCAGCTATTACCTGAACTGGTGTATGTCCGAGTAATTCCTTTAGACGGTCTTGGCTAAAGTCTGGTTTTTCATCAAATAATTCATCAATCATTTGATTCAGGATACGAGCTTGCTTACCAGCCGCTTGGCGAACTCCGGCTGCATCATACATGACGATGATTGCAAAAATCATCGCAACGGCAAAATCAGGAGATGCCCAACCAAGTGTTTGCCCGACACCAGCCGCAAGAGCTGTAACTAAAGCTGAATGGGCACTGGGCATCCCTCCGGTTGTCACCAAAACACGCACATTCAGTTTGTGATGTTTGACGATCTCGATTACAAGCTTTAGTGCTTGAGCAATTAAACAAGCGACCAGAGCAACCAGCAGCACCCGGTTGTCTAAAATGTTGCCTATGTCCTGCATGGTATTTTGGTTAGGTTAGTAAATATTAGCAGCAGTTGTTGGTTGAGGAAACATTTAGATTCAACCCAAAATCCAAAATTAATCTAGTACATCACGGCGGAAACAGATCAATTATTCAAAATAGCCAAAAAGCTTACTTGATAAGCTTTTTTAATTTTGAATGAGTGAATTCCTCTGGGCGGTATAGTACAGCATAGCGTGAATAAACCACCCATTCCAAATCAATCAAACGCTTGTGATATAGGAATTACGATTTACGAATTCCGCAAAGCGGTACTAGTTACTGCGACTGGTAATAAAATGAGCGATCGCTTGGAGTGGTTTGGCTCTGTCTCCAAATGGTTCTAATTCCACACAAGCTGTTTTCACTAGCTCTTGGGCTTTTGAGCGCGATTCCTCAAGCCCCCAAAGGCTGGGATAGGTCACTTTCTTCGCTTTTTGGTCTTTACCAGCTGTTTTGCCTAATTGCTCTTGAGTAGCAGTGATATCCAGAATATCATCGATGATTTGGAATGCTAGCCCAATATTTTCAGCATAACGGGTCAGTCGCTGCACATCTTCAGGTGATGCCCCAGTTATGATCCCGCCACAAACTACGCAAGCTTCCAAAAGAGCGGCTGTTTTGTGTTTATGAATGAAATTTAGCGTTTCTAGGGAAATATCTGATTTACCTTCCGATTCTAAATCGACAACTTGACCGCCGACCAAACCAGCTGCCCCCAGCGCCCGACCAAGACGGGCAATTACCTGCAAGACTAGCTCTCTCTTAACGCTTTCGGGGGTTTGAATGGCAACAAACTCAAAAGCGAGAGCCAACAAGCCATCCCCAGCCAAAATCGCCACATCTTCGCCATAAACTTTATGATTCGTCAGCTTGCCACGACGGTAATCGTCATTATCCATCGCTGGGAGGTCGTCATGAATCAACGACATTGTGTGGATCATCTCCACAGCACAAGCCGTTGGCATGGCCATTTCGATAGTTCCACCTATCATTTCACAGGTAGCAAGGCAAAGAATGGGACGTACACGCTTGCCTCCAGCTAATAACGAGTAGCGCATCGCCTCATAAATCTTTTCTGGATAAATGATCGGGATAGCCTGATCTAAAGCAGTATCACAAAGCTTTTGTCGCTCTTTCAGATAGACTGCTAAGTTAAACGTGGCTTCCTCTGGTGGTGTCTTTTGAACGTTATCAGTTGCTACCATTCTTTAATTCCTGACATTTTGGGATTTTTGTCTTATACGTCACAATTTTAAGATGCTGTGGCGCTGAAAAAATGAGGAGACGCGATTAATCGCGTCTGTACAGGAGAGACGCGATTAATCGCGTCTGTACAGGAGTTAGGATTAATAATTCTTAACTTTTAACTCCTCACTCTCTTTCTTCTTTTGCTGCCTTGGAATAGCTGACAAATGTATTTTGCAACAAGATGGCGACAGTCATCGGACCAACACCACCAGGAACGGGGGTAATAAATCCTGCTACTTTAGCGGTTGATTCAAAGTTGACATCGCCAATTAAGCGACTGTTGCCACTAGCATCGGTGACACGATTCATCCCCACATCTACCACAACAGCGCCCGGTTTCACCATGTCAGCAGAGATCAACCCGGGACGACCTACTGCTGCAATTAGAATATCAGCATTTTGGGTGATGGTTTTCAGGTCATGCGATCGCGAGTGAGCAATCGTGACTGTGGCATCAGCTTCTAATAGCATCAGCGCCATTGGTTTACCCACTAAAATACTGCGTCCCACCACTACTGCCTGTTTTCCCTGCAAAGGAATCTCATACTCTTGTAAAAGCCGCATCACACCAGCCGGGGTGCAACTGCGTAAACCAGTTTCTCCCCGTACCAGTCGCCCCAAGTTAACTGGGTGCAATCCATCAGCATCTTTATCGGGATCAATTTGATGTAGCAGAGCCACAGCATCCAAGTGGTTAGGTAAGGGCAACTGCACAAGAATGCCATCCACTCGTTCATCGTGGTTGAGTGCAGCAATCGCTTGTTCTAACTCCTCAAGGGTAGTTTGGACGGGAAAATGCTTACCAAAAGAGGCGATACCAACTTTAGCGCAGGCTTTTTCTTTATTACGTACATAAGCGGCTGACGCTGGATTATCGCCAACCATCAGCACTGCTAAACCAGGAGGTCGGACAATTTTTGGTTGTAATTGTGTAATGGCAACAGAAAGTTCTTGCTGAATTTTTGCAGCTAGTGCTTTACCATCAAGGAGTTTGGCAGTTTTTGTTTCCATGAGAATTCCCAGCTATATTCGCCTTCTATCAAAACTCAGCCGTTTCTGGTCTAGAATACCAATTCAGTTTTAATAAAACTGACTCCCGATTCCTGTTGTATGAACATTTCCTGACTTATGTCAGCATTTTTTGTTTTAAAGATTACTGAAAAAGCGTAGTTTTAGGTGATTGACGATTTTTGAGAAATTTATTTTTGATTATTTACTGAGCTTATCTCTATTTGGGGTGTACTCTCAATATACGGTAACTATCACGCTCGACCTTTGAGATAAATTACACCCAGAGGTGAATACGATGAAAAATTATGCCCAACAACAGGAATTTATATTAAATCAAATCACAAATAAATATTTGAAGCGCCGAGATTTCAGTGGATGTGACTTGAGGGGAATTGACCTAAAAGGAATTGATTTAAGTGGTGTTAACTTCATCGGAGCGGATTTGTGTGGTGCAAATTTGTCTGGCTGTGTTCTGACTCGTGCTAATTTAAGTGGGGCAAATTTGATCCAAGCTAATTTGTGTGAAGCTAATTTGTATGAAGCATCTTTGTGTGAAGCCAATTTGATTAATGCTGATTTAACACGAACAAATTTGTGCGGAACTTTCTTATGGCGGGTGAAACTCACAGGTAGTAATCTTTGGGGTGCTTCTTTGTGTGATGTGGATTTGAGAGAAGCAAACTTAAGTGAAGCCAAATTAATTGAAGCATCGCTGATTGAAGCTAACTTAAGTTTTGCAAATCTCGCAGGAGCAAAGCTATGTGGAGCAAAATTACTAGAAGCTAATTTGACTGGGGCTAACTTAACTGGTGCAGACCTGACATGGGCAAATTTAACTAAGGCAAACTTGAGTAAGGCAAACCTTTGGAAGACAAACCTGATTTATGCTAAGTTCCGGGATACTATCATGCCTGATGGCACAATTGAGCAACCTCAGATAGTGATTTATTAGTTATTAGTCATTAGAGACGCGATTAATCGCGTCTGTACAGGAGTTAGGAGTAGAGACGCGATTAATCGCGTCTGTTATATGTAATTCCTAATTGCTCATTCTGAGTTTTGAATTAAAATTCGCGTTGTGAGAAGATAAGACTAGCGATCGCTAACAACATGACACTATAAAGTAAGCCATAGCCAGCATTTGTAATCAGTGCAGTTGTGTCAGGTAGTGCTTGCAGACCGTAAACAGCATCATTTTTCAAATCTAATCGAGATAAATCTGGCAAGATGAGAAACAAACCTTGAGTTAGATGTTCCATACCAGGGTTGCGGCTAAGACGCCCAAGTTGTACTAAATCTGGAGTAATATTTCCGATTAAATATACCGCAAAGGTTAAAATAGTCGCTAGGAGAGAAGCCGTAAAAACACCGAAGGTAATAGCCACGGCGGTAATTAATGACAACTGCAAAAATAAGAAAATTGCCGCAATTAGAATGCTCATCGTTGGATGAGGAATGTTACTAAATTGCAGAAATACCAGATAAATTACTGTCATCGTG
The DNA here is from genome assembly GCF_036919555.1 of Nostoc sp. Classification (GTDB taxonomy): domain Bacteria; phylum Cyanobacteriota; class Cyanobacteriia; order Cyanobacteriales; family Nostocaceae; genus Nostoc. The sequence goes on from NZ_JBALCS010000012.1 coordinate 37,488, forward strand.
GTGATAAGTACAGCTAGGACTGCGGATAAACCCAAGTATTTGCCGATGATAATTTCGGTGCGACTGACAGGTTTAGCAATTAACATTAAGATAGTGCGTTTTTCAATTTCTTTATTAACCAGTCCCGTACCAACAAATATTGTCACAATTAACCCGATAGCATTCATCGCCGCCATGCCAAAGTCTAAAAACATTTTGTCTTCAGTCGTAGCTGCAAATTCAGGAAGGACGCGGAAGGCGGTGGCGAGTATTAGCGCATAAAAACCAATAATATATAGGATGTGATCGCGAACCACTTCCTGAAACACATTCTTTGCCAATACAAAAATTCTGTTAATAGTCATTTTTCTTTGGGCATTGGGCATTGGGCATTGGGCATTGGGCATTGGGCATTGGGCATTGGGCATTGGGCATTGGGCATTGGTTCTTCTTCCCTACTCCCTACTCCCCATCTTCACTGCTGCGGCGGCGGTGATCCAGGAATAAATTTATTGAGGCGATCGCATTCAATTTCTGCAACTGTAATCTTATTCCCAGAATTATTGGTTGCTGCAACTGGTTCAATGCGACAAGATTTTTTCAAGTAATAGCCCCGTGGGTTAGAACTCGGGCCTATCCAAATACTTAATAAATCTAATATATATCCAGACTTAGTATTAGCTACACGCGGTTCAACCCGCCATAGTTCCTTCTCTTCATATTGACCCAGGTTGATTTTAATTACTTCCCTACCGATAGTTCCTACACGCTGTTTCGCATCTAGCAACCATTTCTCTACTTCTGACCAAGGTCTTTGGGCTATTTGTTCTACTACTATTGGTTGAAGTTTTTCTAGAATTATAACGCCGTTTTGGGGGATTTTTACTGGTTCTTCTGTTCTCACTACAAAGGTACTACGTTTAAAAGTATCTGCCTGTAAACTAGGATATTGTCGTGACCAATTATCCATCACAAAGTAAAACTGAATCCAACAACTTAGCAGCATACTACTAGCAACTAAAATTATGATTCTTTGGCGGTCTTCTGGCTTAGGAATCCGAGCTTTAGCGTCGGTGTCATTTCCTTCAATAAATTCTGGTATTGCCGTAATTATTGCTGAAATTGTCGGCCAAAAAACTATTGTTCTTGGTGTAATTACATCCTCTTGATTTCCAAATGCAAAAACACTTACTAAAAATCCAGTGATCACTGCCCCGACTGGCATAAAAGTACCAGGAACCCTCAAAGGATCTTCAGTTGTATACCAAGATGTGCCGGCAATTAAAAATAACCAACCAAAAAAGGCAATAATATCTTTGATATAACCTATAGCAAAATATGAAAGTACCCAAGAGAAAACACTCAAATAAATAAATGTTTGCCAAGAATAAGCTTTGGGTGGAACTAATACCTTTCTAATTCCCGCATAAAGCCCTTCAGTAAATTTAAAAATCCCAAATACATCTTTAAATAGCGTATTCATGTTCTTTCCTTCACCTGATTAATTAATCACTATTTTTCCTCTGAATCCAACAAGTCCATTCTTGTTATTTTGAACGAAATAATAAAATAATTGTGATCACAGTATAACTCAGAGAATTCGCTATTAATGTAGTAGTAACTAAACTGGTACTTTGGAATTTAAGATTGGTAAAACTACGCCATCGCCGCCGTTGAGAAGTTTGAGGCTCCTCTTCTTTTTTAGTAACTGGTTCATTCAATGATAGTAGTAATACCCTTAATAGGAAAAACTTCATCAAAAAAGTAGCAAAAAAAATTATAAAGGCAGCTAAGATAATTAAAGTTTGGGACTTGGGTGATTTAAAGTTATTAAAAAACATATAATTAATTAATTCTGATTTTACTTCTATCGGCAACATTGGTTCTGATACAAAAAATATGAACCAACCAATTACACTAGAAAACAGATTGATAGAAATGGCATAAAAAGTACTGGATTTTTTGTCAAATTTTAGTCGATAGTGCAAAACATAGGCTTCGATGGGGATGGCAATTAGTACAAATAAAAAGTCAAACAGAATTCCACCAATGGGAAAAATCCTGGGAAGCATCCAATTTTCGGGCATAAATGGTCAACGGTAAGGGTTAACTGTAGTGAGTATAACTGGGATAGTGAGGGTGATGGGGGAAATTATTCCATTGTTCTTGTCCTTTAGCATGCTGGTGTACCAGTATTCCTCTATTGATATTATTAATACTTGTACGGACGCGCTAGAGGGGCAGTTTCTAAGATGAGAGTACAAGAGGTTAGGTAAGATTAAAGACTGCCACGTTATAGCTTTTCGAGAGATGACAAGGAACGGTATCGGGATTCGCACGGCGCAAGTGCGCCAAGAACGGCTCATTGGTCAAATTCACGTCTATGATGGCGTGGGTAAAGGTAAGTCCCAAGCGGCTTTAGGGGTGGTTTTGCGCTCCATTGGCTTGGGGATAAATATGCCTAGCAATTCTAACCGCGTTTTACTGCTGCGGTTTTTAAAAGGGCCGGGGCGTGATTATGACGAAGATGGCGCGATCGCAGCTTTACAGCGCGGTTTTCCGCATTTAATTGACCAGGTTCGCACTGGGAGAGCCGAATTTTTTGGGCCAGAAGAAATTACCACCTTTGATCGAGATGAAGCGGAACGGGGTTGGGATGTAGCCAAAGGTGCGATCGCCAGTGGTTTATATTCAGTTGTGGTCTTGGATGAAATTAACCCCGTTCTGGATTTGGGTTTGCTACCAGTGGATGAAGTCGTACAGACATTAAAATCCAAACCTCAAGAATTGGAAATCATTGCTACCGGACGCGCTGCACCGCAAAAGTTGCTTGATATTGCAGATTTGCACTCAGAAATGAAACCTCATCACCATCCAACAGCCAAAGCCCTCTTACTTGAAGGGATTGAAATTTATACTGGTGCTGGGAAAGGCAAGTCTACTAGTGCTTTGGGCAAAGCCTTACAGGCCATTGGTAGGGGAATCAATCATCCAGGGTCTACCCGTGTGTTGATTATGCAGTGGCTTAAAGGTGGTAGTGGCTACACAGAAGATGCAGCGATCGCCGCCTTGCAGCAGTCATATCCAGAAGTGGTAGATCATCAGCGCTGCGGTGGAGATGCCATCGTTTGGCGAAATTCCCGGCAAGAATTAGACTACGTAGAAGCCGAACGGGGTTGGGAAATTGCAAAAGTTGCGATCGCCTCTGGACTGTATAAAACTATTATTCTCGATGAACTAAATCCCACCGTTGACTTAGAACTACTCCCCGTTGAACCCATTGTCCAAGCTTTACTCCGCAAACCCCGCGATACCGAAATCATCATCACTGGTCGCTGTCAAAATCCACCGGCGTACTTCGACTTAGCTAGCGTCCACTCAGAGGTTTATTGTCACAAACACTATGCAAATCAAGGTGTAGAACTTAAACGAGGGGTAGATTTTTAGGCGTTGCTGATTAGTTGATATGCTAGATTTTCTAGAAACATAATGAATTTGTTTACCAAAATGGTAAACTTATATTAGTCGAGTCACGCATGGAAATCACCTTCGCTAACGGCAAACTGCAAAACCTATGCGAAAAACAAGACTTAGCGCAAAAAAAATTGGGTGCAAACTGTGCCAAGAAATTGACAACCCAGTTGGCTATTCTTGGTGCTGCTAGTTGTGTCGCCGAATTAGTTATAGGTCATCCCCACCCCTTAAAAGGAGATAGGGCAGGTGAATTTGCAGTAAACCTAGAAGGTGGTAAACGACTTGTATTTAAGCCAGATAATGACCCCATCCTTCTTAGCGAGGATGGAAGCATTGATTGGTCAAAAGTTACTGCTGTTTGTATTGTTTTCATTGGAGATTACCATGACTAAGACAACCCGACCATTCACTCCAGATTGGGTATCTTCTCCCGGTGATGCCATCGCTGATTTATTAGAAGAGCGTGATTGGACACAAGCACAATTAGCAGAGCGTTTAGGGTACACCACAAAACATATTAGCCAGTTAATCAACGGCAAAGCGCCGATCAATGAAGAAACAGCCCTGAAGCTAGAACGAGTTATGGGTAGTACAGCAGCATTCTGGCTCAGATATGAAGCTCAATATCGCGCGGCTTTGGCAAGGAAAGAGGAAGAAAACCGCTTAAAGGAGTGGACATCTTGGTTAGATCAGTTACCAGTCAAAGACTTGATGAACCAAGGTGTAATTCCTAAGTGCCGTTTAATTGGCAAGAATAAGCCTGGTTTGGTAAAAAAGTTACTGCAATTTTTCGGTGTTGCCTCGCCGTCAGATTGGCAGAATTATTATGCAGGTATGGAAGTTGCTTTTCGTCGGACACGCGAAGAGCAAAGTGATGTTGGTGCTATTTCCACTTGGTTACGGTTGGGGGAAATAAGAGCAGAACAATTAAACTCTCCCAAGTACAGTAAACCAAAATTTGAAAAGGCGGTGCGGGAAATTCGCACTTTGACGGTGTTACCGCCAGAGGAATTTGAACCACAGATGCAAAAGTTGTGCTGGGAAGCAGGGGTTGTGCTTGTTTTAGTACCATCAATTAAGAAAGCGCACGTCAGTGGTGTTGCCCGGTGGTTAAACCCGCATAAGGCACTGATTCAACTTTCACTTTACGGTAAAACCAATGACCGCTTCTGGTTTAATTTTTTCCATGAAGCAGCACATATTTTGCTACATGATAAGGAAAATATTTTTCTCGATGAATGGGATAGTGGGGAAAGTTTAAAATCGGAGCAGGAACGCCAAGCAGATCAATGGTCGCAGGAATTTTTGATCCCACCTGAGTATGAGGGGGAATTAGCAAAGCTTAAATATGAAACTGATGCGATCGATTTTGCCGAACGTATCGGTATTCATTCTGCTATTGTTATGGGTCGCCTGCAACACGATCATCTAATTGATCCGTCTTGGATGAATGGTTTAAAGGTGAGTTTGAATTTTCAAGGGATAAAATAAGCAGGCGATAATATAAGTCGGTATGTTGAAAATAGAGTGGAAATATGTGAAGTTTGGCGATGTGGTGCGCCAGCAATATTTATTAATTTCAATAATAAATATTGCTGTGTACTAGCGGAAATTTTTACTTTTGGGTAGTAGTATATTTTGCTGAAAGCGATCGTTCCGATCACGCATTAACACAGAGTGTAAAAGCTTTAGAGACAAGTGATTAGGGACTTCCAAAAAATAAAATATTCTCTAACAAATAATGATCAATCACTATCAGGAGCAATCAGGGGTAGCCGTTGGCTGTCCCTGATTCCCTATTTTGTTATATTTCTCGATATTCTTCAAAAGTGCAGAGCAGAGATCGCATTTTGTTTTTGCTAGTTTTCAAAATCACATCTCTGGTGTAAGTAAGTGGGTCAAATTAAATATAAAACCTCACCCTGCCTCCGGCTTCGCTCTCCTTAACAAGGAGAGGGATTGAGGGTGAGGTTTGATCTTATGTTTAATTACGCCTACCTACTTACTAGAAAATAGACAGTACAGTTATTATGAGGCCGAAGAATCTTCATTATCGGAAGGGAACTTCAAAGTTACTGCACCCTCATGTTTATTATCAGAATGACAGTTGTGAGTAACAGCCTGTTGATGACTACCAGAAGGGGGCGTGTTTGGTACTACACCGCCGTCTTCATTATCAGAAGGGTACTTCTTAGTCATGAGTGTCTGTCCGCCGCTAATTGCTTCTGATTCTTGATCAGAAAGGTCTTCACCGTTTTGTCCTTCTAGGAATCGGGCGAAGAATGGTACTGCTTGTAAATTCAAATCTTCTGGTTTGATCTCAGACACAATCTTTACTCCTATGAAAAGTGAATTTAAATTTATACCATATTTCATGATACTACATAATACTTAAGTAGAGCAAGTGTTAATTGATTGTTAACCTAATATTTACTTATGTAAAAATGCTTGTATAAAGTTGAAAGTATAATAATTTTTCTCAAGCAGTTAATTAGGAAAAATTACATTTTGCTAGACACTGACTATTTATTTGCACAGTTTAATCCGATTTACAATTATTCATAAGGGTGAAATTGCAATACAGAATTTCATACCAAATTAAGTTTAAAAAAAAGTCTGTGAGCGATAATTTGCCGACTTTAGAGTGTTTAATAAAGTTATTGCCAAAAGTCTAGTAGAAGCAAAAACATGAAAGGTTTCAAGAAGCTATCCTCAATAGCAATGTTGCTATGTGCCTTTGTGTATCCGCCCTCATTAGCTGAAGCGAAGGATATTTCTCTAAATAATGCTCGCAATCAACAGAGCGCTGCGCCAGAGGCTAACCTAGTTGGAGATAAAACTGGAGAGCTTTTAATTGCTCAATGGCGGCCAAGACGATACCAAATGATCCGACGACGGCAGATTATCCGACGCCGGGAGCCTTTCGGACGATACGAAAATATCCGACGCCGGCCTTTTGAACGATACGAAAATAACCGACGGCAGCCCTTTGAACGAGAGCGGATTATCCGACGCCGCTATTGATGACTGCTGATACAACGAACAAATGGTTAGTGGTTGTTTTATTAACCACTAACCATTTGTTCGTTATGTTGTAAGGGAATACCAAAAAATAAATTATCCATAACCTGGCGTGCGTTACCGCTTTAGCCTAACGCACCCTACCGCTTGGATATTTTTTTAATTGTCAGTCCCTAATGGCTTGCTACTACCTCTGATTCTAGGCGAACCAGTCGGTCTGCCAAAAGTTTCTCAAGGTCTTCTAATGCCTTGGTAAAACCTTTGATGCCCTCGTCTAGTTTGTCAGTTGCCATGCGGTCAGCCGCGTGTAATTTGTCATAGGTAGCTTTGTCAATGGATATCTTTTCAATTTCCAAGTTTGCTACTTTAGCAGGGTCGAGTTTGCGTGGTAGTTCCCCAATGGTTGCATGTAATTCAGCTAAAAGTGACGGTGAAATGGTTAATAAATCACTACCTGCAAGTTCAGTAATTTCACCAATATTACGGAAACTAGCTCCCATAACTTCGGTTTTATAGCCGAATTTCTTGTAGTAGTTGTAGATTTTGGTGACAGACAAAACTCCAGGATCTTCGGCTGCTGGGTAGCTATCGCGTCCGGTATCTTTTTTGTGCCAGTCGAGAATCCGACCGACGAAGGGAGAAATTAAGGTGACACCAGCTTCTGCACAGGCGATCGCTTGGTGAAGCCCAAACAACAAGGTAAGGTTACAGTGAATACCTTCTTTTTCGAGAATTTCCGCAGCCCGAATGCCTTCCCAGGTGGTGGCAATTTTTATTAACACGCGATCGCGGCCAATTCCGGCGGCTTTATACTGGGCAATTAATTCCCGTGCCTTAGTCAGGGTAGCTTCGGTATCGTAGGACAAGCGAGCATCCACTTCCGTAGACACGCGACCAGGAATAATTTGTAAAATCTTTAATCCAAAGGCAACTGCCAAACGGTCAAAAGCTAGAGAAACTATCTGTGCTTGGGTGGCTCCGGCTCCAGCATCTTTCTTGGCCTGGAGTAAAGTTTGATCGACAATTCCCTGATATTCTGGCATCTGCGCCGCAGCAGTAATCAGAGAAGGATTGGTGGTGGCGTCTTGGGGTTTGAACTTTTCAATTGCCTGAATATCCCCTGTATCTGAGACTACAACAGTCACTTCTCGCAATTGTTCCAGTAAATTCTTAGACATAAAATACTCCGTAATGTTTGTTTAGGATTTACTTATTCCCCAGTTCTTTACACTCTTTACTGTTCCTTCAATTCTGATTCTGGCAATTTTTCTTAATCATTGCCCAAGTTTGCTTACTATCCACAGCCACAGCCCTATTCTAAGTGGGTTATGCCGAAATTGGCTGTCCAATGGAATGCACTTTGATTAAACTAGTTGTGCCCGATTTACCAATAGGGACACCAGAGGTAATTACCACCTTATCGCCCTTATTCGCTAGACCCATGTCTACAACTGTGTTCACCACATTGGTAAACATCTCTTCGGCATTGTGAACTGGTGGGATCAGCAAAGCTTCCACACCCCAAGAAAGCGCTAGCTGGCGATAAGTGCTGATGTCAGAGGTTAGGGCAATAATGGGAGAAGTAGTCCGATATTTAGACACCATTCTCGCCGTATTTCCTGATGAAGTATTACAGAGAATTGCCCGTGAGTCTGTTTCATAGGCGATGCGACACACGGATTCTGCCACAGATTCGGTAACGCTGAGACTGCCTGCTTCATGACACCAGGCATGTCTGCTACCTTCATCTAGAGCCTGTTCTGTCCGCACGGCGATATTGTGCATCATCTCAACGGCGGCGATGGGATATTGTCCGACGGCTGTTTCACCAGAAAGCATTACTGCATCTGTACCGTCTAAGATGGAGTTGGCAACATCGGTTGCTTCGGCGCGGGTGGGGTCGGGGGCGCTAATCATCGACTCTAGCATTTGCGTGGCTGTAATCACCGGCTTGCCAGCCCGATTGCAACGGCGAATAATATCTTTTTGAATTAGGGGTACTTCGTGAATTGGCACTTCCACCCCTAAATCACCACGAGCAATCATAATTGCGTCGGCAACTTTCAAAATAGAGTCAAAGTTCTCTACTGCCTCTGCTCTTTCGATTTTGGCAATTAAGCGGATGGAAGCGCCAGCTGCTTCAATCATCCGCTTGGCAGGTTCTAAGTCTTGTGGCGATCGCACGAAGGACACTGCCACCCAGTCTACACCCAACTGAATCCCAAAGCGCAGATCCAGCAAGTCTTTTTCGGTGATCGAACTGACAGGTAAAGGAGTTTGTGGTAGGTTCACTCCCTTGTGCGTGGAAATTAACCCGCCAATTTTCACTTCTGCCCGAATGCGATCGGCATCGCGATCGGTGACAATCAACTTAACGCGACCATCATTAATCAAAATCGGTTCGCCTGGTCGCACCATTGCAAACAAAGTCGGCAATGGTAGAGGTATTTCGTCAATACTCTCACCCTTTTGTTGCAAAACAAAGGTAACTTCACTACCAGCTTCCAGATTTAACCCTTCTGGTGGTAAAATTCCTAAGCGAATCTTGGGACCACAGAGGTCTTGCATAATTGCGATCGGCTTTTGCTGCTCAGTACTAATCTGCCTGAGATACTGAGCCGTTTGGGCGTGGAATTCATAAGCCCCGTGGGAGAAATTCAACCGTGCCACATTCATTCCAGCTTCTACTAAAGCTTGCAGCTTTTCAGACGCAGATGAAGCCGGCCCAACAGTACAAATGATTTTGGTTCGACGCATAGGGATTGGGGGTTGAGGAATAACCTGCAAATTTGGATGCCTCATACCAATTCGTAATTCGTAATTAAGAGACTTCAGATTTAATCTGGGTTTTCCGGTTTAAATCTTGAGGTTTCTTTTAGAGAATTGGTATTATGCGATGCGACGCCGAACAGTCCGTCGTAAACATCGCCCAAAGCATCCAAATTCACATGTGCTTCATATCACTGTTTTGCTAAAAAAGTTACTTTATTTAGTCTTGTTTTCAGGGTATTTACCATCCCAAATCCCAAAAGTCCCTAGTCAAAAGTCAGAAGTTAGCATTCAAAAGCTAATGACTAATGACTAATGACTAATGACCAATGACTAATCAAACCACAGCTGCTGTCGGTGCGAGTTTTTCCTTTTGTGACATAGACAACATCAGCTCAATCACGCGATTCGAGTAGCCCCACTCGTTGTCATACCAAGCAATTACCTTGAAGAAGTTGGAGTTCAACTCAATCCCAGCACCTGCGTCGAAGATACTGGAATGAGTATCGCCTTGAAAATCTGTGGAAACTACTTCTTCATCTGTGTATTCCAAAATACCCGCTAGAGAACCTGCGGCAGCCTCCTTCATGGCAGCACAGATTTCCTTATAACTGGTGGCTTTGGCAGTTTTGAAAGTTAAATCAACTACAGAGACATCGGGAGTCGGAACTCGTAATGCCATACCAGTCAACCTACCCTTCAATTCTGGTAAAACCAGTGCTACGGCTTTAGCTGCGCCTGTGGAGGAGGGAATAATATTCTGGCTTGCACCTCGACCACCCCGCCAGTCTTTCTTGCTGGGGCCGTCTACAGTTGGCTGAGTGGCAGTCATGGCATGAACTGTGGTCATCAACCCTTCAGTTAACCCAAAGTTGTCATTGATCACCTTAGCTATGGGAGCTAGACAGTTTGTAGTGCAGCTAGCATTGGAGACAATGATATCCTTGCTGGGGTCAAATAGGTGATGATTGACACCCATTAGCAGAGTAGAAACTCTATCTGGATCTTTGGTGGGAGCGGAAATTACCACTCGCTTTGCACCTGCCTTCAGGTGGTTTGCGGCTCCTTCGTAGTCAGTGAAGAGTCCTGTAGATTCCACGACATAATCTGCACCTAATTTTGCCCAAGGTAATTCTGCTGGATTCCTCACAGACACACAAGGAATGAAATGCCCGTCAATGACGATGCCATCTTCCTTAGCTTCAATCTTGTGTTTTAATTTACCGTGGGTTGAGTCGTACTTTAATAGGTAAGCGAGGTTATCTGGTGGTACTAGGTCGTTAATGCCCACAAACTCAATGTTGGGGTTATCGATGCCAGCGCGAAGCACAAGTCGCCCGATTCGACCGAAGCCATTGATACCAATTTTTAATTTAGTCAAGATTAAACCTCCCGTTGTGGAAAGTTGAACAAAAGGAGAAAGTTAAAAGTCAAAATAGATTGCCTTTTACTCTTTACTTTCTGATCCTGACAGTCTCAGTCGGTTAAGCCATGTTTACTTGGCATCTTTTAAGGTTTGGGGCATTGGGCATTGGGTATTGGGTATTGGGCATTGGGTATTGGGCATGGGGGATTGGGCATAGGGTATTGGGAAAACCCAGATTAAACAGTTTGATAAATTGTTACATCGCCCAGACTGTTCAAATAATTTGCCCTTGCAATCCACGATTTGTTAGAAGGTAAACGGCAAAAGTTCCTAGCCAGTGACTAGCTGCATAATGTTCAATTACAACATCTGTTAGTCCATGCTGACGATGGTGAAGGGCAGTAGAGCGAAGTGTTTCTATGCGGCGATCGCTATTTGCCAATCCAGAGATGATACCATCAAGCATCCAAGCACGACTGAGATTAAGACCCCAGAAGTGGGATTGCATATAATCTTGAGGATTATCTACTCTGGCAGGTTCTAACCAATTTGCTGAATTCTCAATGGGTATTTGTGGAAGAAAATCGGTGAGCCAGTCAGTGAAAGCTGTGGTTGGGAGGATTCGCCGCATCAGGTCTGCTTCAGCAAGGCCAGGAGACAGAAAATCGTAGCCAAGCGGCTCAAATTGTAAGGAGTAGTTGCGATCGCTAAAATAGAATTGGCGTGCTTTGTTCTCCACTAACTGAGTAAAGTCAGTATTTTCGGTAATCCTTGCCCAATCTAGCATCAAACCAAATGCAAAAGCTGTTTGGCTATGCATCCCTGTGCGATTGGGGAGTTTTAGTCGGTCAATCCAGCGCTGTAAGTTACCTGCAATCAATTTTTCTAGCGGTTCCAATACAATCCGCCATTCTTTCGCTTGAGGATGATTCCACTCGTGAAGTTCCGCAGCCAGTTGCAGAAGCCATGCCACACCATAAGGAAATTCATAAAAGGGTAGCCGTTGAAAATGGGCAATCTCTCCTTCAATCTTCTCAGGTGTTAGGCTCTGCTCAAGTGCTTGCTTTGACGCGGCATTGAAAGAGGCTTCAGGAAAGTGACGCATAAGACGTACCAGCAACCAGTGACCATGTACGGCTGAATGCCAATCTAAGCAGCCATAAAAAGCAGGAGTCAATTTACGCGGTGGTTTTATATCCTCGTCGCTATCAGCCCAATACAGATTACTGTTGGGATACTCCCGCCCGATACAATCCAGCACTAATTGAGCAAATTGTGCTGCGATCGTTTCATTTATCTCCAAATTATCGGCTGGCATGGTCACTTAGTACAGTTTTACGTAAAAGCGTAGCGTTTTTAATGCAGGGGAACGCGTTAACATTATATTGCGACGCATTGGCATTGTCAGGGGACGCATTAACATTGTATCGGGATGTATTGGTATTGTAAGGAGACGCATTAACAATGCGGCCGACGCATTAACATTAGTATCGGGATGCATTGGCATTGTAGGGGAACGCGTTAACAATGCAGCCGATGCATTGGCATTGCAGAATAGAAATATGAATTAGAGCGATCGCTATGAAATGTCCAAGATGTGCATCAGATCACATTTGTAGTTCTGTAGCGCTACGGGCGTTAAGCTTGAAGCGATGTCTACGACGGGCTACGCCTACGCCTAATTCATATTTTGATTCAGCAACACCAAAGGGCGTGGGTGATTTTCTTGTAAACTCAAATAAATATCTTAACTAGTATGTTACAGCTATTTTCAGGTAAATAGACCACGCAGTAAGGGCACAGCATTGCTGTGCCCCTACAACAGATGTGGTTCAAATACTTGAATTCTGCTGTAAGCCCTGCTGCATGTCCTTCACCACACCTCTTATGCCAGATAAATCTGCACCAGAAATTGAACTGATACGCGCGGCGTACGCTGCCTTCAACGCGCGAGATATTGATGCCGCCCTCGCCACAACGACTCCTGACGTGGCTTGGCCGAAAGCGTTTGAAGGCGGTTATGTCGATGGACATCAAGTAGTCCGCGCTTACTGGATGAGGCAATGGTCCTGCATCAATCCGCACATTGAGCCGATTTCCTTTCACCGAGAGGATTCCGGGCGTATTTTAGTCGATGTGCATCAGGTCGTGCGCGACCTAGCTGGAACAGTTCTTTCCGATCAGCACGTTGGTCATCGTTATACCATTGAGCATGGCTTGATTCAAACTATGGAAATCTGTCCACCTCCATTGTCCGGCCACTGAGCCTAACAAGGCGCTGCAACGAACGGCGGGGTAGTGTCTGACGCAAAGAGGTTGCTTTTCCTAACACACCCAACAATTTGTCTTAACCCAAGGGTATTGTGATATGAGTTATTATTTTAAAATTCCTAACACTTCCATCACTTCTACTTCAGGTTTCACCCTCGCTTCTGCTTCCAGAAATCCGGCCACTTGAGCCTCTATTTCATCCCGAACAATTTGGCGATACTCCACGAAATGCTCAATTTGGGCACAAACGGCTAAGTAGCTACTCACTCCACCCGGATTATGCTGATACATACTCCACAAGTTGCGCCAGAATTGCCAGCGCGTTTGACGAAGTAGACCTTGGCGCCAGCAAATCACCAGCAACGCTCGGATTACTTTCCAGTTCAATGGTTTCTTAGCAGCTTTGCCCTTTTTCGGATAGGTTGCTTCGCCCAAAAGACGGAAGTGTTTGTATGTACGCTCCAAAAACTGCTCTGGCTCATACAAATCCCAGAACGCCTGCACATATTCGTGAGCGATGTCTTCTAAAGGTCGAGTTGGGACAAAGTTCATCAACGTAGTTTGGTTGATGTTGGCTGATTTGTTGCGGAGTCGTCCTTCCTTTTCTAATCTATGCCAGAGGGCTGTATCTGGAAGCGCTTGCAGCATACTAAATAAAGCTGTGGGAATTGCTGTTTGCTCAACAAATTTAACAATTCGTGCGCCTGCTCCTACCTTCTCGCCATCAAACCCAATGATAAAGCCTGCCATGACTCGCAGCCCTGAGCGAGTAATCTTATGCACCGCTTCAGTGAGCGAGTCTCTAGTATTCTGGTATTTCTGAGTGAAAGTGAGACTTTCTTCGTCGGGGGTTTCAATTCCCAGAAAAACAGCTCCGAAATTACACACTACCATCAAATCCATCAATTCTTGATCTTGGGCTAAATCAACTGAAGCCTCTGTGGCGAAGGAAAAGGGATAGTTATGTTCCACCATCCAGGGCAAAAGAGACTTCAAAAATAATTTGACATTCCGTTTATTACCAATGAAGTTGTCATCCACCATAAAAATACTGCGCCGCCAACCCAGTTTGTAGAGATAATCAAGTTCTGCTAACAGTTGTTCTGGGTTCTTGGTGCGGGGTTTGCGACCGTATAGCACAATAATGTCGCAGAATTCACACTGGAAGGGACATCCACGGGAAAATTGTACCGACATCTCTGCATAAGCATCAAACTCTAGCAAGTCAAAGCGAGGAATCGGAGTATTGGTAACATCTGGTTTTTCACCACCAGAGCGAAAGATACCTGTGCGATCGCCGCGTGCGATCGCTGCTACAAATAAAGGTAGGGTGATTTCCCCTTCGTCTAATATCAAATAATCTGCTCCGGCGGATGTCATTTCATTCGGTAATGCTGTCGGGAACGGCCCACCCACAGCGACTTGTTTACCTCTGGAATTTGCTTCCAATATCTGAGAGAGCAAATCCTCTTTTTGCACAATCATTGCCGACATAATAACCAAATCTGCCCAAGCCCATTCTGCTTCTGTACAGACGCGAACATTTCGATCTACTAGCTTGAATTCCCATTCTTGGGGTAGAATTGCCGCTACAGTTACCAAGCCTAAAGGCGGTAGCATTGCTTTCCGGTCTAATAAAGCCAGTGTCTTTTCAAAAGACCAAAAACTTTTTGGAAAACGGGGGTATAGAAGTAAAATGTTCATATTCGATACTTATAACCCTTGATGTTTGCTGCTGGTTGAGTTGATGTCAAGCTAAACTAGTCTGACAACAGATTAGAGGAAATTCTATATACAGTAGTTGTAACCTCTACTATGACTGATTTAGACAAAGCAATATTTTGTCATAGCAATTATTACTGTAGACATCGCAATTTCCCGAAATCCTCAAACATCTATGGCTAAAAGATTTAGCCAGAAATACCAGAACTTGTGAGACGGTTCTAATATCTGTTCTTTTTATCGAAAAGTTGGGTTTAAAACCCCGTGCTTCTAGCACCGCTTTATATTTACGAGTGTTGCATTTGCCACTAATATATTAAGATACTAATTAGTACCGATGGACAGTCGGGAATCCAAAACGCCTATGCAGACGGTTTGCTCTTGTACTGAGATATCTCAGTCTAGGTCAAAGTCGAAATCCCGTAAGGGAGTAACTAGGAAGTCTTTGAAGTGATTCTTTAGTTGCCTCCCTACCTTCAGGAAAGGAGTCATGTCACAACTTGGCAAATTGGCAACTCTGAGAAAGTTAACTGTGTTATTTTCAATGCTATACAAGGTGTATTTGCACTTTCAAGCTATTTAGGCGGGTTTCAACCCGTCTTTATTTATCAAACAGAATTCTTCTTCAACGCCAATTCCGTTTAATTCTCCTAAATTCTCGTTTTCAGGTTCTAGCTGGAAATGCTCTTTCATTCAGGAGGCGGAGCCTCAAAATAGGCATTCCCAGCCGGAGACTGGGAACGAGGTAAGAAATTAAATATTTTTCTGATACAAGGCTATGTGTGGCATCCATAGTAGACACGTAGAGGCTTAAGACCGGGTACGAAAACTGCTATATTACCCTCAAACCCACTGATGGAGGCGCTAAAATTATTGTGGTGCGGTGATTGAACAAAGAGTAACTTTTAATTTATTACTCCTGAAAGTGGGTGCAGTATTGTTAAATGAAAACTATGCCTGGTTTCAGCTTTCAAATACCGTTCTTGCAAGGGTTGCCACTGCTGCCATGACTGGTAACGATTTTCAGTTAATAAAGTAGCAAGGGTGGGCAACTGAGTCTGAATTTCAGACTTGAAGACATCTGCAAGCCAGTCACTCAAGACTGCACTATCTTGCATCGTACCCAAAATTTCTTGGATACTTTTCACTTCTGTAAGATAAGCTCCGTAAGACTCACCATATAAATCACTAAATAACTCCATCTGGTAGCGTATACGTTTAGCTTCTTTTCGCAAACTATGAAGAATTTCACCTTCAATTGTCAATTGTTTTTCTATCTTTTCTGGTTCCCAATTTTTCTGGATTTTCACTTCTGAGTCCACAAATTGGGTGCCAACTAACCAACCCGGATGCAGTAAAAAATTACTCACTTCTGGTAAAAGTAAGTCTGGTAGCACCTGCTGAATGCTAAAAGATGCCAAAGGTTGATAAGTGGGTTTCTCTAACCACTTGTCTAAGGCATCTTTTAGAGACTTGTAAGATTCATCCTTTAACGTTTTCTGCACACTCGATTCTACATCTTCACGTTGTTTAGCCAAGGCTGTGAAAGCTGTTTGCAGAGATTCCTGCTCTTTGCGGGGTAAGTTTGGTTTATAATTGTTTTCCAAACTTTCTTTGAGTACGTCTAAATCTCGCAGATTACCAAGACGACGGGCTATTTTACCGATATTTTTATCGCTGACTGGTTTCGACACATCCACCGCTAGCCCAAACCCAATTACAGCCGTGCGTAGACGCCGCATTCCCACTCGCATTTGGTGCAACGCTTCTGGATCTTCATCTTTCTTCACTGATTTTTCCCACTTAAAGGTTTTCTTAAAGTGTTTTTGAATCGCTTGGTAGGCGTAGTCCCCTAGAGTTTTGACCGTGGCTTCTGTGACTAATTTCATAACTGATCTTAATGACAATACCTCATAATATTATTGCATAATAACATTAGTTAAAAAGTTGCATTCAATTTTGATATTTTTTTTTACAATCAGGATTATCAAGTATGCTTATGACTATTGATAGTTACATACTCTTTGATAAATATGCAATATCTATCAAAGGTCTAAATAAGAGATTCATCCTAGCGATTTTATCTGAGCTATAGTTTTTTGAGATACAATGTCTGTGAAAGAAGCAGACTTTTTTTAAGGTTTTCCTCACTTGAGAACCACTTAATTTTAGACCTGTTTCTTTCTTTGAATATGTTGATAATCTTTCTGTCGTCCATCTGCCAAACTTATTAAAATCTCTTTACGTCCCCGCGTCAGCCCTAATGATAAGTTTTCAACCGGACATGATATGAAACTGAAGTTCTAAGTCACTAAAAACAACTATATTTTATTGTGGATGCGCTGTAGGCAAAAAATTTGCTTTTACAAGAACGTTATCGTTTACTCAAGCAGATTGATCAAGGGGGATTCTGTAGAACCTTCCTCGCCGTCGATGAGGGTCAGTTTCCTCCAATTCCTTGTGTAGTTCAAGAATTATCGCTGGAATCCGAAACTTCTATTACTTTTGATCAAAAGGGGCAACAGTTAGAAAAATTAGGAAAGCATGCGCAAATTCCGGCTTTGTTGGCTTATTTTCAGCAGAAAGGGCATTTTTATTTAGTGCAGGAGTTTATTGCAGGCACTAATTTAGCTCAGGTGATTGAAGAGGAAGGCGCTTTTAATGAAACTCATATTTGGCAACTGTTAGAAGATTTGTTGCCAGTCTTTCAGTTTATTAGCGATCGCAACATCATCCACCGCGATATTAAACCCCAAAATATCATCCGTAGATCCCCAATTACCAAGAAGGGGGATTTAGTCATAGTCGATTTTACCACTGTGAAAATCGTTACAGAAATTGATCGGCTAACATCTGAAACCAGTATCGGCAGTCCAGAATACGCTGCACCCGAACAAGCGAGGGGAAAAGCGGTTTTTGCTAGTGACTTATATAGCTTAGGTGTAACTTGCATTTACTTACTTACTCAGATTCCTCCCTTTGATTTATTTGATATTGCTAACGATTGTTGGGTTTGGCGAGATTATCTTACTAGTAGGATAAGCGATCGCTTGGCGCAAATCCTCGACAAGCTGCTACAAAATGTTGTTAACCGCCGTTTTCAATCAGCTGATGCAGTTATGCAAGCAATGGGTATGGAATGTAAAACTCAAAATTTTAAATTACCAAATCCTCCTTGGCGATGCTTACATACCCTAACTGGACATTCTGGGACATTAAGTAGTGTAAATGCCCTTGCCATCAGTCCTGACGGTTACACCTTAGCCAGTGCTAGTGATGACAAAATTGTTAAATTGTGGGATTTAAATACCCAAAAAGTCCTAGCTAGCTTATCAGGACATTCCCAAGCTGTAAAATCAGTTAGCTTCAGTCCTGATGGTCAAATTCTGGCAACTGCTAGCGATGATAAAACTATCAAATTGTGGCAAGTTGAGACATTAAAGGAAATCTCCACCCTATTGGGACATTCGCACGCTGTAAAATCACTTGCTTTCAGTCCAGATGGGCAGATTCTCGCTAGTGGTAGTTGGGATAAGACAATTAAACTCTGGGATGTAAATACTGGCACAGAAATTTGCACCATAACTGGACACCAATTACAGGTAAATTCAGTAGCATTTAGTCGCCAAGGACAGCTTTTAGCCAGCGCTAGTTATGACAGAACAATTCGCCTGTGGCAAATATCTGCATTAGAAAGTTCAAAAAGAGGCGGGGGAGCAGGGAGCAGGGAGCAGGGGGATATGAATAGTGCTGAGTTAAAAGACCATCCACAAGGGGCGGAGGACATTCCCCCTTTCTCCCTGCCCCCTGCCCCCTTGCCTCTTGTTAAAAATCGCCCATGCTATAGCTTGTTAGCCACCCTTTCGGGTCATGCATGGGCGGTTTTAACAGTCGCTTTTAGTCCCGATGGTCAAATTTTGGCGACGGGTAGTGATGATAACACTATTAAATTGTGGAAGGTAAACACTGGTCAGCTAATTTGCACACTTGTAGGCCATTCTTGGTCTGTGGTGGCTGTGGCTTTTACTGCCGATGGCGAAACACTCCTAAGTGCAAGTTGCGACAAAACAGTTAAACTTTGGAGGGTAAGCACAGCAGAAGAGATTGTTACTCTCTCTGGTCATGTAGACTCAGTATCTGCTGTTGCTGTAAGCAAAGTTACACAATTAATTGCAAGTGGCAGCAGGGACAAGACTATCAAACTGTGGCAGCTTGTAGAACAGCGCGATCGCTAATATTGTAATATCAGGCGCTACCTGTGAAGGCAACTTCCGGAAATTTCAACTGAGCTTCTGCCATTGGACGGTTTCTGCCTTCCTCTTGCCAGTAGTTAATCACTTCTGTCGCTTTGTTAAGCAACTCGACACGATCAAGGTCAGCAATCCAATGTTTGGACTCTAGTTCCTTTTTTAACTCTTCCCAGGCATCATTTCGGGGCCAAAAAAAGTACTTCGTTAAAGGACTGGTGCCTTTGCCGACAATTTGATCGACTGCTAGAGCAACGTTTTCGTCTAACCACAGGATTTTCAAAATAAACTTGGTCAATCACACCTCCGGGAATTTCCGGGCATTACTTAACTAGGATAGCGATCGTTTATTTTAACGCAATACTCTATCAAATGACCAAACATTCAGGAGTGGGAAGTGGGGAGTGGGGAATCTTACCCAGGACAGTTTCAGTGATTGAGAATGGGCTAGCATAAGGTGTAGTCGGCGCTAACTACAGATGCTTATGACTGCCCAATTGCCCCAATCTCAAACGACATCTAGTTCAGATTTGTATGAGCAAGACTTTTATCTGTGGATTCAAACCACAGTAGATCTGCTCAAGCAAGGTCGGCTCACAGAACTGGATTTAGAGAATTTGATTGATGAAATTGAAACAATGGGTAGGAGTGAAAAGAAAGCAGTAAGAAGCAATTTGGAAGTGGTGCTAATGCATCTATTGAAGTATAACTATCAAGCCGAGAAGCGCTCTGGTGGTTTGCGAGCAACAATTCGGGAGCATCGTAAATGCCTCAGACAAGCTCTAGAAGAGAGTTCTAGCCTCAAACCCTATTTTTATGAGGTTTTTGGGCTGTGTTATGATGATGCTAGACTCTTGGCTACCGATGAAACTGAATTGCATCTGGCTACCTTCTCGGAACAATCTCCCTTCACGCCACAGCAAGCCCTCGACCCCGATTTTTTACCTGAGCCAATATAATTCGTAATTCGTAATTCCTATACTGTAAAGGTTTTAGAGATTTCAAATGGATCGCTGATTTTTGCCATTGTGTACTAGCATAAGGTGTAGTCGGCGCTAACTACAGAGGCTTATGACTGCTCAACTGCCCCAATCTCAAGCAACATCTAGTTCAGATTTGTATGAGCAAGATTTTTACCTGTGGATTCAAACCACGGCAGAATTGCTCAAGCAAAAGAATTTCACACAACTGGACTTAGATAATCTGATTGAAGAAATTGAAACGATGGGGAGAAGTGAAAGGCGGGCATTGGAGAGCAATCTGGAAGTGTTGCTGATGCATCTGCTCAAATACCAAATTCAAACTGATAAACGCTCAAAAAGTTGGCAGTACACTATTTTTGAACACCGTAGGCGAATTCAAAAGGCACTCAAGGAAAGTCCGAGTTTGAAGCCTCACTTTGATCAGGTTTTCGACGAAAGCTATCAAACCGCTAGACGACTGGCTGTGATTGAAACTGGATTAGCGATCGCTATCTTCCCTGAACAATCTCCCTTTACACTAGAGCAAGTCCTCGACTCTGATTTTTTACCTGAGTCATGATCTCACGTTTTATGATGATTTAAAACTCTTTTGCTTGCTACTCCATGACTCAACAAACTTCTGCAAAAGCGATTGTTGTTTTCGATATTGATGGCGTTGTGCGCGATGTTAGCGGTTCCTATCGCCGCGCGATCGCAGATACCGTAGAATATTTTACTACCCAAGCATATCGTCCAACACCACTAGATATTGACCAACTCAAGTCTGAAGGTGTGTGGAATAATGATTGGGAAGCATCACGGGAATTAATTTACCGCTACTTTGAAACCCAAGGACAGAGCCGTGAGCAACTGCAACTAGATTACAGTGCGATCGTGGCTTTTTTTCAATCCCGCTACCGAGGCCCAGACCCAAATAATTTTACTGGGTATATCTGTAATGAACCTTTATTATTACAACCTAGCTATTTAGAGCAACTTACCCAAGCGGGGATTGCTTGGGGATTTTTTAGCGGTGCAACTCGTGCTTCCGCTAACTATATATTGGAAAAACGCCTGGGCTTGCAATCTCCAGTGTTGATTGCGATGGAAGATGCACCAGGTAAACCTGACCCCACTGGACTTTTTGCCACAGTTCATCAGTTAGAAAAGGGAATTGAGCAAAAATTAGCGATCGTGTATGTGGGAGATACAGTAGCAGATATGTATACCGTCGAGAAAGCGCGGGGTCTAGATTCTGATCACGCTTGGCTTGGTGTAGGAGTTTTACCGCCCCATGTGCAGGAAACAGCAGCCCGTAGTAATGCTTATGGTGAGACACTAATAGCAGCAGGAGCATCAGTAGTTTTGCGTAATGTCCAGGAATTGACCCCAAAGCAGATTCAAAAATTGGTCAGTTCATCTGCCTGATCTGTGTTCTAAGATCAATCAAGCTACGCGTGAATGAATGACTAGCTGATAATAATCTTGCTCGAATAATTGGGAGATTAAAAAAATGTCTGCACTAAAACAGCCTAACGGACCTCAAACTCACCCTTGGGTACAAACGTATCAGTGGCTTACTAATCCCTTAGAATACATGGAAGCCTGTGCTAAACGCTATGGTGATGTCTTCACTCTTCGGATTGGCCCAGTTTTTACTCCTCAAGTATTCTTTAGTAATCCCCAAGCAATTCAGCAGATTTTTACCACCGATCCAAAACAGTTAGACTCTGGTGAGCCAGCAGGGATTAAATCGCCTTTATTAGGACGGCAATCACTACTAGCTCTAGAAGGTAAGCCTCACCAGCGCCAACGAAAGTTGTTGACACCCCCTTTACATGGAGAAAGAATGCTGGCTTATGGTCAGTTAAGCCGTGACATCACAGAGCAAGTGATTAGTCAATGGCAAGTTGGGGAATCTTTTTCAGTGTTGCCATCTATGCAAGCAATCTCCTTAGAGGTGATTTTAAAGGCTGTATTTGGTCTAGCAGATGGGCCACGTTATGAAAAACTCAAGGAAGTGCTGCTGAAAATCCTGAATCCAAAGCCACCTTTCGTTACAGCAATAATGCTTGTTTTCCCATCACTGCAACGAGATTTAGGTTCTTGGAGTCCTTGGGGAGTATTCCTGAATTTACGACAGCAAATTGACGAACTTATCTATGCTGAGATTAGCGATCGCAAAGAGCAACCTGACCCATCTCGGACTGATATCCTATCTTTGATGATGGCAGCTCGTGATGAAGAGGGGCAGTCGATGACTGATGTAGAGTTACGCGATGAGTTAATTACCCTCTTGGCGGCGGGTCACGAAACTACGGCGAATTCCTTAGCATGGGCTTTCTACTGGATTCACCATTTGCCACAGGTGCGTGAAAAACTACTGCAAGAACTAGATAGCCTGGGTGAAAACCCTGATCCAAATGCTATTTTGCGAGCGCCCTATTTGAGTGCTGTTTGTTCGGAAACTCTGCGCCTCTATCCAGTGGTAATGTTGGCATTAAATCGCTTGGTAAAATCCCCGCTAGAAATCATGGGGTATCAGTTAAATCCTGGAACTCTGGTGATTCCTTGCATTTATCTAACCCATCATCGGGAAGATTTATATCCCCAGTCGAAGCAATTTAAACCAGAGCGTTTTCTAGAACGGCAGTTTTCCCCTTCTGAGTATTTGCCCTTTGGTGGCGGGAACCGTCGCTGTATTGGGATGGCGTTTGCGCTGTTTGAGATGAAGGTGGTTTTGGCAACAGTGCTGTCTCGCTGGCAAATGGAACTGGCTGATGGCAAACCAGTGCAGCCAGTGCGTAAGGGTTTCCTACTTAGCCCCGCAGATGCTGTGCAGATGGTGGTGAGAGGGAGGCGTGAACAAAATCAGGCAGTTCGGGAGATTAGCTCTAGTTTATTGTGAATCGTTTTTGAATGCGATCGCCAGGGAGGCATTTACCATGAAAGAAAGACGTTGCAAATCTAGTAACCCAAGTTGCTAGTTATGCAGATAGGCGATTGCAACAGGGTCAAAAAAGCAATAAAATCCCCTCCAGAGTCAAAACAGGAGGGGTTTATGCTAAATGAAATAATTACGATCTATGCTATCGATGATTTGGAAGAATCGAGTCAAATATCTCTCAAAGTCATGCGTAAAAAGAATTCCAAACGCCAAGATCCCCTATGGGAAAAATACATCAAGCAATGTACGCGACATTATATTGAAACCGTTTTTAGCAGTATTACTTGTGTTTTCCCAAAATCAATACATGCAGTCACTTATCAAGGGTTTTTACTGAAGCTAGAAGCATTTATTTTTGCTTTCACCATCAGACAAGCTTTTATTGAATGAATAATTTATAAAACTTAAAATCATTTAAGTAACTCAATACTTTATTAAGCCTAAAAGCGGTTGCACGTAGCGCAACCGCTACTTTGTTGTATGTAAGTGCCTGAATTTACGGGTGAAAAGCGCCCAAGGATTGATAACCCGCAACTTGGGTTAGTATGTTAAATTACAATACCATAGACTACAAATTGCGGGATAACTCACGATGAAAAAATCTTATGTTGCTAGTGCATTTTTGACATTCAAGGATTCTCAAGTCTTGGCATTAGTTGACTTTAAACAGAATAAAACACTGACTATAGACAACAAATATTGGTTGACTATCCTAGAAATTTTTATCCATGAACAATCATTGGAGGAAGCTTACCAGAAATTCCAGGAAACCAATTCTACAAACATTTCAGAGAAACAACTGAGGCAGTGTACAAAAGCTCGCAGTGATTGTGATGATTTAGTGGTTATGTTAGCCAATAAATCATTGAAAGTTCTTAAAAAAGGATTAATGAGTCTGCTTAATCCAGAGTATACTATCGATTTAACGGCTATTAGTCAAGAAAATTTTCAGGTAATTACTTGCCTATTTAACTCGGAAAATTTTTCTGCACATGAACCTGAAATTAACAGTTTTGAAACTTTTAGACAATCATCAGAATATCTAGAGACACTAGGTTTGCTCTCGCCAGCGATAAATACTATAGATTGGGGGGATTTAAGACGAAGATTTCCCTTATGTAATTTGTTCGGGTTTACCAGGGGTATTCCTATTGATCGATATTATTTGGATAAATTTATTAGTGAGATTCGACCCCAAGTTGCAGGAACTGTATTGGAAGTAGGCGGAGTCTTACAAAATCGAGAATTTTATCAGTTTTCTAAGGCAACTGAATATCATACCCTCGATATAGCAGCAAATCCTGGCGTTACGCAGGTTGGAGATGTACACGATCGAGCGATGTTTAAACCAGACTCTCTAGATACAGTAGTAATCTTTAATGTTTTAGAACATTGTCATAATCCTTGGGTGGTTGTTGAAAATATTTACATTTGGCTGAAAGTGGGAGGCAAGTGTTTTTGTATGGTACCTAGCGTGCAAAGATTACATGACTTTCCAGGGGATTATTGGCGACCACTTCCAGATGGTATGCAACAGTTATTTCAAAATTTCTGCCACCAAAAGTTATATGTTTACGGGAATCCTATAACAGTTATAGCCAGTTTTATGGGAATTTCAGCAAAAGAGTTATCGCCTGACGAACTTGATAATTTTCATCCAGATTATCCGGTGACAACTTGTATAGTTGCAATGAAGTAATCCCTAAAATTTTTTCTGAGATGACCACTAATACCAGAATCCAAGCAACTCTTAACAAATAGGCGGCGCATAACTCAATACTTTATTAAGCCTAAGAGCGCTTGTACGTAGTGTAATTTTTACTTTATATACGTAAATAGCTGAATTTACGGGTGAAAAGCGCTCAAGGATTGATAAGCTGTTCCACTTTTAACTTGCATAATTGTCCAAAGCTTAAACAGCTACTTGGGTACGAATTTAAATCAGCCCTTTACAAGGATGCCAAAAAAATCCCTGCTGGAAATTGGAACGACTAGTCAGCTCCAACTCTTGGAGACGCTACGCGAACGGGGAAGTCAAAAGTCAAGGCTTCGGCTTCGCTCAGCCTTGACCCTGAGCGCAGTCGAAGGGTCAAAAGTCAAAAGTAACAACCCCATAAATAAATTTAGGGGCTTGTAACAAGGACGCCGTATTTCTTGCGTTGCACGTCTCGAAATACATTTTTTCTTTTTCCATAAATAAATTTAGGGGCTTGTACCTTTTTATTTCTGGTCAAAAGGGAAGTGATTATAGCGTTTCCTAGTCTACTAAGCTACAGTAGCAACAATGAGTAAACCAGCTTTGGATATCTTTTAAAGACACTTTATTAAAAGCTTCTTCAATTACTTTCGCTAAAGAAGGATAATTTCTGGCACTAATAAAACGTACTATGCTCTTGATTTTTTACCCCTCTGTTTTCGCTATAATTTATTCCTCAACCACGTATAGCATATAAGTTGAAATTCTTGAGTGTAGAAGGTATTAAACTATTTTTTTCAACTTTAATATTAAATCCATTACTTTTAAGAAGTACTTGGATTTTATCTATTCTACCTTCGATATCATGCACTTCAGCCACGATTTGTTTAATTTTACTCCACTCATTCGGGTTTATACCATTCAATACTTCATATTCCTCACCTTCTACATCTATTTTTAACAAATCTATAGACTTAATATCTAATTCATTAATCACAGATGATAAAGTTCTGATTTCACCTCTAACTTCTTCGCTTTTAAATAAGTAATCCACCATATCTTTATTCAATACTGCATTCATTACCTCTCGCTGCTCTAATTTTTCTAAAGGTTTCGTTGTTGAGTTTCCGGCCATATTTGGATAAAAAGTAAATAATTTTACAGAGTTATTTTCTGAACTCAAACCATAATTTAAAAGTGTTATATTTGAAAGAGAATGCAAAATCGTATTAGCTTGCAATACCTCAAAGATGGGCTTTATTGGTTCAAAAGCAAATATTTTTACCTGCTTCTGCAATTGGCTGACAAAGAGAGCGAACAATCCAATATTTGCCCCTACGTCAAAAATGCAGTCTCCTTCATGAAGCGTGATGCCATGTCTAAAATATTGCTGTTCAGTAAATACTTCCGAGAATATATATTCTGTTTCCTCCTTGCTAAGATAGTAGCATTCTAAATTATTTGGTAAAACCATTTTTTCCATGTTCATTTATGAATCCCTCCTTTAATTTTTTTATGGTGTGTTTCTATGCAAAGAATCATTTTATGTTTAATGTATACTTACAATTGAAATGAAAATTTTGCATACGCTAATTAATTAGCCTTAAAAATCGTTTTAGGGATTTTCTAAGCTAAAACAGGCTTCCCTGTAGCAACAACCTGTTCCACAATATCAATAGCTCGACTTACACCCCCTGCTTTCTGAATCGCCTCTTGTAACCTGACTGCATTCTGTTTATAAGAATCTTCCGTCAACACCTTTTGGATAGCAGTTCGCAGTTTAGGAACATTTACACGACTCAGGGGTATAGCCTCACCAGCACCAGCCCAAGCTACACGCGCTGCTATCCCTGGTTGGTCGTTAGCAACGGGAATAGCAACCATTGGTACCCCATTATTCAGTGATTCCAAAGTAGTATTCATCCCCGCGTGGGTAATGGTGAGAGTTGCTTTTTGCAGCAATGCCAATTGGGGTGCATAACCAACAACTAGGGGATTTCCAGGCAAACTACCCAAAGCCTCTGGAGTTGCAGAACCACCTAATGAAATCACTAGTTGGGCATCCAAATCATTACAAGCTTCGGCAATAGATTTGAAAACTCCCAATAAGCGATTTTGAACAGTCCCCATTGAAGCGTAAATCAATGGTTGTCCGGTCAATTTTTCATCAGGAAAATCAGGAATTTCCCGACCAGTTGGACTATGATAAGGGCCTGTAAAATGAAACCATTGGGGCAAATACTGCCTGGGGAATTCCAATTCGGCAGGCTGTTGACTAATTTGAGCTAGTGGGGAATAGTCTTCATTGGCACTGAAGTGTGGGGGTAACTTCCACTCTCGGCGATAGTCAGCTATTACCTCTCTAATTGGTTTGCCGATGCGATTTAACAACCCATAACCCACTCTGTTACGCAGTTGCGCCCACCAAGCTCGGTTATAGCCCCAGTTTGTGATAATTGGGGGAACACTCTCTTCTCGATTAAGTACTACAGCACTGCAAATGGTAATAAAGGGAAGTCCTAAAAATTCTGCAACAGTTCCGCCCTCTGGCATCACCTGATCTACTAAAAGTGCATCCACACCCGCTTCTTTAATTGCTGGTGGTGCATCCCTGAGCATAACATCTGCCCCTTCCTTGAGTAGATTGACGGTATATCGGAATGCAGCGAGTCCACTCAACTTCCCCAACTTAGCCAAGGATTCTGACATTACCCCAGAAGGAAACTGAGATTCGCCAATTGCCCTAAATTCTAGTCCTGCGGCTAGTGTCTTCGGTTGAGCATCGGAAAAGCCGAACAGGGTAACTTGATGACCCCGATTTTGCAGTTCTTTTCCCAAGGGAAGCATAGTGTTGAGATGACCAGTTGATGCTGGACAAATCAGTCCAAAATGAGTCATATTTCTTGCTTCTGCTTATTTACAATGATGTATACCAGAAAATAGGTAGATAGGCAAAGAAAAGAAATTTTTGCTGAGTTTGAAGTGCCTATTGGAGTTTCAAAAATTTATCTAAAGCCACTACCATGCTTGGAGGCCAACGGCGGATATTTGTTACCCAGTTAATGTCCTTATAACGGCTGTCTAGTCCATAAGCTGCTACCCAGTTACTTTCGGCTTCCCCTTGTTCTCCATTTACCCAGTAGGCAGCTGTGAGGGCGGCACGCACATCAGCAAACCTGGGATATTTACGGACAATATTTCGCATCTCGCGGATTGCTTGCTCTTTTTGACCTGTTTCATACAGAGCGAGGGCGTAGTTAGCACGGGCGAAGGCAAAATTTGGGGCTATCTCATTAGATTTTTTGTAGTCTGCGATCGCATCTGACCATTTTCCTAAACCGGCTGTGGCATTACCGCGATTATTATACGCCATCGCATCCTTAGGATCGAGTTCTAAGACATGATTATAATCTGCGATCGCATCGTCCCATTTTCCCAACCCTTCCAACGCCGCACCCCGATTTAAATATGGATCAGTGACATTCGGCGCTAGTTCTATGGCTTTGTTATAATCTGTCAGCGCCTCTGGCAATTTATTCTGACTCACCCGCGAATTTCCCCGGTTACTCCACGCCCCCGCATTAGTAGGAAATTGCTCAATAATCTTTGTCCAGTAAGTTTCAGCCGTAGCAAAGTCACCTTGATTTGTCGCTGTAAACGCTTGATTTGCCCACTCATCACCTTGTTTTAACTGTTCTTGAGTAATGGGCGGTTGAGATTGTGCCATGACTGGCGTACTCCAGCCAAACACAAGTAACAAACTGAGAAAAATACCAATCAACTTAATCATCTAGATTTACCTGTGTCTATCTTGAAAATGGGAAGTGGGGGAGCAAGAATTTTAGATTTGAGATTTTGGATTTTAGATTGAAATTTAATCCAAAATCCAAAATCCAAAATTGAATTGCCCAATGCCCATAATTACAATAATGACAATTGTTCATTTGGCGGCGTGAATCCCAAATGCTTGTATGCTGCCTTAGTCGCCATCCTCCCGCGATGAGTTCTAGTTAAATACCCAATCTGCATGAGGTAAGGTTCGTACACCTCTTCAATGGTCTGGGTATCTTCACCCGTCGTTGCTGCCATTGTTTCCAACCCCACTGGACCACCATTAAATTGTTCAATTATCACACTCAGCATCTGGCGGTCTGTCCAATCTAAACCGCAAGGATCTACTTGGAATAGTTGTAATGCCTCGGATGCAACGCTTTCATTAATCTCACCAGATAATTTTACCTCCGCATAATCACGGACTCGTTTAAGTAGCCTATTAGCAATACGCGGCGTTCCGCGTGAGCGACGGGCAATTTCTGTGGCACCATCTTCTGTAACGGGGGTTTTGAGTAATTGAGCGGTTCGCAGTACAATTTTAGTCAGTTCGTCAACTTCGTAAAATCGGAGTTTTTGAATCAAACCGAAGCGATCGCGCAGTGGTGAAGTTAAACCACCCACACGGGTTGTAGCCCCTACGAGCGTAAACTTTGACAGTGGCAAACTTCTGATGCGAGCGCTCGAACCCTTACCAATAGTAATATCTAAGCGATAATCTTCCATCGCCGGATAGAGAATTTCCTCCGTCATCCGCGAGAGACGATGGATTTCATCCACAAATAAGATATCCCCTGGTTTCATGTTCACCAGTAGCCCGACAATATCCCGTGGACGTTCTAAGGCTGGCGCACTGGTAATTTTGTAATTTACTCCCATTTCCGATGCTAAAATCATTGCCATTGTGGTTTTGCCCAATCCCGGCGGCCCATACAGCAGCAAGTGATCTAGCACCTCACCACGAGACTTGGCTGCTTTGATGGCAATATCTAGCACATCCTTTAAATCTTTTTGTCCAATGTAATCGGCAAATCGCTGCGGACGGATACCTTCTTCTTGCTGTTCTTGTTCATCAATGGCAGCTTCAGGCTTCAAAATATTGTCTGTGGATGGTGCTTTCGCAGACTCACGACGCTGCTTTGGTTCTCCGTTGGGTTCTGGAGGCTGTTTTTTCGAGGAGATTATCGCCATAATTCAGCTAGCTACTTTTAAGGGAACAGAATAATTCGTAATTCGTAATTCGTAATTAGGAGTGGGGGGAGACAGGAGGAGAAAGAATAACCAATGCCCCATGCCCAATGCCCCATGCCCCATGAATAATACCCATGAAAATTTTTGTTTGAGAATACCCGCCTCAATTTAAAATTTAAATTCCGGTCAATTACCCAGAAGTGCAAAAGTTATTATGTTATCTAAAAGAATCTTACCGTGCTTAGATGTGAAGGCGGGACGGGTTGTAAAAGGAGTTAACTTTGTCAATCTCCAAGATGCAGGCGATCCGGTAGAACTGGCCAAGGTTTACAATGAAGCCGGTGCTGATGAGTTAGTATTTCTGGATATTACAGCTACTCATGAAGACCGAGCTACTATTTTAGATGTCGTCTACCGAACTGCTGAACAGGTCTTTATTCCATTGACTGTGGGTGGTGGCATTCAATCCTTAGAAAATATTAAAGCTTTGTTACGAGCCGGCGCAGATAAGGTTAGTATTAATTCGGCGGCGGTGCGGGAACCAGACTTGATTAATCGGGCTAGCGATCGCTTTGGTAATCAGTGCATAGTTGTTGCAATTGATGCCAGACGCAGAAATAACCCGGAGAATCCAGGTTGGGATGTGTATGTGCGGGGTGGCAGGGAAAATACAGGCTTAGATGCCCTACTTTGGGCACAAGAAGTTGAAAAACGGGGGGCCGGTGAACTGCTAGTGACAAGTATGGATGCTGATGGAACCCAAACCGGGTATGATATTGAGATAACACGGGCAATTGCCGATGCTGTAGAAATTCCAGTCATTGCTTCTGGTGGTGCAGGTAATTGTGAACATATCTACACAGCCCTAACTGAAGGCAAAGCTGAAGCCGCATTACTCGCATCCCTATTACATTACGGTCAATTAAGCGTAGCAGAAATCAAAAATTATTTGCGCGATCGCAACGTACCAGTACGCTTGCTCTGCTAAATGCTTATTTATTAATCAATGGCATCCATCTTAGGTTAGACACACTTCCTTAAAAGGGTGTTAAGATTATTTTACAAGTATTAACAAATATTAAAAAATATGTTGCTTCCTATTTTACTTTTTGATGTCGCCCTGGTGGCGTGGTCGCTGCACTTAATGGAAAGAGCCTACGAGAGTAAAGAATTTTCTCTAATGTTGGCTGGTACATTGGTTGCTCTGGCTGCTGCCGCCATGTTGGTAGTTTACTTTTTGATGGGACACTGTATGACCTATTTGTTGAAAGTGTCGTAGAAAGTGCTGAGTGCTAGAGGAGATAATTTCAAATTTAGTTTCCATAAAAAGCTTGACAAAACACTAATAATGAAGCCATTATGTATAATGGATTTTAAGGGGTTATAGCGCAGTTGGTAGCGCACCTCAATGGCATTGAGGGGGTCAGCGGTTCGAATCCGCTTAGCTCCATTCTTAAAACCCTAACCCTCTCCGTTAATGGAGAGGGTTAGGAAAATTTTTGAGAGAGTTTTATCACATTTGTGCGATGTTCCATCCGTTGTTCGGGTGGAATCATTTTGTGTAAATGCTGCTGATAATTGAAGTTTGGTTAGTAGATATTAACGAGCAAATTGTCGAAGTTTATCAACAACCAACAGCCGCAGGATATCAGCTGATGCAAAAGTTCGCTAGCGGTCAAACTTTATCAATTCAAGCCTTCCCCGACGTAAATATTAGCGTCAACGAAATCTTTGGCAGATAAAATTACTTCCCCGCTAATCTCCTCAAGACGCAAAAACGGAAATCAGCTGCTGTCCATTGGGGTGACGGCGGCATTTACCGAGTCATTAGCTCAACATTCACCCTCAGAAGCTCAACTGCGGCAATATTAACCTTGCAACCATATCAACAAGTAGAAACCCCATAGATGCTTGGACACTAAAGATAGCCATCTATGGTATAGAAATGTATAGAATCTTGTCAAAATATAAAATATAGTTGTTAAATGCACACATTTCTAGTTTCTTCCTCAATGCAGGTGTCTGTACCACCAAATCACTTTCAGCCTATGAAGATTGTCGCACTGGGGGACAGCTTAATTTATGGATTCGGTGATCCGGAAAAAGGAGGCTGGATTGAGCAACTACGGCGATGGTGGATGTTACCGGATAGTGCCGGTCATGTTCTTTATAATTTAGGGGTAAGAGGCGATCGCACGCAACAAGTAGCACAAAGGCTAGAAGTTGAATTTCGCCATCGGGGTGAACTGCGAAATCGTGTTCCCGACTTGATTATTCTATCAGTAGGCGTGAATGACTCAGCGCGGTTGGCGCGTCCTGATGGCCGAAGTTACACAGATTTTACCGTGTTTGAAAAGGAAATTGCTTCTCTGCTAGATTTAGCACAGCAACTTTGTCCTGTGTTATTCGTGGGCATGGTGCCAGTAGATGAAGCCAAAATGCCATTTTTAGATTGTTTTTACTATAATCATACCGATCAGTACCGCTACAAAGAAGCAACTCGAATTGCTTGTAATAAACGGCAGATTCCTTATTTGGATATTTTTGAACAATGGATGGAACGCGGTGAAAGTTGGCGGCTCAAACGCTTGAGTAAAGATGGACTTCATCCCAATACACTAGGTTATCAAGCTTTGTTAGAGGATGCAACCAATTGGGATGCGATACATTCAGTGGGCTTTACGAATGCAGCTTACCATTCTCAATTTGATTATCACCTTAAACCATTCTAATAATATATTAGGAATCCGGTTTGATTTATGAAAAGATACGTAGGGGAGCCAGTGCGTTGCAGAGGTTCGCTCCGTTGTAGCAACTGGCATTGTGTTAGAGGAGAGTACGGCACCAAACCCTCGATAATGGTGCGAATGGTGCGTTACGAACTTCCTTCTAACGAACGCTACTACAATACCTAATTTTGTTCAAAAATCAAATAGTAATCCTATAGATGTGTTGGTGCTTTGGGGTTAGTCGATATTCTCGTATTTACTATCCTCGCAAAAGCACCACAATCTTGCTGAATTATCAATTAAGGTTAGGTGTAACATCCATTTCAAAATCCATTTATAAAAACTCTAATTTCTCTCTTCTTCATTACTCAGCACTCCAAACTCCTATACAGACGCGATTAATCGCGTCTCTACTCCAAACTCCTGTACAGACGCGATTAATCGTGTCTCTAACTCCAAACTCCTATGACACCAACTTTATTTGGTCGTTGGCAAACTCGATTATTATTACTTGCAACTATCGGCGTACTCGTATCTTTGCCATTTGCAATTGGTTGGATTGGTTTTAGTGCTAACTCAGTTTATTTTTGGCTACTTGGTTATGTTGCCATCTTTGGCCTCGGCTGGGATGTGCTTTATGACTATCTGCAAAAATCCCGATGGGATAGAGATTGGCCTGCAGTTTATCAACTCTTAGCTGGTATATGGGAATTGGTGTTTGTGTTTTGTGGAGTTAAGTTGTTTGGCTTCTTACCAATACCTTTACCGAAAGAAGAACTTTCGCCAGCAGCTTTTTTATTGCACTATAGCGTCGTGTGGCTATCAGTTTTTATTAGTTCACAAAGCCTGATGCGAATTATCTTTCCCCGTTGGCGTTTCCAGGGTGGCGAGTGGTTGTAAAACCTCAAATTATCGAAATATTCAATTTGTTTTCACCTAGTTAATTACAGCCTTTTTCATCTATTTGAGCCACAATTTTCTGTAGGAGCGCCAATAATCAATATAGCGGTTATCGGCCCTTGTGAGGTACAAGAACCCCACCCCCAACCCCCTCCCCGCAAGCGATGAGGGGACTATGATGTACCTCATGTGATTAGGAAACGCTATAATTAATCTTTTTGCTTTTATCACAATGCCGATTTCTTTCAACCAAAGGTAACACCTTGGTCAGCCGCTTTGTATCTAGGTGCGTCGATGACAATTACGGCTTTTCCGATATTAGCTCGTATTCTTTACGAACGCGGTCTTGCACAAACCCGCTTCGGTACTTTGGCTTTAGGTGGTGCATCGGTAGATGATGCAGTTGCTTGGTGTTTGCTGGCGATCGTGCTTGCTAGCGTGAAAAATTCTCTGAGCATCGCCATATTAGCAATTGGTGGTGGCATTTGCTACGTGCTATTTACGATTTTTCTCGGGCAACCTCCAATACTATTCAGTTAAGCATTTTTAACTTGGAATTGGGTTTTGGGAAAAGGTTACTGGGTTTGGGTTAAAGGTTTTTTTTTCCCCTTTCATTTTCCCCCTTAACCGAAAGGTATTGGGGTATATTTAACAAGCTTGACATTTTCCAGTCTTTTAAAGAATCATTTAGAGAAACCAGATAGTTAATTGTGAGGAAACCATGCACATAGTTATTCTCGTTCTGGTTGAGGTACTGATTGTTATTGGACTTTCACGGTTAGTAGGGCTAGCATTCCGTTCCATTAAGCAACCTCTGGTAATTGGTGAGATTGTCGCCGGGATTATGCTCGGTCCATCTTTATTTGGTTTAGTTGCTCCCCATTTAGCAGTTACCTTGTTTCCACCAGAAACTTTTCCTTTTCTAAATGTTTTGTCTCAGGTGGGACTAATATTTTTCATGTTCCTGATTGGGCTAGAACTAAATCCAAAATACCTGAGCGGACAATTAGAAGTAGCAGTTTTAACTTCTCATGTCAGCATTTTGGTGCCGTTTTCCTTAGGAACATTGCTAGCGGTGCTACTTTATCCCCTAGTTTCTAATGCAAGTGTATCCTTTACCGCCTTCGCCTTGTTTTTGGGGGCGGCGATGTCAATTACTGCCTTTCCAGTGTTGGCGCGAATCATTACTGAAAACAATTTACAAGGAACGCGTTTAGGAACGTTGGCGTTAACTTGTGCAGCAGTGGATGATGTGACAGCTTGGTGTCTCTTGGCAGTAGCGATCGCTGTAGCTCGAACTGGTGATTTTGCTAGTGCAATACCCACAGTTATTGCCAGCATAGTCTACATCGGCTTGATGTTGACGGCAGGACGTTGGTTCCTCCAACGCCTTGCCAAACACTACCTCCGTGCGGGACGCCTCAGCCAATTGCTGCTAGCTGGGATTTATATGGCAGTAGTTGCATCAGCACTAATCACCGAACTAATTGGTATTCACTTAATTTTTGGGGCATTTTTACTGGGAGCAGCCATGCCCAAAAATGAAGATTTAGTGCGGGAATTGGCAGTAAAAACCGAAGATTTTGTCCTGATATTCTTGCTGCCAATATTTTTTGCCTACAGTGGTTTAAAGACGCAGATTGGCTTACTCAACCGTCCAGAATTGTGGCTTTTGTGTGCCTTGGTTTTAGGAGTGGCGATCGCAGGTAAATATGTTGGCACCTATGTCGCAGCCCGTGTTAGTGGCATTAATAAACGGGAAGCCTCGGCACTCGGTTGGTTAATGAATACTCGCGGCTTAACCGAACTGATAGTGCTAAACATTGGTCTAGAGTTAGGGGTAATTTCTCCCTTAATATTTACCATGCTGGTAATTATGGCATTGGTAACTACATTCATGACCTCGCCACTGCTGGAATGGACATATCCGAAGAAGCTGATCAGGTTAGATATGGTAGAACCGGAATCGGAAGCAGAAACAGGTATAGGCATCTCTGCTGGAAGTGAAGCTTCCCCTCATCCTTTCCGAATTTTGGTGCCAGTGGCTAATCCAAGTACGCAAAAAGGTTTAGTACAGTTGGCAGTAGCGTTGGCGCAGCCCGCCGTAGGTATAGCTCTCAATTACCGACATCCTGCCGTTGTCAACCCCCTCAGCCTGATTGAATTTGAAGAAGATTATGCCTTTGAAAGTACGCCAGTTGAAGCAGACAGATTAATCGCCCAGCGCCGTCACCAGCTACAAGAATTGATTAATACTCTCGAACCGCCAGAAACTCGTTCTTGTGTGCATCCTATCGTTCGCATATCCAGTAATGTTGCCCGCGAAACAGCACAGATTGCCACATCAGAACAAGCTGATTTAATTCTCGTGGGCTGGCATCGGCCAGCTTTTAGTAGTAATCGTTTGGGTGGACGAGTCGGACAAATGCTTACCACTGCACCAGTGGATGTAGCAGTGTTTGTAGATAAAGGCCAAGAGCGATTAGAGAGTTTATTAGTACCTTATTCTGCAAATATCCATGATGATTTAGCACTAATACTAGCTTTGAGACTGTTAATCAATCGTGAGACTTGTATGTTGCGGCTATTGCAGATAGTAGCAAATCATACCAAAGAAGAATTGAATTACGAACTACACACGATGATGGAGCAATTACCCAGGAGTGTACGCGATCGCATTGAAATCAAAATTATCGAAGCCCCAGAACCAATCCAAGCCGTAATTAAAGCCTCAGAAGGTGTTGACTTAACTATTGCTGGCACCAGCCGCGCTTGGGGTATCGAGCGCCAAACCCTGGGAAGATATACAGATCAACTGGCCATCCAATGTCGTTCCTCCCTGCTGATTACCCGCCGCTACAGTCAAGTCACCGCTCACCTTGCCTCTATGCTTCCTGAGGTTAGTAGTCAAGAGCCAACATTGAGGAATTGAAATTATGAATCATTTCAAGTTCAAATCTTTGGCTTTTTACGGAGTAGCAATAATTTCAGTGCTACTTTTGTTTAAAACTGTCAGCGTTTATGGGGAAAACAATCTCAAGGCTCCTCCTCCACTTAACGGGCGGTATCGTCTAACCCTAGCGGAGAATTTGCCGAACTGTGAAAAATCAGATACCCTGACTTTAAACATTGAGCAATCGGGTATTTACTTAAATGCCTCTGTATTACCAGCGATGGCCAACGCCGATATTGACGAAAAGCACTCGCTCACAGGCATCTTGAGAAATCAACAATTAAATTTATCTGGAAAAGTTGGCAGATCAATCCTTTGTAATATTCCTCGCCCCCAAAATGATCCTCTAAACTCAGTCACAATTCAAATGCAACTTGTGGACAAAGGTAGTATGACAGGGCAATTAACCGTTATTGGCATACCCCAAACTCTAAAATTTACGGCTGTGCCAGAAAAAGTTCCCGAAAAATCTCAGAAGTCCAACAATCATTGATTTGGGGAGTGAGGATAGCAATTGAAAGCGCCAACTAAACAGCAATGTTCACCATTGTATGGGTTTTATGGAGCAGATAAAAAGAATGAATCAGAGACTAAAGACTAGGCAATTTTGCCAAAGGCGCAAGCAGGTATTTAGCATCAGTGTATTAGGCTTTTATGCAGCGATCGCCCTCGAAACTTGCACAACTGCTGCTACACCAGTGGCAAAGCTAGATAATTGGCGTTTTTCCCCCAAAACACACCAACTCGAAATCACCCTCTCAGCAGGCACAACCCCCCGTTATTTCTACTTAGCCCAACCCCCTCGTCTGGTGGTAGATATACCGAATACTAAGTTGGGCAAAGTTACCACGCAACAAAATTATTCTGGAGCAATCAAAAGTATTCGCGTTTCTCAACTGAACGCAAACGCCACACGCATTGTCCTAGATTTAGCACCAGGGACTGTTTTAAATCCCAAACAGGTACAACTGCAACCTGTTTCCCGAAAAAATCCCACTCGCTGGGTATTACGTCCGGTTATTTCTGGTAAAATTACTGCCGTGAAACCAGAAAATTCCCCACCTTCACCCAAAAAACAGCCTCAAACACCTTATAAATCACAGCTGCCTAGTAACCTACCTGTAACCACTACTAATCTACAACCGCCCTTACTCACAGTTCCGCCTCCATCCAATGAACTGCCTTCAACAATTACTAATAACTCAGGGCAGCCTTTTGTCACTGTACCTCCCCTAACTCCGAATACACCCTCTCAACAAATTGATTCAACTCTTCCCCCTGCTACTTTTCCAAATCAATCAGGCAATTTGAATAGTGTTCCTCCTTTGGTTAGGTCTGACTTTCCAGTTCCAACAGTCCCTAATGTTCCCGATCCCCAGGTGATCGAGTTTGGTCAACCTTTACCCAAAACCAAATTCAAATAGGGCATGGGGCATTGGGGATTGGGCATGGAAAATTGAATCAATGCCCCATCCGCTATGCGCCATACCCTAATAATGTTGTGCCTCTAGCTATATAGCGGTTATCGTTTGGATGCAATACACTCTGACCTCTCTCCTAAAAGGCTGCGGTGTACACACAAGTCCTAAAAACTTAGCTTGATTAGGCCTTCCTCATTCTCATGCAATGGCATTGTCGGTCGATGCAATAGCATTGTCAGTCGATGCAATAGCATTGTCAATCGATGCATTGGCATTGCCAGTTGATGCATTGGCATTGCGAGTCGATGCATTGGCATTGTCAGTCGATGCATTGGCATTGCAGGTCAACAGACTAAAGGAAGAGAAGGAAGAAATGCTTAACTGAACTGTATTGGACTTAACTGAGAACCGATATATATAGCGTTTCCTAATGACATGAAGTACATCATAGCCCCCTCTCGAAGAGCGGGGAGGGGGTTGGGGGTGGGGTTCTTGTACTTCACTCAACTGAGAACCGCTATATGTAGCTTGATGAAAGCAAAATGATATTACCTTCCTCCAACTAACGCCTTCACCTTGTTAATAATGCTGACTGGATCGATACCTTGATATGGGTACTGTTCCCACAAACCACCGCAACCTTCTTTATGAGTTCCAAGATGGGCATATTTGGGAGTCAACCCGCGCTCTAGCAGCCAAGAACCGAAACGGCTGCCTAAGCCTGTCCGACGATTGAAGGCTTCTACTACAAGGACAAAAGGAGCGTTACCAATTTTGGTAATCATTTCTTCATCAATGATATTTAAAGTTGGTTTGTTAATTAAACCAACGTCTAGCCCTTCTTGCTTAAGACGCTCTACAGCGTCAACGGCACGGTAGAGAGCATCACCAAAACTGATGATATAGCCTTGCGTTCCCTCTCTTACAACCTCATCTTTACCAGGAACAAACTTGTAGCCACTTCCAAATAAATCATTGCCGTTGCTGTCCTGAATATTGGGAACCTTGGAACGGGTGGAGAAAATAAACCGCAATCCAGGCTCAAAGAACACAGCTTCTACACAAGCTGTCATTTGATTAACATCTGCCGGGAAGTACAATTGTGTTTCGTAGCCATCATCCAAGCCATTGTCGGCAAACATATTGTTTAAACCGAAGTGGCAGGTGTTATCTGCCATGTCATCTATACCCGCGTGAGAAAAGTGGCAGAGGACATTGGAATAGTTCAGCCGTGCCATTGTGATTTCTGAAATACACATTTCTAAGAAGGCGCTGAAGGTCGCAAAAATACCTTGTTTACCCTTCTCCATCCCAAATCCAGCAGCAGCAGAAAAGTTGCTCCGTTCCATGATGCCCGAGGAAATAAATATCTCTGGGTATGTATCGTGAATTTTCTTCAAACCGCAGGAGCCTTCTAAATCACTATCAATGACCTTGACTTTTTCTTTACGCTCCGCCTCAGTCATGCGACTGAGGACAGCCACCACGGCTTCACCAAACACACTACGGTTAGCGCCCCATTTGTCACTGCTACCCAGAAATGTATATGTTTGCTTGGGTTTCTGAATACTCTTCAGGTATTCGATCGCCGCAGTTTGTCCACGAGATTCTAGATATTTAATTGCTAAATCTAGAGGAATTACATCATGACCATGAATGGAACCTTCTAAACCTTCAATACCAGGACACATCGGGCGTTTATTGATGAGAGCGATCGCTCCAGGAGTATTCACAGCTTCGCTCATGCGACGGTATAAATCGTCTAAGTCTTCCCCGTCTCCCTGAAGCACCTTCAACCCGTGGCCTTCTAAGGTTTTAGCGACACTGAAACCAGGTAAATATTTAGAAGGATGTCCGGCGATCGTTACATCATTGTCATCAATGATCAACTTGACGTTGAGATGTTGAGCAACAGCCAAACGAGCAGCTTCAGCGTCGTTACCTTCCTGCTGTGAGCCATCAGAACCGAGACAGAAAACAACCTTGCCTGGATTTGCGATCGCCACACCATTGATGTAAGGCCAAACATGCCCCAGCCGTCCAGAACTAAATTTCACACCAGGAGTTAGCCCTAGTTCGGGGTGTCCTGGCAAATGGGAATGTGCTTGGCGATAACGTAAAAGTTGCTCGGCAGGTAACTCACCATGCAACGTTGACATCAGGTATTGGGTGGCGACTCGATGTCCTGCCTCATCAAAGAAAATCGGCACAAATTGCTCCGATGCCCCCCGAAAGAAGGCATCGAGGATCATCACCTCTGGTACTGTATCGTATGGCCCACCAGTATGACCACCCACTCCGCTAGCAGCGCCAGTCGCTGTAAAAAAGACGATCGCATCTCGACAGAGTTGAATATTCGCTTTTAGAGTCTCTCGCTGTTCAGCGGTGAGGCTCGAATTTGCTGGATTAAGCGCTAAAAATTGGTAAGCACCGAGATCAATTGGAAATTCGGTATTCATAATAGTCATGGTTTATTGATTGAATAAAAAACAATTTGAACAGACGGGACACATCAGCGCACTACAAAAAAAATTGTTAAAACCCTAATTGGGCAACAATTATCCAAGCATTTCTCAACCTCAAGCCAACCACTCGGAACCATTATGGAACCGTATGGTTTCATCAAGTGCCAAAATTAATACATTCAATTTTGCATGAATATGCTTGAATTCAATTGAAGTTACGCATTACCGTACAAAGACTTGCATATTAATAAGTATAAACTCACAAACGTGCAATTTCAAGCTCAAAAACGCATTTTCAGGAAAATTAACTATGCTAACTGCTGAACGACGACAATTCATCTTAGAAATTCTGCGTCGTGATAAAAAGGTACTTTCGACAGAACTTAGTGCTGTTCTGAAGGTTTCTGAGGATACGATTCGGCGGGACTTGCGAGAACTGGCAGAAACTGGACTATTGCAACGCGTTCATGGGGGAGCGCTCCTCAAATCTCCAGCCACCGCTAGTTATGCCGATCGCCAAAAGCAAGCGCCAAAAGAAAAGGAAGCGATCGCTCGGACAGCAGCAAAATTAGTATGTACAGGACAAGTGGTAATTTTAGATGGAGGTACGACAACTCTCCAGGTAACACGTCATTTGCCCCTAGATTTGCAAGCAACAGTCATCACAAATAGTCCGCCAATCGCCCTTGCTTTAGCAGAACATCCCCATATAGAGGTTGTGATGTTAGGTGGACAACTCTACAAAAAAGCCTTGGTGAACGTAGGTACTGTCACGATTGAGACATTACGGATGATTCGTGCAGATTTGTGTATGTTGGGAGTTTGCAGTTTGCATCCAGAGATTGGGATTAGTGTACCTAACCTAGATGAAGCGCACGTCAAACGAGCCATGATTGCTGGATCG
Organism: Nostoc sp.; assembly: GCF_036919555.1. Taxonomy (GTDB): domain Bacteria; phylum Cyanobacteriota; class Cyanobacteriia; order Cyanobacteriales; family Nostocaceae; genus Nostoc. Next base: position 78,336 of record NZ_JBALCS010000012.1, read on the forward strand.
GCTGAGGTAGTAGGATTAGTGACAGCAGAAAAATTGGACACGGCTGCTCCTTATCTAGTGGAGTCCATTCGTGCCCTGACTTACCTAGTAACAGCACCTACAGTATCTAATAATATGCTGAGTGCTTACAAAGCTTTAGGTTTGACCATTATACGTGATGAGTACGCATGATCTGATTTGGCAAATGCGATCGCTGGGGACTGGGGAGAAAAGGAGAATAACTCCTAACTCCTGTACAGACGCGATTAATCGCGTCTCTAACTCCCAACTCCTAACTCCCAACTCCTCACTCCCCATTGCCCAAATCTAAAATCTGTCCGTTTGCTGAGGTGTTCCAACTGCTCCGGGTTGAGCGGTGAAGAAGTTTTGAGCAGCTTCGTTCTGATATATGCATCTAATATCAGGTTTCTCACTGTCTAAGTTACCTGTAAAGCCAAAAGTGTTCAGGCGATTTTTGCACTCATTTACCTGCTCGGATGTCACCAGCTTACGTTGCTCTAAAATTGCCCAGTCATTTTGTCGAATTACACATCCAGGACGCATACTCGGCTGGGCAACATAAACATTAAAAGGGTTGAGAGTAACGAATAATCTAGCGTCCATCACCATAGCGCTAGCTCCATACTGCACACAAATTTCAGGGTTTGGTGCTTTGAGATCAATAAATTCACGGGAAGCCACATTTGATGGAGCCAACGTCGTTGTAGAACTAAAAGCAATGCCAATCCCAATTCCCAAAATCAACACCCCTCCCATAATTGCGATGGTGAAGAGGTTAAACATCGGGGATTGGAAAATAGAGGGTTTAGAAGTAGTTGTCGATTTACCAGTGGGTTTACGTCTCATTGTTGCTTAATCACCTTCACGCCGATTTGGGAGGGAGTAGTCTAAAGTTGTCTCCCTTTTTCAGTATGCCTATTCTTGACTGTAATTGCCTGTGACTTTCTGGACGATATTCTTGTTAAATAAGAAAAATAGGAACTTATCTAGATATCTGGACAGAATTTCAACATAGTACACTGTGGAGAAAATTTGCCTACATTTAATCAGTTGCTCTGAGCAACTTGTCTGGCTAATTGAAATGATAGCTGAATTTATGCCAAGCCCTACTAGTCGCTTATTGTTTCTATCTGGAATATATTGGTGAGTATTTTTTATTTATTTGGTCATTAACCAATTGCTATTAGTTATGACCTTTCTGCTACTTGACTTGTTAATTACTTAGGGATTCTATTTATGGATTATACCATATTTTTGATTGTTATCAGACATTCTTAATTGAATTTTCACAATTAATCCAGTCAGAATGCTTAGATTATCTACCTTTTGTTGTTAATTTTCAACTTTTAGGTTCAGAGATTTTTGTTACCCCTAGTAATTCATGTGTCAAACAATGTAAATTAAAAATTAATGAAATTCTGATAAGTAATTGAAAGCACGTGACATCTCAAAGAGCGCTACTTTCGGGCAAGAGGTTCAAAACTTCGCAACTTCAAATCCTCCTAGCTGATAGCCTAACTATTTTTTGGGGAGATTGGTTAGATTTACGTGTGAGACTTGTACAAGTTGCTGCATCAGGCTTAATATCTCCACTGATATATATTTTAGCTTTTGGCTTGGGTTTGGGTAGTTCCATCAAACCTGGCTCAGGAATTAGTGGTAACTATAACAACTATTTAGAATTCATATTACCGGGGATGGTGGCGCTATCGTCGATGACGATTAGCTTTGGTGGAACGACATTTTCGATTTGTGGAGACAGATTATTTACCAAAACCTTCGAGGAATTGTTGTTAACTCCCATACACCCCTTAGCGTTGCACATCGGTAAAATGCTGGCGGGAGTAGTGCGGGGGTTGATGACATCCGGTTCCGTGATTTTGGTAGCGCTGCTGTTGACTGGAAACTGGAATTTTCTCAACCCACTATTTCTACTGTTGGTAGTGTTGAATTGTTCAGTATTTGCTGGGTTAGGGGTAATTGTGGGGTTAAGTGTGCGATCGCTCGAATCAGTTGGACTCTACAACAATTTTATAATTATCCCCATGTCATTCTTAGGAGCGACCTTCTTTGACCCTGGTACATTACCAGTTGCCCTGAAAGTCGTAGTTTACCTGTTACCGTTGACCTACGCCAGCATTGGATTGCGTGCAGCTGCCCATTTACCCTTGTCCCAGTTTCCTTGGTATAGCATACCGATTTTGCTGGTAATTGCGATCGCTCTTTCTCTGTGGGGTGGTTATAAATTTGCTCACCAACAGGATTAAAATAATTCGTAATTCGTAATTCGTAATTCGTAATTCGTAATTCGTAATTCGTAATTCGTTAAAGCTTTCATTACAACGTCTGCTTTAACTGTTGAATTTTCTGTAAAACTTTTTCCCGATGCTGCGTCAGCTTGATCCATCGGGGCAGGCGGCTGGCAAGACTGCCATTGTGCCAGCCTAATGTGTCATCTGGCAAACGTTCTCGCAACCTTGATTGAACATAGCTTTCCAAGAAGTTCAAATGTGCTTCATTATACGCCCAAAGCATCTGACCGCAACAAGAGGTTTGTAACCACAGGGGCAAGCCAAAAAAATGGTCTAATATTCCATAGCTGGAATTGCTTTTAGCTATGTAATTCTTTTGCCACAAAAATAATGTGGCTTTTCGCTTCCTATCCTTTGACTGTTGCTTTGTATAGCTACAGTACTGACAGATAATTCTTTTAATTAAACTGAGACTTGATTGGTCAGAGTTTACAGTCAATATTTTGGCAGTACGTAGGCGCTGGCCAACCTAGGCATCGCATTGTGGACAACGAACTAAAATTTCTTCCTCAAAATCAGCCAGCCTTTTACCATAGTCTCTAAATCTTGTAACCATTCCAGATACCCGCTTATACCGTTTCTGCAACAAATTCCAGAACTTATGCTGATCCGCACCGCTACAACAGCTAACGTACCCGCAGTTTTACCAATGGTTGCCAAAATTTGTGCTTTCCATGAGTCTTGGGATTCCGCCAAGTATGCTTTTCTGGCGCATCCAGAACAGCGTTATGAACAATGGTTGATACGTTTGCAAATAGCGATGGCTTTGCCGACGCTTCCAGCGTACGCAGTGTATTTCTAGTATGCGAGAATGAAGGGCAACTTGTAGCTTTTCTCGTGGCAACAGTTGAGCGAGAAATACCAATTTATCGGTTACAGGAATTTGCTTTTATTCATGATATCTGGGTTGAGCCGGAATATCGCCAAAACGGAATTGGGCGGCAGATGGTAATGCTAAGTGTTGAACGCTTTCATCAGATGGGCATCAAGCAAATTCGTCTAGATACAGCAGTTGCTAACGAGGCTTCACGGCGGTTATTTGCATCTTGTGGTTTTCGACTCAGCATTATTGAAATGCTGATTGAATTGAGTCATTAGTCATTAGTCATTTGCTAATAACTAATGACTAATGACTAACTAGCTAACAGAGTTTTTTCTAGAGAAGTCCAACGGAAGGCGCGATCGCCACCTCTCTCAATTACTACTCTGACTCGTGGTTCTAGCTGAGGCAAATTCGCTAAATATTCAAGTTCCTCATTGGAAAGAATATGCCCTTCAATAATCCACAAGACCAGCCCCTTTGACTTTGGTGGTAGTTGTTCTAAGTGAGAACCGATAATTGGTGGCAGATAGTATACATAACCTACTGCCGCACCACTACCAGTACTTTTTTTACCAAGATGAGGAGGTCTGATTCCATGAACTCTTGTGAGATACGCAGCTACGTCGCCTAGTCCTTTAGCGGTAATGTGGAGGATGGTATAACCAGCTGCGCGTAGTCGGCGCTGATATCGACCTTCATAACCCCCTTCCAGAGGTATATATACCCCAAGAGCGCCAAATTTTTCCAGATCGCGGATTAAACCGTTGCCAGTGGTAATTAGTGCCATAGATTTTCGTCTTATCCCACTTAGATATCTCTATTATTTACCCTGAACCGATAGATTAAGTTAAAGCATTTGGGACAGAATGGCCATTTCTTTAGTCCCCAGTCCCTACTCTCCAAAAATAACTCTATAAATTACTGGACAAATATAAATAAATAATTTATATTATTGGATTGTGACCAAGCACGCAAATTAGACAGCCTTCTTACTGTCATTCTGAGGTAGTGTTAGCTTCAATTGCTGATCGCTTAATCCAAATAGGATAATCTAACTCAGATTGATCATAGACTGGTAAACTAAGAAAGCTTTCAGGTCAAAATTGGAGCTTATGGACGAACAACCAAAGCTAATCCTAAGCTCCAGATTACATTTACTCCTGTGCCTCTGAAAAAGTAGGCAAAATCTTAAACAATAGTTTAAGGTGTTTAAGGAAGTAAAAACTGAGCAGCAATGTTGGTTTATGGCATTACGTTAGTCTCAGTTAACGGATACTGGGCGGTAAGAATCGCTTAAGTCCAACTGCAACACGGCAGTAGCCAACCTCCGGGAATCCGTTTTATGGACGTATATAAATCGGAAAACCCGCCGACAGCACTGCCTCCAGAAAGTGCCAGAGCAATTGCTTGGACGAAAGCATTGCTGCACACAGCCGAAAGCTGTAGCGCCTTGCATTGATTCCAGAAGTTACTCTTCCCAATGGGAAGAGACTTGTGGCTGTTCTGGTGATCTAGTAAGTGAAGCTAAACAGATTCACCAAGCAGTACGGACACGGTTTGTTGTGTCCCAAAGCATTTGGAGCGGTTTATATTTAAGCCATTCCAAATTTCGCAGGCTAACCCAGCCGAAACTGATGCGTACAAAGCGTGTCCTCTAGAGTCCAATTCCAAGGTCAGCAAGTAGAAAGGAGAACCAGTTACTGTGTCTGTAGGTATTCTCGGCACCAAGCTGGGCATGACCCAAATATTTGACGAAGCAGGAGTAGCCATTCCTGTGACTGTCATTCAAGCAGGTCCATGCACCGTTACACAAGTTAAAACGAAACAAACCGACGGTTACTTTGCCATTCAACTTGGTTATGGCGAAGTCAAACCAAAGGCACTGAACAGACCACTATTGGGTCATTTGGCTAAATCATCTGCCCCAGCATTGCGTCACCTAAATGAGTATCACACTGATAGCTCTAGTGATTATGCTTTAGGTCAACAGATTAAAGCAGATATTTTTAGTGAAGGTCAAATTGTCGATGTAGTCGGCACAAGCATCGGTCGTGGCTTTGCGGGAAACCAGAAGCGTAACAACTTTGCTCGAGGACCCATGTCACACGGTTCCAAAAACCACAAAGCGCCCGGTTCTATTGGTGCTGGGACAACACCAGGTCGTGTCTATCCAGGTAAGCGGATGGCAGGGCGTTTAGGTGGGAAACGCATCACAATTCGCAAGCTGACCATAGTGCGAGTTGACCCAGAACGCAACTTATTACTAGTTAAGGGAGCCATTCCTGGTAAACCGGGCGCTCTAGTGAGTGTTGTGCCTGCAAAAATAGTGGGATAGTCAAAAGTCATTAGTCAAAAGTCATTAGTCAAAAGTCGTTGGCTAAGGACAAATGGCAAAAGACCAATGACAAATGACGCCACCTGCTTCACCTCTCCCCTTGGGAGAAAACCGCAGTGGCTCACAAATGACAAAGGACAGATAACAAAGATGGTTGAAAGCGTAGTTAAAAATTGGCAAGGAGAACAGGTCGGCGAGACGACCTTCGAGTTGCGCGTTGCCAAGGAAGAAACAGCGTCTCATATTGTGCACCGCGCCTTAGTACGGCAATTGACCAATGCTCGTCAAGGAAACGCCAGTACAAAAACTCGTGCTGAAGTCAGAGGTGGTGGCCGTAAACCTTGGCGACAAAAAGGTACTGGTCGCGCTCGTGCCGGGTCGATTCGTTCACCACTATGGCGTGGTGGTGGTGTGATCTTTGGGCCAAAGCCCAGAGACTTCAACCTGAAGTTGAACCGCAAAGAGCGACGTTTGGCACTGCGGACAGCATTTGTCGGTCGCATTGACGATTTGATTGTGGTAGAAGAATTTAGCACTGAGCTATCTCGCCCGAAGACAAAAGACTTAGTGGCAGCACTTGCCCGTTGGGGAGTAGTGCCAGAAAGCAAGGCACTGTTAATTTTGTCTGAAATTGCGGATACAGATAACGTTTATTTGTCAGCCCGCAACATTGAAAATTTAAAACTAATTGCAGCCGACCAGTTAAATGTTTTTGATTTACTGCACGCTGACAAAATTGTAGTTACGGCATCAGCCCTAGACAAAATTCAGGAGGTCTACAGTGCCTAGCTTTGACCCCCGCGACCTTGCTGACTTAGTGCGTCGCCCAATAGTCACCGAGAAGGCGACTATCTTGATGGAGCAGAATAAGTACACCTTTGAAGTAATTCCAAAGGCATCTAAGCCTGAAATCAAGGCTGCGATCGAAGACTTATTCCAGGTCAAGGTTGTAAAAGTCAACACCATCCTACCACCGCGTAAAAAGCGGCGCGTTGGTAAATTTATTGGTTATAAACCCCAATATAAGCGAGCCATTATTACCGTCGCACCTGGGGATGAAGACAAGATTAGACAAGTTCTATTCCCAGAAGTTTAACAAAGTTATGAGTTAGGAGTTAAGAGTTAAGAGTTAATACGCTCAAAACTCAGCACTCAAAATTTCAAACTCAGCACTCAGCACTCAGCACTCAGCACTTAAAAATATGGGTACTCGTTCTTATCGCCCTTATACCCCCAGCACTCGCCAAGTTACAATCTCTGACTTTGCGGAAATTACCAAAACCGAGCCAGAGAAATCCCTAACAACCTCGAAGCATCGCGCCAAAGGTCGGAATAATCGCGGGCGGATTACTAGTCGTCGTCGGGGTGGCGGACACAAACAGCTTTATCGGATCATCGATTTTAAAAGGGATAAACATAATATTCCTGCCAAAGTCGCAGCGATTGAATACGATCCTAACCGCAATGCCCGAATTGCCCTTTTGTATTACCAAGACGGCGAAAAACGGTACATCCTCCATCCCAATGGGTTGAAAGTTGGAACAATAGTTATTTCTGGATCTGAGGCTCCCTTTGAAGATGGTAATGCCTTACCGCTCTGGAAGATTCCCTTGGGTACTAGTGTTCACAACGTAGAATTCACTCCTGGTAAAGGTGGTCAAATTGTCCGTGCTGCTGGTGCTAGCGCCCAAGTCGTGGCAAAAGAAGGTAATTATGTAACTCTCAAGTTGCCTTCAGGAGAAGTCCGCTTGATTCGACGCGAGTGCTACGCCACCATTGGGCAAGTAGGCAACACAGATGCTAGAAACCTGAGTGCAGGTAAAGCTGGACGAAATCGCTGGAAAGGTCGCCGTCCTAAGGTGAGAGGTAGCGTCATGAACCCAGTGGATCACCCACATGGTGGTGGTGAAGGTAGGGCACCTATCGGTAGATCAGGTCCTGTTACACCTTGGGGTAAACCCACATTGGGTGCGAAGACACGCAATCGCAAGAAACTCAGCAGCAAATTGATTATACGTCGTCGCCGTAAGTCTTCCAAACGCGGTCGTGGTGGTCGTGAATCATAGAATTTTAGATTTTAGATTTTGGATTTTAAATTGGGGTCTACTTGTGAACATTGAAAATTTGTGAAACTTGATTAAGACACCTAATTATCCAAAATCGGAAATTCTAAATCCTAAATCCTAAATCCTAAATCCAAAATTGAACTATGGGTCGTTCTCTAAAAAAAGGTCCTTTCGTTGCGGATCATCTCCTAAAGAAAATTGAAAAGCTCAACGACAACAACAGAAAAGAAGTTATTAAAACTTGGTCACGAGCTTCGACGATTTTGCCCCTAATGGTAGGTCATACCATAGCTGTTCATAACGGACGCCAACACGTTCCAGTTTTTGTAAATGAACAGATGGTGGGGCACAAGTTGGGGGAATTTGCCCCGACACGCACCTACAGGGGTCATGGAAAAAGCGACAAAAAAGCAGGTAGGTAGTCATTAGTTATTAGTCATTAGTCATTAGCTAAAGACAAGTGACAAATGACAGATGACAAATGACAAAATTGGAGAAAATTATGGCTACTAATACTACTGAAGTAAAAGCGATCGCTCGTTTTATCCGCATCTCGGCCTACAAAGTGCGTCGCGTACTCGATCAAATTCGGGGGCGATCGTACCGAGAAGCGCTAATCATCCTGGAATTCATGCCCTATCGCGCCACTGAACCCATATTGAAGGTTCTCAGAAGCGCTGCTGCCAATGCCGAACACAACGCTGGGTTAGATCGGACTCAACTAGTAATTACTCAGGCTTATGCCGATCAAGGTCCGCCGTTGAAGCGGTTCCAACCAAGGGCGCAAGGTCGAGCTTACCAAATTCGCAAGCCTACGTGTCATATTACTGTGGCTGTTGCAGCCGCCCCAGAAAAATAAGCACGCTTACACGAATAAATTGCGTAAAGTAAGAAATTTTAGAGGAAGTATTCGTGGGACAGAAGATTCATCCAGTTGGTTTTCGCCTGGGTATTACACATGAACATCAATCCCGTTGGTTTGCTGTTCCTCATCGCTATCCAGAACTTTTACAAGAAGACTACAAACTCCGTCAATACATAGAACAAAAGCTGGGTAGACTGGCTCAAAACAACGCCGGAATTTCTGAGGTGCGGATTGAGCGCAAAGCTGACCAAATCGACTTAGAAGTACGCACAGCCAGACCAGGTGTAGTAGTGGGGCGTGGTGGGCAAGGTATCGAATCCTTGCGTACCGGACTCCAAGGACTCTTGGGTAGTAATCGCCAAATTCGCATTAACGTAGTTGAAGTCCAACGAGTTGATGCTGATGCCTATCTGATTGCCGAATACATTGCTCAACAATTGGAACGCCGGGTTTCCTTTCGCCGGGTAGTGCGGCAATCGATTCAGCGTGCCCAACGCGCTGGTGTCCAAGGTATTAAAATCCAAGTCAGTGGTCGGCTCAACGGTGCGGAAATTGCCCGGACAGAGTGGACTCGTGAAGGTAGAGTGCCTTTACATACCTTACGGGCTGACATTGACTACTCTTATTGCACGGCAAAAACTGTTTACGGCATTCTGGGCATCAAAGTGTGGGTGTTTAAGGGAGAAATTATCCCTGGACAGGAAGAAACTCCGCTACCACCCGCAACCCGCGATCCTCGCGATCGCGGCGATCGCGATCGTGAACCCCGTCGCCGTCAACAACAACGTCGTCGCCAGCAATTTGAAGACCGCTCAAATGAAGGATAAATCTTCATTAGTCATTAGTCGTTAGTAAATGGCAGATGACAAATGACAAATGACAAATGACAAGTGACAAACCATGTTAAGTCCTAGAAGAACTAAATTCCGCAAACAACAACGCGGACGGATGGAGGGACTAGCCACCCGTGGTAGCACCCTCAACTTCGGTGATTTTGCACTCCAAGCTCAAGAACCTGCTTGGATTACCTCCCGGCAAATCGAGGCTTCCCGTCGCGCAATGACCCGTTATATTCGTCGGGGTGGACAAATCTGGATTCGGATTTTCCCTGATAAACCCGTAACCATGCGTCCTGCTGAAACCCGGATGGGTTCAGGTAAAGGTTCGCCAGAGTTTTGGGTAGCGGTAGTCAAGCCAGGGCGAATTTTGTTTGAAATCGGTGGGGTTTCTGAAGAAATCGCCCGTGAAGCTATGCGCTTGGCTTCATTTAAACTGCCCATAAAAACTAAGTTTATTGTGCGCTCTCAACCACAGGAGCAGGAGTAGCTGATGCCTCTTCCCAAGATTTCAGAAGCTAGAGAATTAAGTGATGAGAAGCTCTCTGATGAAATTGTCGCGATCAAAAGACAACTATTTCAGTTGCGCTTGCAAAAAGCCACCAGACAACTAGAAAAGCCCCACCAATTCCGACAAATCCGACACCGCCTAGCCCAATTGCTGACGGTAGAAACAGAACGCAAACGGGCAGCAAGTCAATCGGCTAAAGAAGAAAAGTAGAAGATTATGGCAGTCAAAGAACGAGTTGGCTTGGTAGTGAGCGATAAAATGCAAAAAACTGTGGTAGTCGCCATAGAAAACCGCGCTCCTCACCCCAAGTACGGCAAGATTGTAGTTAACACTCAACGATATAAAGTTCACGACGAAGAAAATAAGTGTAAAGTAGGCGATCGCGTTCGCATTCAGGAAACTAGACCCCTGAGTAAAACCAAGCGCTGGAAAATCACAGAAGTCCTGAACGTCAAACCCACTTAAACCTCATCGTTGTTAGAAACTAACAACATTACAAGGGAGAATAATTGTGATTCAACCCCAGACTTACCTAAATGTTGCAGATAATAGCGGTGCCCGTAAACTAATGTGCATCCGCATTTTAGGTGGAGGCAACCGCCGTTATGGTTTTATCGGTGATAAAATTATCGCCGTCGTCAAAGATGCTACACCCAATATGGGTGTAAAAAAGTCTGATGTCGTGGAAGCAGTAATTGTCCGAACTCGGAAAGCTGTATCTCGTGACAGTGGCATGAGTATTCGCTTTGATGATAACGCTGCTGTGATCATCAACAAAGACGGTAATCCCAGAGGCACACGGGTTTTTGGCCCAGTTGCACGGGAACTGCGCGATAAAAACTTTACTAAAATTGTTTCTCTGGCTCCGGAGGTGCTTTAATGGCAACCAAACAGGGTACGCCCAAAGTATTCCACAAAATGCACGTCAAAACTGGCGACACCGTACAAGTGATTGCTGGCAAAGACAAAGGAAAAGTTGGCGAAATTACTCAGGCACTTCCCCAACTGAGTAAAGTTATTGTCAAAGGTGTCAACATTAAAACCAAGCACGTCAAACCCCAGCAAGAAGGGGAATCAGGGAGGATTATTACCCAAGAATTCCCGATTCATAGCTCCAACGTAATGCTTTATTCCACCAAGCAAAACGTTGCCAGTCGTGTTTGTTATACCTTTACTTCAGAAGGCAAAAAAGTCAGGAAACTCAAGAAAACTGGCGAGATTCTGGATAAATAGTTAGAAGTTAGGAATTGAGAGTTAGGAATTAAATTTAACTCATAACTCATAACTCATAACTCATAACTCATAACTTTGTTCCCTGACCAAGCCCAGGGATATCAGGACAAAAAACTATGCCGACAACAAGACTCAAAAGCTTATATCAAGAGACAATCGTCCCCAAACTGATCAATCAGTTTCAATATACCAACGTTCATCAAGTACCGAAGTTGGTAAAGGTTACGATTAACCGAGGTTTGGGTGAAGCAGCTCAAAATGCGAAGTCACTAGAGGCATCGATCAACGAAATTGCCTTGGTAACAGGTCAAAAACCAGTGGTGACACGGGCGAAAAAGGCGATCGCTGGCTTTAAGATTCGTCAAGGGATGCCTGTGGGGATCATGGTTACTCTCAGAGCCGAACGGATGTATGCCTTTTTCGACCGACTAGTTAGCTTGTCACTACCCAGAATTCGAGATTTTCGTGGCGTTAGCCCTAAAAGCTTTGACGGACGCGGGAATTATACTTTGGGTGTGAGAGAACAGCTAATTTTTCCAGAAGTCGAGTACGACAGCGTTGATCAAGTGCGTGGGATGGATATTTCCATCATCACCACAGCAAAAAACGACGAAGAGGGTCGCGCCTTACTTAAAGAATTAGGAATGCCCTTTCGCGATCAAGAAGTTCATCAATAGAGGGAACGATGGCGGCTAACGACACAATTGCAGATATGCTGACGCGCATCCGCAATGCCAACCTGGCGCGGCATCAAACTACACAAGTGCCAGCTACAAAAATGACCCGGAGTATTGCCAAAGTACTACGGGAGGAAGGCTTTATTGCTGAAATAGAAGAAGCAGAAGAAGGGGTAAAACACAATCTGGTGATTTCCCTGAAATACAAGGGTAAAAATCGTCAGCCACTGATCACCGCCTTAAAGCGAGTGAGTAAGCCTGGCTTGCGTGTTTACTCTAATAGAAAAGAATTACCAAGGGTACTAGGTGGCATTGGCATTGCCATTATTTCTACATCCAGTGGCATTATGACTGACCGCGAAGCGCGGCGTCAGAACTTGGGTGGCGAAGTGCTTTGTTACGTTTGGTAGTCATTGGTCATTAGTCATTTGTCATTAGTGAAAGACAAAGGACAAAGGACAAAGGACAAATAACAAAGGACAAAAAGTCATGTCTCGTATTGGTAAACGTCCAATTACCATTCCCGCCAAAGTGCAAGTGGCGATCGATGGTGCAAATGTTGTGGTGAAAGGTCCGAAAGGAGAACTTTCTCGCACTCTAACAGCTAATGTCTCAGTCTCTCAAGAGGGAGAAATATTACACGTAACCCGTCGGGATGAAACTCGTACCTCAAAGCAACTGCACGGCTTAAGCCGCACTTTAGTTGCCAACATGGTTGAGGGAGTTTCCCAAGGTTTTCAGCGCCGTCTGGAAATTCAAGGTGTTGGTTACAGGGCACAACTTCAAGGGCGTAACCTAGTTTTAAATATGGGTTACAGCCATCAGGTGCAAATTGTTCCCCCAGATGGAATTCAGTTTGCCGTAGAAGGTACTACTAACGTCATTGTCAGTGGCTATGACAAAGAAATCGTCGGTAATACAGCCGCAAAAATTCGTGCCGTTCGTCCACCAGAACCTTACAAAGGTAAAGGCATTCGCTATGCCGGTGAAGTGGTCAGACGGAAAGCTGGTAAGACTGGTAAGGGTGGTAAGAAGTAGAAATGAAACTTACTCGTAGAGAATCAAAAAACCGTCGTCATCGACGCGTTCGGGGCAAAGTTATTGGCTCCCCAGAACGTCCGCGTTTAGCGGTGTTCCGTTCTAATGAGCATATTTATGCCCAATTAATTGATGATACTCAGCATCAAACCATAGTGGCAGCATCGACTTTAGAACCAGAGTTGAAATCTAGTTTAGCGTCATGTGCAAACCGCGACGCATCGGTGCAAGTTGGTAAGTTGATCGCAGTGCGATCGCTAGAAAAAGGCATCACCAAAGTAGTCTTTGATCGCGGTGGTAACTTATATCATGGTCGTGTGAAAGCACTAGCTGATGCAGCACGCGAGGCTGGTTTAGATTTCTAAAGTCATTGGTCATTAGTCATTGGTCATTAGTCATTGGACAAATGACAAAAGACAAATGACAACTGACAAATGACAACTGACAAATGACATTAACAGAGTATTGATTATGGCAACAGAGCGTAAAAGTAAAACAAAGCGTGCCAAAAAAGAAGAAACCACTTGGCAAGAACGGGTAATCCAAATCCGACGCGTGAGCAAAGTGGTCAAAGGAGGTAAAAAACTCAGCTTCCGAGCGATCGTTGTCGTCGGTAACGAACGCGGTCAAGTTGGTGTTGGAGTAGGTAAAGCCTCAGATGTAATTGGTGCCGTCAAAAAAGGCGTAGCCGACGGCAAAAAACACCTGATTGATATCCCAATCACCAAATCCAATTCCATCCCCCATCCCATTGATGGTGTCGGTGGCGGTGCAAAGGTGATTATGCGTCCAGCCGCACCTGGTACTGGGGTAATTGCGGGTGGTGCTGTGCGGACTGTGTTGGAATTGGCAGGAGTTCGTAATGTCCTAGCCAAGCAACTTGGCTCTAACAATCCGCTCAATAATGCTAGAGCCGCAGTTAACGCCTTATCAACACTGCGTACCCTTTCTGAGGTCGCCGAAGATCGCGGTATTCCTATTCAAAATCTCTACATCTAAGTGGTCATTTGTCTGTAGTCCCTAGTCTTTTGCTCTTAGCTATGACAAACGACCTTTGGGTTCGCCAGTTGCTCATGAGGAAAACCCCCAAGACCGCACTGGCTCACAAACGACAAATGATGCCACTTGCTACAAGCCGGGAAACCCGTCCAAGGCAATGGCTTATAAATGACAAACGACAAATGACAACTTGATAACTTATGAGACTCCATGATGTTAAGCCGCAAAAAGGCTCAAAGAAACGCAAAAAGCGTGTAGCCAGAGGTATTTCTGCTGGTCAAGGTGCCAGTGCTGGTCTAGGTATGCGAGGTCAAAAATCTCGTTCTGGTAGTGGTACCAGACCAGGTTTTGAAGGTGGTCAACAGCCATTGTACCGCCGCTTGCCTAAATTGAAGGGCTTTCCGATTGTGAATCAGAAGATTTACACTACGATTAATGTAGAGAAGCTAGCCTCCCTTCCCGCTAATACGGAAGTAACTTTGATTTCCTTGAAAGCCGCAGGTATCCTGACTGCTGTCAAAGGACCATTGAAAATTTTAGGTAACGGGGAATTGAGCATTCCGCTCAAAGTACAAGCGGCAGCTTTCACAGGTTCAGCTCGTAGCAAAATTGAGGCAGCTGGGGGGAGTTGTGAAGTCTTATGAGTGAGCCGGAACAGCGCACTTAAATGCAAGCCAACTCGCTGTCAGCGCCTGGTTCACTATAAAGGTAGCACTCTATGATCAGTCGAGATAAATCCCCAACGGCTCAAGAAACTTTTATGCAGATGGCACAGGCAGCTGGGCTGAGAGGTAGGCTGCTTGTCACTGTCGGTATTTTAATTTTAGTTCGCCTGGGCATCTTCTTGCCCGTACCAGGGATTAATAGAGAGCGGTTTCACGAAGCCATATCGGGAAATAATTCCGTATTCGGTTTATTGGATATATTTTCAGGACGCGGACTTTCGACTTTGGGCGTCTTTGCTTTAGGGATTTTGCCCTTCATTAATGCGTCTATTATCATCCAATTGCTCACCGCTGCGATTCCATCTTTAGAAAATTTACAGAAAAATGAAGGCGAAGCGGGGCGGCGGAAAATATCGCAAATTACCCGCTATGTCACTGTATGTTGGGCGATTCTTCAAAGTACAGCTTTTTCGGCATTATTCCTCCAGCAATTCGCCTTAAAGCCAGGTCCGATCTTTGTAGCTGAAACGGCGATCGCTCTGACTGCTGGTTCCATGTTCGTAATGTGGACATCAGAACTAATTACAGAACGTGGAATTGGAAATGGAGCATCCTTGTTGATTTTTGTCAACATTGTCGCATCATTACCAAAAGCTTTAGGGGATACTATCGATTTGGTGCAAGTCGGCGGTCGGGAAACAGTGGGTCGTGTGATAGTACTGATCTTAGTTTTCCTAGCAACCATTGTTGGTATTGTGGTTGTGCAGGAAGGAATGCGCCGCATCCCGATTATTTCGGCTCGTCGCCAAGTAGGTCGTCGAGTTTTGGCAGAGCAACGTAGCTTTTTACCCTTGCGGCTAAATCAAGGCGGCGTAATGCCAATTATTTTTGCCGCGGCCATCCTCAGTTTGCCACTGCTGATAGCCAATTTCGCCAAGAATGCCGAATTGGCAAATATAATTAACACTTATCTGAGTCCGAGCGGTTCTAGCTCCTGGGTCTATGCCTTGGTGTACATGATTTCCATCGTTTTCTTCAGCTACTTCTATTCTTCGTTGATTCTCAACCCAGTAGATGTTGCACAAAACTTGAAAAAAATGGGTTCTAGCATTCCTGGCATTCGTCCCGGTAAGGCGACTAGTGAGTATATTGAGCGCGTATCAAACCGACTCACTTTTTTGGGTGCGATCTTTTTGGGACTGGTCGCTATTATTCCAACCGGTGTGGAAAGTGCTTTAGGAGTACCCACCTTTAAAGGATTGGGTGCTACCTCTCTGTTAATTCTAGTTGGTGTGGCGATTGATACGGCAAGACAAATCCAAACCTACGTGATATCTCAGCGCTATGAAGGAATGGTGAAACAATAGTGACGCGACTAATCTTCTTGGGACCACCTGGAGCTGGTAAAGGAACACAAGCTCAAACCTTGGCTGAACACTTGAATATTCCCCATGTTTCTACAGGTGAAATATTAAGGCAAGCCATGAAAGAGCAAACTCTTTTGGGAATCAAGGCTCAAAACTATGTAAATAGCGGTGAGTTAGTACCCGATCAGCTAGTGCAGGACTTGGTACAGGAGCGCCTCAGTCAACCAGATGCAGGAAATGGTTGGATTCTTGATGGTTTTCCCCGCAAAGTGACGCAAGCGGCTTTTCTAGAAGAATTGCTGGAAACAATACATCAGAGTGGCGAAAGGGTAGTCAATCTAGATGCACCAGATGAAGTTGTGATCGCACGTTTGCTAGCTAGAGGACGAAAAGATGATACCGAAGAGGTGATTCGTCGTCGGTTAGAAGTGTACCGCACTGAAACTGCACCTTTAATTGATTATTACGGCGATCGCCAAAAACTTTTAACAGTAAATGGCGATCAGTCCCAAGAAGATGTGACTGGTGAACTCCAAAAGGTAATCGCTTCCTGAAAAGTAGGGGGAGTAGAGAGATCACTACTCCCCACTCACTACTCCCCTCTACCAAGGAGCAGAGCAATTTTAGCTAAGATATATTAATAAACTGTTGATATATTTCTTAAAATGTGTTTCTTTGCAGATGAAGCGCTGCAACTGAACACGAAATTGTTGAGTTGAGGAAAAAACAAATTGTCTAAACAAGATTTGATTGAGATGGAAGGCACGGTTACAGAGTCCTTGCCCAATGCGATGTTTCGCGTTGACTTGGACAATGGCTTTAACGTGCTAGCACACATTTCCGGTAAGATTCGCCGAAATTATATCAAGATTTTGCCCGGTGATCGCGTCAAGGTAGAGTTAACTCCTTACGACTTGACCAAAGGCAGAATTACCTATCGACTACGAAAGAAGTAACTATATGTAGAGAATTTTACCATAAAACCATTTTTTCGACTGTTTATTAGTCAATTAACTCGATTAATTTCCCTAGAAATGCTATAATTTACTATTTGGAGTCAAAGAATAAAAGGCATGAAAGTTAGAGCCTCAGTCAAGAAAATCTGTGAAAAGTGTAACGTGATCAAACGTCGTGGTCGCGTTATGGTGATCTGCGTGAACCCCAAGCACAAGCAACGTCAAGGATAGCGCTCTTACCAACAGAGTGAGTTGTAACACGCATATCATCATTAAAACGAAAAGACGCGATTAATCACGTTTTTCCAACCAACAGTAATTGCGAGAACAATAGGGAGAGTTCATTGTGGCACGTATTGCCGGAGTAGACCTTCCACGCGATAAGCGCGTCGAGATCGGTCTGACTTACATCTACGGAATTGGATTATCGCGCTCTCAAGAAATTATAGCGGCTAGTGGTGTGAACCCAGACACCCGCGTTAAGGACTTAAGTGATGCCGATGTGACAGCCCTGCGAGGGGAAATAGAAAGTAACTATCAAGTTGAAGGGGACTTGCGGCGCTGGGAATCTCTGAACATCAAGCGCCTAGTTGACATTGGTACCTACAGAGGGCGTCGTCATCGCATGGGCTTACCAGTCAGAGGACAAAGAACCCGCACAAATGCCAGAACCCGTCGGGGGAGAAGGCAGACAGTGGCTGGAAAGAAGAAGGCTCCAGGGAAATAATTTTGCAACGCTTGCTAATCCGAGCAGGTTTTACCTTAAATCAACTAAACAAGTATGGCGAGACAACCAACTAAAAAATCCGGGAGCAAGAAGCAGAAACGGAATGTACCCAATGGGATGGCCTACATCCAGTCTACTTTCAACAATAGCATTGTCACCATTACCGATCAAAATGGAGATGTCATCTCCTGGGCTAGCGCTGGTTCTAGCGGTTTTAAGGGAGCAAAAAAGGGAACTCCCTTTGCAGCGCAAACTGCTGCTGAAAGTGCAGCCCGTCGAGCCATTGATCAAGGAATGCGCCAAATTGAGGTAATGGTCAGTGGGCCAGGAGCAGGTAGAGAAACCGCTATTCGGGCACTTCAAGGGGCAGGACTGGAAATTACACTCATTCGGGATATTACGCCGATTCCTCACAATGGTTGTCGTCCACCCAAGCGCCGTCGAGTTTAAACACCAAGACTTGTACGGTGAGGACGAGAAGTTACTTGCAATGACCGGTTGGGCGTTTAACGTGCAAACTGTCATTGAGTCAAAGCTTGGGCGACCAGAAGCCTGTCAGATTTTCCCGCCGGGAAAGCTGTTAAACTTCGGGCTACCCAAAATATTATCAATCAATTTTGGATTTTAGATTTGCGATTTTAGATTGATCCCGACCACAAGGATGGATAGCTTCGTGGATTTTAAGTTGATGATTTAAGATTTGTTCCGCCGACAAGAGGTGGAGCATAAACCAAACAAGCACAATCCAAAATCCCAAATTCAAAATCGAAAATTGACAGTCAATTCAGGAGGCAATTGATTTGTCTGCTAGCAGCACCTTAGAAAAAGGGAGGCTCATCCGTGGCGCAGTTTCAAATTGAATGTGTAGAGTCGAATACCGAAGAAAGTCGGAACCATTACAGTAAATTTGTTTTGGAACCTCTAGAACGCGGACAAGGAACAACTGTTGGCAACGCACTGCGGCGGGTTTTACTCTCTAATCTAGAGGGTACGGCAGTTACAGCAGTGAGGATTGAAAAAGTTTCACATGAGTTTGCCACAGTTCCGGGTGTGCGGGAAGATGTGCTGGAAATCCTCATGAAAATGAAGGAAGTCATCCTGAAAAACTATTCTTCGCAACCCCAGATTGGTAGATTACTTGTAAACGGCCCAGCAACAATCACTGCGGCGCATTTTGATTTGCCCAGTGAAGTAGAAGTCATCGATCCGACCCAGTATGTAGCCACCGTCGCTGAGGGAGGAAAACTGGAAATGGAATTTCGGATCGAGAAAGGCAAAGGCTATCGCACCGTAGAGCGAGGACGTGAGGAAGCCACATCGTTGGATTTTCTCCAAATTGACTCGATATTTATGCCGGTGCGAAAAGTCAACTATAGTGTTGAAGAATCTCGTGGGGAAGGCTTGATTCCAAAAGACCGACTGCTGTTGGAAGTTTGGACAAATGGTAGTATTTCCCCTCAAGAAGCACTATCTTCGGCCGCTGGGATCTTGGTAGATTTATTCAACCCGTTGAAAGACATCTCCCTGGAACCAACAGATACAGGTTCCGACATTCCAGACGACCCAACTGCCCAGATACCCATCGAAGAGTTGCAACTTTCTGTGCGGGCATATAACTGTCTCAAACGGGCACAAGTTAACTCTGTGGCAGATTTGTTGGATTATACCCAAGAAGACCTCTTAGAAATTAAGAACTTTGGGCAGAAGTCAGCAGAAGAGGTTGTGGAAGCTTTGCAGCGACGCTTGGGCATCACCCTGCCAATGGAAAGAGGCTCTAAACACCCTTAATAAAAACCGTTCATAATTCATAGTGCATAATTATGCGTCACCGTTGCCGCGTCAAAAAACTCAGTAAACCAGCCGATCAACGCCGTGCTTTACTGCGATCGCTCGCCACCGAGCTGATCCGTCATGGTAAAATCACCACCACTTTAATTAGAGCGAAAGTTCTGCGAAGTAAAGTGGAAAAAATGATTACCCTAGCCAAAAACGGCTCCTTGGCAGCACGCCGCGAAGCCCTTGGCTATATCTTCGACAAACAACTGGTTCACGCTCTATTTGAGCAAGCTCCGACTCGATATGGCGATCGCCAGGGGGGTTATACCCGCATCCTGCATACCGTACCACGTCGGGGTGATAATGCCAAAATGGCAATAATTGAATTGGTTTAAGTCATTAGTCATTGGTCATTAGTCATTGGTTATTCACAAATGACACAGGACAAATGACAAAAGACAAAGGACAAAATCTGTATGTTAGAAAGCCACCAGCCTACACAAATTCATCGAGTAGCCTTGGTAATCCAATACCTGGGCACTCATTTTCATGGCTGGCAACGGCAAAAAAAACAGCGGACAGTTCAAGAAGAGATCGAAACAGCGATCGCTACTATTCTTGGGCATCATGTAACATTACACGGTGCCGGGCGAACTGATTCAGGGGTTCACGCTGCTGCTCAAGTCGCCCATTTTGAAGCTACAAGTCTGATTCCGGCTCACAAGTGGGCAACAATCCTCAACAGCTATCTGCCGTCAGATATATTAATCAGGGCTTCAGCGAGTGTAGATAACCGTTGGCACGCTCGCTTTAGTGCAGCCTATCGACGGTATCGCTACACAATATATACTGAAGATCGTCTTAACTTGTTTGTAAGACCCTTCAGTTGGCATTATTATTATGCACCCCTGGATGAATCCTTAATCCAAGCTGCCCTGAAACCTCTCTTGGGAAAGCATCACTTAGCTGCTTTTCACCGTGCAGGCTCCAAGCGATCGCATTCCTGGGTAGAGGTACAAGCAGCAGAGTGTCGTCGCAGTGGGCCATTTATCCATATTGAAATACAGGCAGATGGATTTTTGTATGGCATGGTACGGCTGTTGGTAGGGATGCTGGTACAAGTAGGTTCTGGACAACGGACACTTTCTAGCTTCACCGAACTCTGGAAAGAACAACGCCGGGAAGAAGTGAAATATGCCGCACCGCCCCAAGGCTTATGCTTGTTGCGAGTCGGCTATCCAGATTTTCCTTTTCCCAAAGAGATTTGGTACGACACCTTGCCAAAGTTCGTCACTAGTCAAGAGTCATTAGTCATTGATTCTTAGTAACGACAAATGACAAATTAAAAATGACAAATTAAAAATGACAAAGGATAAATGACAAATGACAACGAGTAAAACATACCTTCCTTCTCAAGCATCCCTTGAGCATGAGTGGTACATAGTAGATGCCACCGATCAACGCCTTGGTCGCCTTGCCAGCGAAATCGCCCAGATATTGAGAGGCAAAAAGAAACCGGAATATACACCCCACCTAGATACAGGTGACTTCGTAATCGTCATCAATGCCGAGAAAGTCGCAGTCACAGGCAAAAAGCGTACTCAAAAGCTTTACCGTCGCCATTCTGGTCGTCCCGGTGGGATGAAAACGGAAACTTTCGCTAAACTGCAACAGCGCATACCAGAGCGGATTTTAGAACAAGCTGTTAAAGGTATGCTACCTAAAAATAGCCTGGGTAAGCAGTTGTTCACCAAGCTGAAAGTCTACGCTGGATCCACGCATCCCCACGATGCTCAAAAACCTAAAGAATTACAAATTAGTACAATTCCTGGAGAAGAAAATTAATGGTAGTAGCAGACGCCAATAGCGGTCGCGCCGTATACTGGGGTACTGGTCGTCGTAAGACCTCAGTAGCTCGGGTACGCCTGGTTCCAGGTACGGGTCAACTGACAGTGAACGGTAAAGATGGAAACTTGTATTTCCAATTTAACGCCAACTACCTGGGAGTCATCAAAGCACCCCTGGAAACTCTGGGACTAGAAAACGAATATGACATTTTGGTGAAAGCAGAAGGCGGCGGCTTGACCGGACAGGCTGATTCTGTTCGCTTGGGAGTTGCTCGTGCTTTGTGCCAACTAGACCCAGACAACCGCCCACCTTTAAAAACCGAAGGTTATTTGACTCGCGATCCGAGGGCAAAAGAACGGAAGAAATATGGTTTACATAAAGCCCGGAAAGCACCTCAGTATTCCAAGCGTTAGGGCATTGGGCATTGGGCATGGGGCATTAATTAATAGTTATTCTTCCCCTGCTCCACACTCACTAGTCCCGAGCTTCAATTGAACGCTGAAAGTTATAATTTATATAGATTCATCACACAAAGAACAATGGCTAAATCTGATATTCACCCCAAGTGGTATCCAGACGCTAAAGTTTACTGCAATGGTCAAGTTGTTATGACCATTGGCTCTACCAAGCCAGAATTGCACGTAGATGTTTGGTCTGGAAATCACCCATTTTACACAGGTACTCAGAAGATTATTGACACTGAGGGTCGAGTGGAGCGTTTCCTCCGCAAGTACGGCATGAGCAGCACTCAAACATCTGGCGACGAACAAAACAAAAAGTAGCGGGTTGGCTCTGCTGTTAACGACGGCCCTGCATCAGCTGGGTCGATTGTCATTTATATGCTCGAGCCAATTTGTTATTTTTTTAAGGAGCGATCGCACTGGTCATGGCTGAATCATACTTACTGGACAAACTAAAATCCGTTGAACAAACTTTTAATGAATTAACACGTCGTCTTGGTGACCCCGATACCGCTAGCAACCCTGATGAATATCAAGAAATTGCTAAGTCTCGTTCTTCTTTGGAAGAGGTAGTTGATACCTATGAAATTTGGAAAACAGCCCAAGAAGACTTGATAGGAGCGCGTCAGGTTCACAAAGAATCTGCGAGTGATCCAGAGTTGCAAGAAATGGCAACACTGGAAGTAAAGGAACTTGAGGCAAAAATAGAATATTTAGAGACTCGCTTGAAAGTCTTGCTGCTACCACGCGACCCCAATGATGAAAAGAATATCATGTTGGAAATTCGCGCTGGCACTGGTGGCGATGAAGCAAGTATTTGGGCTGGCGATTTGATGCAGATGTACACCCGCTACGCCCAGACTCAAGGTTGGAAAGTTTCTCTAGTGAGCGAATCTCGAGGAGAAATGGGTGGCTGGAAAGAGGTCATTCTAGAAATTAAAGGTAATGACGTTTACAGCCAGTTAAAGTTTGAAGCTGGAGTGCATCGTGTGCAGCGCGTGCCGGCAACTGAATCTGGAGGACGGGTTCATACTTCCACAGCTACCGTGGCGATTATGCCAGAGGTGGATGAAGTGGAAATTCACATTGACCCGAAAGATATTGAAATGACTACAGCTCGTTCTGGCGGTGCTGGTGGGCAAAACGTCAACAAGGTGGAAACAGCCGCCGACTTGATGCACAAACCAACAGGGATTCGGATTTTCTGTACAGAAGAACGCAGCCAGTTGCAGAACAAAGAACGGGCGATGCAAATTCTGCGGGCGAAGTTGTATGAGATCAAGTTACGCGAACAACAAGAAGTTGTAACTTCCATGCGGCGATCGCAGGTTGGGACAGGATCGCGATCGGAAAAAATTCGCACTTACAATTATAAAGATAACCGCGCTACTGATCATCGGTTAGGTCAGAATTATTCCCTTAACCCTGTTTTGGAAGGTGATTTAGAGACGCTTATCCAATCTTGTATATCTCTAGACCAACAGGAACGTCTCGCGGAGTTAGCGACTTCTGCCACTAACTAATTTTTGCTGTTAATATTCCTGTAAAACCACTTGCTGTAATGTTCCTTTTAACACACACAGGTGGTTTTCTAATATCGCGTGGAGTGTATCTTCTATTTCACTGGGATAATGGTAATAGGCAAATTCGTACTTCATAATGTAATTTAGCCTCGCCCATTCCTTCAGGGTTTGACAGGTATAAATTAGCTTTTCTGCTTCTTCTTGCCAACGCGCAAAAATCCGGTAGCTAAAAAAGCTGCTGCATATATTGCCTTTTGCATCCCAGTAGGAAATACACACTTGATGCTTTAGACGGTGGATTTTTTTGATTTGCTTAACATCGTAGCCTTTGGCTTTCAGAGCTTCTTTTACCTCCGCGTCAGAAATGTGCCACTGTTCTGGTTTAATTTTATTAGTGGCTATAAGATTTCGACCCTTGCGGCGATATTGATTAGTTTTGCGTGGATTGCCAAACATGATGCACCCTTTATATTGTCGGCATTACTACCGATAACCTAATTAAAATTGTTATATCAATATTGCAAGTTTGATTGCAATCTTACAATAATCATTTTAAATTACCATTAACAATGAAGCTTGTCAAGCTAAAAGTAAAGTTTTAGATTTTCCTCACTAAACTTGTAAATACAGTTGGCTAGCTATATAAGCAGTGAAAATCGAAAGCAGAGAAAAACTGATTGAAATCATCAAGTTAGCTCGTGGTTCAATGAGCCAGCGAGCGTTTGGCAAGCTTTTAGGAGTTTCTGCTACTGCTGTTCAGTTGTGGGAAAAGGGTGTGAATGTGCCAGATACTGAATATTTAGCAAAAATCGCAGCGAGAGCGGGTTACACACTCCAGGAGTTACTTAGCTGTCTGGATGGCAAGCCAATTCCAGAAACTTCCGATTTGAGTCTGATTCTGAGACAAATCCAGCACATGCCTCTGGCACAAGTGGCTCAAATTGTGCAAGCTGCGGCAGATAGATTGGCGGCTGTGGCTGAAGCGTCTGGGGATGAAGTAAAAGCAAGTTGAATATTTGTTCAGGATTGAATTTAAATCATTAAATTAGCTGACAATTCAGATCATGTAGTAAAACCCACGAAAAACCTAACCCCCTAACCCCCTTCCCGACGCGGGAAGGGGGAAAATTCAAAGTCTCTCTCCTTTTAAGCTACGATGTCCACACAAGTCTTTGGTGAGGCAATTTACGGTTAAGTTTCATAGCCCCTAAGAAACCTCACCCTGGTTTTGCTATGCAAAACCTGTCCCTCTCCTTAGTAAGGAGAGGGATTAAAGATAGGACAGGGTGAGGTTTTTCTTCTGTTTTGGGTAATCGGATAACTTGTGTGTACACCGTAGCCTTTTAGGTGAGAGATTTAAAGAGAGGTTTTCCAGATACTGTGAAAAGTCAGATCAAACTAGCTTGTGGTCTGTTGCTGTCAAGATTCAACTCTATGGACGACAAACCTTTTTTGTATGATCAAGACTTCTATGGCTGGACACAGCAGCAGGCTAAAGCATTAGAGCAGAGGCTAGTTATGGAACTAGACTGGCAACACCTGCAAGAGGAAATTCAAGCTTTGGGGAGACAGGAGTATCGGGAACTCGTAAGTCATTTGAGTGTATTACTCGGTCATCTCTTGAAGTGGGAGTATCAACCCGAACAACGCTCTCGCAGTTGGTTTTTAACAATTCGAGAACAGCGTCGCGCCATCCCCAGACATTTGCGACAGAACGCTAGCTTAAAGTCTGGAATAGAAGAAGCCTTGTTAGATGGCTTTGAAGCGGGCGTCGATTTGGCGCTACGAGAAACTAACTTACAATTACGAACTTTTCCAGAGCATTGCCTTTATTTATTTGATGATCCGATCTCAGACAATTTTCTCTGCGATACTCGTCAAGACTGGGAAGGATAATTATTGCCATTTTTTTACGCTCATTTGTTATTTGGAGACACGTTATCGCTTTATCTAAGAGATGATGCCCAATATTTGTAAGTAAGTAAGTAGGTGGGCTGAATTAAATATATAAATAGATTGACATGAAACCGTTGTAGTGACTGAAAAGCTACTAAAAGTTAATTGCACACATCTACTTAGTCAAACTTCCTCAGTTTGGGAAAGGAACATTGCGAAACTCAATATTGTTCCCCCCATTATTAGCAAACACTGGAAGCTTTAAAACCGGAGCTTGTGTGATGTTTTCTGGTATATTCTCAAAGGTGATATCTGTAACATAATTAATTCCTGGGGATATTCTTATAGATACTGAGTTTCCACTTTTACCACCAATTTCTACTGAAGATCCATTATAAGATTTTCCGACAGAATCAACGATTGTTAATTGAGATGCGTCTATTCCAAAATTATCTTCTGTGCTTTCTCTTGTGATTAAAAAATTACATTTTATGGTTGTATCTGACCTTCTACAGCCTTTTAATAAAAAGACATATCCATTGATCAATTTTCGTTGTTCAGAATGTGAATTAGTGTTCTTAGGTTGTTTCGTCGGTCTACCGCACACAGTCGCACCTTCGTCGGTAATGACACAAGCTCGTTGTTGCGATTGCGCTGGAAAACTGTATATCAAAAGACTAGTCAGAACCATACTAGCTAAAACACTAGTCCGTCGAACATTTGACATTAGATTCATGCCATTAAATACTTCAATCTAGATTTGCATCTAAATACTACCTTACTTAATCGTGAATTGTCTACAGAGACTAGGCTGGGGCTATCTTTCTAGCAACAGCCTGATAACACCACCAAAGGCCCTTCTGGGAACCCTTTAGTCACTTGGTGATGAGGAAGGCGATCGCTAATTTTGGTTGAGTTCGAGATTCCGGTAGAAATACATAACGGCTACACAAGCGTAGGCATAGCCTTTTCGCAGGGAAGTCCGCGTAGGTGGACTTACGTATAGATCCCGTGGTTAAGGCTTTATATGTGAGTCAGTGATTTCCAGTCTAAGGACAATTTGCCAAAGTGAGATGCTTCCAAATAACCTCTGCTTCTATGGAGAAATTACAGTTACTTGATCAATTTAAATTTTTAGATATCTGACCAAAATCTAACCACTGGCAATTAAGGAATAAATGGTTTTAAAATAGTGAAATCTTAAATGATTTAGGGGTGCAGCTATGTCGCTACGCAACGAGCCTTTAGATTGGCATTTTGAATCAAATGATCCTTATATACCAGTTTACCATCAAGGTGATTTGGTGGGATTTTTTAAACCAGAATATGCCAGTGAAGTTATTAAGTTTTTAAATGAGCAAGAAGTTTTAAAGAAAGCACTAAAAATGGCTTGTACTGATTTAATTAAAAAAATGGGCGGCGATACGAATAAAGTCAATTATTTAATGGAAAAATATGTAAAACCTAGCGAACGCCCGAAGCATGGAACTAGAGCGATCGCAGTTTTACTTCATGATAGACAAAAAGAACTTGACTTGAGTAACCAGGAGTTTGCTAAATTCTGCGATACTTTTAAATTATCCCCCACTGAACTGAATAATATTTATGCTGGAGAAGCATTTGATGATAGTTTATTAGCGCCACTTTCACGTATATTAGGGATGGCAAAAGAGCAATTGCTGAAAGTGCGAGATGGTTCTGAAGAACAAAGTAACACATGAACAGCAAATCAAAATCTTCAAGTGATATAAAAATGTGAAAACAGACATCATCTTTTATCGCCTGTTTCAAGAATTCCCTGATATCTTCTTTGAACTTATTGGTAATCCGCCGGAAGTAGCTAGTCTTTATCAATTTTCATCAGTTGAAATCAAACAAACAGCTTTCAGAATCGATGGTGTATTTCTACCTACACAAGGAAGTGAGAACCAGATTTACTTTGTTGAAGTACAATTTCAAGCCGATGGAGAAATTTATTCACGGCTATTTGCAGAAATATGTTTATATCTGCGTCATAATCAACCACAAAATAACTGGAGTGCTGTAGTTTTATACGCAAACAGGAATATAGATACAGGCGATATCAAACATTACCATGAGTTTTTCACAAGTGGGCGCGTCAGACGCATTTATTTGGATGAATTAGGTGAGGCGGCATCGCTTCCACTTGGCATTGCAACTGCTAAATTAGTAATTGCAACCGACGACATAGCGATCGCACAAGCAAGGGAGTTGATAGACAGAACTAAATCAGAGATCAGCTCACCACGAAAACAGCAGCAATTTTTACAATTTATAGAGATTATCTTGTTTTATAAGTTTCCCACAATGAGTCGAGAGGAGGTAGAGGCAATGTTTGGCTTAAGCGAGTTAAAGCAAACCAGATTTTATCAGGAAGCTTTTCAGGAAGGTATTGAACAAGGTGAGATTAGAGGTGAGCTTAAAGGTAAACTAAAAGCAGTACCAGCAATGTTGGCAGCAGGGTTGACTGTAGAACAAGTAGCAAAGGCTTTAGATTTGAGTGTCGAAGAAGTCAGACAAGTAACACAAAGTCAGCTTTGAGAGGGATGTGGTAAGTTTTATGCGTGACTCAAGCCAAATTTGGTTTGCGGCTCCCTGGACTTGATCACGACGAATTTATAGTTAATTTTTGTTAATATTAGAAGCGGTGTTAGTACTTCGTCCTCAACCACCCACTCCCTACCTGAGAGAAACTTAATGCTGCGACTAGAACATATAAGTAAAATTTATCCCACAGGCGAAGTTCTCAAAGATATCAACTGGGAAGTTAAACCAGGCGATCGCATTGGCTTAGTCGGTGTCAACGGTGCTGGAAAATCCACTCAACTCAAAATCATCTCTGGGGAAATTGAACCCACTGCTGGCGAAATCATCCGTCCTAATAGCTTACACATAGCCTACCTCAACCAAGAATTTGAAGTAGACCCCACCCGCACCGTTAGAGAAGAATTTTGGACTGTCTTCAAAGAAGCCAACGAAGTACAGTTATCTCTGGCGCATGTGCCACAAGAGATGGAAACGGCTAACCCAGAGGAACTTGATCGACTGATCGACAAGTTGGATCGCTTGCAGCGCAAATTTGAAGCCTTGGATGGCTACAACTTAGATGCACGCATCGGGAAAATCTTACCAGAGATGGGGTTTGGGCTAGAAGATGGCGATCGCCTCGTGAGCGCCTTTAGTGGTGGTTGGCAAATGCGGATGAGTTTAGGTAAAATTCTGCTGCAAAAACCCGACTTGTTATTACTGGATGAACCGACTAACCACTTGGATTTAGAAACCATTGAGTGGTTGGAAAATTACCTCAAAGGGCTAATTACGCCGATGGTAATAGTCTCCCATGATCGGGAGTTCCTTGACCGCCTCTGCACCCAAGTTGTGGAAACTGAACGTGGCGTTTCCGCAACCTACCTTGGTAACTACTCAGCATATTTGTCACAAAAAGCCGAAAATCAATCAGCACAACTTAGCGCTTACGAACGCCAGCAAAAAGAATTAGAGAAACAGCAAACTTTTGTTGATAGATTTCGCGCCAGTGCTACCCGTAGTACCCAGGCAAAAAGCCGGGAAAAGCAACTCGACAAAATCGAGCGCATTGAAGCACCCATTGCTGGTATGAGAACTCTACACTTCCGTTTTCCCCCTGCACCCCGCAGTGGACGCGAGGTAGTGGACATTAAAGATTTAACTCATCTTTATGGTGATAAAATCCTGTTTTTGGCAGCAAATCTCCTGATTGAAAGGGGCGATCGCATTGCATTTCTTGGCCCAAACGGTGCTGGGAAATCCACCCTTCTGCGCGTAATTATGGGTATGGAACCACCCACAGAAGGTAGCGTTAAATTAGGCGATCACAATGTTCTTCCTGGCTACTTTGAGCAAAATCAAGCTGAAGCCTTGGATTTGAAGAAAACTGTCATGGAAACTATCCATGATGAAGTTCCCGACTGGGATAATCAAGAAGTCCGCACACTTTTGGGACGCTTCTTATTTACTGGTGATACTGTATTTAAAGCAGTTGGGGCATTAAGTGGAGGAGAAAAAGCTCGTCTGGCGTTGGCAAAAATGCTTTTACGTCCCGCGAACTTACTAATTTTAGATGAGCCGACAAACCACCTAGATATTCCAGCTAAAGAAATGCTGGAAGAAGCGCTCAAAAATTATGATGGTACAGCAATTGTAGTTTCCCACGATCGCTACTTTATTTCTGAGGTAGCTAACAAAATCGTAGAAATTCGTGATGGTGAATTCCGCGTTTACTTAGGAGATTATCATTACTATCTCCAGAAAATTGCCGAAGAAAAAGAACAAGCGAAATTAGCTGCAATAGAAGCCGAAAAAGCTGCTAAAAAAGCCGCAAAAGCTTCTACAAAAAGGAAATGAGGAGTTGGATACTGTCTTAGTAGTAGTGCTGAAGCACTACTACTAAGTAATCACTCCTTATTAGCTTTCAAAAACATCACAGGAAAATTACTAAAATTTAAAAATATTTCAAAAAACTGTAAGTCCTTAATAAAAGAAGTTAATAAGCAAAAATTCACTTGCGGCGTGGATTAGCAGTGGTATCATTCGGGTATTACAAACAGTAAAGGGCAATTTTACTATGACCAAAGCACCTGTTGCTCCTGTGGTGCTAGTCATTTTAGACGGATGGGGCTACTGCGACCAAACGCGAGGAAACGCTATTATTGCTGCTAAAACTCCCATCATGGACAGTTTATGGGCAGCTTACCCGCATACCCTCATCCACACATCAGGAAAAGCCGTAGGATTGCCAGAGGGTCAAATGGGCAACTCGGAAGTTGGTCATTTGAACATTGGTGCTGGGCGAGTGGTACCGCAAGAACTTGTACGCATCTCTGATGCGGTCGAAGACGGTTCTATTGCCTTAAACCCAGCACTTGTCAAAATTTGCCAGGAAGTTCGTTCTCGGAATAGCAAGCTGCATCTAGTCGGGCTTTGTTCTGAGGGAGGGGTACATTCGCATATCACCCATCTATTCGGACTACTTGACTTAGCCAAAAACCAGCGAATTCCAGAAGTTTGTATCCACGCTATCACTGATGGTCGTGACACCGCCCCAACTGACGGTGTAAGAGCAATCACACTGCTCCAAGATTATATAGACCGCACAGGAATTGGGCGCATAGTCACCCTTAGCGGTCGCTACTACGCAATGGATCGCGATCACCGTTGGGATCGGGTCAAACGCGCCTACGACATGATGATACAAGATAGTGTTGGTAATGGTCTCAAGGCTGTGGAAGTCTTGCAAGCATCTTACGACCAAGGGATAAAAGATGAATTTGTCAACCCAATCCGAATTGCTCCCGGCGCAATCGAACCAGGGGATGGGGTGATATTTTTCAACTTCCGCCCCGATCGCGCCAGACAACTAACTCAAGCTTTGGTCAGTCCCAAATTTAACGGTTTTGAAAGACAGCAAATCACACCGCTATCTTTTGTCACCTTTACGCAGTATGATTCAGATTTACGCGTGGCTGTAGCCTTTGAGCCTCAGAATCTCAGTAACATTCTGGGAGAAGTCATAGCCAATCATAGTCTGAATCAGTTCCGCACCGCCGAAACAGAAAAATACGCCCACGTCACCTATTTCTTTAATGGGGGATTGGAGGAACCTTTTGCTGGAGAAGATCGGGAACTGGTAAGTAGCCCAATGGTAGCGACTTACGATCACGCCCCAGCGATGTCAGCAGCAGCAGTTACAGATGTAGCGATCGCTGGAATTCAAAAGGGTACGTATTCCCTAGTTGTGATTAACTATGCCAACCCAGACATGGTAGGGCATACTGGTCAAATCGAAGCTACGATTACAGCAGTTGAAATAGTTGATCGCTGTTTGGGACGCTTGTTAGAGAGCGTGATCAAAGCCGGCGGTACAACAATTATTACTGCCGATCACGGCAACGCTGAGTATATGCTAGATAATGGGGGTAATCCCTGGACAGCCCATACCACTAATCCAGTCCCCTTCATCTTGGTGGAAGGAGAGAAAGTCAAAATCCCTGGATATGGCACAAATGTCGAACTGCGAAGCGGTGGCAAACTATCCGATATCGCCCCCACAATTCTAGAGATTTTACAGCTGCCTCAGCCACCAGAAATGACAGGGCGATCGCTGCTGAAAACAGCAGAATATGATCTGCAACGCACTCGCACCCCCGTGCAAATAGGGCTGTAAAAGAGTTAGGAGTGAAAAAGAGTTAGGAGTTAAGAGTGAGAAGTGATCAATTAAAACTTTCCTAACTCCTAACTCCTGTACAGACGCGATTAATCCCGTCTCTCCTAACTAGACGAGATTAATCGCGTCTCTAACTCCTAACTCCCGACCCTAATTCTCTGTTTTAAAATTTGTTTGTTATAAATGAGATTTCTACCATGACAGCTACTAATATCGTGCAAGGCATTTGGGCATTTTCCGCTACTGGTTTGATTATCTTAGTTTTGCTCCATAGCCCCAAAGGTGATGGCATTGGAGCTATTGGCGGACAAGCCCAGCTATTTAGCAGCGCCAAGAGTGCAGAAAACACTTTAAACCGAATTACTTGGGCATTGACAGTAATTTTTCTCGGTTTAACAGTAGTTTTAAGTGCTGGTTGGCTGCCTAAATAAGGATAGGTTAATGGGGAAAACAACCCAACACCCAATACTTAACACCCTAATAAATTTAATTTCACGACGGTTAATTACAGCTCTTGCCTTATTTCTTGGCACAGGGCTGTTAATCATTTTTACTAATCTCCAGTCGAGTCATGGGTTTACAATAGTACCAAAATATGCATATTCCGGCTTAATAATTTCTCTCCCCACCTCATCTCCCCCAAAACCCCATCCCTTACCGCCCACACTCGCACGCTGGCAAGATACTACCAACAGTGGTGACTACTTTTCTCAAGTCAGAACAACCCAAGTTGGTTATTTAGTCTGGTCACAATTTCCGGTTCGAGTTTACGTAGAACCACCAAAAGCCGTCAGTGAAAAACAAGCTCAAGCATGGGTTAACGGTGTCTTGCAGGGTGTACAAGAGTGGAATACTTATTTACCTTTGACAATAGTCGAACAGCCAGAAGTTGCTGATATTACGATTGTGCGAAAAGCCCCACCTCTACAAATTTCCCCTGGTAGTAATATACCTCGTGCGCGATCGGCACAAACTACTTACGAGTTATATACCAGCAACAAAGTTTTATCCCACCGCTTCAGCATCTTGCTAAGTCCCAGTCAAACAGGTGAGTATATCCAAGCAGCAGCCCGCCACGAATTCGGACACGCTTTGGGAATTTGGGGTCATAGTCCGCTACAAACTGATGCTTTATACTTTTCCCAAGTTCGTAACCCGTCGCCTATTTCTGCAAGAGATGTAAATACCCTAAAGCGGGTTTATGAACAGCCAACCACTTTAGGATGGTCTTTAGTGGATAATTCAAAGATGAATTAAGCAATATAAGCTCGTCACTACGCTACGGCAAAAATGCTACTAATAGCGAAATAATCACAAATCTGTACTAAGTTGTACTTAATACTAATGTTGTACTGTTTACTGCTTTATGATCTAACCGTGGTGCATCTGAGAAACTGTTAACAATTCTTAATGATATGCGTTGGCAGTTAAATGTCTCTACAACCTTAGTATTGGAGTATGAAGAAATTCTCAAACGAGAAAAAGAGCAGCTTAGATTGAGCGATGAAGATATTGACAACCTTATTGAAGCTATTTGTAGAATCGCTAATAGATGTAGCATTTTCTATTTATAGCGGCCAGTAGCGCGCGATCCTGATGATGATTTCCTCATCGATTTAGCTGTTGAATGCCATCTTCTAGTTCTTCTATTAAGTTTTCGTAGTCAACTTCTGCTAACTGACGTTTACAAAGATTTGAGACATTTAATAGTCTCCTGTAACCATTGCAAGGTAATTGGATTTATATAATGTTTTCATCTTTCAAGCGTCTTGACGGATGGACTTAAATACTTACAGTAATTCCGCAAAATCTACAAAGCCGACATCCAAGAGAAGTCAGCAGCTTGTTTTCCAGGATAAACTAGTAATAAATATGGTTTAATACATATATAAGAAGTGTTTTAATTTTTTATAAAGTTTAATAATCAATTACCGGCAGAAGACACGATGGCAGCAGACTATCCAGACATTGATATTGCGCCATTTATCGATCACGCCCTACTAACGCCAACGGCTACTCCAGAGCAGGTTGAGCAATGGTGTGAAGAAGCATACAGATTCAATTTTGCGGCGGTTTGCTTGTACCCCGCCTATGTCAAACAAGCAGTCGAACTCCTCCACGGCAAGAACCCGAAAGTCTGTACGGTGATTGGCTTTCCGGCTGGCGCGACGACTTCAGCAGTGAAACTATATGAGGCTCAAGAAGCGGCGGATAGTGGGGCTACTGAGTTGGATGTGGTAATGAACTTGGGCTGGTTGAAAGCTGGTAAAACTGAAGAAGTCCACCGAGAAATTGCCGAAATTTGTGAAGAGACTGGGCAAACTGTCAAGGTAATTTTGGAAACCAACCTGTTGACAGATGCGGAGAAAAGAATAGCTGCTGAAATAGCTATGGAGGCGGGAGCGGCATTCTTAAAAACTAGTACGGGTTGGAATGGTGGTGCAACAGTGGCAGATGTGCGACTTTTGCAGGAACTGGCCAAAGAAAGGGTGGGAATTAAAGCTGCTGGTGGTATCCGTACTATCAATCAAGCCCTAGACTTAATCGTAGCGGGTGCTACTAGATTAGGCACATCTCGCGGCATGGATTTGATCCGCCAGCGCGATAACCTGGGAAAGGGTGAATAATCATTTGTCGTTTGTCATTAGTCATTTGTCCTAACCTAATGACCAATGACTAATCACTAATGACTAATAACTACTAGTGACTAATGAGTAGAACCTACAAAGCAACCGGAATTAATCTCAAAACCCAGGTGCTGGGAGAATCGGATAAAATAGTGACGATTTTAACACGCGAATTCGGTCTAATTCGAGCAGTGGCTCCAGGGGCACGTAAGCACAATTCCAGCCTGGGCGGCAGGAGTGGGATGTTTGTTGTGAATGAACTATTGATTGCGAAAGGGCGATCGCTTGATAAAATTACTCAAGCACAGACGTTAAAAACTTATCCTGGTTTAGCTAAAGATTTGGGAAAATTGGCTGCCGGCCAGTATTTAGCAGAAATAGTCCTGTGTCAAGCTTTGAGCGAACAACCCCAAGAAGAACTTTATGAGTTGTTCAATGAACATCTCCATCGGTTGGAGGCGGCCTCTAGTGCAAATCCATCTGGGGTTTTGGCTCATCTGGCTCATGGGGTGTTTCACCTTTTAGCTTTAGCAGGACTAACGCCGCAAGTACAAGTTTGCTGCTTATCTGGGCGTCCCCTCAAACCAGACTTTACAGACCCCAACTGTCAAATAGGATTTAGCATCCCTGCGGGTGGAACGGTTTGCTTAGAAGCTTGGAAACGTTTACGAAAAGAGGGGCAGAGGGGCAGGGGAGCAGGGGAGCAGGGGGAGATTAATAACCAATTCCCAATGCCCAATGCCCAAACAGTTGTTGTGCATCGGCAAGAAATACCTGTGATTTCTAGTCGTCTGGGTGCTATGGAACTGGCTTTGCTTCAACACCTGTCACAACCAGAGATAATGCAAATTGATGGTGCTAAAGATCATCACTGGTTATCTGTTGAGCAGATTTTGCGCCAGTATGCTCAATATCAATTAGGTCGCCCTATTCGCTCTGCTACCTTGATCGACTCTTATTTTGCTGCCAACCATGATGCAACCGTCTGATTTGGATAAAAAAATCCTGCCTTTGTCACCAAGCCTGGTCAAAAAACCGAATAGGGCATTAGATCCTACAGTCAGGAATCACTTGAGTGCCGTTTCCAAGTGTACACCTGATCAAATTAATGGCCAAGAAATATCCCCAAAAGACGTTTCTAAAAACGATCAAAGTTGCACAGAGGAGATCCCAAAAACTGATGTTCCAAGTCAATCGGAAACACAATCTGAGGACAAATTAACCGTTGCTGAGGTAGATAGTAAGGGCACTCGCAACGGGCAGAGTTTGCCAGTAGCCACTATCCCAGAAAAAGAACCACCGAAATTAGATGGGTCTGGTTCAGGTGGAGAAACTGTTTC
This sequence comes from Nostoc sp., assembly GCF_036919555.1. Taxonomy (GTDB): domain Bacteria; phylum Cyanobacteriota; class Cyanobacteriia; order Cyanobacteriales; family Nostocaceae; genus Nostoc. Next base: position 113,440 of record NZ_JBALCS010000012.1, read on the forward strand.
GGGCAATGTAACACAGCAGGGGTTTTTACCTGTATTAAAAAACCCTAATTTCCTGGCTCTTTGGGGCGGTCAAGTTTTCTCCCAACTAGCAGATAAAGTTTATTTGGTGCTGATGATTGCTTTGATTAATACTCAGTTTCAAGCTAGTAATCAGAGTATTAGTGGTTGGGTATCAGTCTTGATGATGGCTTTTACTATTCCAGCAGTATTGTTTGGTTCCGTTGCTGGCGTGTTTGTCGATCGCTGGTCGAAAAAAGCTGTGCTGGTGGCAACTAATGTTTGGCGCGGCATCCTGGTTTTTTCAATTCCTTTCCTGCTGTGGTTGACTCATGATTGGAAACCCATAGGAGTGCTGCCAGTAGGTTTTATAATCATCCTGGGTGTAACTTTTTTAGTTTCGACTTTGACGCAGTTTTTTGCCCCGGCAGAACAGGCAGCAATTCCTTTGATCGTAGAAGAACAACATTTGCTCTCGGCAAATTCGCTTTACACGACAACGATGATGGCATCGGTGATTGTTGGATTTGCCGTCGGAGAACCGTTGTTAGCGATCGCCGATGGACTTTGGCTGCAAATTGGTGGTAATGGTAGTTTGGGTAAGGAACTTTTAGTCGGTGGCAGTTATGCGATCGCTGGACTAATTTTATTCCTCCTGGCGACTAAGGAAAAACACCACGACCCCGATACAGAATTTCCTCACGTATTCTCTGACTTACGGGATGGTTTTGCCTACCTCAAAGCAAATCATCGCATCCGTAATGCTTTGCTTCAGCTGATTATCTTGTTTTCTGTCTTTGCAGCATTAACAGTTCTAGCCGTTCGCATGGCAGAAATAATTCCCAACATGAAAGCCTCACAGTTCGGCTTTTTACTAGCAGCAGGCGGTGTTGGCATCGCTGCGGGAGCAACAATTCTCGGTCAATTTGGTCAACGCTTCTCCTATACCCAATTAAGTCTGTATGGTTCTATGGGCATGGCAGCATCCCTGATTGGTCTATCAGTATTTACAACCCAACTGTGGCTAGTCTTGTTACTTGTGGCGCTATTAGGTATCTTTGGGGCGCTAGTGGGAATTCCCATGCAAACCGCAATCCAAACAGAAACACCTCCAGAAATGCGTGGTAAAGTCTTTGGCTTGCAGAACAATGTAATTAATATTGCCCTCTCCTTACCTTTAGCATTAGCTGGTGTAGCAGAAACCTTTCTGGGATTACGGGTAGTTTTTTTGGGATTAGCAGCGATCGTCTTTTCAGGAGGTATATTAACCTGGTATAACTCACATAAGTAGTTAGTTATTATTCATTACCTGGAAGTAATTACTAATTTCTTTAAAGCTTTTGTGTTCATGGTAAACTGTCGTCAGTGAAAATTTATCACATACTTGGGGGATATCAATCTGACATTAGTCAGAATAAGTTGTTTAAATATCAGAAATAAACAGCTTATAAGTAAAATAAATAAATCCATAAATCCACTGGTTTAATCAGCTGAAAATAGGCTTTTTAAACTGCATCGTGGTGGGAATCTTTAATAACTAAAAAACCAGCAAGTATAGCTAGATAAAATAAAAATCACAAAAAATACACAAGTAATATATCAAACCCGCTTTTCTTACAGCTAAATAAAGAATGCGTATAGCCTGGATTGGAAAAAAATCGCCCTTTTGCGGCAATGTCACCTACAGTCGAGAAATTACAAATGCCTTGCTAGATAGGGGACATCAAGTGAGCTTTCTTCACTTCGCCCAAGAAGAGTCTGAACCTGACAATTGGCCAAATCTTCGAGAGGTTTCCCTGCCTTTCATTTACAAGTCCCAGGTTTACACAATTCCTACTTTTAAAGCGACCAAAGTTTTAACCGATTCGCTGCGGAAAATCAAGCCAGATATAGTCCATGCTTCCTTGACGCTATCTCCTCTAGACTTTTTTCTACCAGAAATCTGTGAGGAACTGAGGTTGCCCCTAATTGCCACTTTTCACACACCCTTTGCTGGCAAGGGGGCAAAGCTGATATCGGGAACACAACTTTTGGCTTATCAGCTCTACGCACCTTTTTTAGTTAACTACGATCGCGTGATTGTATTTTCCCAAATTCAGCGAGAATTATTGGCAGGGATGGGTGTGAGGAAAGAAAATATTGCCGTAATTCCCAACGGTGTTGATACCGCTAAGTATTCTCCAGGACTTTCTAAAATTAAAGCAGAATTTAAAGCCGAACGCTTGTTTGTCTATCAAGGTCGCATAGCTCCAGAGAAAAATGTTGAAGCTCTCCTCCGGGCTTGGAAGCAGTCTGCAATGGAACCTGGTACTAAGTTATTGATTGTTGGTGATGGCCCTTTGAAATCTTCTTTAGAGCCGTTTTTTGGTTCAGAATACGGCATTATCTGGTTGGGATTTGTCGCTGATGAAGACCGACGCATCGAAATTTTGCGGGGCGCAGATGTATTTGTTTTACCTTCATTGGTAGAGGGTTTGTCCTTATCTCTGTTAGAAGCAATGTCATGTGGGCTAGCTTGTTTGGCAACAGATGTGGGTGCAGATGGAGAAGTATTGGAAAAGGGCGCAGGTGTAGTTATTAATACCAAAACAGCGCGATCGCAATTAAGAACCCTCTTGCCAGTGTTCCAAGACCATCCAGAGTTAACAACCCTACTGGGGCAAAAAGCCAGACAGCGTGTATTAGACCGCTATACCCTTAGTAAAAATATTACTCTGCTCGAAGAACTTTATAAAGAAGTTTTAGCACAGCGACCTCTACCGCTAAGTCGTAGAGCGTAGCAAAAGAGAAGAAGTACAATGAAAATCGTATCCTTCAAATCCTTGAGGAAAATACTAGCTTCTCTCAAATCAACCCTGCTAAAGTGCTGTTCCCCAGCATCATATCTTTGGAATAACTCTTCACCATCCATAATTTAACTCTCGCATCAAGCAACACATAAAATATTATTTTACCAAGGAAAATATACCTCAGTTAGTAACTTTTGATTACCAACTTTTATTCGTATATCCTTGAGAAAATTGTTTCGGAAACCAATGAGAATAATTCTTTTTCTATCTGGGGTACACCTCCGTTATCATACCCTGATTCTGGCAATGGTAGATTGATAACCTGCCGTCAATAGCGGTATGCAGCCTGGCCATGAATGACGAAAAAATTTCATTAACATAAACAATATTAAAACCACTGGTTTCAAAACCTAAATCTAGGAATCCTGAACCAGCAAAAAAGGAGAAAATACAAAAGTGATCGCTCATTCAAGAACTACTATTGTCAAACAGTCTTAATTAATATCGCAAGACTTAGGGTTTTTACTTACGTACCAATCAGAAATGTACACTTGAAATACTGCTTAAATAGTCAAAAAAATTCACAGTTTATCTAAGTATTTAATATCAAAGTTTACTCAATCTTTAAGGAAAATACCTGACATAAAAACAGTCTGAAGCGACAATTAGATATAGGGGTTTCCAAGCTCCAAATAATGTTTAAGACAAATATTTGTCATTAAATAAAAACCGGGGTACTTCGGACTAATTTTTTATGCGAATTTTAATTTACTCCTACAACTACTATCCAGAGCCAATTGGTATTGCCCCACTGATGACTGAACTAGCAGAGGGACTAGTGAAGCGTGGGCATGAAGTGCGCGTAGTCACTGCTATGCCCAACTACCCTGAGCGTCAAATTTACCAGGAATATCGGGGCAAGTGGTATCTCAACGTATACAAAAATGGCGTTCAAATTCAACGCAGTTATGTTTGGATTCGTCCACAACCTAACCTATTAGATCGGGTATTACTTGATGCTAGTTTCGTTGTCACTAGTTTTTTGCCCGCCCTCATCGGTTGGCGTCCAGATGTGATTCTCTCAACATCGCCATCCTTACCAAGTTGTATACCAGTTGCTCTTTTAGGATGGTTACGTGCTTGTCCTGTGATCTTAAATCTACAAGATATATTACCAGAAGCAGCCGTGCATGTCGGTCTACTGAAAAATAAATTGCTGATCCAGTTGTTTACATTATTGGAAAAATTTGCCTACCATACTGCCAGCAAAATTAGCGTCATCGCCGATGGGTTTGTAGATAATTTGCGATCTAAGGGCGTAGAAGCTGACAAAATTGTGCAAATTCCCAACTGGGTTGACGTAAATTTTATCCGCCCTTTGCCTAAAGAAGATAACCCTTTTCGCGTAGCACATAATCTGAATGGGAAATTTGTAGTACTTTATTCTGGTAACATTGCTCTAACCCAAGGCTTAGAAAGCGTCGTTAAAGCTGCTTCTGTGTTGCGCCATATCCCAGATATTGTTTTCGTCATCGTTGGAGAGGCAAAAGGTTTACAGCGATTGCAACAGGAATGTCTAGACTGCGGCGCAGATAATGTTTTACTACTGCCATTTCAACCGCGCAAATCTTTGCCACAAATGTTGGCAGCTGCCGATGTTGGCTTGGTGGTGCAAAAGAAAAATATTGTATCCTTTAATATGCCGTCAAAAATTCAAGTGCTACTTGCCAGTGGTCGGGCTTTGGTTGCCTCTGTCCCTGACAATGGTACAGCAGCAAAAGCCATCAGACAAAGTGGCGGCGGAGTTATCGTTCCTCCAGAAGATCCTCAAGCTTTAGCAATGGCAATTTTAGATTTGTACCAAAACCCCGAAAAAGTCAAAACTCTAGGTTATAAAAGTCGTCAATATGCCGTTGAAAACTATGCTTTTGAGCAAGCTTTAAATCAGTATGAGTCGTTGTGTTACTCATTAACCGCAAATAGTGGAGCAATTCAGTCTGCAAGAGTTACAAAACAAGAGGTTTAATCTCCGGCAGTAGAGTTAGATTACATACCCCCGCCTTCAGTGTGATTATACTTATGAAAGTCGCAATTCTAGCCTCAGTATCTAAATAGCAACAGACTTTGAGGGTACTTAATTATACTTATAAATATACAGGAATAAATCAGCCTATGTTACATTACGTAACATAGGCTGATTTATTCTTGCCCACTGACTTACCTGCAAATTATTAGTACAGCATGGCGGAAATAACTATCCAGTTGAAAAAGGTAACAAAAACTTAATTTAAATGCCTTCTTTCCTTCTGCCTCATGCCTTCTTGCACTAGCTTTACAATATTAGGCTGTTTGATTAGTCTGCGATTATTTTTGCCAGAAATTCTTGCTGGAAAGCTATTGGTTGATTTATTGCTGGACAATAACCGTTCGCAACTGCTGATTGCTGATGTCGAAATCTAAACAGCCAATTATCAAACTAGCCACATAGACACCTGTTTTTTTGTTAGTATTCAAAAAAACCTATTGACACATTTTCAGATCAATTGTTTGTTGTTTGTCAGTAAATGTAAACAATTGTTTCAAAAGAAAGCACCTGAGGTTTAATGACTGATTATTTCCAAGGAAATTTCCCATTACAATCTGTCCCACTGACGAAGAGTGTGGTAAAGAGCCACGTCCAAACCGAAGAAGCTAGCGGAGTATTAGCTGCAACGATCGCTGCTGCGGCATCAGATCGCAAAGCAGGTGAGATTGTATTGCTCAAAGTAGTAGAGGTATCTTACCTGGCTGATTACTTTGTGATGATGACGGGCTATTCTAGGGTACAAGTAAGGGCGATCGCTCAAGCAATTGAAGGAAAAGTCGAAACTGAGTTGCAACGGCGTCCCTTAAGGACAGAAGGAAAAGCCGAGGGGAGTTGGGTACTACAAGACTACGGTGATGTGATCGTTCACATCATGACGCCCAAGGAACGGGAGTTTTATAATTTAGAAGCGTTCTGGATTCATGCAGAGCGTATTTCGCTTCCAGAATCTGATGAGGGTGAAGGTAAGCCAACATGATTAGGTCTTCGGTTTCAAATTGCCCAGTTCCTACAGACCAACAACCGCTCAATGAATACGAAGAGTTAAAAACTTCCTGGCTATTTCGTGATAGCACTCTAGATTGGCGCGAGTATATCACGAAAATTGTTTGGATTTGGGGTTTATCTTGGCTCTTAGCAGGGCCTATAGCTGCGGCAAGTTTTCCTCCTCACAAGTATATTGCACATTTTATCCTCTGTGGTGGAGCCGGAGCGAGTGTCGGGGTAGTACTAGCACTGGTAAGGTTATACTTAGGCTGGTTCTACGTGTGCGATCGCCTTTGCAGTCCCACAGTATTTTATGAAGAGTCAGGCTGGTATGACGGTCAAACTTGGACGAAGCCACAGGAACTCCTGAATCGCGATCGCTTAATTGTTGCATACGAAATCAAACCCATTCTGCGGCGGTTACAATTTACCTTTGCTGCCTTGGCGGGAATGTACGTTACTGGTACTATAGTTTGGCATTTGTTTTAAAGAGTCATTTGTCATTAGTCATTGGTCATTAGTCATTAGCTAAGGACTAATGACCAATGACTAATGACCAATTAATTAAAAAAGGTAATAAATATTAACCCATGACAATGGGAAAACGAACTCAAGCCACAGCACTGGAAGTCCGGCTGCTGCGGGAAGGTATTATTGAATCCAGGCATATAGTCCAAGCTGTTGTATGCGACGAACGAGGACGGGTTCTAACCGTTGCCGGAAATTCTGAAACTGCTGCTTTTATCCGTTCAGCCCTCAAACCATTTCAGGCACTCGCAGTCACCACCACAGGTACACTGGAACGCTATGACCTCAGCGATCGCGACTTAGCAATTATCACGAGTTCCCACAAAGGAACAATAGAGCAAGTCCGACAAGTATTTAACATCCTTTGGCGGGCTGATCTTGACCCAACTGTACTCCAATGTCCAATTCCTGAAGGCAAGCGGAGTCCTCTGGAATACAATTGCTCTGGAAAACATGCAGGGATGTTAGCCGTTTGTCAGCAACGTCATTGGCCCTTGAATAACTACTTGGAACGCAAGCACCCAATACAGCAATTAATTTTGGGCAAAGTAGCAGAGTTGCTGCGAATGCCAGCTGAGGAGTTTATCAGCGCTCATGATGATTGTGGCGCACCAACTTATCTGATGCAACTCGGTCATATGGCATCTTTGTATGCGCTGTTAGCCTCTAGCACCAACTTGGATCTGGAGCGCATTGTCCGTGCTATGACTCATCACCCCGCTATGGTAGCAGGAGATGGAGAATTTGATACCGAACTGATGCGTTTAGCTCCAGGAGAACTGGTGAGCAAAGCTGGTGCAGAAGGAGTGCAGTGTATCGGTAGACTCGGTGAAGGTATGGGATTGGCAATCAAAGTCATGGATGGGGCAAAACGGGCAAAACACGCCGTTGCTATTCACTTACTCCAGCAAATGGGTTGGATTAGTCCCAGTGCCGCACAAAGCCTCTCAGAAAAGTTTGTCACCTTGGGAAAATACAAGCGTTTAGAAGTAATTGGAGAATTATCATTTTTGTAGTTGCCAAACTTTTGACTATAGGTTATGCTATAAAAGTCAAGAGCGACGCGGGATAGAGCAGCCTGGTAGCTCGTCGGGCTCATAACCCGAAGGTCAGTGGTTCAAATCCACTTCCCGCCACCAAATGAAAGATAAAACAAAAACCCTACAATCAGTAAAGATTGAGGGTTTTGTTTTATTTTGATCTATTCTGGAAGAAATAGCCATCTAAAAGGCGCGGAGAATCATGGTTGTGAAGTTGCAGCGACCAATTTTAGTAGGAGGATTGGGACTGTCCTTTTCTCTGTGGATGTTGGACAGTTGGCACGATTCTATAGTGCAGGTGGGTGAGTTTGGTTTATTGAGTGCCTTAGCTGTAGGTGGAGGCTTGTGGTTATTCCAACAAAATCGCCCGAAAGACAGTTTAGAGCAGCTAGATGGTATGCTCGTGGATCGGGCGACTGTGGAAAGTGCGATCGCTAAAAGTGAAACTGTAATTAACCAACTGGCACAAGAAGCAGAAAACCATCCAGCATTAGAGACACTCAGAGAACAAGTTGCCCAATTGTTGTTGGAATTAGACAGGCAAAAAATTAAAGTGGCTGTGACTGGCGGAAAATCCGTGGGTAAAAGCACTTTAATTCAAGTATTAAAGCAAAATGTAGAGACACGAGATTTTGTGTCTTTAGAAGAGACAGCACCTTTGTTTAGAGAAGCGAGTCACAATTCAGATGCAGCTGTTTTAGCAGAAGTAGCAAAATCTGATTTTGTTCTATTCCTGACAAACGGTGATTTGACAGACTCAGAATTTCAAACCTTACAGCAGCTAAAAGCAGCAAATCAGCCCACAATGCTGGTTTTCAACAAACAAGACCAGTATTTAGCTGATGAAAGCGCCAGCATCTTGCTGTCATTAAAACAGCGAATGCAGGGAAATGTAGTTGCAACTGCTGCCTCTCCCATTGCCATCAAAGTCCGAAAGCATGAGGCTGATGGTTCTGTGCAAGAGTGGATGGAACAACCAGCACCGGATATCCAGCAGTTGACGCAGCAGTTGGATGAAGTTTTGGTACAGCAAGGACAACGGCTGGTTTGGGTAACTACCATGAGGAAAGCTGGGTTGTTGAAAGCTGAGGCGAAAAACTGGCTGAATGGAACTAGACGCGATCGCGCCACCCCAATTATTGAACAATATCAGTGGATAGCTGCTGCTGCTGCCTTTGCTAACCCAGTACCAGCCCTTGATATTCTGGCGACTGCGGCAATTAATGCTCAAATGGTAATGGATTTGGGTAATATCTATCAGCAGAAGTTTTCCCTGGAACAGGCACAAACCGTAGCTGGAACAATGGGAAGTTTGATGTTGAAATTGGGTTTAGTTGAACTTTCTACAAAGGCGATTAGTACTGTTCTGAAAAGTAATGCCGTTACCTTTGTTGCTGGTGGCGTAGTGCAGGGAGTAAGTGCAGCTTATCTAACTAGGGTGGCAGGGTTAAGTCTAGTTGAATATTTCCAACAGCAGGAAATAGCAATAGATTCTGGGACTAGTTTGAATTTAGAGAATTTGCGGCAAACGTTGCAAAAGGTGTTTGGGCAAAATCAGCAAATGGCTTTTCTGCAAGGGTTTGTTAAGCAAGGTATGAAGCGTTTGTTACCAGAGGTGCAGCAGGTTGAAGTTGTGGGATAGTTTCCTGCAAATTACCTAGCTCTGGCAATTAGAAATCGCAGCTATACACATGAACCCGATCTACAGAAGGGAGTTACAGAAATTCACTTTCTTTAAACCCTCGTAGGCTGGTTTTGTCTGTGTATCTGCGATTTCCAGTTGTTAGGTAGAATATACTATGGTTATAATGACTCTAAATGTTATTTTTCAGATAACTAGTTAGTATTACAATTAATAAGATTTACAAAAGAAAATATAAATGCTACCAAATTTTATTAAATTATTATCATGTCAATTATTAAAGTCTAAATTTTAGGATGAACAAAATAAATGTATATAACCCAATACGCTTGGGTTAGCGCCAAAACCTTAAACTGCGTAGGTTCGGTTGAGGAACGAAACCCAACATTTCCGGGGCTTTGTTGGGTTGCGCTTTGCTTAACCCAAGCGTATTGGTACATAACCTATCAAAATTTTGTAAATAATTTACCATCTATTACGCGGGGATTCACTTTTTGCTTTTTACTTGTTAAGCAGAAGATAACATTTGCGTGGTGCTACAGATAAAACTAAAATTTACCCAAGCCCATTTTAGGCTTGGGTGTATTTAAGAATTATCGTGAGAGTTGCGAGTTATCAAAAAATTGTGAATAAGGGTAGTTAGCTAAACAGCACCACTGTTTCTATTAAACACAATAGCTATAGTTTTGAAAATTAACTTTAAATCGTACACCAAACTCCAATTTTTTTGATACTGCAAATCCAGGCGAATTACATCTTCAAAACTACGGACTGTAGAACGCCCATTTACTTGCCATTCGCCAGTCATGCCGGGTTTTACATCGAAACGTTGCCACTCCGGTACTTCGTAGCGTTCCACTTCATCAGGTGTGGGTGGTCGAGTGCCTACTAAACTCATCTCTCCTTTGAGGACGTTCCAAAATTGGGGTAGTTCATCAAAACTCGTTCGCCGTAAAAAGCGCCCGATCTTAGTAATTCTGGGGTCATTCTCATTCTTGAAAAAAGCACCTTGCACTTGGTTTTTAACTTCGGATTTCTTCGCTTCCGCATCCACACACATCGAGCGGAATTTCCAAATCTTAAACCGCTTCCCCATCCAACCACAACGATTTTGACTAAAGAAAATTGGACCAGGATCATTAATTTGAATAGCGATCGCAATCGGAATAAACAAAACTCCTGTAATTAATAAACCAATTACTGACCCTACAATGTCTAATAACCGTTTCATCCAAGATGCCACAGAAGGGTGAGTAGTGGGTAACTGCTTTACTTTACGGGAAGTTGTCTTCCGATTATCTACTAAGTCTTCTTGTTCTATTAGCGACCCATCGTCCACAGACTCAAGGGGAAAAACTTGATTCAATCCGGTGAGTTTTAGGACTGCCATTACTTGAGGTGTTACATTCCGCAGTGTGAATATAATCTCTCTCGCCTGGGCGTATTTAAAATTACTGACCAGGGCACCTAAACCACTACTATCGATAAAAGTAGTTTGGTGAAAGTCAATGATGATTTGTTTAGGATGTGAATTCGGCTGGATTAAGCCTTGGCAGGTTTGCTTAAAGCCTAAAGCCTCCAGCACGCTTAACCGCGTCGGCATCTGCACTATAGCCGTGTCGTTTAGGGAATTAACTGGAAAATCGACCTCTGTCGGTTGGCTAGTCATGAAGCTCTGCACTTTCGTTGCCATGTATAATGTAATCTGCCAAACATTATTTTGTCCTAGAAAATTACTTAACCTAATATCGGAATCAGTAGTAATAAGGACTAATTGCTATTTACCGGGGCTGAGATTGGAGATCGCTAGCGACGATTCACAATAGAACAAGAAGCCAAAAAACATCCTTGCTGTTGTGCCGACGCAGCGCGATCGCCCTGCTCTGATCAAATGATTGCTAAAACTACGGTTACACCTACTGCACGCCTGATTGAGGTCTTTTCTGCCATTCAAGGAGAAGGACTGAATGTAGGGACACGTCAGATTTTTATTCGTTTTGCTTTGTGTGATTTGCGCTGTCACTTTTGTGATAGTGCCCAGACTTGGAATACACCTGCGACTTGTCGGATAGAGCGCTCGCCTGGATTGCGCGACTTTGAAATCCACTCTAACCCTGTCCCATTACCAATATTAATGGAATGGGTGGAACGACAAAATCTACCTTGTCTACACGATAGCATTAGCTTAACGGGAGGTGAACCACTTCTTCATGCCCCATTTTTAACGCAGTTTCTACCCCAAGTGAGAGCCATAACTGGTCTACCTATATACTTAGAAACTGGCGGACATCGCCCAGAACAACTAGCGATGATTCTCCCCTACTTAGACTCTGTTGGTATGGATTTCAAATTGCCCAGTGTTAGCGGGGAAAGTCATTGGGAAGAACATGCTAAATTTCTCCAATTATGTCATGACTCATATTTAAATGTTTTTGTCAAGATAATTGTGTCTCAAAACACAGATCCCGCCGAGTTAGAACGTTCAGCTTTGCTGGTGGCAGAGGTTAATCCAGATATCTCAGTATTTTTACAACCTGTTACGCCTTTGGCAGTATCTGAACAATTTTCCCCAATACCTGTGCTTGCGCCTTCGAGCGATCAAGTTTTGACATGGCAAGCTTTAATGAAGCGGTTTATCAAGCATGTGCGTGTGATCCCCCAGACGCATAAAATGCTGAACCAGCTGTAAAATTTGAGTTTTACAAAGATGTAGTCAAGAAAAAAGTAAGATTTTATGAAATCGTCATTAGGCTGCTGCTAATCTGGGAGGCAGCAGCCCCCTCAGTAGGCATTCCCAGTCGGAGACTGGGAACGAGGAAAAGGTTTCATGTCAAAGTCTGAAGGGATTTGTGCTACCAAAAAAAGTACCAGAATCAACGGCAAAGGCTGGACTAATTAATACTTTTTGGTTTGGGTATGTTCTAGTTAAAGCGGCGTTTCAAGTCTGTTTAAAACTAATTTAGGTATTTTGTGGGGTGGGCAATACCCACCCAACCTAATTTCTGGTTTTTACAGTGAGTCCTCATCTGTCGTTTTGGATTTAGCTTTTGCCTTATTGGCACTGCGTTTGAGGGCAGAGAGCCTTGCTTCGTATTTCGACCGTTGGCGCTTACTAGGAGTGTTGTCAATCAGGGTTTTCAAGGCGCTACCGAGACTCTTGTAGGCATTGGGGAGGCTATAACCAAAACGAGTTGCCAAAGCGATCGCTTTCTCATCAGCATTGAGCAATTCTTTTAGTTGCTTTTCCCCACTATTCTTTTGGTACAGTCGCCAGCCTGACACGCCACATAGCGACAAAGCTAACACCAGTAGCAATCCATCTTGTACCCACAATTCGCCTACAGCACCACCTAAACCGATGGCTAGTGCTGCCATTTCCCAACCATCTTTAGGAATTGTGTCATTTTGAACGCGGGCAACTTCATGCCAGAACAGCAGATTACGCTGGTCCATTGCGAGGGCGTCCCATTTCACCAAATCAATTTGAATTTCTACCTGGTCTTTACCAATTTCTTCGCAGCGAACTAGGGGTGGATTGACGTCAGTTGTGCCTTCAACCGTGACCCAGCTCTGTAATTCTGGCGGTAGTAAGCCTTTCAACCGCCGAAGTTCACTCATTTCCGCTTTGGCAGAGGAGGTTGCATAGGATGTCATAATATCCAGCCCCAGAAAATTTCAGTATATAGTGAGGGTATCACTTTGGAGTATAGCGATTTAAGTGATGATCCGTCTCACTCGCTCTTAAAACTTCCTCGCTTTTTTCGCGCTTCCATTGCTTTTTCCAGTAAATCTAGCAATCCTGGGGCTTCTTCTTGGATACTGAGTAACAATCTTTCCCCAAGCTCTATATTCCCTGGATCAATACCTGTTGCCATCACTTCTTTTAGACGAGGTATGGCTATGCCATCCACAATCTGAATTAACCCACTCAGACAACGGTGAAATTGCCTTTCTGTAAGAATCGAGTCTTCTAAGGGGAACTCAATAATGGCACGGATTTCGCCATCGGATGGGTCATACTCCCATTGCAACATTTTGGTTTCCCAGGAAATGGCAAGCATTGTCTGTAGGATAGCTCCCTTGTGGGGATGGTCTTGACTTATTGCCAGAACTTGAGGGGCAAATACCCGAAAAAATTTTCCCTCTTCATCCAGTTGGACAACTATTAGGAAATCTTCTAGGTTATCAGCCTCCACACCTGTTATTATTCGGTCTTCTTGATCATCAAAACGGTAGTCCCAACCAAGGTTGTCTAAATAGTTGGCAATCTGTTTGAGGTTAGCTCCGATAAAAGCCTCATAAGGAACGCGGAGCAGCTGTTACCAGCCTAGTTTAACCTGCTAATGACAGTTGTTTGGGTTGGTGTACATACTTCTCATGACATAGAAGTATGCAATTAGGGCATTGGGCATTGGAGATAGGAAAAATAGATGATCATCCGGCGTTGTGAATGATATTTTCTGAAAGACTCTTGCTCATTATAAAAGAAGCGCACTTCAGATTGTTGTTTCGCTAGGTTGTCAATGTATTATTGAAATGGAAATGTTTATCTGTGATGCGCCTTGACCAGTAACCTTGTAATTCATATTTTAATGGTTCTGGCTTCCCTATCCCTGCAAAAGGATCTCTTTGTATATCTCTAACCAGTTGCAATATTTTTTTAATTATTTTTTTTGTCTTCTGTTGCCCACTGACCTAATTCTTCAAAAGCTTCTGGTTCAAAGACAACTTTTTTCATACTCATCTAAATCGACATAAATAAAGTTTCCTTTTTGTACATTCTCCAAAGCTTTGAGCAGATGTTTTTTATTAGTATCTGATTTCAAAAGATAAGTAGTTTCATCTTCTTCATCTGATTGTTCAACTAGCACAATAACTTCTACGACTGTTCCTTCTGGTAGTTCTGTTGCTGACAGTTCAATCTTGCCATCTTTTCCAACAACAGCTTTTTGTTTAATTCCACTAAGCATAATTCCTATTTACTCCCATCTTTACCACCCTATTGTAACTGTGTTTGACTGAGATGAGATTTGAGCGATCGCTCATCTGCGGTTCGTTCAATCCTCTGGAGGATGCCAACCCGCAAGTACCCAATAACTGCGAACTTCCAGCGCATCTGCGTCATCACTCAAATGTAGAACTGCAACAGTTGCTCTACCAGTTGGTGTTTTACCAACAATCCGCAGACCATCTTCAGTCCAGCCAAAATGCTCAAGCCAGACTTGGGTACGAGGGTTAAATAGCTTTACAATTTCGCTTGTCTGTGGATCTAATCCTATAGTTTTATCACTTTTGTAGCGATTACACAGGGGACAAGCTAGCCACAAGTTTGATTCATCATTAGTACCATCTTTAGATATGGGAATAATATGTTCAATTTCCAAACGTGCCATCACTAAACGCTGAGGACTCAAGCAATAACCACAGCGGTTTCTAGCAGCAGTGCGGACACGACGTTCTATTTCAACAGAAATGTAAAAGCGAGCCATTGTTATTAATTGAGGGCGGGTTTCAAGCCGCGTTCAACAGCTACTTTCAAAGCTCTTGCTTTACTTACCAAGCCACGTCGGTAGACCTGCATGAGTTCATCTAGTTGACGAACTTCTACATCATTCAGCTGTCCCTCTTGGTGACGAGCTAACAATTCACTGAAAACTTCTTGTTGCTGACTTTCCATCTGTATATCGCACATAGCTAAAACCTGATCATCCGGTAAAGACTCCATAGGTAGTTCGGTAATAGCGCGGTCAATGCATTCTAGTAATACATCTTCAAGTCGCCGATGTGTGAAAGCAGCGATTTCCTTTGCTCTTTGTGCCAGGGTTTCAGGGAGTTGAAGGGTGATAATTTCAGCCATTTTCTACCAGCTTGCCTTTTATTAATGATTGTATCTGCGATCGCACTGCATCTTCTGGTTAAAAAGAGCGATCGCTATTAGAGAGAATAGAACTCAAATTGGGAATACTGAGTAGAGCGCAGGTATTTGCTGTGCAGAATCGAAGCGACTGGCTACCACACATCACACTGTTGAAATTTTAGCAACTAGGAGAAAATTATGAGTTTACCAGTGACAGCAACCTTTATGCTTGCTGATTGGATTGCCAAAGGAATTGCAGATGGAACTTTTGAACGAGTTGGGGGTGTAATTAGAGATGTAAACACAAAACAAATCGTTAGTTGGTTACGGGAGCAGGGAGCAAATAATTCTACTGGAAAACAGTTAGAGGAACTTGGGCGAAATCTGCAAGTCACTCAAGGAATTTTGCAGGTAACTAGTGCAGTCAGTATACTTAACCTGGGTGTCTCAGTTATAGGCTTTGTTGTAATAGCACAACGGCTTAAGGAATTAGAAAAACGCTTACAACAAGCACAAATACTGTTAAATAAGATTAACCGAAAAATCGACCTTAGTTTCTATGCCAATTTTCGTGCTGCAATCGAATTAGCAACTAATGCCTTTACGATGACCAAAACTGAAAATCGTAGAAGCAGCGCCCTACAAGCTATTAACCGCTTTTTAGAAGCAGAGCATATTTATACAGAATACACCGATATCGAAATTGAGCAAAAAAGCCAAATTGCTGATGAATATCTGCTGACTTTATCTTTAGCCTACCTAGCTGAAGCACGTTGTTATTTAGAATTAGAAGAACACGATACAGCACTTCGCCGCTTTCAAGAAGGGTCAATAGTTATTCGTTCTCGTATTCAGAGATATGTTAAGCTTCTGCTAACTTCTAACCCAGCAGCATACTTACATCCTCAGTTCAGAGGTCAGATTAATTTGCGTAGATTAACCAGAATTTACCAATGGCTCGACCCAACTTTGGATGAAAATGCAGTCTTCGATATGCAACGGATGAATCTATTCATGTTGGCTCAAGACCCTAATAATTGGATAGAATCGATACCAGCCGCAATTTGGGATTCCAAGATAGATTGGGTAGGAAAAGCAATTTGGGATGATCCTAAACCGCAGATTTACGCACGTCTTCCTAAAACTTTGGAAGTAGTGGAATCAATGATTGAAACCGATCGCCGCTTTGAATCTTACCAAACAGAAGTACAAGCAATATCCCAATTAGGAGTCAGCTTTCATGACTGGCTTAAATTAACTCCAACGACAGAAATTAAACCAGATGGCGCAGGATTGATATATATCATTCCATCTAAACCTTTAGATTTACAACTTTCCATCTGAATTAAGTTCTCTTGATTGGCGGTTCGTTAAAAAGAGTGATCGCTATTAGACACAATAGAACTCAAATTGGAAATACTAAGTAAAGCGGGAATATTTGTTGCCTAGATGTAAAGTTGCTTATCACCAAATATCCGGCGACGGAAGTTTTATTAACTAGGAGAAAATTATGAGTTTACCACTTCAAATTACCTTTGCACTTGCACCACATATCGCTAAAGGTTTAGCGAAGGGAATATATGTACTATGTGGCAGTGTAATCCGAGATACTGCAACAAATAATGTCCTTGGATTTTTAAGAGGAACAACCTCAACGCCTGCAAGTTCGCCTAATAACGTTCTAAACCTGATTATTTCTGGTGCAAATTTGCTAACTTCAGGAGCAAATATAGCTGTGTCAGCTAAGGGATTTAGCAATGTTAACCAGCGATTAGATAAGGGATTTGATGATGTTAACCAACAACTAGATAATATTGAAAATCAAATCCAAGCAATTGGAAAACCTATGCAAATCAGTTCACAACTTTTGCAGATAACTACTGCTGCTAGTATACTTAATCTTGGGGTATCTGTGATGGGTTTTGCTGTTATATCGCAGCGTCTCAATGAGATAGAAAACCAATTAAAACAAGTAGCAGAATTGTTAAATAAAATTAATCACAAAATTGACCTCAGTTTCTATGCTAACTTTCATGCTGGAATAGAATTAGCAATTAATGCCTTTACAATGACTAGAATTGAGAACCGGAGAAGCAGTGCCTTACAAGCCATCAGTCGCTTCTTAGAGGCAGAACATATTTACAAAGATTACACAATTAATGAACTTTCCCAAAAAAGCCCAATTATTGACAAATATATACTTACATTATCTCTAGCCTATATTGCAGAAGCACGTTGTCATTTAGAACTAGAAGAACATGAAACAGCACTTCGTCGTTTTCAAGAAGGGGCAAAATTTATCAGGTTGCTGCTTAATAAATATATTGAACTCATGCTTACTTCTAATCCAGCAGCATACTTACATCCTCAGTTTAAAGACCAGATTAATTTGCATAAACTAACCCAAATTTACCAATGGATTGACCCGAATTTTGATGAAAATAGAGTTTTTGAGATGCAACGCGAGAATATGTTTAAACTGTCTCAAAGTCATGATGAATGGCTGTCTTCTCTTCCATCTGCAATTGTAGATCGTAGTGAAATTGAATGGAGCATATTTGGACGAAATCCTACTCCATTCACAGGAAGATTTGAAAAAGAAGCTTACAAACGTCTTCCCCAAGTATTTGAAGTAATGCAATCTATGATTGAAACCAATCGTCGTTTTGAAGCATATCAAACAGAAGTACAAGCAATATCCCAATTAGGAATCAGCTTTCATGACTGGCTTAAATTAACTCCATCTACAGAAATTAAACCAGACGGCGCAGAATTGATGTACATCATTACATCCAAACCTTTGGATTTACAATTACCTAATTAAAAAAGAATATACTTCTTCTAAAGTGAATTTTCTCTGCATTCATCAGTGTTTCCCAGTGATTAATTATCAACCGGAATCATGCCACGATTCCTCTACACCTTGGCGAATTGCATTATCCATATCCTCAATAGTTTTAGGTTTTCCTGGATATTTTAAGCAACCTGCTACATCATCTAATTTAGTTACGGATAAAAAATTACTAGGCTTTAATAAATCACCTACTTCTGGAATTGCTTCTGTTTTAATTCCAATTTTTTTCATATTCCTCTAGATTTCTATATGTGGGAATAGATTGGTTAGTAACCACAGAATAAAGAACATCTGGGTCTAAATCTGCGCCATTATCCCAGTGGATTGTTCCCCATTCACTATTAATTTTAACAGTTTTAAAATAGTTGAAATCTTTTAAAAGTGCAAAAATTCCTGTAAATTCGATTAACTGGTTAACATCAACAATACCTTCTTTTCCGTCTTCAAACTTCAAATAGAGTTGATAGTTATCGTCAGGAATAACTTCTATAATGTCTTTAAGCATAATTCACTCTAATGGTTGAATTTTTTCTAAAGGATTATTTTCTTTTGTCATTTGCCAGTTTTCTCTAAGTTCTGATTTATGCATAGCTGCCCATTCAATTACTAAACCAAAGACAAAAAAGGCGAACTTTTTGGGTTCGCCTTTATCATATGCTGTTGCTCAATCCAAACCTAAATCTAAATCTTCGCTTCTTCTCTCACCAACTTATCCCAACCCAAATCTTTCAAATTATTATTCCGACGCAACGGACGAGTCACCAACTCTAACAAGTCACGCGCATTCGTAAAGCCGTGAATTTGAGCAAAAGTGAACTCCACAGACCATTTTGTATTAATACCGCGTGCTTCCAACGGGTTAGCGTGAGCCATACCAGTAATTACCAAATCTGGTTTCAACTCATAAATTCGCTGAAGTTGATTGTAATTATCCGGCTTCTCCACAATCCTTGGCAGGGGTGAATTCATTTCCTGGCAAGTTTTCTCCAACAGTGCCAACTCAGCAGCTTGATAGCGCTTATCCATGTAGGGAATGCCGATTTCGTGAACAGTCATCCCACAACGGATTAAAAATCGTGCTTGGGAAACTTCCAGCAAGTTATCACCCATGAAGAATACAGATTTACCGCGAATCAGTTTCACGTAATCTTCCAAGCCTGCCCAAATTTGAGCTTCCCGTTCATCCAAACCCTTGGGAGTAATACCGAACACCGAGCAGATTTTCTCAATCCAAGCGCGGGTGCCATCAGGGCCAATGGGGAAGGGTGCGCCAATTAGTTTACACTTGCGGCGGCGCATTAAGGTGGTAGCTGTGCGGCTGAGGAAGGGGTTGACACCAGCGACATAATACCCTTCTTCCAGTACTGGCAATTCTGTGAAGCGCTTCGCGGGTAGCCAGCCGGAAACTTTGATGCCTTGTTTCTTCAGTTCCAAGGTTAACTGAGTAACCACGGGGTCGGGAAGGGAGCCAAAGAGAACTAGTGGTGGATGAACTACGTACTCAGATTCATCTTGGGCGACATCTTCTTTCTTTTTACCAAAGTTTAGCAATTTAGCGATCGCATTACGTTCATTTTTTTCTGTTTCCGCCACAGGAGCCTTATCAGGACAACGGTTAGCCATAGCTGCTAATACGGTGTCTTCCCCTTGAGTGAAGGCGTAATCTAGACCATTTGCACGCGCTACAACGATGGGAATACCGATTTCGGATTCTAGTTTCGGTGCCAAACCTTCCAAATCTGTTTTGATAATTTCGGTGGTGCAAGTGCCAATCCAGACAATTACACTAGGATTGCGATCGCGTTTAATCTGCAAGCACAACCGCTTTAACTCTTCATAATCATTCAGCTGTGCCGAAATATCCCCCTCTTCCAACTCTGCCATTGCATAGCGGGGTTCAGCAAAAATCATCACCCCCATCGCGTTTTGCAGGAAGTAGCCACAAGTTTTTGTCCCAATCACCAAAAAGAAGCTATCTTCAATTTTTTGATATAACCACGCCACGCAGCTAATTGGGCAAAAGGTATGGTAATTCCCAGTTTCACATTCAAAGCTTAAAGCTTCCGGTTGTTGAGCGACAGTCATTTTGGTTTTTTCTCCCCTTGATATTTAATGGCAGGTCAACCAATTTTAGATTTTAGATTGACAATTTTGGATTGAAGACTGGGACAACAAAAGTATCCTATGTCTGACGACAATTTCCCTAATTCCTAATCCAAAACCCCAAATCTAAAACTTAAAATTGCGAGGAACGGCAATAATTAAGCGTTGGGGAAGAGACGGGCAATTTCTGATTCATCAAAAACGCCTGCTGGCAGTTCTTCCCCTAAAAAATCGTTACTTTCTTCAGCCTTTTGCAAAGCTGTTTGATCACCCCAGACATCTGATAGCACGTCTTTAAACGCATTCTCATCTAATGGACTATCCTCAAGCGCCTGGTCGTCATCCAGCTTTACATCGATTGCATCTGTTGCATCGAAGGCAATTTCCCCAAACTCATCTGCTTCTAGACTAGAGATTTGGAGAGACTCATCTTTTGACTGGTGTTCGTTGGCTAAGGAAATATCGCCAAAGGCATTTTCGGTTTCCTCCAACTCGCTAATCCTCAGGCTTTGATCATCAGAATCCACGATTGCGAACTCATCAACTACCGTCACCAACCCAAAGCCATTTGTATGAGAATGTGTCAATGTTTCATCTTCAGGCTTTTCGTCAATGACAACTGCTGAATCATCTCCGTATTTTTCCGGTTCTGGGTTGATGGCAAAGCGATTACCGAGAGCGAAATCTGGGTCAAAATGCAAATCCAGCACCTCAATCAGCGTATCGGCGTCAGGATTAAGTTTGGCAAAGGGCAACATTAACTGCGCTAGCTTTGGCTCTAGGGCATTAACTACTCCCAGGATGAGGTAAGAAGGTGGTCGCTTCCCGCCATCAGGGGTGTACACTGATTCCACTTGCATGTGCAGGGTAATCCAGTCCCGATTGTTCTGGAAAAATTGCAACCACTTTTGCTTTAATGAATCCGTAAAGCTGTGAAAGAAAGCCATGTTATTGTCCCCATCCTGAAAACTTGGTGATTTATACAATCATCAAGTCTAGTTCTTCTTCTGAATTAGGAACCTGGGGTTTACCCGGATTTAAATAAAAATCGGACAACAAAGAGAACAATTCCCGATCTGGTGTGTCGTTAGGGACAACACCTTCGGGACGCGCCAGAATTTGGTCAGCGATGTTGAGATAGTAGTCGCAAACGTAGTCTAGGGAAGGATCTTGCTCTGCCATTTCAAACAAAGTCTTACCTTTTACACGGGAAACACGGATATCTTCAATTAAAGGTAAAACTTCTAGAACTGGCATTGGCACTGCTTCTATATATTTTTCAATTAAGTCGCGCTTGGAGGTGCGATTGCCAATTAACCCAGCTAGACGAAGTGGGTGAGTTCGGGCTTTTTCGCGGACTGAAGCAGCAATGCGATTAGCCGCAAACAAAGCATCAAAGCCGTTGTCTGTAACAATCAGGCAGTAATCTGCATAGTTGAGTGGTGCAGCAAAACCACCGCAAACTACATCACCCAGAACATCGAAAAGAATTATATCGTATTCATCAAAGGCGTTGAGTTCTTTAAGTAATTTTACGGTTTCACCGACTACGTAGCCGCCGCATCCAGCACCCGCAGGTGGTCCACCAGCTTCTACGCAATCAACACCGCCATAGCCTTTGTAAATCACATCTTCCGGCCAGACATCTTCGTAGTGATAGTCCTTTTCTTGGAGGGTGTCGATAATTGTGGGAATCAAAAACCCAGTCAGGGTGAAGGTGCTGTCATGTTTGGGGTCGCAGCCAATTTGCAGCACTTTCTTGCCACGTTTAGCTAGGGCGACGGATATATTACAGCTAGTCGTGGATTTACCGATACCACCTTTTCCGTAGACTGCTAGTTTCACTGTTGTTTCCCTCTTATAGCTTCTTGTCAAACTTGTTGCTCAAACATTTGCCTTCACCTGTACTGAGATGGCGATGCGTGAGGTCTGTTGATGTCATTATTGGGCAAATTACATAGAAAAGAAAGTGGCTCTTAATCTGTAAAACGGTCTAATATCATGAATGAAAACTTAATTAGGTGTATTTGGGGTTTTACCAACGTTAAAGACTTTAATAACTCTAAAAACAGTAAATAAAAACTTTTTATTAATTATTTTTATAAAAATAGTTACAAAATAAAAAAAGCTATAATTAGCTTCTTTGAATGGTTTTTATAGAATTAGCTGATGTTCCTACAACCTGTTTTCAGGGTATTGCGGCGCAGGGTCAAGGGTAAAGAGAGGTATATGCAGCCGGATGCTGGAAATACTACTGCAATTTGCGATCGCAGATAAATTGCCAGTTTTCAGTCGGTAGCAAAGACCCTTTAATTGCTGCTTGAAAGTAAGTTAGTGTGGTTTTGTAAAATATTATTAATTTGCAAAATATAGCGCTTCTGGGTTGAGTTAAAGACAGACCTAACCCCCAACCCCTTCCTTACAAGGGAAGGGGAGTAAGATTCAAAGATACTGTTGACGAAAGTGTTACAAATCGATATACAAAAGTGTTACAAACAAAAGCCGCAACCACAGATTGAAGGTTTGAGCTTATATAATACTTAAAAATACAAAGTGTATTGCAATTCTCAGCAGTATCAGATAATACATTTTATACTGTAGCAGCTTTGCCTAAATGCTTGTATTTGGTCAGTTTAGATGATGTTGCAAATTGGAAGCATGGAGTAAAAATTGTAACTTATAGTACCAGTATTGTTCAGGTTTTGCCGGACTTGATAACGTGCAACCCAAGCACCCGATACAGCAAGCGATTACTTCGTTGTGCCTAATTACATAAATTATTTTTAAAAAATAAATATTCTTTACCAATATTTGCGGATGACGATGATGTTATAAGGCAAATAACATACAGTTTTAGATAATACTTTTACTGTCATAATAAATTTTTTTAAATGTAAAATATGAATAATTTTTTGAATAAAATTTTGGGCGTTTTCTTAATATCCTGGGGAATAGTAATGGCTACAGGCTCGTTTGCTTCTGCACAAGAAAGTCAATCCTGTACTTTTAAATTTGAGGGGGACACATATTATGGCACTATAAACGATGATTTCTGCGAACAACCTCCTTTAATGTGGCGTACTGCTTATAAACACGCTCCTGATGGTTATTTTAAGTATGTCTTCATAGCTAGAGATGCGGGTATGAAGCAAGATTGGGATACAGCTATCATTAATGCAAAAATAGCTTTGGATTTGATTCCAAATGATAGCAACGCAAAAACAATATTAATCGCAGCTATTAATTCTAAAAAAATCCAACAGGGTCAAGCTAAATTCACCTTTAATAATAAAAATATCAGCCTAGTAAAATTATGGAATATACTCACAGGTTTTCACCTTTCTTGTGTAGAAGGTTGTGAAAGCCAAAAAGATTAAACTTATAAAAATGTAAAATAATGTATGTTATTTTATTGAAAAATAACGGTATAAGTATTAGTTTGTTATCTCTTTTTCAGAGCTTGCCAGCATTTGTCCAATTTCATATAAACATCTTATAGTCTTCAATTTTACTTGCCAACCGTACAGCTAAAAACGGATTTGCATCCGTCAAAGTGTAATATACTCTCTCCCTTCTTTTTCCGAACTTAAATAGGAGTTAATATTGTTACCGCTTTTATTTGTATTCATATAATTTTTATTTGGTAAAAATTTATTTACTCTCTAGCGAACCTACATGTAACGGTAGTCAAGCAACAATTACAGTCAAGGTGACTGAAGATAGAAAATTATTTGATAAAAAGGGAAATGTTATTCCTAGCTAAACAGATTTTAAAACTAGAATAGTACGTTACAATTTCCAATTTGTATAGAATAAATGGAAGATAGAATCCAGTCAAAATTTTACTGATTAAATTTATTTATTATGCAAAAAATTAAAAACAAATCTTACCTCCTCCGTTTGATGGGAATTGCTTTTGAACCTTGGCATTGGCGTTATATAGGTTCAGCAAATGCAGCAACGGTATTTGCTAATGCCAGAAATAGATGACTTTCCGTCTTAGGTTCTGTTCTGGGGCCACTTAATGGTTTAAAAACAGCCACTTTATCCTTTAAGGGGTAAAAGTGAGCTTCTATCCTAAAAGAGAGAGGAATGGAAGTGAGGTTAAAATCTTTTGGCTGTGGGGTTTAAGGCAATCAGGACACCTCAGTTTCAAGTTCCTGGATTTCTTGTAATGTTTGCCAGCCAGCTTGCCACTGAGAGTTATCTTGTAATAATTTGGCATTTATCCAGAAACGGACTTTCGGATCACAAGCCGCAACCATTTCGGCGTAAACCCATTTAGCCTGATTTTTTCGGTTGACGACTTGGAAGTGGCGCCAGCCATCAACTTTTTGCTGTGCCGTCCACTTAGAACCTACTAGGTAAGGAAATTTTTGTTTTTTTGTCATTACTCAATTGTCTCTCCTCTGCTTCCCCAGTCCCCAGCTAAGATGTCACCAAATCACCATTACGGGTAAACTTCTGACAATGCAACTCACTATCTTGCTGGACACATAGCGAAAACCATCTGATATGGCTCCAGCAGGTGTTGATGTTGTTGGTAATTTTGCGCTTCTTCTTGGAAAGCCGTTGTCTTACAACTTCATTAGGGCAAAGAATTTCTAACGTGCCGGTACCATCTTCGTAATTGACGATGCGAAATAGACAGTCTTGCAACATAGCACGGCTGCTGCTGTCGAAGAACCGCTTAAAGCGATGTAGCTTTTCCCCTTCAGTCATTTGGCTGATGGGTTTTATTTTCAAGAAATCCTCATCCTCAAAGTCAAAGTCATCATCTTCAAAGTCATAGGGGTCAATCATTTTCAGCATCAACTAGGCGACCTGGAATTATGGTAACTCTGTGTGGGGGCAGGAGAAGAATGGTGGAGGCAAGGTTGAAGAATTTTAATAGGTGATGCTTGGTGTATGCATTTAGATTTATACTTATGAAGGATTAATTTTGTTTATTACCATGTCTATATAAATATTGTTAATACAGTTACCCATACATTCTAAGAAAAAAAATAGTAAGCTTTAGCTTTCGGGGGTAAGCTGTTTTCAATGCGATTAAGTGTAGTTGACCTTATAAAATATCTACTTGACCATTTCACATCTTTTAAATATAACTTTACCTGTTCCAAATCTCTTTCTTGGGAATAATTTTGTTTAATAAGCGTCTCTAAAATGTCATCAATATTAATCGAAAAAGCTTTGAGCGTTTCTTTGATGGCTGCTTGTGAATTCATTGTACTTATCTTATTTTTTTCATCTGCTTTCTATAAAAAACTTATCAATTGTCAGTTAGCGAGAGCATACAGCTTTCAAAATATTCTCACCAATAGTGCCAGGAACAAATTGATCGAGAGGCCCATTATCTCCATCGTTTCTACTAAAAATGACTTGGCCATTGCTGTTATAAGAAATTAATTGTCTCATGCGATAAGTATGATTACGGCAGTCTGTAGACTCAAAGATTATTCTGCGAGTAACTCCGGTTTCATCAGGTTGTACTCTTTCTATCATTTTCCAATACCACGCTATGGTTCCTCGTTTTTCATAGGACTCGTTATCAATAAAAATGCGATTACCCGACGATGATTCACTAACTAAAACCCAATCAGCAGCCAATACAGTCGAAGGAAATGCTATTAAAGAAGCAATTGCTAATCCTAGAATTCGTTTCATAAAACTGATATCTTAATTAAAATTTGTGCATGGTTCAAATCTGATTTTTGCATGCAAGAGTATAACTACTTTTTAGCAGTTTTATCAGATACCATATTTTATTTGTCTATTACCTATAACTGGTTCAGTAATTCTGCTCAAACTTAATCTGGTAACACCCTTTAAGTAAAAACTAATTTATAAAGCAAGTATGAATTTCCTATAATCGCTTTTTACAATTTTCAATCGCTTGCTCAGGGGTTGTTCGCGTAGAGCTATAATTTGAGGCAAAGGATTCCAAACTGGAAGCATGACAACAGTAGCAATATTGCCAATCTTTGATGCTGATGGTGAAAAAACTTATCGCGCCATTGCAGGGGATAAGCACTCTGTTGGCAAAACTGCGGGGCAAGCCCTAGATGCGTTAACTACTCAGTTGGGTGAAACGGAGTTCAGCGCACTGCTTGTCATTCAAAATTTTAGCCCTGACCCGTTTTTTAGCGCTAAACAACAAAAACGGTTATCGGAATTGATGAGTTTATGGCGGTTGGCACGAGATCAGGGGCAAGCATTACCACCAGCGCAACAAGCAGAGTTAGATACTTTGGTTGAGACTGAATTAAGAGCAGCAGCAGCCCGAACAGCTGCATTGATACAGCAAAAGAGTTTGTGAATCGGTATTACGCTGCGATCGCACAACGAGCCAACCATCGTTGTGAGTACTGCCAAGCCCCTGAACTAATCTTTAATTTTCCATTTGAGGTTGAGCATATCATCCCGCTCTCTCGGCAAGGTGAAAATCAGGAAGCAAATTTAGCCCTTGCGTGTCGCTCGTGTAATCTCCGTAAAGGAACTCGTATTAGTGGCATTATGCCTGCTTCCAACACTGAAGTTACTTTTTTTCATCCCAGACAGGATAAGTGGAGTGAGCATTTTCAGGTTGATACTCAATCTGGCAAGATTATAGGCATTACTTCCTCTGGAAAAGTCACTATCGAATATTTGGAGATAACAGTACTTCTCAAGTGGCAGCCCGACAATTATGGATTCGCTTGAGTTTGTTTCCGTAGTCGTACAGCACAACAATAAATAGGAAAATCGGAACTAGGGGAAAATACCACTTTTACAAGATGTGAACACCGATCTAGGCGATCGCTCTCCTCTTCTTACAATATCTATTGAGAACAGAAAGAAATTTTATTTACTTGATGTCTTGGTGGTAGCCCGTCTTCAAAAGTTCAGATAGGTCCGAACCGCCGCTTCGACAAGCTACTAAGCCTCTACGTTCCTCAAAAATCCTATGCAACCTACTAATCCTGACCAATTTACAGAAAAAGCCTGGGAAGCGATCGCCCATACCCCTGATATTGTTAAACAATATCAACAACAGCAGATAGAAAGTGAACATCTGATGAAAGCACTGCTAGAACAAGATGGTCTAGCAACTGGGATTCTCACAAAGGCGGGTATTAATCTTCAAAAACTGCGCGATCGCACTGAACAATTTTTCCAACGTCAGCCAAAAGTATCCGGTACCAGCAGTTCTGTCTACTTGGGACGCAGCTTGGATACACTTCTAGATCGAGCAGACGGATATCGCAAAGAGTTTCAAGATGAATATATTTCAATTGAACACTTATTGCTGGCTTACGCTAAAGATGACCGCTTTGGCAAAGGTTTATTTCAAGAATTCGGTTTAGACGAAAGCAAACTAAAAGATATTATTAAACAAATTCGGGGGAGCCAAAAAGTGACCGACCAAAATCCAGAAGGCAAATACGAAGCACTGGAAAAATACGGGCGTGACCTCACAGAAGCCGCCCATAAAGGTCAACTCGATCCAGTGATTGGGCGAGATGATGAGATTCGTCGCACCATCCAAATTTTATCACGCCGCACCAAGAATAACCCCGTGTTAATTGGTGAACCAGGTGTTGGTAAAACTGCGATCGCCGAAGGATTAGCACAGCGCATTATTGCAGGTGATGTACCTCAATCCCTCAAAGACCGCAAGCTAATCGCTTTAGATATGGGTGCTTTGATTGCAGGGGCAAAATTTCGGGGTGAATTTGAAGAACGTCTGAAAGCAGTATTAAAAGAAGTTACCGAATCTGGCGGTAAGATTGTTTTATTTATTGATGAAATTCACACCGTTGTCGGTGCCGGTGCAACCCAAGGCGCGATGGATGCGGGTAACTTGTTAAAACCGATGTTGGCGCGGGGCGAATTGCGCTGTATTGGGGCGACAACGTTGGATGAATACCGCAAATATATCGAAAAAGATGCGGCACTGGAAAGACGTTTCCAGCAAGTTTATGTAGATCAGCCTAGTGTGGAAGATAGTATTTCGATTTTGCGCGGGTTGAGAGAACGTTATGAAAACCACCACGGGGTAAAGATTTCTGATAGTGCTTTAGTTGCAGCAGCGATATTATCGAGTCGATATATTAGCGATCGCTTCTTACCAGATAAAGCAATTGACTTGGTAGACGAAGCGGCCGCTAGACTGAAAATGGAGATTACCTCCAAACCTGAAGAACTCGACGAAATTGATCGCAAGATTCTGCAATTGGAAATGGAGAAGCTTTCGCTGCAAAAAGAGAGTGATGCAGCTTCTCGTGAACGTCTAGAAAGACTGGAAAAAGAAATTGCCGATCTCAAGGAAGAACAAAGAACACTCAATACTCAATGGCAATCTGAAAAAGATATTATTGACAAAATTCAGTCCGTTAAAAAAGAGATTGAACAGGCTAACTTAGAGATTCAGCAAGCAGAACGCGACTACGATCTTAATCGCGCCGCGGAGTTGAAATACGGCACTTTAACCAGTTTGCATCGTCAATTGGAAGCAGTAGAAGCTGAATTGGCAAGCACTCAAAGAAGTGGTAAATCACTATTACGGGAAGAAGTCACAGAAGGTGATATTGCTGAAATTATTTCTAAATGGACAGGGATTCCGATTAGCAAGTTGGTGGAATCTGAGAAAGAGAAACTGCTGCATTTAGAAGATGAACTGCACCACCGCGTGATTGGACAAGAAGAAGCAGTCACAGCGGTAGCCGATGCAATTCAGCGATCGCGCGCTGGATTGGCTGATCCTAATCGTCCTATCGCTAGCTTTATTTTCCTTGGGCCGACGGGTGTGGGTAAAACTGAATTGGCGAAAGCACTGGCGGCTTATATGTTCGATAGCGAAGATGCGCTGGTGCGAATCGATATGTCTGAGTATATGGAGAAACACGCCGTCTCCAGGCTGATTGGTGCGCCTCCAGGATACGTGGGTTACGAAGAAGGCGGACAACTTACAGAAGCGATTCGTCGCCGTCCTTACTCAGTGATTCTCTTCGACGAAATCGAGAAAGCACACCCCGATGTATTCAATATATTCCTGCAAATTCTTGATGATGGCCGCGTCACTGATGCCCAAGGTCATAAGGTGGACTTCAAAAACGCTATTATCATCATGACCAGCAACATCGGTTCACAGTATATTCTCGATGTCGCCGGAGATAACGCCCACTACGACGAAATGCGCCGTCGAGTCATGGAGGCGATGCGAAATAGCTTCCGTCCAGAGTTCCTGAACCGAGTTGACGAAATCATCATCTTCCACGGTTTAGATAAGAAGGAATTGCGGCAAATTGTGCTGTTGCAAGTTGAGAGATTGCGGAAAAGACTTAGCGATCGCAAAATATCTCTCAAACTCTCGGATATTGCACTTGACTTTTTAGCAGAAGTAGGGTATGACCCAGTATATGGGGCGCGTCCACTGAAACGGGCGATTCAGCGAGAGTTAGAAACTCAAATTGCTAAATACATCTTGCGCGGCGAATTCAACGACGGCGACACTATTTTTGTAGATGTGCAAAATGAAAGGTTATCGTTTAGCCGTTTACCAGTCGAGGTGTTTGGGACTTCCAAGAAATAAATTATCCATCTTGTGGGGTGGGCAGCGTTCGACTGAGCGCTCACGCCGAAGTCCTGCCCGCCCTGGATATGGGACGGGTGAGGACACCCATCCCACAATAAAATTTGGGATGTTTTTTTATTTGTCAGTCCCTTTAAGTAAGTGGGCAAGAATAAATTTAACCATGTTACGCAATTTAAATCTAATTAAATTGGTTCCTAGTAGGGGCTTGGTCCTTACTACAAACCTTTAATTATTCACGTCCACTTACTTACCAGCTAATTAAAGATCAATACGCTTGATTCTTACACATAACTTGTCGCATTTTACGCATATTCGTAGGTAATTCAAAGTTCATGGCTTGTTGAATAAAAATTGAAGGTATGGGGATATTAGGCGTAGCTTGCACACTGTAAGCTAGTAGAGTACCATTACCACAATCTTCTAGCTCCAACTTGGCTGTAAAGTCCAGAAAAGTTCCTTTCTCCATACGGAATTGGATTTGTTGACCTAGTACTTCCACGACGTTGAGATAAATTTCAACTTGAGCCGTGAAAAAGACAAAGGCTTTTTGTGCTACTTGATACAGATGTTTGGTATCGCCTTTATGCAAAACTTCGCTTTTGATGATGTCAGGAAAATATTGTACCCAACAAGGGTAATCAGTTAGTTGCTGCCAGACTTGCGATCGCACCATCGGCAAATACATCCAGGCTGTCACAGCGCCACCCCACGTCTTGTGCGATCGCGTTTCTACCAAAATTTCACCCTCTACGAGCAACCTTTGCTTGTCTTGATTCCAAGCCATATCTGATCCTGCAATAATTGAGTCTGATATATAAGACGCAGACATAATGATTTAAGTTACTCCTCAACTCATCCACCTAAATGAAGCTGAAACTACAAGTCATAAAACTTGATTTAGATCCAACCCACTAAATTTTAGTTCCAGTCTAATACTTATTTTGGAAAGGTGGCTTTTTGGTAATTATTTCAGACAGTTTACGATCAAACCTGTATTTCTTAACACAATTAACACAATCAATACTTAAGTGAGTTTTCTCAAAGCAATATTTGTAGATGAAAAACTGCGTTGTTAACAGCTAGAATTGCACAAACACTACCTAATATCAAGCACCTTAGCCCAACGTTTGGATATCATTTCTCGATTTTTATGTGTTATTTATGATGAAACTGTAACTTCATCGTAACTTCATATTTTATTGTCAATATCAAATGTAATGTCTGTTGAGTTGAGAGGAAAAGTAGGTGAGTCAATCTTCTTTAAATCGTAGATTAATCCAGATTTTTGGTATCCTTCTCGGCATTAGCGTCGCCGTCTGGGTACTGAGAGGCTTTGGTATTCTCACTTTTATTCCAGGTGGAATTATTTGCGTATTGCTACTTGGGGCGATCGCAATAGCCATTATCAGTTATGTCCAAAGGAGATGGTGGCGTTTTTAATCTGATTTATTTTGAGGATAGCTGGGACAATCTCGGAAATTTCCCCCAAAGGACGCGCCTTTATTTGATGATTTTCGTGCCGTAGTCTCTTTTAAGAATTGTAGCGTGCCTATTTTGACTCACTACTAAAAGTATTTAATAGTGAAGCAATGCTAACAATTTACTAGAGGAAACGAGCATGGCAAAGTATGTATGTACTGTTTGCGCCTATGAATATGACCCAGAAGTAGGCGATCCAGATAATGACATAGAACCGGGAACAGCTTTTGAAGATATACCAGATGATTGGTCATGTCCAGTTTGTGGTGCCACAAAAGACCAATTTGAACTAGTTGAAGAGTGAAGATAACGGCTAGCCTAGTAAAGTACGTGCTATTGAGAAATTTTAGAACTTGCTACCGTTACAAATCGTAGTTATTGGGGGTGGGGCAGCAGGATTTTTTGGCGCTCTTGCTTGTGCTAAAGCCAATCCTCAAGCCCAAGTTACTTTACTCGAAGCCAGTCGCCAACCCCTAGCGAAAGTGCTAATTTCTGGTGGCGGACGCTGCAACGTTACTCATGCTTGCTTTGACTCTGAGGAGTTAGTACAAAATTACCCCAGAGGTGCAAAAGCTTTGCGGGGTGCTTTGACTCGCTTTGGGCCTCAAGATACAGTAGCTTGGTTTGCTGCTGGTGGAGTCTATCTCAAAACTGAAGCTGATGGCCGGATGTTTCCTGTCACCAACACTTCAGAAACCATTGTGGAATGTCTAATTAAAGCAGTGGCGACATCTGGAGTAAAACTCCGTATCGGTACACACGTAACTTCAGTGAAACGAACCGCAGCAGATGGGGGGTTTGAAATTCTTCTGAAGTCGGGAGAGACGATTAAATGCGATCGCCTACTTCTGGCAACCGGCAGCAGCCCTGTGGGTTATAAAATTGTTCGAGAGTTAGGTCATCAAATTGAACCGCCAGTACCCTCGTTATTTACCTTCAATATTCTCGATCAAAAGCTGAGGGAATTAGCTGGAGTTAGCGTTAACCCTGCTCAATTGCGGTTATCTGCGGGCGGAAAATCCCCATTACAACAAACTGGCCCATTGCTAATTACCCATTGGGGTTTGAGTGGCCCCGCCGTTTTAAAGCTTTCTGCTTGGGGTGCGAGAGTTCTGCACGAAAGCCGCTATCAAAGCAAATTGTTAATTAATTGGCTGCCCCTTATGCACCAAGAACAAGTGCGAGAAAAAGTTTTAGCAGTTAAGGATGAATGGGGAAAGAAAGCGATCGCATTGCATCGCGGCGTTGACCTACCCCATCGTCTCTGGCAATATATCATTGCCCGTGCAGGCATTACCATAGAAGACCGTTGGGCAGAAATATCTAGTAAAACCTTAAATCAATTGGTGCAAGAACTCACTCAAGGACAATATTTAATCAACGGTAAAGGAGCCTTCAAAGAAGAATTTGTTACCTGTGGCGGCGTCAACCTCAAAGAAGTCAACTTCAAGACAATGGAAAGTAGATTAGTTCCTGGTCTTTATTTTGCCGGGGAAATCTTAGATATTGATGGCGTTACCGGTGGATTTAACTTCCAAAGTGCTTGGACAACCGGCTATTTAGCAGGGATAGCAATGGCGACTAGCGACTAGTATCACCACAGGGATTATGACAGTTTAAGAGAGTTCGTAGTCAGGACTAATATCAAGTTCGGGTGATTACTTGTAATAAAATCTATCAATGTAGGTTGGGTTGAACGGCAGTGAAACCCAACATGAACAAGGAGCAAATGTTGGGTTTCGTTCCTCAACCCAACAAAGTAGATATTATAAGTGTTTAACCGAACCTGATATAAAATCTTGACTACGAACTTATCAAAATTAATGTAGCAGACTACTATAACAGTTCTCGTTAAAATTTATTATCAAAAAGATGCTCTCTTAATTCTTGGATATTATTAATCATTTAAAAACCTCAAATTTTCTGGACTATGAATAATCGCTATCTTAATTACTAATAATTATCTGGCTAGTACAAAGCGGCAAAAATAAAGCTACCATCCTTTGTAGATCAATTTTGAACATACCCAACAATGAAATTCAGCGAAATCCTCCGCCAATTTGGTGACGGCGCCACCAATCATAGCCTGACTAGCAACCCAGACCATGACCCAGAAATTACCGGGATAGCAGCTATTGATGAAGCTACCATCGGTACTCTCAGCTACGTAGAAGGTGCAAAATTTGGGTCTTTTATCGGCAAGACCAATGCTAGTGCTTTAATTTTGCCCCAGGACGAAAAATTACAGGTGCTTGCACACCAAAGCGGTATTGTCTGGCTAGCGACCTCAGATCCGCGACTGTTGTTTGCCAAAGCGATTGCACTTTTTTACCAAGCATATCGCCCCATCCCAGAAATTCATCCCACTGCTGTGATTCACTCCACCGCAAAAGTTGGTAGTGATGTTTATATTGGCCCCCATACTGTGATTCAACAAGGGGTAGAAATTGGCAATGGCGCAATCATTCATCCGAATGTGGTGATTTATCCAGATGTCAAAATAGGCGATCGCACCACCTTACACGCCAACTGTACCATCCACGAACGTACCCACATTGGTGCAGATTGCGTCATTCACAGTGGTGCTGTCATCGGTGCAGAAGGCTTTGGTTTTGTTCCTACCCGGACTGGTTGGTTCAAAATGCAACAATCTGGCTATACAGTCTTAGAAGATAGTGTAGAAGTAGGCTGCAATAGCGCCATTGACCGCCCAGCCGTCGGAGAAACCCGGATCGGTCGCAATACAGTAATTGATAACTTAGTGCAAATAGGTCATGGTTGCCAAATCGGTTCAGGCTGTGCGATCGCCGGTCAGGCTGGGATGGCGGGCGCTGTACAACTTGGGAATCGGGTAATCTTAGCTGGGCAAGTAGGAATTGCCAATCAAGCGAAAATTGGTGATGGGGCGATCGCTTCGGCTCGAACTGGCATTTTACACGATGTTGCAGCAGGAGAAATTGTCTCTGGAACTCCAGCCATTCCTCATAAACTATATCTCAAGGTATGTGCTGTTTATAGTCGCCTACCAGATATGTATCAATCGCTAAAACAATTACAACGTAAATTGAACAATAGCAATGATTAACTTCATCTAAACCTCCATTCCTCACATCACCGAATTTTAGATTTTAAATTTTGGATTTTGGATTGAAGATTCAAAATCCAAAATTTAAATAGGTCTGAAGGCGAGAGCATTTCCAAGAATTGCCCCCGTTTTCTTTGCGAGAATAAATCTAAAATTACTTGACTTGCCCGTGACTTGATTGCTCTTTTCAATCTAAAATCTAAAATCCAAAATTTATTTCGGTGTGGCAAATACAATCCCAAAGGCATAGATACCATAACCAGGAAAATTTGCGATCGCAAATGTCGTGTAGGATCTCTGATTACTGAAAGCCTTAGATAATAAATATAATCTCAGAAGTGAGCGCAGTCAAACTGACATCCTCAGTCACAGCAATAACGTCGCCGAAAACGGGCGCTCCGAAGAAGATAACCGGATCTAAGTATAGATGAGTCATTGGTAAAAGTACCAAAAGCAACGCACTGGCTCGTCTACAAAACGGGATTTTGAGTGATTAGAGCATTTTCAAATCATGTTTCAGCGAATGTTTGAATAGCGTATAGGTTGTATAGTTTGTGCGAAGAAATTTAATTTTTAACAATGGCTCACAAATATATTAACTAAAATTATCCTTGAAGTATTACAATATTCTTATTAAAGTTAGAAATAAAAATATTTATTTTTCCTAAAAAAAGTCTGGATAATAAATAGCTAATACATCTACTTTGAGAAATATATTTGTTGAATTTATTTCTTTCTGAAGAGGAAACTGAACGATCGCATATGCCGGAGGATAGATATGTACGTACAAATGATGTAAACAAACTTGTCTGATTTTTACAGCAAGCTTGACGATAAAAAAACAATAAGAAATAAGAGGAAAAAATGCCCAGGCTCGTAGGACAGCGCTCTAACACTGGAGCAAACATCACCGTTCTCATCACCCTTGTTGCCATCTTTGGGGTACTCCTAGAATACTTTGGCGTTATTGACATAGTTCCGGGTTTTGGCAGAGAGGGACGATACTTTCAGCTAAAAATTCAGCCAACCAACGAACAAGTGACTGGACAACCCAATCAATAAAAACTGCGAGGGATAGATAAATGCGTAAAGGTAGTGATGTTATCGATAAAGTAGTTGTTACCTATGACAATGGTAAGAAAATTGAGCGAATTATAGATTTAATTTTTGATCAAAAACACAATCAACTTTTGGGTTTCCTCGTTGAAGAGAAGGGACTATTTCGGGGTGCAAAAGTCATTCCCCTAGAAGAGGTGCAAGCGATCGGGTTAGATGCGATCGTCGTTAACTCGAAAGAATCTGTTGTTAAGGTACATCGTGTCCCTGCAATTAAAGAGATTCTCCACCAGAATATCGTCCTAAAAGGAACGAGAATTCTGACCACTGAGGGACTCGACCTTGGTGCACTAGTTGATTTGTTCTTCGATGAGCATAGTGGACTGGTGGAAGGATACGAAGTTTCTGGCGGTGTATTTGCCGATGCTTACTCGGGGCGATCGTTCGTTCCCGCTCCCGAAACGCTGACAATTGGTTACGATGTTACCTTTGTGCCTCCAGAAACTGCTCAGATGATGCAAGAACAGGTCGGTGGTATCCGGGGAGCCGTCCAAGCAACTGAAGACAGGTTGCAAGAATCGGCCCAAACGGCTAACCGCAGACTACAAAAAGCCAGCCAGTCGGCAGGTGAGCAACTGCAAAGCTCAGTAGAGAATGTGAACCGCAGGCTACAGTCAGCAAGCGATAATGCAGGTGAGCAACTGCAAGCCGCAACTGATGCTACTAGCAGCAAACTGCAAGACCTCAATCGAGATGCATCTGCCTCTCTGACAAACAATCTGGTTGACCCTGCGGAGCAAAAAATATATGTGATTGGCAAGCATGTTGAGCGGGATGTGCTGACTCCAGACGGTAGTGTACTCCTACTACAGGGGCAGGAAGTCACGCTAGTCGATGCAGAAGCAGCCACTCGTATGAGCATCCTCGATGAACTCTATCGAGCTACGGGTGGCAGTCTGACTGCAAACATCAGCCGCAATTTGAAAGCAGCAACAGAATCTACTAGCAATCAAATTCAGAGCGCAACTCAGAAAGGTGCTGCTAACCTACGTCACTCGGTTGATGGGCTGGCAGAATATGTGGCGATCCAGCAGGCAAGAGGGCGCAGAGTCCTGCAAACAGTGCGTGCTAACGATGGCTTAATTATTGCAGCATCTGGGCAGATTGTAACTGAATCCGTCCTTGAACGCGCCCAAATTTACGGCAAAGAAGTAGAATTACTGAACGCTGCTGGTCTGGCTCTGGCAAGTGCAGTTAGTTCTACCGCAAGTGACACATGGTTAGAAACCAAAGTTCAATTGCGCGATCAAGCAAGCGTTGCCCAAAAGAACCTCAACACTTTCTGGCAAGCTTTGAAAGATCAGGCAGAAAAGTTACAAGGACGCAGCACACGGGCGATGAAGAAGCAACGAATTGAACAAGCACTGGGTCGTCCAGTTACCCGCGTCATTCTTGATCCAGAAGACAACGTGATTCTAAATGTGGGTGAATTGATTACTCATCGCGCTGTCCGTCAGGCTGAAGAAAGTGGAGTCCTGAATATCTTAGTGAGTTCGGTCTATATTAAGGAGCCAGAAATATCTGATCAAGAGCTGCGTGCCCAAGAACATGGAATGGCATCTCTGGCGCATCATGGTAATGGGCGATCGCAACTTGAAGTCAAATCAATCTCATTGACATAACCCTCGCCCTACAAGGGCAAGGATTCTAAGCTCAAGCGGTAATTGCAGTCGGAGACTGTCTGACGTTACCTAACTTAACGAACCTATCCCACTAATAAAATCCGTTGAATCCACATATGGATAGTTGCAAGGTCAATGAAGGAATCAAAATATACTGTTTGACGTTCCCATCGGACGACTAAACGACGATATTTACGTTGATACCAGGCAAAACAACGTTCCTGCTGAAACCTGGGAACAGAAATTTTGATTGGTCTACCTCTGTTTTTCTTCGTTTTCCAAACTCGTTTGGGAATTTGAGGTCTAATTCCTCGCTTGCGTAAAGCAGCGCGTTTATACGAGTGAATCGTAACCTTTATCAGTCGCTAAGACCTTGGCTCTCTTACGCGGTCTACCAGGCTTTAAAGTTTTAAGTTTGACTTTATCTAGCAGTGGTAATACCTGCTCTCTTTCATTTCCGTTGGCTGGAGTTGTACAGTTAGCTAAAGGCATTCCATTTCCCTGCGTAAGTGTATGAATTAACACTCCTTTTCCCTTACCGCCATAAACAACCTCTTTACCTCCTCCCTTTCCAGGGGGAAAAAGAGCCATCAACAGCCCCAAAGTCCCAATTTATCAAACCTTTCTCATCAGCGACCGCAAGAACACGCGCCTGTATATATTCAAACGTTCCATCCTCACGCCATTGCTTTAACCATCGGTGCGAAGCGCTTTTTGAAGCCCATATATCTCCCTTTGGGATGTCACACCATCGACATCCAGTAATCAAAATGTATAAAAGACTATTTAGCAGATAGCGGTACGGTGCATGAGGCATTCCCTTACCACATTTTTCTGGTTCTGTAGGAAATATATCTTCAAACAATTTCCATTCCAGATTGCTTAACCCCTCGAAACGTCCTGCCATCGTTTGATACACCCTTCTCAATTCAGAAATAGGCTATCATATTTGGGGATTAGTGGGATAGGTTCAAGTAAGTGAGAGACAAGAGGATATCCGGGAATGGACTTGTCCTAATTGCAATACTCTTCATGATCGTGATGGCAATGCAGCCGCAAATATTAGAGCCGAGGGCATCAGAATACTAAAGGCGGAATCTTTTCTGCCGTCTCTGCTGTAGGAGGGGAGATAAGTCCTACTCTTGGGCGAAAGTCTAAGTTTAGGCACTCCCCTGTGATTACAGAAGCTCCTAGTTCAGCCGTAGGCAACTAGGAGTAGTTCACCGCACCACCTTTGCCAGATGACATTGCACTTTCCAAACTAAAATCCTAATTTCTCCAATACTGGCTTTGTGGAAACAATGTGGCGTTCTAAACCTAGTTCTTTTGGACTAACCCCAAGTGCCAAAGCAATTAACTGAGGTAAATGCAACACTGGTAAACCTAGCTTCTGTTCAATCACCTTTTCCACTTCTGGCTGACGCGAATCTAAATTTAAGTGGCACAAAGGACAAGGCGTAACTATACAGTCAGCACCAGATGCCAAAGCGTCCTGAATATGCATCCCCGCCATTTTGAAAGATTGGGTAGTGGCATAACTAGAAAGCGGCCAACCACAACATTGTGTCCGCCCTCGGTAATAAATTGGTGTTGCACCCACAGCCCGAAACATATTTTCCATCGCTTCCGGTTGGAAGGGGTCATCATAGGGGATAGATTTTTGGGCGCGGAGGAGATAACAGCCATAAAAAGCCGCACATTTTAATCCAGTTAACTTCCGGGTGACACGTTTGGTAATTTCCTCTAAACCGTAATCTGTTACCAAAGCGTAGAGGAGATGTTTAACCTCAGTACTGCCGCGATAAGGCGAACAGCCTTCTTTATGCAGCAAGCCATTAACCTGTTCAATGTAGGCAGGGTTAGAAGTCTTGCATTCTTTCAGGTGTTCGTTGACGTGACCGATAACACCTTGACAAGTGCTGCAATGAGTAAGTAAAGGCAGATTTAATTCTTCTGCTAAAGCAATATTTCTGGCGTTGACTGTATCTTCTAGCAGTTGGGAATCTTCTTTAAATGTGCCAGAACCGCAGCAAGCAGCTTTTTTAAGTTCAACCAATTCAATGCCCAGTGCTTGCGTAAGCGCTTGAGTTGACTGGTAAAGTTCCCGACAAGCCCCTTGGGCAACACAACCGGGGAAGTAAGCGTATTTCAGGGTGTGAGATAGCATAGAAGTATGTTTGGGTTAGAGCGATCGCTCTAAACAATAACTGTTTTATCATTCCTTGTTAGCACCGAAGTTCTGATGTTTGACGTTGGGCGACCCTTTAACCGTCTAGGTTCAAAGCCGCCGCGTCTACCTACATATTCTCATTGCTAGCAAGGCTGTAAATACTGATCGAGACATTGTAAAAAATTTTAGCAATAATTGGAAAGCCGAAACATTTACACGGTATCGGCGATGGTGTAGCATCCTCCATTGCCCAAGTGTTAAGAGAAAACTTACTTCATTCTTTTTAGAAGAAAGGTTTTCTCACAGAAAAACCCTTGGCAGTAGGCGATCGCGCTTGACCGAAAAAATGAGATACAGAGCTACGCACTTCTAGGGCGGCTTTTTGATAAACTGCGAATGGAGTTAAAAATCCCCCTCTAGGCTCAAGACACGTTGAAACAGTTACGGTGAGAGCAGGCGTAGACAAAAGCAACTGGGCAATTGTCTAAAATCTATCCCAGAAGCTCAAAGCAAGTCATTTTTTGCTTGTGTTCGTTAGTCGCGGCAGGGCATTCCGAGACTTAAAACGGACGTGGAGAGCGTGTAAGACCTCGGTAGAGGCTGTGCTTGTTGAAGCGTCAACCCCATTCAGCGACTACTTCCCGTTGGGGTGGTAGCGTGGTGAGGAATCATCGCTCATTTAGGACGGTGAGGATGTCAAGATAAGATGTATATGCTCAAAACAATGTCTCCTCTAAATGAGCAGATTCTCGCAACTGGTTAAGGACTTTTATTATTTATGAGCCAAACGGAACTTTTTGAAAAGGTCAAGAAAATCGTCGCCGAACAACTGAGTGTTGAGGATGATACCAAAATCACACCCCAGTCGAAGTTTATGGACGATCTAGGAGCAGATTCCTTGGATACCGTTGAACTGGTGATGGCCTTGGAAGAAGAATTTGATATCGAAATCCCCGACGAAGCTGCCGAGCAGATTATATCGGTTCAAGACGCAGTAGATTACATCAATAACAAAGTTACCGCATCAGCTTAACTGGGGATTGGGGATTGGGGATTGGAGAGATTTTTATTCAGCACTTAGTCACACGAAGGGTGACGTTAGGAACGTCGCTAACACTGACACTAACGCCAGTCTCTCATAAAGGAAATCTTTAAGACCCTTCGGGTGACGCTCCTACTGCGCTGGCTCACCATTACCTAGTCGCTAGGCTCGAATTTTTTGCCATGCAGCTTTTTCGCCATTTTTAACTGAATCATGACAGATCATACACGTAAACGCGTTGTTGTAACTGGTGTTGGCGCGATTACACCTATAGGTAACACAGCAACAGAATATTGGAATGGATTATTGAGTGGACGCAATGGTATAGACTACATCACATTATTTGATGCATCTCACCATGATTGCCGCATTGCTGGTGAAGTGAAAAACTTCGATCCACATGATTACTTGGAGCGCAAAGAGGCCAAGCGCATGGATCGGTTTGCCCAATTTGGGGTTGCGACAGCAAAACAGGCTTTATCTAACGCGCAGTTAGTGATCAATGACCTGAATGCAGAACAGGTAGGTGTCATGATCGGTTCTGGCGTTGGTGGCATCAAGGTATTAGAAGACCAGCAAACTATCTACCTCAATCGTGGCCCCGATCGCTGTAGTCCATTCATGATCCCGATGATGATTGCCAATATGGCCGCAGGATTAACAGCAATTCACACTGGTGCTAAAGGGCCAAACTCCTGTCCTGTAACTGCCTGCGCTGCTGGCTCCAACGCCATCGGAGATGCTTTTCGCTTAATTCAAGGAGGATACGCCCAGGCGATGATTTGCGGGGGAACAGAGTCAGCTGTCACACCATTGTCAATAGCTGGGTTTGCCGCCTGCAAGGCACTCTCTTTTCGCAATGATGACCCGTATACAGCTTGCCGTCCCTTTGACCGCGATCGCAACGGATTTGTCTTGGGTGAAGGTTCAGGAATTTTAATTCTAGAAGAACTGCAACACGCAATCAGTCGCGGCGCTCACATTTATGCCGAAATGATCGGCTATGGGATGACCTGTGACGCCTACCATATCACCTCCCCCGTACCTGGTGGACTTGGAGCAGCGAGAGCCATAGAACTAGCGCTCAAAGATGCCAGTATAACTCCCGAACAGATTAGCTACATTAATGCCCACGGCACTAGCACCCCAGCTAATGATTCAACTGAAACCTCAGCCATCAAAAAAGCCCTGGGAGAACATGCCTATAAGGTGGCAATTAGCTCCACCAAATCGATGACAGGTCATTTATTGGGCGGTTCTGGAGGTATTGAAGCAGTGGCAACAGTACTGGCGATCACTAATGACCAAATTCCACCGACAATCAATCTGGAAAATCCAGATCCAGAGTGTGACTTAGATTACGTGCCTAACTCTAGCCGCGCTCAAAAAGTCGAGGTGGCAATATCCAATTCTTTTGGGTTTGGCGGCCATAATGTCACACTGGCCTTTAAGAAATACGTCTAAAAGAATTCAGGAGTCAGAATTCAGAATTTAGAATTCAGAAGTTTTATCCTCCTCTGCCCAATGCCCAATGCCCAATGCCCAACGAAAGTATCAGAAATAGCATTCCGATATAATTTAAGCGTTCAGCATGACCCAATTATCAGCTTGATTTATCACCAGAAACTCAGGAGATCCCGCTTGTCCATCGACAAGCGGGAGTGGGATGATGAGGATACTGTGGGGAATCTAAAATAACCCCAACAAGAGAAGCTACCAAGAGTGCTAACCCGTCGTTAAAAACAAGAGATTATGACTGTTGCAACCCAATCCCCCAAACAAGTTTCCCTCGAAGAACTTTGTATTAACTCGATCCGCTTCTTGGCTGTTGATGCCGTAGAAAAGGCCAAATCTGGACACCCAGGACTGCCGATGGGCGCGGCTCCGATGGCTTTTGTCCTCTGGGATCGCTTTTTAAAGTTTAATCCCAAGAATCCCAAATGGTTTAATCGCGATCGCTTTGTCTTGTCTGCCGGTCATGGCTCGATGTTGCAGTACGCCCTGCTCTATCTCACAGGCTACGACAGTGTAAGCATTGAAGATATCAAGCAATTCCGTCAATGGGAGTCCAAAACCCCTGGACACCCCGAAAACTTCATGACCCCAGGCGTGGAAGTCACCACCGGCCCACTAGGCCAAGGAATTGCCAATGCAGTCGGTTTAGCGATCGCCGAAGCGCATCTTGCCGCTAAATTTAATAAACCCGATACCAAGATTGTTGACCATTACACCTACGTAATTGTGGGTGACGGTTGCAACATGGAAGGTATTTCCGGTGAAGCTGCTTCTTTTGCAGGACACTTGGGATTAGGTAAACTCATTGCTCTGTACGACGACAACCACATTTCCATCGACGGTTCCACAGATATAGCATTCACCGAAGATGTTTCCAAGCGGTTTGAAGCATACGGTTGGCACGTTCTGCACATCAAAGATGGCAATACTGATTTAGCGGCAATTGAGAAAGCGATCGCCGAAGCTAAAGCTGTAACTGATAAGCCGTCCATGATTAAGGTGACAACCACCATTGGTTACGGTTCCCCCAATAAAGCAAACACTGCTGGTGTTCACGGTGCTGCGCTTGGTGGAGACGAAGTAGCATTGACTCGGAAAAATTTGGGTTGGGAATATGAGCCTTTCGTAGTACCCGAAGACGCCCTCAAGCACACACGTAAAGCAGTTGAGCGCGGCGCAGGTTACGAAACCGAATGGAACAAGACCTTTGCGGACTACAAAGCTAAGTATGCCCAAGAAGCGGCTGAATTTGAACGCTACATAAGCGGCAAACTACCCGATGGTTGGGATAAGGTACTACCCACCTACACCCCCGAAGACAAAGGACTGCCCACCCGCAAACACTCAGAAAACTGCCTCAACAAATTAGCGGCGGTTTTACCTGAATTGATTGGTGGTTCGGCTGACTTAACCCACTCCAACCTTACCGAAGTCAAGGGCAAGGGCGACTTCCAAAAAGGGCAATACGAAAACCCCAACATCCACTTTGGTGTACGGGAACATGGTATGGGCGCAATCTGTAATGGTATCGCGTTGCACAGTTCGGGATTAATTCCCTACGGCGCTACCTTCTTGATCTTCACAGATTATATGCGTGCTGCCATCCGCTTATCCGCTCTTTCCCAAGCTGGCGTAATTTGGGTGATGACTCACGATTCCATTGGACAAGGTGAAGATGGCCCCACACACCAACCCATTGAAACTCTGGCTTCCTTACGAGCCATTCCTAATTTAACCGTGTTTCGTCCCGCAGACGGTAACGAAACCTCTGGCGCTTATAAAATAGCGATCAAAAAGTCGAAGCAAAACGCTCCATCTCTATTGGCGTTCACCCGTCAAAACGTTCCCAACTTGGCAGGTACATCAATTGAAAAGGTGGCGAAAGGTGGATACACCGTGGTGGATAGCGAAGGTACACCTGATATCATTTTGATTGGCACTGGTTCAGAACTGAGCCTCGCCGTCGGCGCAGCCGAAAAACTCACAGCCGAAGGTAAGAAAGCCCGTGTTGTCTCGCTACCTTCATGGGAACTGTTTGAAGCACAGGATGCGGCTTATAGAGAGTCTGTTCTGCCAAAAGCTGTCACCAAGCGTTTGTCTGTAGAAGCTGCTAGCAGTTTCGGTTGGCACAAGTACGTAGGTAGTGAAGGCGATTGCGTTAGTATTGATCGTTTTGGTGCTTCGGCTCCAGGCAATGTTTGTCTAGAGAAGTTTGGCTTTAGCGTTGATAATGTTTTAGCTAAGGCTAAACAATTGTTAGGTTAATAACAACAGAATATTCTCAAAATTTTGTGGGGTGGGCATCTTGTCCACCTTTTTTTTACGCAGAGGGGTGCTGAGAGGATGTTTAAAAGTCTAATTTATTAATAGCCCTAGCGAATAGAATTCGCGGCTATACAGACAAAACCCACCTCCGTGGGTTAAAAACCTTTGATTTTGTATTGTCCACGGAGGTGACTTCCCTACGGGACGCTACGCGTAGCTTTTTATAGTAAATATGAAGTTTTATTTCTAGATGATATAGAAATTCTTGAAAAAGCCTGCGAAATTCATCTGGATTTAAAACGCAGAAGTCTAACTATCCAAGAGGAAGATATATTTATAGCAGCAACTGCGATCGCACGCGGTTTAATTATGGTTTCTAACGATTCTGATTTGCTGCGACTGGAAGGACTAAGCTTAGAGAATTGGCCATCAACACATTCTTAGAAATAAGAGCTTCGTCTCTACTTAAATTTACATTTTTCCTTGTAACACTCGTGTTTAGAAACCGGGTTTTTCAGAAAAACCCGGTTTCTAGTCCTAAATTCCTACTAACTTATCTAAAATAGCCCTGGCGCGAGAATCCTCTAGTCCTCCTGCTGTCCGATAAAAAACCTCCCATTCATCAGAAGTAATTTGTAAATATGATTTGTATTTATCTGCTGATGCTCTCAAGCTTTGTTTGTAATCTGGATAGGAATAGATTTTAAGGTAGCGTCCGCGATTACCTGTGCGGCGAACCTTTACTTTCCACTCACGATTATAGCTGTCACATAAAACTGTTTCTTCCAAATCATGTTTAACGCTATGCCGTGTGTGGTCGAATAATTTATTGGCATCTTGGGCGATTTCTTTACCAA
Organism: Nostoc sp.; assembly: GCF_036919555.1. Taxonomy (GTDB): domain Bacteria; phylum Cyanobacteriota; class Cyanobacteriia; order Cyanobacteriales; family Nostocaceae; genus Nostoc. Next base: position 158,048 of record NZ_JBALCS010000012.1, read on the forward strand.
GCCTATATAAATCTAATATCATTACTTTTCCCTCCAAAACTATTTCAAAACAGAAGTTTTAAATTTATTCTTTTAATTCCCCTGATTGTGAAATTTAAGCTTATTTAATTTTTCGAGGGAATGCTACCAAAGAAATACGTAATTAAAAAATGGATAGTTCCCATGACCTCAGCACAAACACCTTTAGGCGTTGAATCAACCCTACCAGACCACACGCAGCTACCAGAATCTGACGCGACATTTGTAAAAAATCTGCAAGAACATCCTCAAAGCTTATTGCTGACAGATTCTATTGAGCCAATCTTGCAGAAGCTGCATCTCAATGGACAATATTGCATAGGTCAAGATAGAGGTATTTATTGGCGTATGACTGAACCACCAGAAAGAGGAGCAGAAGCCCCAGATTGGTTTTATGTACCAAATGTACCGCCAACTTTAAATGGTCAAGTCCGCCGTTCTTATATACTTTGGCAAGAATATGTTGCACCTCTGATTGTGTTGGAATTTGTTTCAGGAGATGGTTCCCAAGAAGAGACAAAACACCAATTACAGGTAAGTTTTGGGTTTATGAGCAAGCAATTAGAATTCCCTTCTATGGCATTTATGAAGTGAAAAAAGCTAGTGTCCAAGTGTATCAATTGCTCAGGGGTGAATATCAGCTAATACCTGCCAATGAACGCGGACATCATCCTATTGAACCTATGGGTGTAGAATTGGGAATTTGGCAAGGGCGCTATCAAAATCTAGAATTACCCTGGTGGGATAATCAGGGTAATTTGCTACAGACAGGATGGGAGCGATGTCTACGACGGGCTACGCCTACGCAGCGCTTGGCTGCTAAACTAACAGAATTAAATATTAACCCCGACGAGTTAGTTTAATTATTTTGGCAACTATCTTTAGATAGATAGGGTAAACACTACGCGATTTATCGTTAGTAATACCTTGCTAGTAATGAAAAAATACAACTTTCCATCTGAATATTATATTTAATTGATTTTGTCAATAGGTAATCTCCAGTATTGCCTAAGAAATCAGCAAGGGATTCTCAGGACTGAATCTATATTCATGCTTTATGTAGATGCAGTTATGACTTTTCAAATGCGATGATATATATTCGAGAACAATAATTAGTTGCTGTTGTTCAGATAAAAAAATCAGATTTTATCCGACTCCACTAAGTTTGGTTTTTAGCCAATTGTTTGATGTTTTGAGAAGGTAACACAATGAATAATATCCTAAAGCGCACACTTCTACCCAGCCTCATGGCTGCAAGTCTAGCTGGTGTCACCTTAGTTCCCGCGAAACCGGCTGCTGCTGACGACCAAGTACTAAGAGATGCAGGTATTGGGGCTGTTACGAATGTAGTCACCGGAGCTGTTAGGGGACATGGTAATGTATTAAAAAATGGTATTAGGGGTGCTGTGACTGGCGCAGTTGTCAATGGTGCAAATGGTCTGAGAAAGCATCCTTATCACCGGAGCGCTGTTCAAGATGTCGGAGTCGGTGCAGGGGCTAGCGCATTGACTGGCGTAATTACTGGCGATCGCAAAGATACCCTTGGCAATGCTGTTGATGGTGCAGCTGTAGGTGGAGTAATTCATCTATTAACCAAGTAAATTCATCAGCTGAAATACTTCCAACGGTTAACGAACTTATCCTTCCCTAATTCCTCTCCTTTCTAAAAGGAGCAAACCCAACCTTCCCCACTAGGGAAGGGAGGTTGGGGGGTTAGATTAATATTCAGATATATGCCACCGTCAGAATCGGATGACGTTAAACTTGACAGTAAACTCTAGCCCTTCAACGCTTTTCTAAAGTTTCGACGATAGGATTGATTTGTAATAAATAAAGCTGGCCATAGCAAAGATAAACCAATGCGATTGGTCAAAGTTGGATTAAAATTAGTCCGCCCAAAGCCATTCCAAAACTTCCAAACGCCGCCTCCGTAAACCACTATCAAGACAAAAATAATAAAGTTACCCATTCCCATCAACTCCATTAGTAACTGAGAGAATTTAAGTTAAGTTTTACCGATCGCTGTCAAAAACCCATATATAGACTTTTCACTTTAAATGTTGCTACAAATGGGCAGCAGAGACATTTATTCTACTTATCATAACTTTCTGGCATACCCACTGGTGATAAACCCGCGATCGCTCGTAAGTTTTGGCAACGAATCAACTTAGTAAAATTTAAACTGGAATGTCCTTCAATTTTAGCTACCGCTTCAATTGCAGATAACAGGTATTGTGCTGCTTCTGTTTCTGAATAACCGCGTCGCTGTGCTATTTTAATGGCTGCTGTATCAGCATTTAACTCTGACTCTTGAGATTTATTAGTGCGCCAGATCCTCCAAGCAGCGATCGCACTTAATCCCCCAGCTACGGCTACACCTACCACATCTGATTGTACTGCTTCCAATGATCCGCCTAACAGCCCAGCCACCACTACACCTTGATAAATGTCGGGTTTAAACCACTTCACCCCCGTCAACCAGCTAACCATCTGCAACAGCAGCAAATCTCGTTGCGGCTTTGTCAAGCGATGCCACAAATCAAAATTAATATATATCGGTCGTGCCTGATTCCAGGGTTGGGGAAAGGAGGCATCAATCACTTTTGCTTGCTGAGGCTTACTAACAAGTTTTGTCGTCATCCGAGCAGAAGCAGGCATCACATCTAACAAACGGCGAATTTCAACATTTTGCTCCATAAATTTAATTATTAGCCATAATGTGCATGGTAACTATTTTAGTTATCAATCGTGTTAATCTTTGATTTGTGATTTGATAATGTGGCGGGATTTTATTGTATCCGTTTGCGCCCAAATTCAAAACCTCAAAGTTCTCGATCACCATTGAGACTGCACTTTTAACGACATGGACGCTTTTGTTTCGATCCCGCCTGAATGGACAAATGAGGCAACACACGCTTACGAGTTTTGCTGTCCTAGCTGCCGCTCTAGTAGCTTGGAAGCTGAAAAAGTTTGGCTAAATCGGCGATCGCCTGTACTTACAGAAGATCATCGTCGCAAATGGCAGGAGTTCTACTATTGCCACTGTGGTTCTGTGTGGTGGGCTTGGAGTAGCGATCGCCCCTCAAAAGATATATCGAATCAGCAAGATTATAATCCTACATAGCCAATTTTTTCAGATGAATGGGAATTTATGAATCTGCGACCATCCGTAATGCCAATTCTGAATAAGCCGATAAATATTTATACTGGAAGTGCTTATCTATCGTAAATTAAAAGGTTTAAATCCCCAACTGAAACTACTAACTGCTGAATAAACTCAGAAACAAATTGTGCGTTAGGCAAAGCCATAACGCACCCTACTGTTCTACTGTTGAATGGTAGTTATTATCTCAACTCAATTGTTCATACTTAAATTTACCTTTAATAAACTTGTTAAAATATTGACCTTTAGACGGTGTATTGTCTAAGTCTTCTTTGACACTAGGAGGTACTTTGAAATACTCGTAAACACTTCCACTATCAAATTCAATAGTCAGTGTTTGAGTTTTTGGATCATAGCTAAATTGCTTAATAACGCTGCCTTCAGGCTTGAGTAGAGGGAAGGCGATTACATCCCGAATGCTGGCAGAATCTGTTAATAACATTACCAACCGATCAATCCCAATCCCTAAACCACCTGTAGGCGGCATACCGTATTCAAGGGCTGTCAAAAAGTCTTCATCTACACCTTGGGCTTCCAAGTCGCCAGCAGCTTTTCTTTCAGCTTGGGCTTCTAGACGTTCTCTTTGCTCGATGGGATCGGTAAGTTCTGAGAAGCTGTTGCCAGTTTCTCGCCCGACGATAAATAACTCAAATCTTTCCACCAAAGCAGGTTGAGAACGATGCGGTTTTGCTAAGGGCGAAATTTCTACAGGATAATCAATTACAAAGGTAGGTTGAATTAAATTAGCTTCTACCTTTTCTTCAAAAGCTAAATTCAGTAACTTACCAATTGATTTGGCTTCATCTACACCAGGAATCCCAGCATTTTTACTTGCTGTTTTTGCTTCTTCCAAAGTTTGGAAAGAATTAAAATCCAACCCCGTAAATTCTTTAACTACATCGTTCATTGTCACCCGTCGCCAAGGTGGTGTTAAATCGATAGGTTCCCCTTGGTAGGTGATTTGCAATGTGCCGAGTACCTCTTGGGCGACAGTGGTAATAATCCCTTCTGTCAGCGCCATCATATCGTTGTAGTCGGCGTAGGCTTGGTAAAGTTCAATTGTCGTAAATTCGGGATTGTGGCGAGTCGAAATTCCCTCATTGCGGAAAACTCGCCCCAATTCAAACACCTTTTCAAAACCACCCACAATCAACCGCTTGAGATGGAGTTCTGTGGCAATTCGCAGATACAATTCCATTTCTAAAGTGTTGTGGTAAGTGATAAATGGACGTGCATCTGCACCCCCAGTTTCACTTTGCAAAACTGGCGTTTCAATTTCCAAAAAATCCCGTTCTTCCAAATAGCGACGAATACCCGCAGTAATTTGGGCGCGACGGCGGAAAGTTTGCCGCACTTCCGGGTTAACAATCAAGTCAACATAGCGCTGACGGTAGCGCTTGGCAACATCCGTTAATCCATGCCACTTGTCGGGTAGGGGCAATAGGGATTTAGTGAGAATAGTATATTGTTTAACGTAGACAGATAACTCGCCCTTTTCAGTCCGTTTAATAGTACCTTTGGCTCCCAGAATGTCACCTGCATCTGTGAGTTGCTTCAGGTGATTGAAGGCATCGGCATCAATATCTGCCATGCTTTCTTGGATGCGATTTTTGTCTAGATAAAGCTGAATTGTGCCGGTTTCGTCTTGCAAAGTGAAGAAAGCTAATTTACCGAAAACGCGACGTGCCATAATGCGTCCAGCGATCGCAACTTCTAAATCAACTTCTTCACCACTGGATAAATCGGCAAAATTTTCTTGCAACTGGGCTGCATGATGGGTAGATTCCCAACGATAGGCATAGGGATTAGTCCCTAGCTGCTTGAGTTGTTCTACTTTCTCCAGCCTTGCGGCCCGGATATCTTCTTCCGACATGGTAACGAACTAAATAGGGCAAGATTAATTATAGATGCTGCAAAAGTTAAGAGTAAGAGATACAGTAGATTGCAACAAGCGCCTCTGTACAGATTATTGTAAGGGCACAACATTGTTGTGCCCCTACCTGTGTACCTCATTTACTTGAAAAACGCTGTATTTGCACTTTGCAGATGATGATCAGCTCATGTAGTTTTAATTTGCATAACCAGGGCGGGCAAGACTTCGGCATGAGCGCTCAGTCCTTCCCTGCGGGACGCTACGCGTAGCAATATCCCCGTAGGGAGGGGTAGGACAAGGCTCAGGAACCATCGAACGCTGCCCACTCCATAAGAGTTTTACTTCTAGGTAATATGCACGTAAAAACACCCCCCTGTAGTCCCCCAATGCCTTGGGGGACTAGGGTGGATTAAAAATTATCCCACAAATGAAGTGGAAGTTGATGGCGATCGCTTGCAGAGTGCATACCGTCAACTCGCTCCCTTGCAAACAAGCCGAGAAAATTTCTTTTGTATTTAGTAAGCTAAAGTTTCTAAAGTTTCCCTTAAATACCCTTGTACTTGCTGTTCCAGGCGAATTCCTTGTAATTGAGCATCGCGTTCTAGTTGCCAGCGTTGAAAACCGGAACTCGTGGAGATCGCACATTTGAGACTATACCAAATTTCAGTATCAGCAGAAAATTGGCGATCGCTAGAAGCTGGAATTTGAGCCATAGTTCCTCATTCCTTTGTTTTAACTTCAACGGTAACTGGGTATTGGGTATGGAGCATTGGGCATGGGTCAATAATTAATAGTTATTTTTCCGCTCTGCTCTCTGCTCCCTGCTGCTTATTTCTAGCCCTTTAAAGTGAAATAATATACTTTCGGGGCTGCTATGAATCTGTATTAATCCTAAACAGGGATTGCAACAATTGGGGCACGATTTGATTAACCCGCACCCCTAAAATTGTGAAATCCTGCTTAATCTTTTCTAAAGATAATGGCTCTATGCCAGCGAATTCTGTCTCCTTAGTCACCAAAACTCGCATTACACTCACAGGTATTTGTAAAAAAAGATTGCTGCCCAAAAAGGCTAACCCCGCAAGCACTAATGCAACACTGCGCCATTGTGGGAGAAATTTAGCGGAATTTGCTACTAATGGGGCAATTTGGTAGAGATGCCACAGCACCCAAACCGACAATACTGCTGCCACTAGAGCTAGGATACGATTTAACTTTGTATTAATTAAACAGAGAATTTTTCGCTGCCGTTCAGTCAGATTTTCTGGCTTCAGGGCTATTCCTAAAAGAGCAAATATATAAAAAGGGCGGCGCAACTGCATCCATAGCAGAGGGAGAACACCAATGGCGGCAACTAAGAATAACTCCATCCAGACTGGCAAAAATGGCTCGCCTACAGATAGGAACAATAAGCAGAGGACTAAAAAAACTGGCAACGTCGCCAATCCAGCGACGTGAATCCACAAAATAGGTTCAGAGCGAAATGAATGCATATTATAAAATAATTGTGAGTTAAGAGTTAGGAGTTAGGAATTAGCAGCCTTTAACTCCTAACTCCTAATTTATCACTCCTAACTTCTAACCATTTTACCCTCAACACTATCTCGTTAAGGTGAGAGTGCGGCGCTTCGTAACCATTTGATAGGATTCGATGATGTCACCTTCAACCCAATCATTGAATTTATCCATGCCGACACCGCATTCATAACCGGCGTTGACCTCACGGGCATCTTCTTTCATCCGTTTTAGGGAGTCAAGGACGCCTTCAAAGATCACCTTACCGTTGCGTCGCACCCTGACTTTGCAGTTGCGAACTAGCTTGCCAGATTGAACGTAGCAACCGGCAACAGCACCGCGACCGACTGGGAAGACGGCACGTACTTCGGTTTGACCCAAGGGTTCTTCCACCAACTCTGGTTCCAAAAGACCTTCCAAGGCATCTTGAATATCTTCCAGGAGTTTGTAGATCACGTTGTATTCTCGGACATCTACACCCGCTTCATCGGCGGCTTGTCTGGCGCCACTGGCGAAGGTAGTGTTGAAGCCAATAATCACAGCGTTACTGGCAGCTGCTAAGTCGATATCTGTCTCGGTAATTTCCCCAGCAGTAGCCAATAGCATCCGAATTTGGACTTCGTTTTGGGGGATTTGCTTGAGCGCTCCCACAATGGCTTCCACGGAACCTTGTACGTCTCCTTTCAAGATCAAGTTGAGTTCTTTCAACTCGCCTTCTTGTGCTTGAGCCGACAGGGTTGTAAGGGTAACACGTCCTTGTAACAGGCGGGATAGGCGTTGTCTATCGGCGCGATCGCTAGCGAGCGCTCTGGCTTCTTTTTCATTCTGGAAGACCTCGAACTCGTCGCCTGCTGCTGGCACATCACTTAAACCTAGCACCTCGACAGCAAAGGAAGGAGAAGCAATGTCTACTCTCTTGCTTCTGTCATCCACCATCGCCCGGACTTTACCGAAGGCCGAGCCAGCTACTAAGATATCTCCCACATGCAGGGTGCCATTCTGAATTAACAGGGTAGCAACTGCTCCCTTGGCTTTATCCAGATGTGCTTCAATTACAGTTCCTTTGGCGGCACGATCTGGGTTGGCAGATAGTTCTCCAACTTCTGCTACCAAAAGAATCATCTCTAAGAGCGTATCCAGATTTTCACCTCTGATGGCGCTCACCGGAACCATGATTGTCTCACCACCCCAGTCTTCTGCGGTCAGACCATACTGGGTTAGCTCTTGTTTCACCCGCTCTGGTTGTGCCCCTTCTTTGTCAATTTTGTTGATTGCAACGACAATTGGCACTCCTGCGGCTTGAGCGTGGCTAATGGCTTCAATCGTTTGGGGACGGACACCATCATCAGCAGCCACTACCAACACGGCAATGTCTGTTACCCGCGCTCCTCGTGCCCGCATAGCTGTAAAGGCTTCGTGACCGGGGGTATCCAGGAAGACTATCTGCTGCGGTTTGCCCTCATGTACGACATCCACATGGTACGCACCGATGTGTTGAGTAATACCACCAGCTTCGCCAGCAGCCACTTTCGTTTTGCGGATTGAGTCGAGCAGGGTTGTTTTCCCGTGGTCTACGTGACCCATAATTGTCACGACTGGCGGACGGCGGTGGAGATATTCTCGGTCTTCTGCGCCGACCATTTCCGTAATTTTCCGAGCTTCTGCTTCTCGCTCGGCGGTTTCGACTTCTATTTCTAGTTCTTTTCCTACCAGGGTAATTGTGGGAATATCCAGATTTTGGGTGATACTCACCGCCATGCCTTTGAGGAACAGGATTTTGACAATCTCTGTATCGGCAACGGCTAAAACGTCAGCCAATTCTTGCACAGTCAACGGCCCTGTTACCACCACTTTTTCGGGACGGTCACGTTTTGTATCGGCTTCTTGTTGGCGACGGTTCTGGTGATGATCGCGGCCCGAACCAGACTTGGAACCAGATTTGGAACTAGACTTTCTCCCTCTTGCAGTTGGGGCACTAGCAAGGATTGCGCCTGGCATCTGTACAGGTCGAGTCGCTTTGGGTTTCGGAGGACGGGCGATGGAAAGACTGACTTGGACGGTGGCTGGTGAGTCGGGATCGTCATCATCCAGCAAATCTTCTTCAAACTCATCATCAAGTATCGGCTTGATCCGCTTGCCTTTGACGCCAGCTTTAGCCTTCTCTTTAACTTCGTCAATGATTTCCTCTTCTACCCACTTTTTGCCACCTTTGGTTGGGCGAGGCGGACTTGGGCGTTTCAAATCGAGGAGATCAGGTGCGACTACATCATCACCTAATCCTTCAGATTTGCCCGCTATTCCTGACATCTGTCTGGGTGGAGTAGCGATCGGCATTGCGGCTGCTGATTCACCTGGACGTGCTGGCCTGGGTCGCTGCCCCTCTCCTAGTTGTGATGGAGCAGATGGTCTATTGCCTCTCTGCTCTGGTCTGCTGGGTGAAGGGGTAGGACGACTTGTTCTTTGTGGTGCAGCTTGTGGAGACTGGTCAGTTGGCAGTTTAGCGACTTTTGGCTTAATTTGATCGCGATCGCCTTCCACGGGTCGTAGCCGTTGGTCGCGTTTGAGGATCGGCTTGTCTGCCTGAGATACCGGCTCGTCTACCACCTGGGCAACTTCTTCCGCAGGTCTGGCTGGAGGAGCAACTAATTGTGGTTTGATCGGTTTTTCCGATTTCGGTCTGGGTGGAACTATTTTTTCCGGTTTTTGCCCTGCTATTTTTTCCGATGCTTGATCTTGATTTGGCGTTTGTTCCAAGTCTATGACAGGAGGTTGCTCTTGGGTCTCAGATTGATTCCGGGGTACAGGTCGAGTTGGTGCCGTCGGCTTCATGGGTGAGACTGGTGTAGCAAAAGGCCGTGGAGGAGAGGGAGGATTAGCTTCAGACAAGGCAGCTTGGGTATTGTTATCAAGTGACGCCTCTGGGGCGTTGGAGGTAGTATTTCTCAATATTTTGGGTTTGCGTATTTCCAAAATTTGCTGTTTGTGGGGTGCAGCAGGTCGGTTACGTCCGCCGTTCGGTGGTGAATTTGGCTTATGGCTGGTTGTACCTAGTTCCTTTTTGGCCGACACATTCGTAGCTGGCAGTTTTTCTGCTGCCGCCCGGATGTTTTCTGCCTCGGATTCTGAAATCGTGCTGCTATGGCTTTTGACCGAGATGCTGAGCTGCTCGCAAATTGCTAATAGCTCTTTGTTATCCAAATTCAATTCCTTTGATAATTCATAGATTCTAACTTTGCCGTTGTTCATCCACTCTTCCCCTTTAAATTACAGTTTTAGCGGATGGTTGCCTGGCTTGCGACATCTCCATCCTTGGATTACTGTTTTTAGGTTGCCGTTCAGTTTTTGCCGGTGCCTCCAATCAGGAAAGAGAGATGTTTCGGTTTAATAATGGCATCCCCACCAGGAATGATGGTTGAGGGGCACCCATAAAAATTCCTTAAATAAAAGATTTCTACGGGAACCCTTGACGCCGAACTGCGCCTGAGCGCTACCAGGAAGCCATTTTGTAGTTTCTTGTTTTGTTGATTCTGAGTCTTCCACAACACAATCGATTACATCTTGTTCTGGGAATGTTGCCTCGCCCCTCATTAATTAAAGAGCCGAAATGCTTTTTACACCCATTTACTATTTTGGCACTAACCTTAACGATCAACAGAAGGTGTGATGAAAGCGCGACTTCGGCTTTCGACACAATTCTTCTGGTGATTACGCCACAAAGTTGTTCCAATTAAATTTGGTTTTGGGTATTGCTGCGGGCTAGACGTTGCGACAAGCTTTGGTACAGTGTTTCTGGCACTGATGCCTGTAGCGATCGCCCTAGTCGATTTTTTTTTTGAGCTGCTTGTAAGCAACCCGTTTCTGGACAAATATAGGCAGAACGCCCCATGCCCTGATCTAATTGTACCTTTCCCGATGGAAAGACGCGGACAATCCGCCAAAACTGATCTTTTGAGCCTACTTTCCGGCAACTAATACAGCGCCGATAATTTGGTTTCATCGATTCTCTGTGATTTCACTCCAGCATTCTGGGTGTAAAAAGAAGTTTATTATTACTATTTTTTACTTATACCAAGTAGCTTTTGAGAAAATAATCCTTGAGGCTGAGATTACAATCAACAGTATCAAAACTTTACAAAATTAATCAATTATTCATCATTGTTATTGTCAAAACTATCCTCCTCTTCTAATTCGTCCTGATTCTCATCCTCTAATTCTTCCTCAAAGTCAAGCTCATCTTCTTCTGGTTGATATTTTGCTCTAACAGCTGTAAATTTGGCATCCTCTCCTGCATAGTCATATTTAGCTTTGTCTTTGATGTCAATTTTCCAACCAGTCAGACGGGCTGCCAAACGGACATTTTGTCCTTCTTTCCCAATGGCCAAACTCAGTTGATCTTCAGCCACAAGTACGTGAGTTTGCCGGGTTTCTGGGTCCATGAGGCGCACTTCATCCACCCGTGCTGGACTTAAGGCATTGGCAATATATGTGGCTGGGTCTGGCGACCAGCGAATTACATCTATTTTTTCACCGCGTAATTCGTTGACTACCACTTGAATTCGCGATCCCCTGGCTCCAATACAAGCGCCTACAGGGTCTACATCGCGATCAAGAGTATCTACTGCTATTTTAGTCCGGGGACCGACATAACGGGAAGGGGGGTTTGCCTCCCTAGCTACGGCAACAATCCGTACTACTTCATCTTCGATTTCTGGGACTTCGTTGGCGAAAAGATAAACCACCAAACCAGCATCAGCACGAGACACAAGCAACTGTGGCCCTCGTTGCTGACCTTGGGAGACTTTTTTGAGATATACCTTGAAGGTGGCATTTGCTCGATAATTATCATTGGGCAGCTGTTCCCGCTTCGGTAACTCGGCTTCTACTTCTGGCTGGCCAAAGCCACTGCTAACTGCCAGAACTACCGATTGCCGCTCAAACCGCAGGACTCTTGCTTGTAGCACAGTTCCTTCTAAATCTTGGAACTCTTCTTGCACCATTTGGCGCTGTTGATCCCGTAATTTTTGCGCCAATACCTGCTTGGTTTGCATCGCCGCCATCCGACCAAATTCTCCTTGATCGGGCGTAACATCCAGCACCACAGAGTCCCCTAACTGCGCTTCGGGAGCGACTTGTTGAACTTCGTCTAGGGAAATCTGATGGTCTGTGTTATTGACTTCTTCGACAATGGTTTTGGTGGAAAGAACGCGAAATCCTTCTCCTTCAATATCGAGTTCTACTTCAAAATTCTCAAAATAATCTTCGTCAAACTGTTTGCGCTCCAAATTTTGGGCGCGACGATAACGCTCGTAGCCTTTGAGTAGTGCTTCTCTAATCGCTGATTGAACTGCAAGCCGGGGTAAATTGCGATCGCGACTTATACTTTCAATTAATTCTTTTAATCCAGGTAAAGTAACCATTGACATAAGCAATCTCCTTTAAAAATTAGGGAGTGGGAGAGACGCGATTAATCGCGTCTGTACGGGAGTGGGGAGTGAAAACTACGCATTAGATAGAGCCAGGGATTAGAAAATAGCTTTACACTAGCCCCTAATCTCTAGCCCTTAGTGCCTAAACTCTAGGCTCTAAACTCTAGCCTTGAGCCAAGCTGCTCTAGTCTCTAACTCCTAAGCCCTAGCCCTTTGTTTATCGGCGCTCGTCTAGCTGCACCTTAGTAATTAGGGAGCGGGGAATTTCGACTACACGACCTTTTTGGTTTAAGTAAAGTGCTGTCTCATCCCGGCGAATCAACTGGCCAGTCCACTCTTGTTGTCCCTCGTAGGGTGGCGAAGTGGAGATAATGACAGGAAATCCTTTAAAGGAAATAAACTCCCTGTCTGTTACCAGTTGCCGCGAAATACCAGGACTAGACACTTCCAAGACGTAGGCATCTGGAACGATTTGGGCAGTATCTAAGGAGGCTTCTAAAGCACGGCTCATCCTCTCACAATCATTCAACCCAGTGTCTTGCTGAGGATTGCGAATGTCTACCCGCAACACTGGTGGACTTTGGTTAGTGTGAAAAACCACGCCAACCACTTCCAATCCCAGTTCTTCTGCCACTGGTGTCGCCAAATCAATAATTTGTGGAATTAAAGGATGAGCCATGAGAGATTTCAATAAAAAAAGTGGGCATCGACCCACTTCCTGCGATAGGTATATCTTCCAAGAAGTCTTGTGACGAACCAATGATGATTCGCCTAATTCGAGTTTAGCGCATTTCTTTTATAGTCGTGCGTTGGGCATTGGGCACTTGTACTGAGCGAACGCAAGAGCGTCTCGTAGAGAAGCCGAAGTATAGGGCATTATTATTCTCCCCCTGCCTCCCCTACCTCCCCTGCCTCCCCTGCTCTCTACCCTTCCCGTATTTCTGGCAGAGTAGCGCCTTTATTAACTACTGCTGGAACTGACACTTGTGTTCGTAGCTGCCTGGTTTGCTCAATAATTTGGTCTATGTCTTCTTGGGACAAACGCTGGACGTAGTTGAGCTTGATTTCCTCTAAGAAGTCAAAAAGTAAACTCTGAATTTCTGAAAGTACGTGTTTTTCCTTTATTTCCGCTCCCAAGGCGTCGCTGAAGCTTTGTACGAGTTGACTGGTAAGTTTTGCGCCAACAGGGTCTTCAACAGCGCTAACTAAAGTTTTGTAAAGATTAGTTGTGATTTGAGTCGCCAATTGTTCACTTAACTGGGTTTGGGCTTGTCCTAAGCCGGGGAGGTTCTGGAGGTTGCGGTAGACGGGGATTTGATCAAAGACGGTTTCAATATTGTGGCGCAAAATGGCAACGATCGCAGGTTGAATATCGGGTAGCACTTCGTAGACGATTGTTTTTATCAAAAGACCTGCGATCGCTTCCACTTCATTCACATTATTAATATCTATGTAGGGACGTAAATTTTCCTGTTGCGAGAGCCAGCTAGTTAACTCACCCCGCTTAATTGAACCCTGAACCTGATTAATTACCCTCACCACAACAATTTCTGTAAGTTCTTCGGCAAAATTGGCGACAATTCCTTGATTAAGTTGCTTTCGCACTGGATGCAGATTCAATAACCGTGCTTGATCAAGGCGAATTAATACAGGTATGATTCGCAACCCCCGCCAAAATGGCAGTAGTAAAAATAAATCGTACCAACGCCACAATACTGCTTCCAACCAACTAAAACCAGGATGTTGGCGTCTGAGCAAGAAGGTACGCCCCAGCAATTCTACACCAAATAAAATCACAAAGGGTAAGTCAATAATCCAGAAATCATCAACAAATTCGCCACTTTCCCCGATTTTGCGGTAGTAGTTAGAGGCAATCAAAGGGCGGATGCTCTGGTTGAAAAAATTAATTTCTTGAAACCAGCCATGTTGTGATAAGTAGGGCTGACTCCAAAAAATGGCAAAGGACTGTTTTGCAGATTCCTTACCGATGCGATCGCGCATCCGATTTTTAATTTTTTCCAGAGTCCCACTCTTATTCACTCCCGCAAACGGGTTACTGTCAATCATCTCGTTGCTCAGGCGCCTTATTTCCTCTAGCCTGCTATTTACTTGAGGCGACTGTAACCCGGTCTGGCTGACTTGTTCTTCTAATGCCTTTACTATTTCTAAATAATTTTTCGTCTCTCGATGGCGTTCAATACCTTTTATTGGGTCATAAATCTCAATAATTTGGGGAAGTTTTCGCAAGTAGAAATCTCGCCAGGGTACGTAACTTAAATCAAACAAAACTAAACTTAAATTTACTGTGGCAGTAATTGCCATAAATCTTTCAAACCAAAGATTACGCTGCTTAGAAGATTTTATGTCTTTCATGTTTTGTTATATATTATACATTTTCTGAATATTTGGAATATAAGCTCTTTCATTTATTAATTTTCGGCTCTTTCCAAGAAATTACAGCAATTTGCGGTTGAGTAGACCCCAGGCGCATATCTGTCATGGGTGTCAACTTAACGTTAAAAGGGCGTGTTGGCGAATTTATAGGGAATCTAACCCATCAGCCTCAATCCATCTTAATTTCTTTAATTTCAGTGCGTTTCAAGGCACTTTAGCTACTAGGCCGTAATTTATTGCAGGGCGGGAAACCAACCCAAAACCAATGTTTTAGGGATAGGGGGTTTAACAAGAGAGTGAATTGACCAATAGCGTCATAAAATTTGCCCTGATCGAAGAGGCAGGGGAGCAGGGAGCACAGGGGAGAAAGATTTTGGAATTCCCCCGCAATCAAGGGTTTCAGAGCAACTAAATTTATTTATGCTCAAGGTAAAAATATTTATCTCGAGCGGAAAGTGCCACGGGAAATAACGTGTCCAAGTTTTCAGAGCAACTAAATTTATTTATGAGGTCTTCTCCCCAGCAAGAACTGCCCCTTTTCCTCTTCACTGACTCTAAGTTGACACAGACGCACATCTGTGCATCCATACTGTAATTTAGTGTTCAAGGGTGTATTCGATTCAAATGATCACGATCTCTGTTAATAAAAACACCTCTTTGGATAGATGACATAAAAGATTTTTTGTAAATTAACTTAAATTTAACAAAAATAAATTATAAATTATTCAAAAATCATTAAAAAATCGTGAAAAAAGTTATTAAACAAACTTAAAATGCAGCTGTTAACCTTTATAATCCTGCTGATTTAATCCAAAGGAGTTTTAAGTATGTGGTGTGGGTTTGGAAAATCAAGCGCGACATTTGCTGTCACTTGCCTGATAACTGCTAGTGTAGTAATTGCAGACACCGGTTTCGCAGCCTCTCAACGTAGCTATACGCCCCAGCAATTCCGTGCTGTGTTGCGGGGGTTAGGCTATAACGTCAAGGTAACAAATAGTGCTTTGACGGATGAAGAAACTAAAAAGGCAATTCGTGAATTTCAGACGGGTTATAAGCTAAAACCAGTTGATGGGATAGCAGGGCCAAAAACCCAAAATTTTGCTGCTAACATCGTTCAAATTCTGCACAGAAATTTGAATGCAGTGGTGAAGCCAAATCCTCCCCTCCCGCGCGATCATTTTTATGGTTCACAGACGGAAGCAGTGGTGAAGGAGTATCAGAAGAAATATCAGTTGCAAGAAACTGGAATTGCTAATTTAGCACTTCGCCAAAAGCTGAATGAAGAAGCAAAGACAGTCTTCAGTCAGCCGACGGCTAAACCAACAGCTACACCGACAACTAAACCAACAGCTAAACCAACAGCTAAACCGACGGCTAAACCGATGTCTACACCGATGTCTACACCGATGTCTTCACCGATGTCTTCACCGATGTCTACACCGATGTCTACACCAATGTCTACACCAATGTCTTCACCAATGTCTTCACCAATGTCTACGCCGACAGCTACACCAACAGCTACGCCGACAACTACACCCTAGTAGCCACAAAAAACTCCTACACCAAAGCCCCTTAAGTCATCTGATTTGGTTCTTCTAAGGGTCTGCCCTTGGGTGTAGGTAGAATTGGACGGCGGTCATTGTAAGGCATAGGAATGTACTGCACGCTGGGCCGCCCTCCTTGTGGCTGTGGGTATAGATCCATGAGATCATAAATAGAATGGGGCAGTCCGACGGTTACGGGCAGCCCCATTTCTGTTGCTTCCTCAATAGTGATGGGATAGTCGTGGGTGACGCGTCCAGTTGTCAGGGCTTCGATAATCGATTCGATATTTTCTGGCAGAACTTTTTGTTTAGGTATACTGTCTTTTAGCAGAGTCCGCACAAATCGCTGTACTTGCTGAATTGCTTTGCGTGAGAGGTCGGCCATAATTAGAGTTTGGTCATCAATCTCACTGATGGGTTTATCTTCAATTACTTTCAGGATACTCGCTGCGGGGTAATTACCCAATTGGGGATCAACTGGCCCCAAGACAGCGTTAGCATCCATAATAATTTCATCAGAGGCGATCGCCAGCATTGTACCGCCACTCATGGCGTAGTGGGGGACAAAGACTGTGACTTTTGCTTGGTGGCGAATTAACGCTCTGGCGATTTGTTCTGTAGCCAAAACCAAACCACCAGGAGTGTGCAAAATTAAATCAATCGGCACATCTGGAGGTGTAAGGCGAATTGCTCGCAGTATCTGTTCTGAGTCTTCGATAGTAATGTAGCGAGATATGGGAATTCCCAGGAAGCTAAGGGACTCTTGGCGGTGAATCAGCAAAATCACCCGACTTTTGCGTTCTTGCTCAAATTCTTGTAAAGCACGCAAGCGCCGATATTCTATTTGACGTTTTTGCCAAAGGGGTTGCAAAGAAGTCAGAAGGAGGAAAATCCAGAATAAATCACCAATACCAAAGCCCATAAAAATTATTGTTCAAAAATCATGGTTGCCGTCATTATTGTCACAAATTTGGGGCGATCGCAGTTCTATCTCTAGGTTTAAAAGTATCAAACCACACTCAGCAAAAATATTATCGGACTTACGCATTGACAGGAAAGACCAAATATGAATAATTTGAAAAACCACATCTTTCGTAGGGGTAAACCGCATTGCTAAACCCCTACAGCGCAGGTCTATCTACCATCAAAGAATGATTAGTAAAAGCCGAAAACGACTTACTTGGCTAAAATCATACCATGTACAATTTGTACAGTGAGTAAGTCCGATATTATTATAAAACTTAATATTATTAAATAATTGAGAAATTTATTAGACTTTTTGCGTAAAAAGTAAAAACAAGAGAGTCAAGTAATTGTCAATGTGTTGGCAAAGACCTCGCTTAACCCAGGCTTTTCTGGCGCATCTGCCAAGATTGTTTCATTCTTCAAATACCGATCAACATTTTCAGCTATATTCCAGGAGGATATTTAATATGAAGCGATTGACATTGTGTGGTTCGTTGTTAGCTATTGTCGGATCGGCTATCGGTTTTACAATGCCAGCAACAGCAATTCCAGCAATTTATAGGAAGACGACAGACGTCATTTCATTGCCTGCTCTCGACGACGTGCTACTCATAGTGCACCAGTTTACCGTTCCTGCTGGTAGCCGGGTGATCAATTACTCAGTAACGGCAGCGAACTCCGGACTTATCGAATATGTCCGGTGCGGTGTTCGAGCGAACGGTACTTTCCTGTCCCAACACGCTGCCGTAGTTGGTGGAGGATATGCATCCACAATCAGCGGCGTTACATCCTATGATTCGCGTGTGCCGTACACGCTTGATCTTGTCTGTTTCCACAATGGCGGTTATAATAGTATTCCCATTATTGATCGTTACGCTGAAGTAGCGGTTTATTAGGTCTAAAAGTTGCGAACATACTGTTGGCGAAATACGAATTTGCCAACAGTGTCATGGAGTTCGCGGCTACACGAATTTATATATAAAGTCTACCTATAAGTACCTGGACAGAATTAATTACATATTAGTTATTTACCAATTTTTTACCAGTCAAGGATTTCAGTCCAGATTTTTGTGTAATTAATCTTGTCCGATTACATACCTTACCAGCATAGTAAGCACTATAGGAATTACGAATTATTTACTACCGCCGTCGCCAAATCTTGATAGTATCGTCATCACCACCGCTAACGAGGTTTTGGCCATTGGGACTGAAGGCGACGCATCTAACATAGTTGGAATGCCCTGTAAGTGTGCTGATTTCTCTGCCACTCTGTACGTGCCACAGTTTGATAGTGTTGTCCCAACTGCCACTAGCAAGAAATTGCCCATCCTGGCTAAAGGCGACTGACCAAACTGAATCAGAATGACCAATGAGAGTACAAATTTCTCTGCGTGTATTTACATCCCACAGTTTGATGGTATTGTCAGCACTGCCACTAGCGAGAATTTCCCCATCCTGGCTGAAGGCGATACAGTTGACGAAGAAGGAATGACCTGTAAGTGTGCAAATGTTCCTGGCTGTGTATACTTGCCACAGTTTGATGGTGTAGTCATTACTGCCACTAGCCAGAAGCTGTCTATCCTTGCTATTCGTTGTCGGTCTTTTCGGAGAGTAGGCGACTGACAAAACTGAGTCGGAATGACCTGTGAGAGTTTGGATTTCTATGCCTGTGTGTACCTGCCACAGTTTAATTGTGCAGTCAGCACTGCCGCTAGCCAGAAACTTGCTATCTGGACTAAAGGCAACGGAATTCACCCAATTAGCATGACCAATGAGAGTACGAATTTCTTTGCCTGTGTTAACATCCCACAATTTGATTGTGTTATCCCAACTACCGCTAGCCAAAATCCCCCGGTTCAGGTCTGTAACTCCCGCAGATTTGCCGGACTCCCCTTGATAAGAAAGGTTTGAGGAGATTGGGCTAAAGGCGACGGAATGAACCATATTGGAATGACCAGAAAACCAACGACCCAGTTGACGCACTAGTTTGCCAGTACCCACTTGCCAAAGTTTGATAGTCTTATCATTACTGCCACTAGCAATAAATTGCCCGTCTGGACTAATGGCGATCGCATGAACCATACTAGAATGACCTTTGAGGGTCTGTACACATTGCCAGTTCTGTTGATCTAATACAACCGGTCGATGTGGTTTAAGTCTAGGGGTTATCACTAAAGTAGATGATATTGCTGTTACATACTCCCCAATATCAGACCCGAATAAATCCAACCACTCCTGCACAGACTGAGGACGATAGGTTGACTCCAGATCCATGCCACACATAATAGCCTGATTGACCCTGTTGCTGATGTTAGGATTAAAATATTGTGGTGGTTCTAAATTAATATTGTGACGCCGATCATCAGCACTCGTCGGGATAACGGCGGTAAGCAAATTATACAAGGTAGCAGCTAGGGCGTAAATATCAATGTATTCTCCTCGTGGCGCTTCTGATTCATACTGCTCAGGTGGGGCAAAACCAGGAGTGCGATACACTGTATGCCTTTGAATCATATTAGGAATAAATTCTCTAGCAATGCCAAAGTCTATCAGCACTGCTTCTGATTTATCGATGCGGAGCATGATGTTACGTGGTTTAAGATCCCGATGCAGCAGTCCTTTAGAGTGGATTAGCGTCAAAGCGTCGCCAATTTGGCGAATGTACAGCAGCGCTTCTGCTTCTGATAGCACCCCCATCCGTCTCAGGTACTGTGCTAAGTCTTCCCCTTCGATGTACTCCATCACCATGCAGGGCAAATTTCCCTCATCAAAGATGGTTTCTATCTGTACTATATGAGGATGGTGACACACAGCCAACCGAACTGCTTCATCACGGAAGTCTTGCCGTAATTTGTTTCGGTGGAGTATCCAAGAGGGGTGATTCAGAATTTCTTCTTTGAGGGTTTTAATCACTCGCAGTTGATTCCGTTGATTTCTGGCAAGATAAGTAATGCCAATTCCGCCTTCACCTAATTGGCTTTCAATAATGTAGCGTCCACCGAATAAAGACTTTCCTGCATTCCACACCATTAGTAATATTTGACAATTGCTGGTATTTATTTTGGCACGTGATCAAAACAGCCAACACGAATTTTTGGAAATTCCATTTTGTTTTGCTGTTGTAGCTTTTTGGAACTTAATTACTTAAAGAACATTTTCATTAACCTCAATAATTACTAATATAAAGTTAGGTATACTCTAATAGTTTTAACTAAACTATAGGACTCCTACTTGATTTTTGAACAAAATTAGGTATTGTAGGGTGTGTTAGAACGAAGTTCGTAACGCACCATTATCAAGGGTTTGGTGCGTTACGCTGTCGTTAACACACCCTACATATCTTTTCATAAATCAAACCGGATTCCTATATCACCTTTATACTAAAATCTTTAATTGATTGCTTATGCTAAAGTAAACGATGACTTTAGCCATATTTGGTCATAATAATTTGACTTGTAAATAATCAGAAATTATGCTAAAGAATCTCAATCTGAAACAAAAATTTACAATTCTGCTACTTGTAATTCTGACATTTGGTTTGAGCTTAAGTGGATTTGCTCTTTCTTCTCTACTCAGGGAAAATGCTAAACAAGATATTAGCTCAACTGCTCTCATGCTCATGGAAACAATGAGTTCTGTTCGTAAATACACCAGTACTCAAGTAAATCCACAGCTAGCTGATAAATTGGCTACTGAGTTTTTGCCGCAAAGTGTGCCTGCATACTCAGCACGGGAGGTATTTGAGATTTTACGGAAAACAAAGGACTACAGTGATTTCTTTTATAAAGAAGCAACTCTCAATCCCACAACTCTTCGGGATAAGGCTGACGGTTTTGAGACAGAAATTGTAGAAAGGTTCAAAAATAAATCAGACCTCAAAGAAGTAAGTGGATTTCGCTCACTTCCTGGTGGGGATATCTTTTATATTGCTCGTCCGCTACCAATTTCTGAAGAAAGCTGTTTGAAGTGTCATAGTGTACCCGAAGTCGCACCTCAAAGTATGATTACTCTTTATGGTGCAGCTAATGGATTTGGGTGGAAGCTTAATGATATTGTCGGCGCTCAGATAATATCAGTACCTGCGAATAATGTTATCAATAAAGCCCATCAGTCTTCCTTACTAATTATCCTAATTGTATCAACTATATTTATAGCAACTATTCTGTTAGTCAACTTGTTCTTGAATCGACAAGTTGTTATGCCTCTCAAACGCATGACTCGCATAGCCGAAGAAGTTAGTACCGGACATATGGAAGTTGAATTTGAGCAGATGTCTAATGATGAAATCGGTAATTTAGCTAAAGCATTTAAACGGATGCAGTTAAGTTTAGAAATGGCAATGAAAAGAATCAAACGCAATCAGGGAGGTACAGTGGATTAAAATAATTCGTAATTCGTAATTCGTAATTAAGTTTTGTAACTGAGATTTAGACCCCGCCACAAAAATGGCTGTGTTAAGTTACTCTTTACTTAAACCCCAAGAATTTAGTTAAATAATTCAAAATTATCTCTAAATTAACGGTGTTCCAAATCTCTATGAAAATAAGCTTTTTTTAAATTCAAAAGCTGCTTGAAAGTCAGGAATTTCCTTGGTTATGAGTTCAACAAATTCGTCAGGTGAAATGTAAGCATTTTGAGCTAATATTTCTTCTATAATCAGATTTGCCATTGGACCGATGTGGTAGGCTAACTCTTGCTGACAACGCTTGATAAATGCTGGTTTAAGAGAAGGTTGTTGTTCAATTCGCCCACTTTGCGGACTAGGAGGCGATGAACTAGCTGAATTAAAAATTGTTTCTCCAGGTTGTTTGTATGTCGAGGATATTGCCGACATAGCCTGAAATTCCGGGTTAAATACCGTGGGAGGCAAATCATCAACCATGATTGGGGGAGACATTGCCACTTCTGCTTCTCCAATCCGCTCTAAATCTATAATAACTTCCTTGGCTGTTTGGTATCGCTTGTTAGGTCTATCTGCCAACATATGATCGACTACTTGAGCGAAACCATCAGTAATATAGGTATAATAACGCCAGTTCCACTCCAAGGAGTACTGATCCATTAGTAAGGATGGATCTCTACCTGTGAGTAGTACAATAGCTGTTACCCCCAAAGCATAAAGGTCACTACAGGGGGAACATAAACCCAAGCTAATCTGTTCGCGGGGAGCATATCCCACTTTGCCTACGAGGGACATTTTGCCAACAAACGTTACTTGGTGGTTGGAACTTCTCCCCTCGTTGATGTCAGCAATTTGCTTGCCTACACCGAAATCAATCAGCACTGGCAGATCCTTGCCATCAGGTAACATGATGTTGTCAGGAGAAATATCTCGATGGATGATGTTGTGTTGGTGGACATATTCCAAAACAGGCAGCAGATTCTTTAGCCACTCGATAACTTCCTCTTGAGAAAAATTTCTTCCTTGACGTTGAAGTTCTCCCAACAGCCTAGAATACGTTTTACCATCAACATACTCTTGTACTAGGAATAACCGACCATCTCCTTCAAAGCAAGCTAAAAACTTGGGAATTTGAGGATGTTGCAATTGATGAAGAATTTTTGCCTCTCTTTTAAATAAGTTGCGATATTGTTCCAGTCCACTCTCCCCTGTGCCAATGGGCGCAAACTCTTTGAGAACACAAGCTTCATTAAATCGACGAGTGTCAAACGCCAAGTAAGTTCGTCCCAATCCTCCCTGTCCCAGAAGTTTTTGGATAATATAGCGGTTATCGATTAGAGTTCCAGCAGCTATTTCTGGTCTTGTCATAGGGGACTGTGACATCTCATCGCACTCCTAGCGATTTTATTGTTGATAAATTATCTAGTTTGCTGAAAGTCAGAAACTCTAGCAGATAAAGGCTGATAATATCCTTCAAATTGAGATTAGCACCACTACGGAGACAAGGAAATACACTTTTGTAGAATTTTTTAATGGTCTTGTGTTACCAAACAGACGATTTTTATCGGAGTAGTTTGATCATACTACTCATACTTAGGTATTTTAGCAGCCACAACATCACCAGTGTCTGCGGTAATATCTGCGAATATCGCCTTTTGGATTTGCTGCTGAACCTTATCTTACCTCTAGTAACCGAATTTACAATGACTTTGGGAACAGTAACGATATAGCGTGACATCATAGTTTTTCAGAAAAACTGACGTTGCTATAGACTTCCTGAAGGAAATATTATATAGGACTCCTACTTGATTTTTGAACAAAATTAGGTATTGTAGGGTGTGTTAGAACGAAGTTCGTAACGCACCATTATCAAGGGTTTGGTGCGTTACGCTGTCGCTAACACACCCTATATATCTTTTCATAAATCAAACCGGATTCCTATATGTATTTGAAGTGCTGAATATGCGATCGCACTCAAAAGTTAATCTTTCTGGGAGCCAATATCGTTATTAAATAACTGCTTCGGCATCGGCTATCAAAGTTTTCAGTACAGGTGATTCCTCAAAAGCAGAAAATTATGCTGCGTATAAGACAAAAATTTCTCAAGCTACAATAATTCATCTAGTTCATCAGGATTCACGCCTAACTGGCGCAAACGTTCTGCTAATTGTTCTGTTTTTCGTTTAGCTTGAGCAGCTTCTTGTTTAGCTTCCGTAGCTTCTTGTTCAGCAATCATAGCTCGTTCAGTTGCAGCAGCAACTTCTTCTGTGGGTGCAGGAATTAATTCTCCCGTCAAAGTGAACCACCTTAACCACAACCTTTCAATATCTCGAAATGAACCCTGCCATAAGCCTAAACTTAAATTTATTTCTGGCATTAGTAGACATCCATCAGTTAAATTCATCGGTTCATAATGACCGCCTACTAACTGAAAAGCCCGGAGTTCATTAGTGTAGCGACTAAAAACAACATAGTAGGGAATCCGCAAAATTCGTTCATAAACTTCCCATTTGCTAGGAGGTTTATCTGCTGCACTTTCTCTTCTTGTGCCTAAATCTTCGTCTTCTGTACCTGGAGATAATAACTCAACAACCACAAAGGGATTTGCTGGTTCTTGCCAAGTTACATAACTTAACCGTAAATCCTGCCCTTTGTATAATTTTCCTACCCCTACTACACCAAACCAATCTGGGCGTTTATACCACAAAGGATGCTCTAAATCATAGTAGAGATTAAGGTCAGCAGCACTGTAAACTAGTTCTGGATTCCAGTTAATGGGCTGAAAAGTTAAGTATAAAAGTAAAGGCTGTAAAAAATGAAAATCGTCTGGCAAACCTGGTTCCTCTGGGTTGTCACTTGGTAAATCATACATCGTTGGTAGGGTTTCCCAAGGAGGAAGCGGCGGATCAGATTGAGGGATATAGTGGGAAGAAGAAGTCATAGTAAAAATTGGGTTTGATTCTTTTTACTCCAAACTTAAATTTATTTTTATTGATTACTTTCTCAGGGATCTTCATTAGGAGGATGTAAGCCAGCTTGAACCCAAAAACCCCGCGCACTCCGAATGGAGTCATCTTCTGGATAGCGTTCATCGTTAATATCAAGTCGCTTGTAGGTTGCTCTACCAGTGGGAGTAACTCCGATAATTGTTCTACCATTTGCTGACCAAAGAAAATGCTCTGACCAAATTTGTTTGCAAGGATTAAATAGGGGTACTATTGCTTTAGTTTCTGAGTCATATCCAGCGACAAAGTTGTAGCGACGTTCATTACAACGACGACAAGCCAAAGCTAAATTATTAAGTTCATCAGAACCATCAATAGACTTTGGTATCAAATGGTCTACTGTAAATCTTGTTATGGAAATGCGTTCTGGAGAATGGCAATACTCGCACAGATAATTTGCTCGTCTTCGCACAATTTCTTTAGTAGCATCATCAATCATCATTTTTGAGCTACTATAGGAATCCGATTTGATTTCTAAAAACATACTGAGACTGAAAATCCCGTTTGATCAGGGTTTTATCCGAAATCTTGTTCAAAAATCAGATATGAGTCCTATAGCATCGCATTGATATGAGTGAAAATCCTATCTAGTTCTCCAATTTCTTCAAGTTCGATAACTTCTTCTGAAGTTAGTAAATCAGCCTTTTTGCGTTCTAAAAGTTCTTCCATCCGTGCTTGCAGTTCATCATTAAATTTGAACACATGAAACTTATCTAGCTTTTCTATTTTGATACTGCCAATAAAGGATGAAGGTCTAGCAATTACAGTTGTCATACTCAGAGCGATACAATTTATCGATATGTGTTTCTATAAAGATATTGTATCAAGGAAAAGTTCTATAAATATCTTTACGATGTGCGACTCTTTGACAAATTAATGTTTGCATATATTTGTCAATACTAATACCTATTCTGTAATCACCTACGCGAATTTTATATTTATCATCATAGCCTTTCATTTTTTGCAAATAGCCTAAATCAAAGGGGTTTTCTGATTCTAGTTCTTGAAAGACGATTGGTTCAATCCGAGCTTGCATATCTTGTGGTAAATCTGCTAATTCTTTTAAGAACTTTTTAGTATATTCAACTTTCCACATTCTTTTGCTTTAAGGATTGATAATATTTCTGTGCTTCATCTTTAACGAGACGTTCATCCTCTTCTGACTCAGCCATGAGCTTGATTAAGCCGTAATTTTCTAAGATTTCTTCAATTTTCTCAAAGTCAGCTATAGGAATTTGTACAGCAATAGGTTGCTGATTTTCATCCATAACGTAATTTTTGGTTATTTCTAGCATTTTTCTGACATCAGATTGATTGTTTGCAAGTTCTACTTACTATTTTGACGCTGTTGTTGCCAGACTAGCTGTGTCGCCAAATTTTGATATTTCCGCTATTATCTCCCGCAGCCAGCCAATCTCCATCGGGGCTAAAGGCGACGGATTTAACTGAGTCAAAATGACTGAGGGTGCAAATTTCTTTGCCTGTTGCGATTTCCCACAGTTTGATAGTGTTGTCCTCACTACCACTAGCCAGGATTTGCCCATCACTACTGATGGCTACGGAATTAACCTTTTCAGAATGACCACTCAGTGTGCGAATTTCGCTTCCTGTTGCGATTTCCCACAGTTTGATAGTGTTGTCATAACTACCACTAGCCAGGATTTGCCCATCGCTACTGATGGCGACGGAAGTAACCCAGCCGGAATGACCAGTGAGAGTGTGAATTTCTTTTCCTGTTGCCACTGACCACAGTTGAATAATGTTTTTTTTAAAATAACCATCAGCACTAGCCAGAATTTGCCCATCGCTACTGATGGCAACAGAATTAACCCAGCCGAAATGACAAGTCAAAGTGCGAATTTCTGTACCTGTTGCTACTGACCACAGTGCGATTTTGTGCCAACTAGCACTAGCCAGGATTTGCCCATCACTACTGATGACGACGGAATTAACCCTGTCGGAATGACCACTCAGGGTGCGGATAAGCTGACCTGTAGTTGATGAAAACAAGTGAATAACTGAACCTGTCACACTTGCTAAAATATCTTCCTTGGGGCTAAGGGCTACTATTCCAGAAATCCTCGGAATATTATGGACGCATTCCCAAGATGGGGGTGTGTAAGATGAAGATGCTACTGGTTGTGTTGGTGCTACTATTGCCACATCCAACAAATGTAACCACTCCTGCACTGACTGGGGACACAACTTGTAATCTAGCTCCATCCCCTTCATAATCGCCTCATTCACGCGATCGCTAATAGTAGGATTTAAATATTGGGGTTGTTTCAGGTTATAGTTGTACTTTCTTTCAAATGCTAACCTAGCTGCTTGTCCAGTCACCAAAGCATACAGCGTGGCTGCTAAGGCATAAACATCAATATATTCTCCGCGTTCTGCATTAGATAAAGACTGCTCTGGTGGCGCATAACCAGGAGTCTGACTCTCTGTATGGCGTTGAACTGTACCAGGAATAAATTGTCTAGCAATGCCAAAGTCAATAAGTACGGCTTCTTGCCTACTTGCACGGATCATAATATTGTCTGGCTTGATATCTTGATGCAGCAAACCTTTAGAGTGAACTAGTATCAAAGCCTCGCCAATTTGTTGAATATATTGCAGTGCTTCTGCTTCTGGTAATGCTCCTTTCTTGTCTATTCGCTGAGCTAAATTTTCACCCTCAATGTATTCCATCACCATACAGGGTAAGTCACCCTCATCAAAGATATTTTCTATTTCTACAATGTGAGGATGGCGACATAACGCCAGGAGCGATGCTTCTTGCTTGAAGTCTTGCTTGAGTTTAGCTTGTTGCTTTTTCCAATTAAAATACTTTTTCCAATTCAGATACTTTTCTATGGTAGGAAAATTTCGTATTTCTTGGCGCAAGGTTTTAATTACCCGAAGTTCACCCCGTTCATTTTTAGCGAGATAGGTAATCCCAATTCCACCTTCACCCAATTTTCTCTCGATTATGTAGCGATCGCCAAATAACTGCTGCCCTGGATTCCACGCCATTGGTAAAGACCGTAGTTTTACTGATATTTATTTTGGCACACCATACATATCCGTTTTTAACAAGATTGATGTGTAAGCTTTTTATACAATGTTTCTACATTAAGTTTTTTACTTAACTTTGCTCATAGGCTGTTAAGAATTCATCCCGCTAGATACTTACTTGAGTACAAATTGATCTTAATGTCCCTGATTTAATTTGAGATTGGTTAGGCATGACTAATGGTGTCTGCGATCCATCTTCATTTTCTCGCACCATGACAATATGTTCGCGTTCCCGAACAATGCAAAAACCCAGCAACTCAAATGCTTTTATAACTCTCTTCTTCGGAGCATCGACAGGAAACTTCGGCATCAAATAGCCACCTCTGCCTCTGTCAGAAAAGCTTCGATTACTGGTGATTCATCTTCGAGTATTTCTTTGCCAAATATCTCAATGTAGCAGCGAATAGCTGACTTGACATCGGCTAAGGCTTCTTCATAAGTGTCACCTTGACCAACTATAGCCCCTTTAATACCAAGAGGATAGGCAACATAACCGTCAGAATGTTTTTCGACAATAATTTTGATTTGTTTCATCGCTAGCGCGTTTGGCAACGGAGATTTTAGGCGATTCTGATGGAGCCTACAATAAACAGTATATTCAATCGTAATCAACCTATGGCGTAGGCGTAGCCCGTCGTAGATAGACATCGCAGTTGTCAAACTCTCATCTTGTCTAACAACTGGTATTCAGCCCTACTTAATCATTTGTGATAAACAAGATCCCCGATTTCTCAAAGAAGTCGGGGATCTGTGGGTTTCAATTTTTCCTAAAATTAAGTCATCACATCTCTGGTTCAATCCCCGCCGCCCGCAATTGTGCTGCTAGTCGTTCAGCACGTTGGCGTTCTTGTTCGGTGCGTTGGCGTTCTTGTGCGGCTAATTCTGTTCCCCAAGGTAGAAGGTTTCCTTGTTCATCCCACCACCGTAACCACTTTCCTGTGCGGTTTTCACGAGTACCTGGCGACACTCCAAGGTAAAGATTTATTTCCGGTATCCAGTAGCGTTGATTTTCATCAGGCTCTTGCAAAATGTACTGTTCTGTGTTTTCTAAGCGATACATCTCGAAACTACCGCTGTCTGGCTCAAAGATAATATAGTTTGGTACTTTTAAGATGCGCTCGTAGAAAAACCATTTTCCTGGGGGATATGTCGCTTTGATAGAATATTCTGTCTCCTGTGTATCGGAAATAAATTCCATCACAATTACGGGAATGTCACCCTGTAGTTGAGGGGTGTAACTGCGTGTTACTTCTTCCCTATTAACGTTAATTTTGGGAATAAAAACCCAATCAGGGGCTTTAATGACCATTTTGTTGTTTAGAGTGGCACAAATGCCGTAATTGCTTGTTGTCAGGGCGTTAGCTGAAATTTTTCCGGCTAATTGTAGTCTTTCTGTTAGTGCAGCCGCTAAGGCTGGTTGGTTGATGTTGTCCACTGGATCATTTGGGAGTTTGTAATCATCGGGTAATTTTTCCCAAGTGATTTGCTAGTCTTGAATGAGGGCTGTCATGGTGGGTTGTCCTTTGGGGTGCTGTAAAGTCTCAGATTTGACCTTGGTGTTTGACTGTTTTAGATCCCCCCAACTGCCTTAAAAAAGGGGGCTATTGCTTACTCATCTTCATCGGGTTCTAAATCGTCGGTTGTCAATTCCTGATGCGGGATGGCAGCGATAATCGCATCTATTACTTTGGATACTTGTAATATCTCAATATTCAAGTCGGGAAATTTTGTCCCTTTTGGCACGATCGCTCTTTTAAATCCCAACTTAGCTGCTTCTTTCAATCGCAGTTCCATTTGGGAAACCGATCGCACTTGTCCGCCTAACCCAACTTCACCGATTAATACTGTACCGGGATCAACTATGCGATCGCGGAAACTGGCAACGATCGCGACCGCAATTCCTAAATCTACTGCTGGTTCTTCCACATTCAACCCACCCGCAGAAGCAACGTAGGAATCCAATTTTGACATGGGAATTCCCACCCGTTTTTCTAAGACGGCGAGAATTTGCACCAAGCGGTTGTAGTCTACGCCAGTTCCAGCACGCCGAGGGGAGGGATAGCTGGTGGGACTCACCAAAGCTTGCAATTCTACAACTATCGGGCGAGTGCCTTCGCAAGCAACCACAATGGCAGTACCAGGAGCGGGATCGTCACGGTTGCCTAAAAATAGCTCTGAAGGGTTAGAGACTTCCCTTAGTCCCTCCGCTACCATTTCAAAGATGCCGATTTCGTGAGTTGCGCCGAAGCGGTTTTTGACTGTCCGTAATAACCGATGGGAGGCAAAGCGATCGCCTTCAAAATACAACACCGTATCTACTAAATGTTCTAAAACTTTTGGCCCAGCGATCGCTCCTTCTTTGGTGACGTGTCCCACAATCAGCATGGTGACATCTTCATGCTTCGCCACCTTCATCAATGCTGCTGTACATTCCCGTACCTGAGCTACTGAACCTGGTGCAGAAGTCAACGCCGGGAAAAATACCGTTTGGATACTATCAATCACCGCCACATTTGGCTTTAGAGAGTCTATTTCCCGTAAAATTTCTTCTAAATCTGTTTCTGGCAGTACATATAAATCAGCACCTATACTGTCAGGATCTATGGGAAGTGTAGTCTCTACTACTACTGTTACATTCTCCTCATTCACCACACTTAGGGGTTTTGATACTCCCAAACGAGAAGCTCGTAATTTTACCTGCTGTCCCGATTCTTCACCAGTTACGTAAAGGATGCGGTATTTCTGCGCTAATTGATTTGATACTTGCAATAATAGAGTAGATTTACCGATACCAGGATCGCCACCAATCAGCACCATAGAGCCGGGGACAATCCCACCTCCAAGCACCCGATCCAATTCTTCATAACCAGACTCCCATCGGGCAATTTGGCGATCGGTAATTTGATCAAACGTTAAAGAGGCTCGCGCTTTAGCTGGTTTCGCGTGAGATTTGCCATTGCTTTGAGTTGATTGCCAACTACTCACTCCCCCTCGACTGGGTACATCTACTGAGGATTGAATAGAAATTTGTTCTTCCAAAGAGTTGTAAGTACCGCAAGCTGGACACTTACCAAACCACTGGGGCGATTCTGCTCCACATTCGTTACAAGTGAAAAAGGTTTTTGCCTTTGCCATTCTTAAATCTTATTAAATAATCTTAATATTTACTTAATTCTTGGGAAAAACTAAAAACCAATCATAGTAGTATTTAGAGCTTTTTCCAAATCAATTCATGGAATGATATCTTAATATTATGGTATTAAAAATTAATCATGTAAATTTTTAGTGAAGGAGCCTTGAGAAACTTGGAAAGCCATAAAGAAAAAATCTTGGTGGTAGACGACGAAGCCAGCATTCGCCGGATTTTGGAAACGCGCCTTTCCATGATTGGCTACGATGTAGTGACGGCTGGCGACGGGGAAGAGGCTTTGGAAACTTTTCGCAAAACTGATCCTGACCTGGTAGTTTTGGATGTGATGATGCCAAAACTAGACGGCTATGGTGTATGTCAAGAATTACGAAAAGAATCAGATGTCCCCATTATTATGCTAACAGCCTTGGGTGATGTAGCCGATCGCATCACTGGGCTAGAATTGGGTGCAGATGACTACGTAGTTAAACCATTTTCCCCCAAGGAGCTAGAAGCTAGAATTCGCTCGGTGCTAAGGCGGGTAGACAAAACCAGTGGTTCTGGCATTCCTAGTTCTGGAGTGATCCATGTCGCTAATATTAAAATTGATACGAATAAGCGACAAGTCTACAAAGGCGATGAGCGAATTCGATTGACGGGTATGGAGTTCAGCTTATTAGAGTTGGTAGTCAGTCGCTCTGGAGAAGCTTTTTCTCGTTCGGAAATTTTGCAGGAAGTTTGGGGTTACACACCAGAACGTCATGTTGATACCCGTGTAGTGGATGTGCATATCTCCCGTTTGCGGGCAAAGTTAGAAGATGATCCCAGCAACCCAGAATTGATTCTCACAGCGCGGGGTACTGGTTATCTTTTCCAACGGATTATTGAAGCAGGGGAGGAGTGAGGAGATGAGGGAGCAGGGGGAGATGAGGAGCAGGGGGAGCAGGGGAAGCAGAGGAGAAGAACTATTGATTATTGCCCAATGCTCAATGACTAATGATTAAACCTGATCCTAATCGAGTTTTGCGGCGTCTACCCATTGTCGTCGGTGGGCTAGGCGCTGTGCTTTTGTTGATTAATCGTTTATTGACACCGGAATTAACCCAGTCTCAATCGCGTGGTGATGTCGTAGGCGTGATTTTGAGTGCGGTGTTAATTTTGACGGGTTTAATTTGGCAGCAAGTTCAGCCGCGATCGCCTGATACTGTAGAACTAATTGGAGAAGAAGGTTTTGTACTAGCAGCAGATTTACCTGAAGTTGTGAAAACAGAGCTAGCTTGGGCATCTCATTTATTGTTGACTAATACAGTAACGCGATCGCTTGTGGTTTTTTATCAAGGTAAAGTTTTGTTGCGTCGTGGGATTCTGGGTACTAAATCTGAGGTTGTACCAGGAGTAATCTTAAAACAGGTACTCGAAAAACAAAAGCCGATTTATCTAGTTGCACTAAAAGTATATCCAGGTAGGGTTGAATTTGATTATTTACCAGAAAATACTCAAGGTGTAATTTGTCAACCGATTAGTAACCAAGGTGCGCTAATTTTGGCAGCGAATACTCCTCGCAGTTACACCAAACAAGATGAAAACTGGATTGCGGGAATTGCTGATAAACTTGCTGTGACTCTTAATAGTTAGGTTATTCGCTACTTTAGAAGTCAGACAATTTTAGATTTTGGGATATTTACCTGTGATTCCACTTAAAAATCTCAAACAAATACACCCATTAAGCCTGAGCGCACAGAAGCAGGTTGGATCTAAAATTGAACTACGTGTGTCGATTGGAGATGAGAAAAAACCGGGAGCGGGTTTACCCGCTTGTTTACCCAGAGAATGGCCGCAACTTGATTTTTCAGCAATGACTTAGTCGGGATGAAGCTGTCCACTACCAATAATATAGAGTTACAAACACAACTCGCAATTGTGAACAAAAATTGGATTTCGTCAGATATTTTTTACCCTAAATATAATGTTTACGCATTTCAATGCTAACTTCACGCGCATAGATGAGATAGTTCCTAATATATATAAGCTTTCTATCTCAAATAATAAAAAGTTTGTTTTCAGTCAATTCCTTATCCTTGATGAGCGCCCGATGCTTATTCATACGGGTCGCTCAAATTGGTTCGAGCAAACTTATCAGCTTGTTTCGTCTGTCTGTGACCCTTCAAAACTTCATTACATTGCCTTTTGTCACCTTGAGGCTGATGAGTGCGGAGCGCTTAATCAGTGGCTTGAAGCAGCTCCAGAAGCCAAAACAATTGTGAGTCCTCTAAATCAATCGAACATGGATGACTTTGCACTGCGACCAACAACGGTTCTTAAGAATAACAAAGCTCTTTCCTTGGGTAAAAGAGATATCATACTTATTGAAACTCCTCATTTTCCTCATGGATGGGAGGGTTGTGTATTCTATCAGCCGCAAGAGAAGATGCTTTTTTGTTCCGATCTTGCCGCTCATCCTGGTCAGTTCGAGGAACCTGTTACCGAGAAGGATCTTACAGAATCTATCATTAAGTTTCAGCAAGAAGTCGGGTTTATGTCTGAAGGCAAAAGCTTTACTCGAGGGATTGAAGCAATAGAGAAGCTACCCATTAAGTACCTTGCAACAATGCATGGTTCTATTATCCACGGTGAGTCCATCTCGAAGCTTCTTTCAAAAATGAAACAAACTTTTGGTTCTTAAATTGATTGTAGCCGTGAAGATCAGTTAGGCTAATGCTGCTACCAAGGTTACTTCGTTCCCATGTTCCGTTTTACGTTAGAGGACTTCCAAAAAATAAATTACTCAATTTCTCTATCCAGGACATTATCGTATTCTTCTTGCCCTGCCTCCCCTGCTTTCCCACCTCACTGTTAGAGCATTCCTACCAATTTTTGGTCGCACCTTTGGTACGCTGGAAGTGCAACTTGGATTTCAGATGACTCTATGCTCAATGAAAGGATTTTGAATTGCTGATAGCACAGTAATTAGCAATTCATTGAGCGTCACAAACGTATTTTGAATTGAAAAATTTAATTTAAAATCGGTAATTTAAAATCTAAAATTTAATCACCAAGAAGTCAAAAAATTCCACCCCTCCTTTTCTTCCGGTGTCTTTCCTTCTTTTTCTTCCGGTTCTTCTGGTGTCTTTAAATTTTTCTGTTGAATTACATTCTCATATTCTCCTGAATCAACCCATTTTAATAACTCACCAGCCCGCATAACTACCCAGGAAAGCCCGGGTTCTGTATAGCTTAATATTTTGGTGACCTTATCAACAGTATCAAAGCTATTGGATGCAAACTCACGGGCTTGGACGAGGAAATCTTCGATTACAGCAGTAGTTAAGTACTCATCTGGCAAACCCGCGAGTTTCATCAGTGTAGTAGTTGCTACATCAATATCCTGACAAGCCAGCAAACCAGCCCGATCAGCAGTGAACCTAGCCATCATTCGCCAATTATATAAACCCAGTTCCATTCCACCAGCTAGCAAGCCACCAACCCCCATTGTGGTACTGCTCAACAAATTTTTCAAAGTTGGCATCACAATTGCCATTTGGTGATAAACCATGTGCTGACTCTTGATGCGAGCAACTTCGTGTCCGAAAACGTAAAGCAACTCATCTGCATCAAGCCACTCCATCGCATCTAGATTGATACCAACAAGGGGTTTTTCCACTCCAACAATGTAGGTTTTAATGTGACCTGTACCTTGAAACAGATACAGTTCAGGAAGTGGAGTAACATCAAGAATTTGGCAGGTTTCTACAAATGTCTGATGTAATTGGGGAAAATTACGGGGCGAAATTCTAATTTCACTACCAAGGCTTTGTAGCCTGAGTAGGCGGTCGATGCCGTATTCATTAACTTTTTTGAGTAGCAGGGAGACACCGGGCATATTTTGCAAAGAAGCCAAGGCTTTGCGATCGAAGGGGTGTTCGTAGGCTTGGGAACTCAGTCCGGTTAATAGTTTTCTCGTCATTAGTTTTGAGTTTTTAAATAGCAGTTTAGAAGCATTAGGCGACACGGCGTAAATTCAGCTACCATCTCAACTCAGACAAGGGGCAAAATCCCCTTGTTAAAGTTAGGCAAATTTCCGCCATAGTGTACTAGTACACCAATTCAGTAATCCTGGAAGAACCTCTCCCCGAAACGGAGAGGGCAGGGTGGTTTCATACGAAGAAAGAAAAATACATAAGTCTTGATTCTCGTTTTGTAACATGGCTTTTTACCCCGCTTCCATTCCTCTCCCCGAAGCGGAGAGAGGCTTTGAAACTCAGTTTTATTTTTTCTCTGCTTGTATGAAACCACCCTGCTCTCCGAAACGGAGAGGGTAGTTTGACTCCCCCTTACCTTATAGGGAAGCAGGGTGGTTAGGTTTTTGATTATTGAACCGATGCTCTAGGCATTTGTCACCATCTTACCCAGATAGAATATACAGTAGGGGCGCAGAGCCTTGGCGAATGGAATTGGTGGCTACACAAACTCTCGTCCGCCTCCGCGAATTAAGAGAAAATTAAGGTTTTTAACCCAGTTCGGTGGGTAAAATCTCGTGTAGACGCTGTTTATAACCGCCCTTTTAACGTTAAGTTAACACTAATGACATCTGTGCTACCCTACTTGGAAAATTTAGAAATTTACAATTTTATCTATGCAAATTATTTATTGGCTATTACTTGCCGTAATGGTTGTGGGTGTTATCGGTGCCGTAGTTCCAGCCATTCCTGGTAGCAGCTTAATTTTAATTGCAATTATCGCCTGGGGAATCGTTAGTAGTTCTTTTGCAGCTATCAAGATTCCCCTAATTGTGACAATTATAGTTTTAATGCTCAGTGTCGGAGTCGATTTTTTAGCTAGCTATGTGGGAGCAAGACAAGCTGGAGCTAGCAAGTGGGGGCAAATTGGCGCAATTGTCGGTTTAGTAGTGGGATTTTTGGGATTATTGCCAACGTTACCTTTTGGGGGTCCACTGTTAGGAATTTTACTAGGGCCGCTTTTGGGAGCAATTATTGGCGAGTATATTTACCGACGTGAATTCGGGTTGGCGGTTAAGGCGGGTATAGGAATTGTAGTCGGATCTTTGGTTGGAAATTTGATTCAAGGCTTGTTAGCGATCGCCGCAGTTGTAGTTTTTATTGTTACAACTTGGCCACAGGTATTTGCCTCTTAACATTTGAAAAATCTCACAGATTTGAGAACAGAGGTAATAGCTAGCAGTTAGCTATTTATTACAAACATTTAAGTAAACAAACGTAAGTCTCCAAGGGAGGCGCACCTGCGGGAAGGGCGAAAGAAACAAAGTGAAGCCAAAGATGTTTTGTTTCTTAGGAGTTCGATGAACCTCTCCCTGTCTTGAACTAAAGTTCAAGTCTGTCCCTCTCGCCCGTCGGAGAGGGACGGTTTTGCGTAGTAAAACCAGAGGTCTTTTTATTCAGTTAATGAGGTGGACAACATGAGCCGTCCTCCATTTCTTCTACGAGAGGAACCTTTTCACTAAATATTAGTAACTGAAGAAATTATAGATACACTGCCCACTCCATTTATCTAAAATATGATTGAGCAACTTTAAGTATTAAAAATTACTTTTATACTGATTATACGGAAGTGGCCTTTCTTAAAAGTCAGAGCTATTGCTAACAATTTAAACCCTATGAAATGAAAGATATACAAAGCGCAGATATATAAGGAATTAAAATTTCATGAAGGATAGTAATGCATTAAAAATGTGATAAAGACCACTAAGTAAATCTTGCAGACTCTAAGTCTATGTGATTTTATGGAGATAAGAAATACATCACGCAAGTTTCCCTTTCAGTGACAGTATTTTCTATAAATTACTGAGATTAAAAGTAAAGCGATCGCTCTAATTTAAACTTATTACTAGCAGCCTCAAATGACAATGATTGGTTTTAAATCTACATTACTAAATGCTACTCTGGCTGCTAGTTTTGCAATTCCCTTAGCTACTGCTGGGTTGTTTACCTCTGCTGGTTCTGCACAAGCGGCTGCATTAACAACGGGTGGTTTTTCTTTGCTACCTCAGAATACTGTTACTTTGTCTGCTACTCTGCAAGGAAATTCTCTCAGCTTCGATCTTCCAAATACATTTCTTATTCCTGCGAGTACTACTACTGGTGACTTCACTAATTTTAGTAAAGGTTCAATAGGCCTCAGTATCAGTTTTAATTCCACAAATGAGTTACTTTCAGCAAGTAACCCATTTCTTACACTGATGGATCAGGTTAATAGTACAAATGCCACTTTTACCGTAACTTCTGCTACATACAATGCGAGCCAGGCCTTATCAAACTCAAACCTTTCAAACCTTATTGATATATCCGTTGTAACTAACGGATTCTTTAAGACTGCGCTCGGCGAAATATCCTAGGGGACAGGAATTATTACCTTACAAGCACAAGGTACAGTCGCTGATTTTCAAAACAGTTTGAACGCAGGTAAAACAGTCAACACAACTTATTCTAGTTCTTACTTTGCTACCGTTCCTGAGCCAGCTACAGTATTAGGTTTAGGATTAGTTGCTGCTGGTATGGTTATGTCTCGCCGTCGTAAGAGTTTTGCTCAATAGACTTATCCTAAATATAAAAAAGTTACTTTTAGCAACTAAAAGTAACTTTAAGTTATCTATTCGACCTGGCTGGAATGCATAATTTACCAACCAGGTCGAATTTTTTTCTCCAGTCAGACAAATCTATTTAAGGGTGAATTTTCTTAACCTGAGATAGACTTAAACTGATTGCAAAGAATTTTTGGCTTCAGTTGCGATCGCATCTACTTCATCATTAGCCAGAGTTTCTAATATAGATTTAGCTTCTGAATTACCCAAACGAGCCAAGGCTTGTACAAGTCTATAACGAATTTGCCAATCTGGATTGGTAGCATAGGGAGCCAATAAGGGAACTGCTTGTACATCTCCCAAGTCACCCAAAGAACTAATCGCAGCAGTTTGGACTAATTCGTTTTCTGAAGAAAGTGCCTCTTTGAGTAGTTCAAAGGCTCGTGGATCGCCTAACTCCCCTAATGTCGCAATGATACTGAATTGTATTAGCCATTCACCGGTTGTATGATAAAGTTGTTGCAAATCTTCAAAAGCTTCATGTAACTTCAGAGCGCCCAAACAGTCTGCTGCTGCTGCTTGTACATCTACTTCGGAGTCATGAAGCAAGCGATCGCGCAAGATATCCAAGGATAACTGTAAATCCTGGGTTCCCAGTGTATCCATTTGACTCACCGCCGAGTAACGGACACGAGAATTGCGATCGCCAATAGCACTTTGAATTAATTCAAAGCCAATTGCAGGTTCAAGTTGGCGGATTTGATTGACTGCACGTAAGCGATCGGCTAAATCCTCAGAACTGAGCAATTGCTTAACAGACTCCGGAGTAATACTCATTTAGTTATCCTGGATTTTCAAAGGTATAAAAACAGTCATTAGTCAACAGTCAAGGGTCAAAAAACTCTTAACTAATGACTAATGACAACTGACTAATCTTGACTTGCTGCCATTGCCCGAATAATATCACCACGAGTGAGGATACCAATTACTTGACCCGTGCTGTCAAGTACTGGCAAGCGGTGAACGCTGCGATCGTGCATGATTGTAGCTGCTTCCCTTAAAGTTTTATCAGTAGAAATAGTGATCGGGTTTTTACTCATCACCTCTCCAACGGTTTGCCCTAGTGCCTTGTGCAAGTCACGATCATAAGTAGCAGGATTTTTTAAATAGATAACGCTATCAAGAAACATAATGTACGCAGGTGGAGTAACACCAGTTTCTTGCCACATCAAATCGGTTTCTGAGATAATGCCCACCAATTTACCGACATCATCCACAACAGGTAGTCCGCTGATGTGGCGTTCTGCGAGAATTTGGATAGCTTCCTTCAGTGGAGTTTCCGCCCGGACGACAATAGGATCGCGGCTCATTACATCGGTAACGGTTTTAGGCATTTATTTACTGACACCTTAAATCAAAGTCCCTGCGCCTATTGTAGGAAATTCCGGGACTCAACCTGATGCAATTAATAGATTGTTACGGTATTGGGCATTG
Source organism: Nostoc sp. (assembly GCF_036919555.1). GTDB lineage: Bacteria > Cyanobacteriota > Cyanobacteriia > Cyanobacteriales > Nostocaceae > Nostoc. The sequence goes on from NZ_JBALCS010000012.1 coordinate 196,591, forward strand.
GGCATTGGGCATTAGTTATTCTTCCTCATCTCCCTTATCCCCCACTCCCCACTCCCTTTTAAGGCAGCAATAATTTGAGTATTTGCTTTCGGAAAAGTAAACTGCTCCAGTTCTTCCAAAGTTACCCAGCGAATTTCATCGGATTCTAAAGGTTGGGGAACACCTGTAAGATGACGACAGTGATGTACTGTGAGGGTAACGCGCAAGTCTGTATAAGTGTGGTCAATAGTAATCAGATGCTCTCCCACTTCAATTACTATTCCGAGTTCTTCGGAAATTTCCCGTTGAATACACTCTTGGATAGTTTCACCAGGCTCAATTTTACCACCAGGAAATTCCCACAAACCACCCATCGCTCCTTCTTTCCGACGGCGATCGATTAAAATTTGCTTTTGGTCATTCCAAATTACTGCAACACCAATGATTTTATGGGGTGGGAAAGAACTGGTTTCATTCATTGTTAATTAAGGAAATCGGGAGTAGGTAAAGAATTCCTGATTTTTGACTAATAACAAAACTCGGCAGACTGGTTTTAAATCTGCCGAGTTTAGATTTATTACAAAGGTAGTCTACCTCTGTTAGCTTATCCACAAATGTGTATTAATCATTTAGAAATACGCCTCTAGTTGAACTAATGATCAAATTACAGGAGTTCACAGATAGCCAAATCCAAAAATAGCCCCTAAATTTATTTATGGGGATTGTTAATTTTGAATTCGTAGAGAAGCGACGCGACTAGCTATCAGCCCAACAATATTAAATTTCCCAAGTTTTATATTTCTAAGTCAACATCGCTGTTGTTGGTTTCAGTTCCTTGTATGGCGACTTCAAAACTCATTCTCTGTTCAGCGTTACGCAAGAAATAACCACTAATCATCGCAGAGGCGAGAAGCCGACCTAGATTTTCCCGATTTGTGGTTACAGTAACACCAAAGTGTTCTGAAGGTAGATTTCCCAAAAGTCCCGTAATATTACGTTCCATCACCTGAAAGACTTCGGCAGATGTAGGTTTAGATAGCTGGGTAACTGTCTCTGGACTCAATGATTTAACGTACTGCCATAGTAAATCGCTAGTTTCTGATTCACTATTAAAAAATTCTGAGACACGATTGGATGGGTTATTCATTTTTTAGCTCCTTAACTACCATTGCTGGCTGACATGCTTATGATTTGAATATTAAATACCTGTTTTGGATTTGACTTAGCTAGCTATTTGGTCTTCCTGTCAACTAATGTAACAACCTAGCGTAAGAGTGGAAGTAGGTGTAACCGTACCAAAGTCAGCGTATTTTCTCACCCCAAATATATAAAGTGAGGAGTGAGAAGTTAATTAAAAACTCCTAACTCTTCACTCCTAACTCCTAACTCCTAACTCTCCCTTAACTTGCCAAATATTCATCCATGCTGGCTTTAGACTTGCGAAGTTTGGTTAAGGCTTCCCGCTCAATTTGCCGGACTCGTTCCCGGCTGATGTTCAGTATTTCACCAATTCTAGCCAGAGTCAGCGCTTGCCCATCAGTTAAGCCAAAGCGCAGTGTGATCACTTCCCTCTGTTGTGGCGTGAGATCCCCCATCAGGCGATCTAAGTCATAAGATAGAGAAGATTGCATGACAAACTCTTCTGGAGATGCTCCTGGATCTTCCAGCATTTCTCCAAGTTCGGTGTCGTAATTATCACCCAGCCGCAAATCCAAGGAAAGGGGCAAACGCGCCTTTTCTAGATACTCTCGTACTTGTTTGGGGGTTAATTCTAATTCTTGAGCTAGCTCACCAGCTGTGGGAGCGCGTCCCAACTTTTGAGACAATTGGCGCTGTGCCTTTTTAATCTTATTTAATTTTTCGGTTATGTGGATCGGTAGCCGAATGGTACGAGCTTTTTCGGCTATAGCACGAGTGATGGCTTGGCGAATCCACCAATAGGCATAGGTAGAAAACCTGTAGCCTTTGGTGGGGTCAAACTTTTCTACGCCCCGTTGCATACCAATACTACCTTCTTGGATCAAGTCCAGTAAATCGACGTTGCGCTTTATATACTTTTTGGCAACGGACACTACCAAGCGCAAATTGGCTTCTACCATCTTGCGCTTGGCAATCTCACCATCAGCGATCGCTTCGTTCAACTCTGCTGGTTCTAGCTTTGTCGCTTTGGCCCACTCTTCTATAGTCGGTTGACGACCTAACTGGGTGGCAAGATATTCGCTTGATTGATGCAAAGCGCAGGAACGTTGCACCTGTTTACCATAGAAAATCTCTTCCTCGTGGGTTAAGAGTGGCACACGGCCAATCTCACGCAGGTAAGTCCGCACGAGGTCTGTGGCTGTCTGAGCGGTCTTCATGGCGCTACTCTTTGGTAATGATGGGTTTGGCGGTAGGGTCATTAACGGATAGATGCTTTGTTAGGGTGCTACCCAGTCAGACTGGGAACCCATGCTATGGTGTGCAACTTACGCGCCCGATCAACTCGTCGGCTGCTCATAATAATCAAATTTGGGCTACTAACTGCTAAAAATTACAGTTATTTCCTAGTTTTCACAAGTATCTACAGTTAGATAAAAGGTAGCTTCTTAAACATTTTTCTCTTGGAACCTTATTAATAATTGTAACATTTATGAGAATGTTTTGGCTAGATGGTTACATTAAATTTCCTAACTATTCCAGTTCACTTCTAGTTGCCCTTTTTCTCAAGGCTGACTAGAAGTGAATTTAATAAATTATCTGGTTCAAATAATTTCCCTCATATTTGTTAAAGTATCTCAATGAGAACTATAGTCATTCTCTTATAACAATTGTTTAATTTTTGTTGCGAATGGGGATTGGGGATAATTCAGTTCCGAGTTCCCAATTCTGAGTAAAGAAGTGAGATTCCCCACTCCCCACTCCCTACTCCATGACGATCGCGCAGTAATCTTGGATGGCTTTGACATCCAAAGTCGTATTTTGTAAGGAACGAATGGCGGCGACGGTAGCTTTTGCGCCGGCGATCGTAGTAATGATGGGAATTTTGTAAGCTAAGGCTGTGCGACGGATTAACCTAGCATCAGTCTGGGCTTCTTCCCCTGAAGGTGTGTTGATAATAAGTTGGATTTTTTGGTTTTTGATCGCATCGAGGACGTGGGGACGACCTTCATGGAGTTTCAACACCAACTCGATATCTAACCCATGTTCGAGAAGAACTCGCCGTGTACCAAGTGTAGCCATCACTTTAAAGCCCAAATCGATAAATTCCTTTACCACAGCACCTGCAGCAGCTTTATCGCGATCGCTCATTGATACAAATACAGTTCCCGTCAGTGGTAAACGCTCCCCAGCACCCATTTCTGCTTTGGCAAAGGCCCGGCCAAAGTCGCTGTCAATCCCCATCACCTCACCAGTGGATCGCATTTCTGGGCCTAATATTGTATCAGTTCCTGGGAACTTATTAAAGGGTAATACAGCTTCTTTTACAGCAATATGTGTGGGGATGACTTCCTCGGTAAAATGTAACTCCTCTAAGGTTTTACCTGACATAATTAAGGATGCTAGTTTCGCTAACTGTACCCCCGTTGCTTTAGAAACAAATGGGACTGTGCGGGAGGCGCGGGGGTTGGCTTCCAGAATGTAAACTTGGGGAGCATAGCTGCTTGCACCCACAACGGCAAATTGAATATTCATCAATCCCACGACTGACAGCGCTTGTGCTAGCTGCACCGTCCAAGTGCGAATTTGATTGAGAACTGCTGGGGATAGGGAAATAGAAGGTAAAGAACAAGCAGAATCTCCTGAGTGAATCCCCGCTTGTTCAATGTGTTCCATGATGCCACCAATCACTACCCTTCCTGTATGATCGGCGATCGCATCGACATCGACTTCAATGGCGTTTTCCAAAAACTTATCAATCAAAATCGGATGTTCTGGTTCCACTAGCACCGCAAAAGTCATGTAGCGTTCCAACTCAGCATCGGAATAAACGATTTCCATCGCCCGTCCCCCCAACACATAGCTGGGACGCACCACCACCGGATAGCCAATGCGTTTGGCGACAATCAGCGCATCTTCGTAAGTCCGCGCAATACCATTCGGCGGTTGAGCAATATTCAACTGTTGGAGAATCTTTTCAAACCGCTCCCGGTTTTCTGCCATGTCGATGGAATCTGGTGATGTACCCCAAATTTTAGTCAGGAGTCCTGATGTGTCATTGTTGAGAAATTCTTGTAAAGGAATAGCCAACTTTAGCGGTGTTTGTCCGCCAAACTGGATGATCACCCCGACTGGATTTTCAGTTTCGATGATGTTAAGGACATCTTCTTTTGTTAATGGCTCAAAGTAAAGGCGATCGCTGGTATCGTAATCTGTCGAAACTGTCTCCGGGTTGGAATTGACCATAATTGTCTCATACCCCGCTTCCTTCAAGGCATAGGCGGCGTGACAACAACAATAATCAAACTCAATTCCCTGGCCAATGCGGTTGGGGCCACCACCCAAAATCAACACTTTTGGCTTGGTTGTTGGTAAAACCTCTGTTTCTTCTTCGTAGGTAGAATAGTAATAGGGGGTAAACGCTTCAAACTCAGCAGCGCAGGTATCTACGGTTTTATAAACTGGGATGATTCCTAGTGACTTGCGGTAGGTGCGAACTTCATCTTCGGTGGTTTTAGTGGCATAGGCAATCTGGCGATCGCTATATCCGTCCCGCTTCACTTCATAAAATTGCTCTTTTGTCAATTGCTGCAAAGGTGTCCGCTTCAGGAATTTCTCGACATCTAGAAGTTGTTGCAATTTATCCAAAAACCATCGGTCAATACCGGTGAGTTCGTAGATTTCCTCAATAGTCATCCCTTGCTGCAAGGCATGACGCACGGCGAAAATGCGATCAGGGTTAGGTGTCCGCAGTTGGGCGCGAATTTGTTCACCACTGGGTAATTTCTCAGCTTTGTCGCAACCCCAACCAGCGCGTCCTGTTTCGAGCGATCGCAGCGCCTTTTGGAAGGATTCGTTGAACGTCCGCCCAATTGCCATTGCTTCCCCGACTGATTTCATTTGGGTTGTCAGCACTGGTTCGGAACCGGGGAACTTTTCAAAGGCAAAGCGGGGGATTTTTGTCACCACATAGTCAATTGTCGGCTCAAAGGACGCGGGAGTTTTCTTGGTGATGTCATTTTGAATTTCATCCAGGGTGTAGCCTACAGCCAATTTTGCAGCAATTTTAGCGATCGGGAAACCCGTGGCTTTGGAAGATAAAGCTGAACTGCGGGAAACACGGGGATTCATCTCAATTACAACTACATCCCCATTAACCGGATTGACGGCAAATTGAATATTAGAACCGCCAGTTTCTACACCGATCTCGCGGATGATTTTGATTGCCATATCCCGCAGCCTTTGATATTCTTTATCAGTGAGGGTTTGCGCGGGAGCGACGGTAATGGAGTCCCCGGTGTGGATGCCCATAGGGTCAAGGTTTTCGATGGAGCAGATAATCACCACGTTATCTGCCAAATCACGCATCACTTCAAGTTCGTATTCTTTCCAGCCGAGTAAAGACTGGTCAATGAGAATTTGCGAAACGGGGCTGGCATCTATACCTACCTGTGCCATTTCTTCAAATTCTTCTTTGTTGTAGGCAATACCGCCGCCACTTCCACCCATTGTGAAAGCTGGACGAATAATTAGGGGATAAGTACCAATTTGACGGGCAACAGCTTTGGCTTCTTCCAAAGATTCGGCTGTGTCGCTAGGACACACAGCTATTCCAATTCTTGCCATTGCCTGACCAAAAAGTTTTCGATCTTCGGCTTTTTCGATCGCTGGTAGTTTAGCGCCGATTAACTCAACACCGTACTTTTCCAACACCCCATTTTTGGCTAAAGCAACGGCGAGGTTGAGGGCGGTTTGTCCTCCCATCGTCGGTAGGAGAGCATCAGGGCGTTCTTTCTCGATGACTTTTTCGACCAATTCCGGTGTCAACGGCTCAATGTAAGTGCGATCGGCTGTTTCCGGGTCGGTCATAATCGTTGCAGGGTTGGAGTTGACCAAAACCACCTCATAGCCTTCTTCTCGCAGCGCTTTGCAGGCTTGAGTGCCAGAGTAGTCAAACTCACAGGCTTGTCCGATCACAATTGGACCAGAGCCTAACAGGAGAATCTTCCGAAGGTCGTCACGGCGGGGCATAGTAGTTGCGTTGGAGTACGATAATACAAATCCTGATTATTTTAAGGGTCTTTACCCCCTGTCGTGCTTTTTATTATTAAGTTTTCTAAGTTTGATGACAGAAAGGTAGTGGGGAAGGTGGGGACCCCTCTGGGGATAAGGGGTAATGGGGGAGATGAGGGAGACGAGGGAGACAAAGAGAATAACCAATGTCCCATGCCCAATACCCAACGATTATTTTGTATTTCTAATTTTATTTAATTGTGATACTCAAATTTCTAAAGCTTTTGCGAATCTTTATTATTTAAATTGATGACATATGGTAACAGATGGTGATTTATTTTTGCATATATTTATCTGATTATTCAGCATAAATAAATTTTTAATTATAAATATTTATGAACTAGTTAATTGCTAAAGATTTTTAATATTAAATATTATACAAAATTATACAAATATGTTTACTTGGATTAAAAATGGCAGAGAAATAGGGATGCCATTCTCTGCCGTTTTTTATAATATTTTAAGAGTTAGTGCTGCAACTTTCTCTTTCAGTCTAGGTAGACAAATCTAGATTATCAGAGTTTTAGCTTTGAGCAGCTTGGACAAACCCTAATGTTAAGCTGTCTTTGGCGAGGAAGTGAGACAAATGATAAGCACGTTCCTCAGCTTTCAACAAAATCTTTTCGTAGAGATAGCGTGTACCCCGATCCCCCAAACTCTCTGCTTGAGCAGCTTGGCGGCGAATTACGCCAATAATAGCTTGTTCTGCGGCTAGGTCATTTTCTACCATTTGGCGAGAGGAATATACGCCTTCAGATTCTTGCTCAAAACAGGTTAGTTCTGCTAATTTGCTGAAGGTTGCTACTGGCACACCACCTAGTCCATCCAAACGTTCTCCAATTTCATGAACGTGGTCTTGTACTTGGTTATAGCTTTCGTTGAAAAACTCATGCAGAGAGTAAAATTCTGAGCCTTCAACTACAAAATGATGCTTTTGGTACTGTAAGTATAGTGCCTGGAAACTAGCTAATACAACGTTAAATCCTTCTGTAACTGGAGCAGTTACGCTGTGATCCAGCAACACGGGATTGTCATATACATGACCAAAATTCCGTAACAAAGTTTGTGTTTCAGACATTGTTCTCCTCATTCTTTAGCAGTTATAGATTTTAACTGCTTATTCTTTACATATTAACATTTTAATAATTAAGAGCAAGCCGATTCGCCATCATAATATTTTGTATTTTTGCTGACTAAAATTCTCAAATTTATTGTTTGCTGGATGATCATACGCTAAGTAAGTTGCATATATTTATTATTATTCTTGACATAAGAAGTTAAGTGTGCGATAGTTCCAATGTCAGTGGGGAGTAGAAGAAAATTCTACCCTATTTTCTCCCTTGTCCCCCTTGTCTGGGTCATCCCGCTCTCAGTATGCGATCGCGACAATAATTTTATTTTTTCCAAAATTAATGATAATTATTTGCACTTAATGTATGCTGGTATTAAGAGGCTAAACTCTTAAAACTTTCAAAAAGCAGGAAGTTAAATCGTTGCACTTACTGCAAGTTTGTTGCACTTTGAGGGCAATTCTCTTGAAATCATCTAGTTCAGAAATAGAAATAAAGCACCTTGTAGAGGTAAATTGGGCAGACAGATGGCAAGTCTATCAACGCCTAAAGGAGTTAGACATTCCCTGTAGTTGTGCCGCTAACCAGCCATTGAAAGTTGAAATTGGCTCTCCTCTGACAGCTATTCAACTTTGGAGTGTGAATCAGCGATTTACAGCCTCCCGTCAAGACCAGATTTGGACTCTTGAACGCTGCTGGCATAGTCGCTAGCAACAGTTTTAATCTGTGGCTGCTGCTGAGAATCTCTCGCTTAATAGCTTGTATTAGTTAAAAAGAGGTCAATAAAATGAGTGCATCTTACACTACAGAAGTATCAGAATTTTGCCTTGAAGGCAGGTTTATAGAGTTTGTTATTAAAGATGGCTATAAGCTTAAAGGCTTACTGTTGGCGACTCATGAGGGTGAGTTTTACATTAAACTAGCTAAACATTTACGGGCTGCTTTTGATTTGCGCCTACCACCAGGTACTTGGTTACAAGTTGTTGGTTATAAAGAATACGATATAAAAAAAGACAAAGTTATACTGAAAGCTGAACGTGTAATGGCGGCGCGTTCTGAGATGGAGAGAGTTCACACGACGACTCCAGTACAAGAACCCCCATCTATTGATAATGTCAAGGTAAAACCAGTTAAAACTAAAGCCACGATTTTGGTGTGTCAAAAGTCTGATTGCATGAAACGCGGTGGTAAAGCAGTTTGTCAGGCGTTGGAGGCGGCTTTAAGCGATCGCGGTTTAGAAGACCAAGTTACAATCAAGGGCACTGGTTGTATGAAGAACTGTAAAGCTGGGCCTAACTTAGTAATGCCAGATAAAACCCGCCATAGCCGAATTCAAGCTTCACAAGTCCCCGCGCTGATGAATCAGCATTTTGGTGACAAGAGTTTATCAGCACAGCCTGAAAATTTAAGGGAAGTAGCGATATTTAATGGTAAATTTTGCGGAAATAAGTAGTTAAATCTTGACATTTTAATGAGAAAGTTCAATAATATCTTCTCAAGTGTGTTCCGTTAATATTCGGCATTAAGCTATTGCTAGAAGTTGCAATAGCTTCAAAAAACTGGCTTGAATTCAAGCCAGTTTTTTGAGTTAATAGGGTTTCTATTGAGCAATTTTTAACCGGGATGCTCCCATAATTTGTCAAGATTCAAGGGAACGTGGTTGATTGGTGAGTACGTAGACGCAGAGAGGCTTGTCGTTAGACATCGCTTACAGTGGAAGCGTCAATCATCAATAGACCTCTTGCATAAATCAAAAATAAGAACCCCACCCCGCCAAAGCTACGCTTTGTCTCCCCTCTTGAAGAGCGGGGAGGGTTGGGGGTGGGGTGTTAGCGACTTTTGCAAGAGGTCTAATGACTTAAAAACAAATGCCACATACCCCTCAGTGGATATACATCGTTTTTTTTCCACTTTTCACAATAGTCATGATTTTTCTATTCCATCATGACTGGAATCGCCTCGCTAAACTCTACCGCACCCAAGAAGCGCCGCCACTAAACTTCTCCCGAATGCAAAGCGGTTCTGTGGGTTTGGTGTACTACAAAGGAACTTTAAATGTTGGTATAACTCCTCAAGGGATTTATCTGAGTATTTTCCCCTTGTTTAGCTTAGGACTTTCGCCTTTGTTGATTCCCTGGAGTGCTATTAAAAAAATTGAACCTGCTAACCAACTATTTATTATTAAGCGTTTTCGTTTGTATCTTAGTTCCCCAAAAGTCACCCTGATTTTAAGCAAAGATATTTTGGAACCAGCTAAAGAATTTTTAGTTCCACAGGGATTTGAGTGGATTTAGACCTGACTTTTCACGGTATCTGGAAAACCTCACTTCTATTTCTCTCTCCTAAAAGGAGAGAGACTTTGAATTTTCCCCTTTAGAGCGTCCTATACACGGTAGCGACACACTATTACGTAGGCGTAGCCCGCCGCAGGCATCGCTTGTATTTGACGCAAGCTCTAAGCGCTATATTTATACAGAATTACATTGAGCGCTCGCCTACAGCCTCTCATGAGAAGCGCACAGTTGTAAAGGCGATCGCTTTATATTTTAATGCAGTTGAGTTGAGCAATCGCAATGTAGCTTGTGATCCAAAGTTTCCTGTTAATACCTTTTTGCGTCTTTTTGCTATCCAGACGAAGCGGTAATTAATGAGTGTCACAGATGTTGTTTTATGTCTATATTTTCCACTCACATTTGAAGTTTCCATAAAGTTATAGTAAATAGCTTGCATCTATAAACCATATTTTAATAGATTAAATTTGTCTGTAATCTACACCAATAGGAAATCTTTTTTAGCTTATTTAAATCTAAATAAGTACGTAGGCACGATAAAACAAATATGTATTTAGTTTTGTAAGAACGGTGAAATAACTAATTTGTAAGGTATCTGCCGAATTTAGATTTCGTTATATACTTGCGAATTTTCTCGCCCACTTATTTAGCTATTTATTCCATACCTGGAAAATATACATGGCAAGTGCTACTTAACTTCTTTGAGGGAAAAACCAAACCATTCATGACCAGAATTATTAGACGAATAGCATTAAAGCTTGCAGCACTTCCAGGGGTATTGAAGCAAAGACAACTGCGCCAACTTTTGAGGATTGCTGCCAGTATTTTTTTTGCTCTTGTTGTTGTGATATATGCGTTGCAAGTAAGGGCGCAAACCCCATCCACATCTTCTGTTTGCGCTCAACCGCCTGCGGGAAGCATTGTCAAAAACCCACCAGAAATCCGCAATCCTAATGCCACCAATCCGGCAAATTTTACGGTTGTCAACATTTCCCCTAAGCAAAACTGCTATGTTGCCAATGGTAACTTGCAAGCACCAACGCTTAGGCTGAGTCCAGGTAAGGCAAACTTAGTACTGAGATTGACTAACCAATTACCAGGTCAAGCAAAAGGAACACAAGACCAAAACTGTCAGCGCCAATATCCTGGAGGAATGGCACCCCCAAATTCAACCAACCTGCATTTTCATGGCTTGAGTATATCTTCAAAATGCCATCAGGACGAAGTTGTGCGGACGGTGGTTGAGCCGAAACAGACTTTCCAATACAATGTCAGTATTCCACAGGGAGAGCCACCGGGACTATATTGGTATCACCCACACGTCCATATGCAGAGTCAAGCCCAAGTGCTGAGTGGATTAACAGGTGCGATTATTTTTGAAGGCATCGGGAAGTATAACAAGCAAGCTGCTCAACTTCCAGAACGGGTGTTTGTGTTACGTGATACGCAGCTATTAAAATATTTTGATTTTCAGCAACCAGTCAGGGATATTTCCATCAACTCAGTTCCAATTAGGTATAAAGGTGGGGGTATTTATGATCCGCCAGCCATCATTCAAATGGAACCCAATCAAAAACAGTTTTGGCGTGTCGCTAATACGGCGGCGGATACCTTCTTTGACTTGCAACTCCAATACAATAGCATTGCTCAACCGCTTCAATTAGTAGGGATGGATGGTGTTCCGATCAATGCTGATAGTCAGTTGCAGAACCAGACTAAATCTGTCTACCACATTCTGCTACCCCCAGGCGGAAGGGCAGAGTTCATGATCAATGGTCCGCAAGCGTCGGTGAAGGATGCCAAGTTTTTGACGCTGAAATATAACACAGGGGCGCAAAATTATAATAACCCACAACGAACGATAGCTAGAATTCAAATGCAAGCGGCATCATCTGCTTCAGCCTCAAATCCTGAGTTAAGCGTTGACTTAAGCAAGGTATCGGGCGATCGCTTTTCTGGAGTAAATCAGAACCAGTCTGTAAAGCAGCGCAAGCTCTACTTCTCTCAAACAGCTGCTGGTGTACAACCAGAGCAGTATTACATCACAGTAGAGCCAAATAAGCCTAAAGTTTACGATCCAAACTTCAAGACTCCCGATATCACGGTTCAGGAGGGAACGACTGAGGATTGGATCGTGGAAAACCGAAGTTTGGTAATCCATACTTTCCATATCCACCAAGTCCACTTCCTCGTCTTGAACAGTTCCGATGCAAGTGAGATCGGGATGATGCGCGACACAATCAATGTACCTATCTGGAACGGTAAGCCAAACACCCCGTTTCCCAGTGTGAAACTGCGAATGGATTTCCGAGGCGTTCAGAATGGTGCAAGTATTGCAGGTACTTTTGTTTACCACTGCCATATCTTGGAACACGAAGACAAGGGTATGATGGCATCTATTGAAGTCAAGAGTAAGTAACGCGAAAATAGTCAGATCATCATCAAATGAGCAGGGGTAATTTTTACGTGTAACCTTGATTTAAGCTCGACGTTGACCTTCTGAGGCTCGATGTTGATCTTCTGAGGTTCGATGTTGACCTTCTGAGGCTCAATGTTGATCTTCTGAGGTTCGATGTTGACCTTCTGAGGCTCAATGTTGACCTTCTGAGGCTCGATGTTGACCTTCTGAGGCTCGATGTTGACCTTCTGAGGCTCAAAAATGCTTTGGCGACTTAGCGCTTCTCGGTGGAGTTTAATATATAGGACTTACGCATAAGAGATCCCCCAACCCCCTTAAAAAGGGGGCTTTTTAGATCCCCCCTTTTTTAAGGGGGGTTAGGGGGGATCGAGGTTTCAGGTTTTGAGTGCGTAAGTCCTAACGGGACTTAAACATTTTTGAGGGATAAAGAAGCCTCAAATCCATGCAGGGTAAGGGAAATACACCAAATGCTCAAATATAGCGAAAACCCAGATATATCAAGAAACTAAGCAAAATGATGTCAAAGTCTTTTTGTATATAGATTTGAGTCTCTTTTTTGGGTGTTTTTTGTCTAAGTCCCACTAATATAGACCTAACCCCCAGCCCATTCCCTACTAGCGTTGGGGAGTAAGATTCAAAGCCTCTCCCGTTATAGGGGAGAGGTTTGGAGAGAGGTCAAAATTTCAGTATTCCCAAAATTATGGAGTCGATCGCTATTATGAAAAGGACACAGTTGTAAAAGCGATAAGCCTGACGGCATGGCTACGCTTACCGCCTACACCGTCTCATGAGAAGGGCACAGTTGTAAAAGCGATCGCTTTATAATTTCTACTGTAAATTACATGACCTAAGTTAGAGAAGACTGCAACAACTCTCGCATAGATATAGCTTGCAGATGGTTAGGGAACACAGCTAAAAACTCATTCAGGTCTTGGATAGCTGCATGGATAAGCTCTAAGGAAGCACCTTGAGATAAAACATAGCGATATAACTGCTCTGCTGGTTGAGTATATTGAGCAGCCAAATAGTAAAGGGCTAAATTAAAAGCATTACGCGAATCTTTAGCATCTTTTTCGTAATGCTGTTTAGCAAGCTTGATGGCAAGTGCTAAGTCAGATCGTGCTTTATCTGGTTGGTTAAGAGCTAAGTAAGTTAAAGCGCGATCGTATAAATACCAATCATTATTAGATATTAAGTTGATAGCATGGCTGAAATCTGCAAGAGCTTCGTTGTACCGTTTAAGCATCAGGCAAGTTACACCGCGATTTGCGATCGCCCAGTCAAGTTTGGGGTTAAGTTCAATGGCGCGGTCAAAATCTTCTAGGGCTTCTGGGTAACGCTCCATTGATTGGTAAGTTTCACCGCGAAGTGCGATCGCCCAGTCAAGTTTGGGGTTAAGTTCAATGGCGCGGTCAAAATCTTCTAGGGCTTCTGGGTAACGCTCCATTGATTGGTAAGTTTCACCGCGAAGTGCGATCGCCCAGTCAAGTTTGGGGTTAAGTTCAATGGCGCGGTCAAAATCTTCTAGGGCTTCTGGGTAACGCTCCATTGATTGGTAAGTTT
>NZ_JBALCS010000013.1:0-52580 GCF_036919555.1 Nostoc sp.
CCTCAGTAGCAACCAAATAACCCAGATTCCAGAGGCGATCGCTAATTTAACCAATCTGAGGGAGCTTCACCTCAGTAGCAACCAAATAACCCAGATTCCAGAGGCGATCGCTAATTTAACCAATCTGAGGGAGCTTATCCTCGATGGAAACCAAATAACCCAGATTCCAGAGGCGATCGAAAGTTTGCTGGAATTGGAAACACTAGATTTACGGGGAAATCCGCTTCCTATTTCACCAGAGATTTTAGGATCTTCTGATAATGTTGGTTCAGTTAAAGACATTTTCAATTACTTGCGATTACTCCGTAGCGGTGAAGTGCGTCCACTCAACGAAGCCAAACTCTTACTCATCGGACAAGGCAGCGTCGGTAAAACATCCCTCATTGAGCGACTAATCCACAATAAATATGATAAAAATCAACCCCAAACCGACGGACTCAATGTAGAAACTTGGAACGTGCAGGTCAATAGCAAAGACATCCGCCTGAATGTTTGGGACTTTGGCGGACAGGAAATTTATCATGCCACCCATCAGTTTTTTCTGACTAAGCGCAGCCTCTATCTCCTCGTTTGTAATTGTCGCACCAGCGAAGAAGAAAACCGCATCGAATATTGGCTGAAACTAATCGAAAGCTTCGGGGGAAAGTCCCCCGTGATTATCGTTGGCAACAAAAAAGACGAACAACCCCTCGACATCAATCTCAAGGCGTTACGCGAAAAATATCCTAACATCCAAGCGATTATCGAAACCTCCTGCCAAAACAATATCGGCATTGATGAACTTCGCACCGCTATTTTGCAGGAAGTTGGCAACCTCAAAGAAGTCTACGGCCTTCTACCCTTGACATGGTTTGAGGTTAAACAACAACTCGAATCCATGACTGAAGACTTCATCAGCTACAATCGCTACATCGGCATCTGCCACCAAAAAGAGATTCCCGAAGAACAAAACCAAGAGCAACTAATCGACTTGCTGCATCGACTTGGCTTAGTTCTCAACTTCCGCGATCATCCCATCCTCAAAGATACCAACGTCCTCAAACCCAACTGGGTGACAGAAGGTATTTACGCGCTCCTGAGCGATGAAAACCTCAAAACTAAAACCAAAGGCATTTTCACCCCCGACGATCTCACCCGCATCCTCAATCCAGAGCGCTACCCCACCAAGCGTCACAAATATCTGATCGAACTAATGAAGGAATTCGAGCTTGGCTTTGAACTAGAATGTGAGCCACCACAATTCCTGATTGCGGGACTTTTGCCTAAAGACCAACCAGACGAAACAGAACTCGACGACCGAACCCTGGAATTTCAATACCATTACAAAGTTCTCCCCGAAAGCATCATCTCCCGCTTCATTGTCATCACCCACGAAAAAATTCATAACCAAATCTATTGGCGCAGTGGCGTAATGCTTGCCTATCAAGAAAACAACGAAATCTACAACATCGCTCGGATCAAAGCCGATCCCGAAGACAAAAAAATCTTCATCACCATTAGCAGACGTAAAGAAACCCGCCGCTTATGTCTCGGCATTCTCCGCGATGTGTTCCAAAAAATCCACAAAAGTCTTCCCAATCTCGAAATCACCGAATGGGTTCCCGTCCCCAATCACCCCAATGATCCGCCCCTTGACTACCAAGAACTTCTCGGACTTGAGAGAATGCGCGTTGTTGAATATCCAATTGGTAAACTCAACATAAACATTAATATCCGTCAACTTTTAGATGGCTATGAATCACTAGAATCGCGTCAAAAAATACCAGAAAGCGATCGCTTTACAATTGTCAACCAGATTTACAATAATAACCAGCAAGGAGAATATAAACCTATGACAGAAAACACAAACAACTTTCAAGGCGCAAACATCGGTAACTTTGCCAAGGAAGTCAAAGACAACGCCAGACAGCAAGCCTCTAACTTCAACCAAACAAGCGGCGCAAACATCAGCGAAATTCTGCAACTGATCGGCAACCTGCGCCAAACTGCCGCCCAATTCCCACCAGATGACCGCGAAGGTATCATCATTGATATTGATGATGTAGAAGTAGAAGTTCAAAAGCCAGAAAAAGAACGCAATTTACGCAAATTCCAAATCCGTCTACTAGCTTTACTAACTGCTGCTACTGTAGTCGCTGCCCCGATCGCAAGTATGACAGATTTTACAAAGAATGTTCTGGAAATAGGGAGCAAATTAGGCATAGAACTAAAGCTTCCCTCTGCTAAATAGACTTTGCTAACTCCAGGGGCGATCGCAAATTCAAGTTTTACAGCTATTAAAGAACAAATAAGCGATCGCTATTCATCAATAACTTTTAGAGGATGTTTGAAAAGTCATGATTGATGTATCAGATATTTTTTACCCCACCCTAACCCTCCCCTTATAAAGGGGAGGGAACCGGATTTTCTTATTTCCCCCCTTTATAAGGGGGGATTAAGGGGGGTAATAATTCGATTAAAATCACAACATACCACTTTTCAAACAACCTCTAAGGCGATCGCATAGCTTGAAATGATGCCCGCCTTTGATTTGATGAGAATTGAACTAGCGCTCGCCGAAATAACAAATGGGTTCCCCGAAATAACAAATGGGTTCCCCGAAATAACAAATGGGTTCCCCGAAATAACAAATGGGTTCTCCGAAATAACACAACCCAACCTACGAATCAAGGCATTTTTTGATTTGGCAAAGGTATTGTAAATCAGCTATTGTTCAACTGCTGAGTAAACGCTTGATGTTCAACTGAAGTTAGTCCTTTGTGCAATACTGCCAACACCTGTTGCATATTTACCACAACTAATGCTGAGACATCAAGCCACAATCCTGGAAACACTTGACTTTCAATTATTCCTGACGTATTTGGTATCAATGCCACATATTCACCATCCTGTAAGCTGAACCAACTAACAGTACTTTCAAAAACCTGCCAAACAATATATTCCTGAATGCCATTACGGCGATAGGCGCGTTTTTTCTCATGCAAATCTTTGCTAGCACTGCTGGCGGCAACTTCTGCTACTAATTCTGGCGCATCTTCCACGTAACCATCAGCACCTAAATAAAACAATCTGCCATAGGCTGCATCGATTAATAAAATGGCATCAGGCTGGGGTTCGTTATCTAAATCCAGCCGCACAGTTGGATTATCGCCCAGTCTGACACCGGGCGTAGCTACTTTATAATTTCCCAGCCAAATCATCAAATTACCATGTGTTTCGGCGTGGGCTTCAAAGCGCAAAGGTGATGTCACGTAAACGACTCCTTCAATCAATTCGGCTTTCTTGACATTCGGCATGGCATTGTAGCGACGCTCAAACTCTGGACGAGTGAGGAGATCGCCACTCTCAAGAGGCGGAATGTAGGACGGAGAATTGTTTGGAGTCGGATGTTGTCCAGACGTGTTGACCACGAAAGCAGGCGGTAGAGGTGGTTGAATTGATTGTATCGTAACCTGAGTTCGGGATAAATAGCAGTAAAATTATTGAAAATAATTAGCATTAATTCCGACCATTTACTAGTCGCTAACTATGACTATTACCCTAACGCCGCAACAGGAAAGAGAACTTTGGGCAGAAGCTAAACAAAACAGCCAGCAAAACTTATCAGAGCCTTATGAATCCTATTGTCAAATACCCAGGCAACTGGGTAAAGGATATACGCGAAGCATAGAAGTGCATCCCCAAGTGTGGCTGGGGATTGGTAACTACGAATACTACGATGAGATACTGGAACCAAGCTGTGAATGCGTTCACCCTTTGGAATTTGCTGTCTGTCTTTCAGGAAAAATAACAGATGAATTTGGAGGGCAATTAGGAGAAGGATACACACTCATTTCAGGTGGCGGCATTCAACGAAAGATGACTTTTTTGGATTCTCAAACGCATGTGGATATTGGCTTTAGTATGCCTCCTGAGTTGTTGGCAACCTTTTTCCCGACAGGAGACGGAGAAATTTCACCGCAACTACGTTTTTTGGCAAAAGGTAACGAGTGGCAGACATTGCTCTATCCAAAAACCACAACAGCAATACAGAGAGTGGCACAGCAAATAGTCAACTGTCCTTACCACGGGATGGCGAAGCGTTTGTATTTACAGGCGAAGGTGCTAGAGTTAATGGCGTTGCAACTTGCCCCCTTCTTAGCTGAACAAGCTGGAGTGCAACCATCACCAAGATTAAAGAATACAACGATCGCTTGCATTCATCAGGCTAAGGAAATTTTGCTCTCTCGTCTAGAGAATCCGCCATCGATACTAGAATTGGCGCAAATGGTGGGGGTGAGCGATCGCACTCTCCTGCGTGGTTTTAGAGAATTATTTAACACAACGGTCTTGGGCTACCTGACCAAAAAACGTATGGAGCTAGCACAGCAATGGTTACAGCAAAGCGATGATCGCACTATAAAAGAAGTCGCTAATTTACTGGGCTACACAAATCCTGTTCACTTTGCTGCTGCATTTAAACGCCAATTTGGGATCACACCCAGCGAGTGTATGTTGGGCAAAAAGTCGGTTAGGCGATGATGTGGCGGTTTTTTGTGGCTAGACATGACACCTATTGTCTCTATAAGATACACTCCAGTCTTATTAATAACTGTTGTCATTTATAGGACTTACGGATTCAGATCCCCCAACCCCCTTGACAAAGAGGCTTTAGAAGTTCCTCCCTTGTCAAGAACGGTTAGGGGTGATTTTCAGTGCGTAAGTCCTAATTTAATCAGAGTTGGTTCGGTGGAGTGTGAGGAATAATTTTGAAAATTCAGCGATCGTTGTCTAATACTTCGCTATGGTTAGTAATAAGTTTTCTGCCTTTGTTGATGGCAGAATCTGTACGGGCAGAAGTGAAACAGAATGAACAAACAGTAATTACAAGAATTAAGCGATTGAGCGAGATTGAACGCCCAGCCACCAATGTTAGCGAGTTGTTTTCTCAATCGTCAACACCTTCAAGTGAAGTCGTGGAAGTGACGGCAGTGAAGGCAAATCCTACCGCCAAAGGTGTGGAAGTGATTCTACAAACTACCAAAGGTCAGCAGTTACAAATTACGAATCGCAGTGCTGGTAATAGTTTTATTGCTGATATTCCTAATGCCCAGCTGCGCTTACCATCAGGCGAGGCATTTACATTCCGTTCCGAAAAACCACTTACGGGAATTACTGAAATAACAGTCAATAACTTTGATGCCAATACTATCCGGGTGACAGTCATAGGTGAGCCAAGCTCACCGACAGTCGAGTTATTTGACAGTGATGAAGGTTTGATTTTCGGGTTGACAACTGCTGCATCTACTGCACAGCAGCCACCAATTCAACCAACACCTCAAGTCAAGTAGAGCAGCCAACAAACCAAACTCAGCCGAAGCAACCATCAGCGCCGGATGGTCAGCCAATTGAACTAGTGGTGACAGGGGAACAAGATGGATACAGTGTACCAGATGCGACCACTGCCACCAAAACCGATACACCCTTGCGCGACATCCCGCAATCAATTCAAGTTGTACCCCAACAGGTACTCCGCGACCAACAAGTCACCCGCTTGAACGATGCTTTGAGAAATGTTCCCGGTGTGACTACAGTATTTGGATCACCTGGGAATAGCGAAGAAAGTTCATTTACCATTCGGGGCTTTGAGTTTGCGAATCCGCTCAGGAATGGTCTGGCAGATCCTTTGGGTGGACGCTCACTGGAACTCTCCAATATAGAGCGAGTGGAAGTCCTCAAGGGTCCGGCTTCAGCTTTGTTTGGTAATGGTAGTCCTGGTGGCACAGTCAACTTGATTACCAAGCAGCCCCTCGCCACTCCTTACTATGCCCTTGAAGCAACTGTTGGAAGTTACAGCTATTATCGGGGCGCTATAGACCTGTCTGGGCCTTTAAACGATGACAAAACAGGGCTGTATCGACTGAATGTGTCTTATAAAGATGCAGGCAGTGTTATCGATTTTGCTCATGATAAAAATCTACTCATTGCCCCAGTTTTTAGTTTTGCAATTGGTGAGCGAACAAAACTAACTCTGGAAGGAGAGTATATAGATGCAGACACCAATCGATTGTCGCTACCAGCCGTCGGCACTGTACTACCTAACCCAAATGGGAAAATACCACGCAACCTTAACACGAGTGGACCTAACAGGAGTGACAATTATGTTCATGAAGACATTGGTAGAATTGGATACACCTTAGAACACAAATTCAGCGACAACTGGTCATTAAAAAACGCTTTTCGAGCAGAGCTTTATCATTTTGAAACCGGCAGTTACTTTTTTACTAGTCTCAACCCTGATAACCGAACACTAAATCGAGGATTTGGTGTAACAATCTTTGATACCGAGGCTTACAATCTGGCAACAGACATCATTGGCAAATTCTCAACTGGCTCCATCCAGCATCAGTTGGTGTTTGGATTTGACCTGAGTAGAAATGATACTAAATCTTCCGATACTGATAAGGATGGTACATTCCCCATTGACCTGTTTAACCCAGTGTATACCCAACCCTCTGGTGAAAACTTGAGTCCTGTAAAACAGTCCTATCTAACAGAGGCACTTGGTATTTATGTCCAAGATCAGATCGCGCTGAGTGAGAATCTGAAGTTGCTGTTGGGTGTACGGTTTGATGCCTTTAAAGAGACGGATGGAGATTTGGTAGCAAACACCGAAAGCAGCCAGTCAGGAGACGCGTTTAGCCCTCGTTTCGGTATTGTCTACCAACCAATCCAGCCAATTTCACTCTATGCCAGCTACAGTCGTTCCTTTACCCCATCGATTGGAACTAGCTTTGATGGCAGCCTTTTTGAACCAGAACGTGCCACGCAGTATGAAGTCGGGGTTAAGGCAGATTTGAATGAGAGAATTTCTACAACACTTGCTTTCTATAATCTGACTCGCTCCAATGTCTTGACTGAAGACCCAAATCATCAAGATTTTTCGATTCAAACAGGTGAGCAGCGCAGTCGGGGTATCGAATTCAACATTGGGGGTGAAATCTTACCCGGTTTGAATGTGATTGCAGGTTATGCTTACACGGATGCCACAATCACCAAAGACAATACTTACACACCAGGTAATTATCTCAACAATGTCCCAAAAAATAGTTTCAATTTGTGGACGAAGTATGAAATTCAATCTGGTAGTCTCAAAGGACTCGGCTTTGGTTTGGGATTATTCTATATAGGCGAACGGCAAGCAGATTTAGAGAATAGCTTTCAGTTGCCGAGCTATTTCCGTACTGATGCTGCTATTTTCTATAAACAAGGACAGCTTGGCGCACAGCTTAACTTCAGAAATCTGTTTGATGTGGATTATTTTGAGTCTGCTAGGAGCATTTTGCGTGTTTATCCTGGCGAGCCGTTCACCGTGCAGGGCACGATTTCGTGGGAGTTTTAATAATCTGTGGGGAAAGTAAGGGAATGGCGGGGTCAATCAATTTTGGATTTTAGACTTCGGCGTGAGGGCTATATTTAGAGGAGGTCAAAAACAGTAGCCTAAATCTTCTCTTAGTCCACGGAGGTGGACGAGAGTTTGTGTAGTCGCGAATTCTATTCGCCCAATACTTTTCAAACATCCTTTAACTTCTCCCACTGTTTATCGATATTACTCATACGCCTTCTGAATACGTTAAAAGTTTTGTCATGTTTGCTAGAGTGCTGTAGGAAATCGCTTCACATTCAGTTTCTCAAGCCATCATTACCAACTATGAGCCAAATAGCTTAGGCGTAGCCCGTCGTAGACATCGCTCAAATTCAAATACTAATTGTCAAAGTTTGAGCGTTTGCAGCAAATGCTTAAACTTTGATAAGTAATGTTTAAGCGTTTGCAGGAAATGTATAACTAATTGTCAAAAATGCTTCATATTTTGCAACAAATGCTCTTTAAACTATAAGTAATGCTTAAGCGGTTGCAGGAAATGTATAACTAATTGCAGCAAATGCTTTATACTTTGCAACAAATGCTCTTTAAACTATAAGTAATGCTTAAGCATTTGTAGTAAATCTATAACTAATTGCAGCACATACTTCATACTTTGCAATAAATGCTCTTTCATTTATAAGCAATGCTTAAGTCATTGCAACAATCATTGTAATGAAATTATAGTAGGAACAAAAAATTCAGTTCTATCCAAATAAAAGCCCATCCTGAAGCTTACAGGGTGAGTTTTTTTGTGTTTCACTGGACGCATTACAGCGCCAGGACTGAGCAGATCAATTGATGAGCAGTTGTGGGGCGTTGCTAAATAAGTGCAAAAAGGACATAAACTTTTTGATGGTAAAACTGGCAAAAGAGGTGGTTATGGCTAAATTTCTTTTTGTAACTGACTTGGATGACACTCTCGTGTATCGCACGGTGGGCGATGACAGCGCTTTACCAGAACTAAATCAACTGCTGAAGAGACATCGCCAAGAATACGGTACGAAAATTGTTTATTCTACTGGGCGATCGCCTGTACTTTACAAAGAACTCCAAGCTCAAAAAAATCTTTTGCAACCCGATGCTCTTGTCCTCTCTGTGGGTACTGAAATTTACCTTGATGGTACTGATACTCCAGACTCAGATTGGTCAGAAATCCTCTCTCCGGGATGGGAACGGGAAACTGTATTATCTATTACTGAAAAATATTCTAAGTTAGTTCAGCAACCAGATTCAGAACAGCGTCCCTTCAAAGTGAGTTTTTTCCTACAACAAGAAGCATCTGCAAATGTTCTCCCACAACTTGAAGCGGAGTTGCAGAAATTTAAATTAAATGTAAAGTTAATCTACAGTAGCGATATTGACCTTGACATTGTACCCCATAGCAGCGATAAAGGTCAGGCAATGCAGTTTTTGCGCCAAAAGTGGAAATTTGCAGCAGAACAAACAGTTGTCTGTGGTGATTCAGGTAATGATATTGCTTTATTTGCTGTAGGCAACGAACGGGGAATCATTGTGGGGAATGCCCGAAAAGAGTTACTCCAATGGCACGATGAGTATCCCTCTGACCACCGCTACCTGGCAAAAGGTTTTTGTGCAGGTGGAATTATCGAAGGATTAAAATATTTTGGCCTCTTGTAATGATTAGTTATCTAAAAGGTATAGTCGCTGGTATCCAAACAATTGGCGCTAATCGCGTGATTCTGACTTTGGAAGTGAATGGCTTGGGGTATGATTTGCAGGTTCCCCAACGCCTAGCAAACCAGTTACCAGAGTCGGGAGGAGTGGCACAAATTTTTACCCATTTCCAAATTCGGGAAGAAGTGCCGTTACTATATGGCTTTGCTTCGCCAGCCGAACGAGATTTATTTCGCCAGTTGCTGACTGTCACCGGTATTGGTGCAGCCTTAGCGATCGCACTATTGGACACTCTGGAACTACCAGATTTAGTCCAAGCAATTATCGCTGGCAATACCCAAATCTTAATTCAGGCTCCCGGTGTCGGCAAGAAAATCGCCGAACGCATCTGTTTGGAACTGAAAAGCAAATTAGTCGAGTGGCGCAAATCAGCCGGGTTCTTCGTCGCCACAGGTGGCCCAGCACCAGGAATTCTCGAAGAGGTGCAAATGACCCTCTTCGCCTTGGGATATACTGCCCATGAGGTAAGTCACGCCCTGCATGTGGTGAGTGAAGATATCGGACTACCCAAAGATGCCTACGTGGAAGATTGGATTAAACAAGCGATCGCTCATCTCAGCAGCGAACAAGTTTAATAGTCATTAGTCATTAGTCCTTTGTTATTCTTCCCTTGCCTCCCCTGCCTCCCCTGCCTCTCTACTCCCCACTCCCCCCATGCCCACTGACCCTTATGCTTGGCTAGAACAGTCCTTAGCAACAATTCATCAAGCAGATTGGTATCGTTCAGTACAAACAATCCACAGTCTTCCGGGTGCAACTGTGGTTTTAGCTGGACAAGAGGTAATTAATTTTGCCAGTAATGATTATTTGGGACTTGCAGGGGATCAGCGCTTAATCGCAGCCGCGATCGCAGCGATCAAAGAGTTTGGCACTGGTAGTACTGGTTCTAGATTACTCAGTGGGCATCGAGAATTACACAGTGAGTTAGAACAGGCGATCGCATCTACCAAACAAACAGAAGATGCCTTGGTATTTAGTTCCGGGTATCTAGCCAATTTGGGTACAATTACCGCTCTGGTTGGCAAGCGTGATTTAATTTTCTCTGACCAGTACAATCATTCCAGTCTGAAAAATGGGGCGATTCTCAGTGGTGCAGCAGTTGTGGAATATCCGCACTGTGATCTTGCAGTATTAAAAACCCAGTTGAGTCAACAGCGCCAAAACTACCGACGCTGTTTGATTCTGACTGATAGCGTCTTCAGCATGGATGGCGATTTATGTCCAATACCCGCACTGTTGGATCTCACTGATAAATTTAGCTGTATGCTGCTAGTTGATGAAGCTCATGCCACTGGGGTGCTAGGAAAAACTGGCGCGGGATGTGTCGAACATTTTGGATGTACGGGAAAGCAGTTAATTCAAATTGGTACCTTGAGTAAAGCTTTGGGTAGTTTAGGCGGGTATGTGGCGGGAAGTAGCGCCCTAATTGACTTTTTGCGGAACCGCGCACCCACTTGGATTTACACCACTGGGCTTTCACCTGCTGATACGGCGGCAGCCTTAGCAGCAATCAAGATAGTGCAACAAGAACCGCAACGCCGTGCCCAATTGTGGGAAAATATACATTACTTGAAAAATTTACTGCAACAACAGTTACCTAATCTAAAATTGCTGCGATCGGAATCAGCCATATTATGTTTTCAATTGTCCAGTGCCACAGATGCCCTTAAAGCTGGAAAACAGCTAAGAGATGCTGGCATTTTTGCTCCAGCAATTCGTCCCCCCACAGTCCCCACAAGTCGGATCAGAATATCTTTAATGGCAACTCATGAAGCAGCACATATTGAAAAATTGGTAGCAGTGCTGAAAGATATCTGTTAATTCGTGAGTTTCCAAGTAGAGCATTTTATTAATTTGTAGTAGATTCTCTGAGTGATCTTACTCTGCGG
This sequence comes from Nostoc sp., assembly GCF_036919555.1. Lineage (GTDB taxonomy): Bacteria > Cyanobacteriota > Cyanobacteriia > Cyanobacteriales > Nostocaceae > Nostoc. Next base: position 10,990 of record NZ_JBALCS010000013.1, read on the forward strand.
TAACGTTTAAATTTCAACCCTCAATTGCCACGATTTTACGCAAAACTGTATGTATTACAGCATAATTCAAGTATTTGAACCACATCTGTCGTAGGGGCACAGCATTGCTGTGCCCTTACTGCGTGGTCTATTTACCTGAAAATAGCTGTAATACCATTTCACTTTAATAATGATACAAATAGGTTGGTAAAGGCATGGCAATGCCATGCCCCTACGAGAAATCTATGTGTATCAAGGTTATCGTGAAATGGTATAAGTAAGTGGGCGTCAATATTAAAGGTTTCTAGTAAAGGCTTTAGCCCGGAAAATATGACTGGAGATGATTACTACGAACCAATTTAATTAATTTTATATCGCGTAATATAGTTTGATTTATTCTTACCCACTTACTGATAGCAAGGGTGCATCTCACTCACTTTTGTAAAAATATCCTTAGACCTAACGAATGGAATTCCCGCACCAGTTCCTTCAAGTTGCGGATTTGTGGCTTTCAATTTTTACAAATTAAACAGGATTGCTGTATATAAAATTAACCATAATTTTTTACCTTTCATAGTACATTGTTGAGAAATTGGCTTCTAACAAAAGGAGTTTTTAAAACTAAAGAAAAATCTATCTGTGGATAAGTTACTAAAATTTACAAACTAGCTTAGGGTATGTAGAGCCTCTGCAATAAGTATTGCTTCTTCCAAGACATTTCATGCCCTATATTAATTATTCCCAATTACTGCGTTATGGCATTGTTGTATTAATTGTCGCACTTGCATTAGTGCTAATGTTGATACTAGACCCCTGCTTAAGCATGAATGGAACTCCTTTTCTGCTGTTTTTTAGCGCTGTAATGGTGAGTGCTTGGTATGGTGGTTTGAAGTCAGGGCTGTTAGCAACCGGCTTGTCTGCGTTACTGAGCGATTACTTCTTTCTCCCCACAGCTTATGATCTGAGTTTTGACTTATCCAATTTTGTGCGAATTGGATTGTTTGCATTACAAGGATTGCTCTTTAGTATCCTATGTGATGCATTAAAGACTGCTAAAAGAGGCGCTGATGAAAATCTCCAAAAGCTGAGAGTTAGTGAGGAGCGATTTCGATTAGCGTTAAGTAGTTCAGATATCGTGGTTTTTCAGCAGGATCGTGATTTGCGATATCAGTGGATTCATAATCCTCAAGGTCTAGATACTACTGAGGAAATGTTAGGTAAGTCAGATGATGAAATATTTCCAGTTTTAGTAGCAGAACAATTGAGGGCAATTAAGCTGAAGACACTAGAGACTGGTGTTTCAACCCGTGAAGAGGTTTATCTAACAATTTCTGGAGAAGACCGTTACTATGATTTGCTGGTTGAACCGCTAAAAAATGCAGACAATAGCATTCAAGGTGTTACTTGTGCGGCTGTGAATATTACCGAGCGCAAGCAGGTAGAACTCGAAAAAGCCACGTTGCATCAGGAACTCCAGCAAGCTATTAGGCAAAAAGACAAATCCCTGGCGTTACTCAATGCTTGGCTTACTAGTTCACCAGTGGGGCTAGCTTTTCTCGATACTGAACTGCGCTACATTCATGCTAATGAAGCCCTTGCCGTTATCAACGGTGTACTGCAAAGTCAACATATTGGCCGCACCATTAGGGAAGTACTACCGGAATGGGCAGAGCAAATCGAGCCTATATTTGAGCAAGTGATGAAAACTAGGCAGCCCTTGCTTAACCAGGAAGTTAGCGGTGAAACCTATCCGCCTGGGGTCTATCGTTATGGTCTTGTCAGCTATTATCCGGTGTGTTTAACGGATGGGCAGTTATTGGGAGTGGGCATTAGTTCAATTGATATTACGCAACTGAAACAAACTGAGCAAGCACTGCGGAAAAGCGAAGCGAAGTTTCGCAGCGTGGTTGAGTCAAATATGATTGGTATTGGCTTTTGGGATAGAGACGGCAGCATCACAGATGCTAACGATACCTTGCTGAATATGGTGGGTTATTCTCGTGAAGAATTAGTTTCTGGAAAACTTAACTGGCAAAACTTGACTCCTACAGAATATCTGCCACTTGATGAGCAAGCACTGACTCAATTTCAAGACAGCCCCTTTTGCACCCCCTATGAAAAGAAATATATCCGTAAAGACGGCTCACGCTTGCCGATTTTGGCAGGTGCTAGCCATTTTGAAGGGACTGTAGATCGAGGAGCTTTTTTGATCCTAGATATTACTGAGCGCAAGCAGGCTGAGGAAAGACTCGGATATATCGCCCAAATTAGTAGTTTACTCTCTAGTTCGTTAGATTATGAACAAACTTTACAACAGATCGCTAAAATATCAGTTCCCCAGCTAGCTGATTGGTGTAGCGTTGACATTTTAAATGAAGATGGTTCCATTCGCCGCCTACCCATTGCCCATGCAGACCCATCCAAAGGGGACTTGGCGCGTAAACTTGAACAGTATATCCCAGATCCCAAGGGTGCAAATGCGTTGGCTTTGCCCGCCTTCGGCATCGCTAAGGTACTGCAAACTAGGCAACCAGAATTAATTTCAGAAGTATCTGACTCGCTATTGGTGGCGACTACTCAGAATCACGAACACTTAGAACTAATTCGGCAAATCGGGATCAAGTCTTTGATGATTGTGCCTTTAATCGCACACCAACAAATACTCGGCTGCATCACCTTTGCCACAGCAGAATCAGAGCGTCGCTACGATCACTCTGACTTAACTTTAGCAACAGATATTACCCATCATGCTGCCTTAGCAGTGGAAAATGCCCAACTTTATCGAGATATCCAGCAGGCTTTTGTCCATTATGCCGAATCTCTATCTCTTCTAGATGCGCTACTAGGAGCTGCTCCTGTTGGTGTATGCTTTTTGGATCGGGAACTCCGATATATCCGAATTAATCAAGTTTTCGCTGATATTAATGGTTTGACCATAGAAGAGCATCTCGGACGCAAATTTGGGGAAGTGTTGCCAAAAATGGCGGCTGAGTTTGAGCGGCAGTTTCAGCGCGTGTTGGATACTGGAGAACCCCTAGTAAATATGGAAATTAGCGGTGAGACAAGGGGACAACCCAAGCGTTACGGCTACTGGCTGGGCAACTATTACCCAGTCAACAACGCAATGGGTGAAACGGTAGGAATTGGAATTATTTTGGCAGATGTGACAGCAGCAAAGCAAACAGAAGTTGCCTTGCGGGAAAGCGAAGAAAGGTTTCGGGCAATGTTCAATCAGGCAACTGTCGGCATTAGTTTAATAGCCTTGAATGGACGATTTATTCAGGTTAATCCTGCCCTATGTGAGATTACTGGATACAGCTATGAAGAGTTAATCGAGATCAACTTTCAGGAAATTACCCACCCTGAGGACTTAGAAGTTGATTGGGAGAATGCTCGGCGAGTTTTGGCAAAAGAAATTAGTGGTTATTCTTTGGAAAAGCGCTACATCCGCAAAGATGGTTCTATAGTTTGGGTAAACCTAACATCATCAGCAGTTTGGGATGCTAAGGGACTTGCAAAGTATGCATTAGGCATTATTGAAGATATTAGTGAACGCAAACGAGTTGAAGCCACACAAAACTTTTTAGTCGAAGCTAGCACCTTATTAGCTGCCTCATTGAATTATGAAATCACCTTGGAAAGTGTGGCACATCTAGCAGTTCCTACCCTAGCTGACTGGTGTATTGTAGATGTTTTCCAGGCAGATTGGTCAAGTAAACAAATTGCGATCGCAATTGCCGATCCCACAAAACTAAATACTTTAGACGAAATTCGACGGCGTTATCGACCCAAAAGCAGAGCCAAACAGCTGATGCAGCAGCTACAGTTGGGAATATCTGTCTTTTATCCCGAATTATCTGAATCTCATCTTGTGCAGATGGCTCAAGACGACGAACATCTGCAATTGCTGCAAAGTCTGGGTATTCATTCTCTAATGGTGATTCCAGTTCGTTCCCGTGGGCAATTGTTTGGAGCAATCTCTTTTTTTACAGCCGAGTCAGGTCGCTACTACCAACAAACAGACTTGGCTTTAGCAGAGGATATTGCTCGTCGGGCGGCGACAGCCATCGACAACGCCAGACTTTACCAGGAAACTCAACAAGCAAAACAGGCGGCTGAACGGTCTGTCAATCGCACAGTACTTTTACAAAGAATAACTGCTGCCCTCTCGGAAGCGCTAACTCCCCAACAAGTGGCTGATGTAGTGGTGAACCAAGGAATTGCCGCCTTGTCAGCCACTGCTGGTTCTGTTGTCTTACTCGCCGGAGGTACTACCCTGAAAATTGTGCAAGCAATTGGCTATCCGCAATCGCTCATAGATAGTTGGGCAGATTTTCCGATCACTGCACCTAACCAAATAGCGGAAACAGTCAGAACTAGGCAGCCGATTTTTTTAGAAAATTTAGCAGCCATGATTGCTAAATATCCGAACTTAGCAGATGTTGTGACTCTTACAGGGAATAATGCCTGGGCTTCCATTCCCTTGATAGCAGAAGGCAAAGTAATTGGGGCACTGGGATTAAGCTTTGCCACTGCCCAAATATTTAACGAAGAAGACCGGGGATTTATATTGACAATTGGGCAACAGTCTGGACAAGCGATCGCCCGCGCTCAACTTTACGAAGCCGAAAAGACTGCCAGGGCACAAGCCGAGACAGCCAACCGGATTAAAGATGAATTCCTCGCTGTCCTTTCCCATGAACTCAGAACTCCCCTGAATCCGATTTTAGGGTGGGCAAAGTTACTCAGAACTCGCAAATTTGACGAAGCCACTAGAATCCGGGCTTTGGAAACAATCGAGCGGAATGCAAAGTTACAAACTCAACTGATTGGAGATTTACTTGATGTTTCCCGAATTTTACAAGGTAAAGTCAGGTTAAATCTGTATGCAGTGGATTTGAAAGTAGCGATCGCATCTGCACTAGAAACGGTGCGTTTAGCAGCAGAAGCTAAATCAATTGAAATAAAAACGGTACTGAGTAATCATATCGGCAAAGTTCTCGGCGATAGCGATCGCTTGCAACAAGTGATGTGGAATCTCCTCTCCAATGCCGTTAAATTCACACCCACAGAAGGACATGTAGAAGTGCGTCTAGAGCAAGTTGGATTAGATGTCCAAATTCAGGTGATTGATACAGGTAAGGGAATCAGCCCGGAATTTTTGCCCTACGTATTTGATTACTTCCGACAAGCAGATGCCAAGACAACCAGAGTATTTGGCGGACTGGGATTAGGATTAGCAATTGTGCGTCATCTAGTAGAACTTCACGGTGGTACAGTTCAGGCAGAGAGTCTGGGAGAAGAACAAGGAGCTACTTTTACAGTCAGGCTACCTTTACTCAAAAATTCTGAGTTGCGAGTCAGCAGTGATGAGGCTTCTGAACCAGAACTCACCACTGAGGAGACATTACTTGCTGGAGTGCAAATTCTGCTTGTGGACGATCAACCTGATGTGCGAGAGTTTTTTAGCTTTGCACTGGAACAATATGGAGCGACTGTAACGGCAGTTGAATCAGCAACCGAAGCGCTGGAAACATTAGCTCAATCAAAGCCAGATATTCTGTTAAGCGATATTGGAATGCCCTTGATGGATGGGTATATGTTGCTGCGCGAGGTGAGAAAATTACCGCCAGAGCAAGGTGGACAAATTCCCGCGATCGCTTTGACTGCTTATGCTGGAGAAATTAACTACAACCAAGCAATGGCCGCAGGATTTCAAAAACACCTACCTAAACCCGTCGATCCTGGGGAATTAGCTACAGCGATCGTTAATCTCATTCAGCACAATCAACTTTGATCTGACTTTTCACGTCAGAAAAACCAACGCGAAACCTAACCCCCTAATACAACACGGCGTAAATAAACCACCCATTCCAAATTCATGAAACGCATCGGCTGTATTTATTTTGAATTGTTGTTTGCTCAGTCTTGAGAACGATTTCGAGGGAACAGGTAGGCGATCGCAGCGTAACCCGAAAGACTGAGTAAACCTACCAAAAAAACAGCCAGAATAAAAGTAGACATAATATTATACTCTATGCATTTCCAAAATCTCGACATCCATCAAAAAAATAAGATTTCGGATACTTTCAAATTAGCAATTGCGTATGACACAGCCGTGACTAGCTTATGTCAATCCCTTGTATCTCAAAGGTTTTGACCAATGATTCCTTGATGGTACAGACCAAGCGGATTTAAACGCGAGAATCAATCCCTTCGGCTTGGTGCAGTCACTCATGGGGGAAACCCCCAAGATTGCGCCGCGCTGCTTCAGCAAAATCCAAAATCTAAAATCCAAAATTGTTTGACTCAACTCAAGCTAAAGGCAGGAAAAACCGAAAAGTACTACCAGCTCCCAATTCACTTTCTACCTGAATCTGACCGCCTTGTAGTTCAATTAAACGACGGGAAATAGTTAAGCCAATACCAGTGCCTCCCGAATGGCGATCGCGCGATTGGTCAGCTCGCCAGAAGCGTTCAAACACATGAGGCAAATTTTCTGGAGCGATCCCAATACCTGTATCCATAACCGCAATCCAGAGTTGAGATGCTTCAATTCCAGCATGAATGCAAATTAAACCTTCATGAGTATAACGCACTGCATTACCTAACAAATTAACCAATACCTGTTCTGTGCGGTCAATATCTGCCAATACAGGAGGTAGCACAGATGGACATTGTAAGAGCAGAACTGGCCCATCTTCTAAGAGTTGGTCGGTAAATTTCTCCACTAATGATTCTAACAACGGACGCACATTTACCCGTTGGATATTAATTGGTAGATAACCAGCTTCTGCTTTAGACAGTTCTTGTAAATCGTTCACTAACCGCTCTAAACGCCTAGTTTCTCTAGCTAAACGCCGATAGATTTCAGGAGACGCTTCAATTTGTCCATCAGCCAGTTCTTCCAAGTAACCGCGCACAACTGTTAACGGTGTTCGTAGTTCATGGGTCATGTCTCCAATCACTTCTCGCCGCCGCGCTTCAACCCCTTCTAAACTAGCTGCCATCCGGTTGAAACTAGCACTCAGTCCACTGAGTTCTGGAATGTCAGACACAGGTAGTCGGGCATCCATCTGACCAGCAGCAAATTTTTGAGTGATTTGTTCCATCTCCGTCAATCGCTGCATAATCCGTATGGACACCCAGTAACTCAATCCTCCGGCGGCGGTGGTGCCGACTAAGACTGACCAAATAGTGCTTCGCTGCCAAGCAAGCTCAAATCCTGCAACCAATTCAGTACGGACATCGATTAAGTCGAATCCCTGATTTTCTAATCGCTCCAAATGCAAGACAAACAAGCGGGGAGAAGAGATTTTGCTGATGCTTACCAGACTAGCTACCCCCACGAGCATTACTACTAAGTGGGAAAAAAATAGGCGCGTTCTCAGCCCCATCTTCATAATATTTACGCTATCGGAGGATCTTCAAATTTATAGCCAACCCCAACAACAGTTTTAATAAAAGTAGGATTTGCCGGATCAGGCTCAATCTTTTTTCGCAACCGAGCTACATGAGTATCCACCACTCGTTCATCGCCAAAAAAGTTATCTCCCCAAAGTTTATCAATTAGTTGAGTGCGGTTCCAAACTCGACCAGGATTGCTGACAAAGGTAGTTAGCAAGTTAAATTCTAGGGTAGTTAAGTCCAAAATTTCAACTTCCTGAGAATTCAGCTGACGACTGGCAGTGCGCTGATCTACATCGACAAAAAAGTGTTGGGTACGATTGACTTGATTTTGTCCCCCTTGGCGGAGACTACGCCGTAATAGTGCCCGCACCCTAGCTACCAACTCTCTGGGACTAAAGGGTTTGACCATGTAATCATCAGCACCAGTAGACAGACCAATCACGCGATCAATTTCTTCACCCTTAGCCGTGAGCATCAAAATGTAAGGATCTTTTGCACCTGGTTTCTGGCGAATTCTGGCACAAACTTCTAAGCCATCCAAACCAGGAATCATTAAATCTAGAATGATTAAATCAGGTGGTTGCTCGTGAAACATCCGCAAAGCATTTATGCCATCGCGGCTAGTGCGACAAAAAAATCCTTCTTTTTCTAAAGAGAGTTCGATCAAATGAGCAATTTCTGGTTCATCTTCAACTATTAAAATATCCATTTAAAGATTTGAATTTGACGACGTGCGATAACTATAGCCAAGATGAGAATCTTTTTGAATGTGTACTTTAATACTATCGAGGTCAATGAAGCAGTCAGCAACATCAATCAAGCTTTCACTAGTGGACGTTTGCAGACTGACCACTTCCACTCGAACTCCCATTCTACTGACAGCGTTTACAGCATAGGCTAAATCTCCATCCCCACTGACTAAAACCGCAGTATCATAATAAGGAGCTAAAGTGATCATGTCTACAGCAATTTCTACGTTCAGATTTGATTTTTTGAAATTCTCTGCTGCCATAAGTAGCTCTTTTGCCACTACACGATAGCCATTACGGCGCATCCACAATAGAAAACCCTGTTGCTTTTCATTGCTGATATCAACCCCAGTATAGAAGAAAGCCCGCAACAGTCTTGAACCGTTGGTTAAATGACAAAGCAATTTAACGTAGTCAATTTCTATGCCGAGTTGCAAAGCTGTATGAAATAGGCTTAAGCCATCAATAAAAATAGCAACTCGACCACGATTAAACCTATTGAAAATCGAACTATCAGGTGCAGTATCTTGCATTTTCTTAGTATCTTTACCTTTGACAGCAGCATCGCTCAAATTTTGCCCTTGCCAATGGGGTTTAGCTTTGAGAACTTTAGTTTCCTTAAATTCATTTCTTTGTTTGCTAAAATTAGTTATAATCATTGATACCTCTGATTTTAAAGCTGGAAAGAGTTTTGAGTAAATTGTCTATAGTATAGTCTGTGCTGATTTATAATCGCTTTTCAATACTCCTTTTTTAAAAAATGGTGTAGCCTTAGCTGACTTAATCCAACATTCGTTTAGCCCCACTTGGAGTAGTTGGCATTAGGGGATGATTATTTTGCTCAACTACTGGTACAAACATTTACAATAAATCCTATTGCTAGGTGTATATTTCCCATCGCTACTGACTGCCTAAGAGGTTAAAAACTTGGGAAGCATTCTTAACGTTTTGTGGGCTACCACGCCCAGGCAATTCAGTAATGGTTGTGAACCTGTAAGCTAGATACTGTTTTAGTCTTGCATTTCAAAGGTGGTAAATCTTTTTCTTGCAAGCCCCGTGTCTTCTCCCAAAGTGAGATGCCCCGCGAACAGACGGGGTTTGTGACCTATCTATATTTTATTTTACCTCTCTATTTTGATAACTTTACAGCCAGAAAATTGAGATTTACGCAGGCTAAGGATACTCAAATACTTACAGAGTTAGAAACATTATTGACGAAAATACCAGATTCCCGACTTCATTCAAAAGTCGGGAATCTCAATCTTAGCCTTTAGCTAACTTATTCTTAGAGGTGTAGTAAACCTTACTACCAGTATCAGGTACAAAATGGCAGATAATAGATGAATTCCATAATGACTTCCAAATCGGTTCTTCCGATTTGTGGAAATACTCACCCATCACTGGTTTTATTGCCTCAGTTGCCTTCAGCAAATTGTAGTGAGGGATGTTAAGGAATATATGGTGAGCAACATGAGTACCGATATCATGATGGATATGATTGATCAAACCATAATTACGGTCAATGCTAGAAATCGCGCCTTTCAGGAAAGTCCAATCTTCTCCACGATACCAGGCAAGGTCTGGCTCAGTGTGGTGCAAGAATGTCACCAAATCCAGCCAAATTACGAACACAATGTAAGGTACAGCGTAATATTTCAATAACCACATCCAACCCCATTGGTAGGTGAGGAAACCGAGCAAACCTACCATGCCAATCAAAAGTACAGTACTAGTGATCACATCCCATTTTTCCGATGGTTTGAAAAGCGAACTGCTGGGCAAAAAGTGGGAGCCTTCCTTATTAGGAGAACGCTTAAACAAATACAGAGGATAAGCCAAGAGAAAAACATAATATCTGCCGATCTTTTGGGCTAAAGGCATCTCCTTATATTGTGATTCTGTCACAGGATACCAGCTTTCATCGTTATCGATATTGCCAGTATTTTTATGGTGAGTTCTGTGGCTAATCCGCCAACCATGATAAGGAACAAGTATTGGTGTGTGAGAAAGATGTCCAATCAAATCATTGAGCCATTTATGCTTAGAAAAAGATTGGTGTCCGCAGTCATGTCCGACTACAAACAAAGCCCAAAACATCGTTCCTTGCATTAACCAGAAAATCGGGAAGAAAAGCCAAGAATCCAGGTAATAAGCAACTGCATAAAGCAGACCGATAATCAAGATGTCACGGAAGAAGTAAAAAAGTGATTCTGTCACATTGGGTTGAAAGCATTCAGCAGGAATTGCAGCTTTTAAATCCTGAAGAGTAAAAGGTAATTTAGTCGTATTCTCAGAGGTTTCACAACTAGGAGAGTTATTGAAAGCGATAGTATTTGATTGCACTGGATTCTGTTGTTGGATATAAATCGGAACTTTATTTGAGAGAAGATCATCTCACTTCTAAGATGCCCACAAAACTAGCGATCGTTAACACACAATCGGATCATTTCTGGCAATTTACCTAAAATTTTAGTTAGTAAACAATTGCCAGATTCTATTTAAACACAGCATAATAAACGCTCTTGTCGGTTCAAGAGCGTGAGTGTAATCACAGTGCTATTTATCGCTCTGTATAATATTCGTTGAAAGTCTTATAGCCACCATCAGTTGTGTATAGTTGACACTGGTCTGTAATCTGCTTCATTAAAGACCAAGAAAACTGAGACTCATCATGTAGATAAGGCTGCCAATTTTCTTTGATGCTGCTGTAAGCTAGCCGCAAATTATAAGAAGGAATCGCAGTGGAAATATGATGAGGGACATGAACATTGATATCATGACACAGGATTTCTACCCAACGGGGATAATCGCAATGGATAGTGCCAAATAGCTGTGCTAGAGCCTCATTCCACTTGTTCGCTGTCACAAAAGGAACATCTGCGGCAGTGTGGTGAACAATAGTAAAAGTACTCATCCAAAAATGGTAAATCATCCAGGGTACTAGCCAAAACTTGACAAATCCCCAGATACCAGTTGTGGCGATCAGAATCGGGAAAGCGATCGCTGCAAACACAACGACTACAGCCACAGAAAGCTTGATACTCGATTGGTCTTTAGTTTTGAAGTTCCGCCAATCAAAATGCACCACAGCCCAATGTCCAATGGAACCTACCCACCACAAGCGTTTACGCATGAACAGTTCAAAAGCAGACTGCCGGCTTTTATCCCAATTTTCAAACGCTTCTGGGGTGATTGGATGCCAAGCGTTGTCCTCATCTAGCTTGTTGGTATGAGTATGGTGATAATTATGCTTAATGCGCCAACTGTGAAAGGGATAAATTAACGGCATCATAAAGAAATGCCCCACCAAATCATTTACCCAACGACGTTTGGCAAAAGACCTATGACCACAATCATGGGCAATTACAAAAAAACCTGTTAAAGCAGTGCCCGTAAAAATCCAAGCTAGGGGCAAAAGAAACCAAGGAGTGATGGTCAGGCTGTAGTAGCCCAAGGCAACTGCCAAGACACTGATTATTACTTGTGTCCAAGCTTTGCGACGGCTCTGCTGAAAACATTCCCGTGGTACGGTTTTGACAATATCTTTGAGCCTAAAGTCGGAATTACCAGGCTCGTCACTTACTTTCTGGCTGTTAATTATTGATGTAGTCATGGACACCTAAAAAACAAAAAACTCCTCCACCAAGTCACCAAAAAGCAACTTGCCTCAAATATTCTTCACATTAGCGCTTCGGATTATAGCAATCTAACCGACACAAGCGCACCCGTAAATAGCTTTTTTTAAAAATAAGGAGTTAGAAGCGATGAGCTAAAAAAGGTAGACATCCTAACTCCTGTACAGACGCGATTAATCGCATCTCCTAACTAACTTTTGTTGGGGCTAACTTCACATTAGTAGCCAGACCAACTGCTTGCAGCAATTGAACAGTCATCCAAGTTAAATCGATTTCCCACCATTCCAGCCCATGACGAGCTGAGTATTGAAAAGCATGATGGTTATTGTGCCAGCCTTCACCAAAAACTAGTACGGCTACCCACCAGCAATTAGTCGATCTATTACCAGAATCATAGCTCTGATAGCCAAATTTATGAGTAGCACTGTTCACCAACCAAGTGCAGTGGTAAACCCAGACAATGCGAACAAAAATTCCCCAAACAACGAACGGCCAGCCACCCAGAAGCAAAAGCAATACACCCAGAGCAACCTGGATCAAAATGAAATATTTTTCCAAAAACTGATAAAATGGGTCTTCGGCAATGTCTTTGGTGAAACGAGGAACTTCAGCGTGAGCGGGACAATAGTGAATCAGCCAATCCATGTGGCTCCACCAAAAGCCTTTATTGGAATCATGGGGATCAGCGTCAGTATCTGAGTGCAAATGATGGATACGATGTGTTCCTATCCACTCAATTGGGCCTCCTTGACACGAGAGTGTCCCGAAGAAAACCAGGAGATACTCTAGCCACTTGGGAGTTTGAAAACTGCGGTGAGTAACAAGGCGGTGAAATCCTAGAGTAACTCCTAAACCACCAGTTACCCAATACAGCAAGAAACCCACACCAACTGCCGTCCAGCTAAAGTTACCAGGAACAAAGGCAAATAAAGCGCCGATATGCAGTCCAATGAAAAACAGGGTATTAACCCAGTTAATTTGAGGTTTAGTTGAAGTAGCAATTGTCATGCAGTAACCTGAATTTGAATTTTCCAGCCTAGTCTGTGGGATCTAGAAATCCGCATATCTATAATTTTATTTTGAACGAGGAACTGATGAACAGCTTAGAACAGCTGCGGCAAGCAGAACAGGCACTATTAGAAATTTTTTCTGGAATTGACACTCAGGTCAAGCATAATCTAAAACGGGTACTGGATGCCTTTCGTAATCACCGTGTGGGCGCACACCACTTTGCGGGTGTAAGTGGCTATGGTCACGATGATTTAGGACGAGAAACTTTAGATAAAGTTTTTGCCGAAGTTATGGATGCCGAAGCTGCGGCGGTGCGAGTGCAGTTTGTTTCGGGAACTCATGCGATCGCCTGTGCTTTGTTTGGTGTCCTCCGTCCTGGAGATGAAATGTTAGCAGTGGTCGGTTCTCCCTACGATACGCTTGAAGAAGTGATTGGTTTACGGGGTCAAGGTCAAGGCTCCCTTATTGAGTTTGGCATAAATTACCGCCAATTGGAGCTAACGCCCCAAGAAACTATAGATTGGCAAGCTTTAACTACTAGTGTGGCTGAAAACACGCGTTTAGTGTTAATTCAGCGTTCTTGTGGCTATTCTTGGCGTCCGAGTTTATCAATTGCCGATATTGAAAAAATCGTCCACTTAGTCAAACAGCAAAACCCGAACACCGTTTGCTTTGTGGATAACTGCTATGGCGAATTTATTGAAACCAGGGAACCTACAGCCATAGGTGCTGATTTAATGGCAGGGTCATTAATTAAAAACCCTGGTGGCACCATTGTCAGCGCTGGCGGTTATGTCGCCGGTCGCGCCGACTTAGTGGAAGCCGCCGCCTGTCGTCTCACTGCTCCCGGTATCGGTAGTTATGGTGGTGCTACTTTTGATCAAAATCGCCTGCTGTTTCAAGGCTTATTTCTAGCGCCGCAAATGGTCGGAGAGGCGATGAAAGGGACATACTTAACTGGTTATGTATTTGACAAACTTGGTTATCCAGTGAATCCCGCACCCCTGGCTCCCCGTGGGGATGTGATTCAGGCAATCAAACTCGGTTCTGCTGAAAAGCTAATTGCTTTCTGTAAAGCTATACAACAACATTCTCCTATAGGTTCCTACTTAGATCCTGTTCCAGATGAAATGCCGGGGTACGAGAGCCTGGTAGTAATGGCTGGGGGGACATTTATTGAAGGGAGTACTTTGGAATTATCAGCAGATGGGCCTTTGCGTGAACCGTATGTGGTTTATTGCCAGGGGGGAACTCATTGGACTCATGTGGCGATCGCCTTGGAGGCTGCGATCGATGCAGTCGGAAAGGCTGGCTAGATATTATAGCATATATTCCGCACAGCATGAGGTTTATTGAGAAATTAGTGAAAAGCGATCGCATTACTTAATCTTGTGACAAGTTCAAGGTGATTCTTATTTCTCGTCATTATCCGATCTGGTAGAGGTTAGGATAAATTTAATTGGAAGATTGGGGCTTTCTCTGCTGAAGCTTCTGGATTTTATAAATAATTTTTTTGTACTTATCTGTTGCTCCTTGTTTTTTGTAAAGAGTCGCTGCTTTCTGATAACTTTCAATTGCTTCTTGTTTATTTTGTAAGTTATTCTCATAAGCAAAACCACGACTTTTGTAAGCATCAGCTGAGTCAGGAGAGAGGCGAATAGCTTTGGTATAGTCGTCGATTGCTGCCTGATATTTTTTTAGAGGATATTGAGCATCACCACGTTTTATATATGCCTTAACATTTTTAGGAGCAATTTGAATAGCTTGGGTATAATCTTTAATTGCTGCCTGATAATCTTTTACAAAATAGCGTACATGACCACGTTTTATGTATAAATTAACATTTTTAGGCGCAATTTGAATAGCTTGGGTGTAATCTTTAATCGCTGCTTGATAATCTTTGAAGAAATAGTGGACATCACCACGTTTTATGTATGAATTAACATTTTTAGGCGCAATTTGAATAGCTTTAGTATAATCTTCAGATGCTCCTTGGTAATCTTGTCTATCAAGCTTATCTTGCCCCTGAATTAATAAGTTATTGACCTGCATCTTTGGTGAAAAATTACAAAATCCTAATAACGCCGCAACTCCAATAACACTAGCAGCGATACCAAGTGAGAAAGTCGGTACATTTATACCTCGAATAATTCGGTTTAAAGAGTGGTTGGAAATCAAACGGTTGATAGATGCAAAAAATTCAGCTTTTTGTTGTTCTTGAATCAATAGTCGTTGTCGCTGATCTTTTTGTATTTTCTCGACTTCTTGCCTAATTTTTTCAACAATATTTACAAATGCATCATCCCGTGTTCGCCAAAACTTACTAGTTATAGGTTCACCATTGTCAGGTAAACACTGTAGATGTCCGAATGGTGTAGCTTGCCAGTTATCAATTGGGCGGAGTTTAACAGGGATTACACGGGCTTTTTCAGTGCTGCACCGTTCCATTGCCCGCTTCGTAATGTCCCTACAATCATCTGCTGCCAAAAAGTCCGGACTAACCAGCAATACAATCACTTGAGATGTATTTAGATGTTCGTAACTTTCGTGCTTCCAGTCTCTTCCGGGCAACATTTGATTTTTCTGCCAGTTTATGATTACTCTTAGTGATTGCAAACTACATTTAAGGTGCGATTCTAGGTCTTGCCGCAAGTTTTTATCTTTGGGAGAGTTAGAATGGGCGAAAAAAAGTTTTATCGTTTTGGTAGATGTCAGCAAAAAAGACATAAATTCTGATTTACGTGGGTTTTATTGGAAAACTTTTAAGAGCCGTATTTAATGTGATTCGGCAGCTATTTGCTGCACTGCTTCTGCAAATTCTTCAGCAATCTGAACGAATGCTTCATTTTGATTTTTCCAAAACCTACTGTCAGTTATAAATTTGCCATTTTTAGGTAAATACTGGAGATCGCCAAGCTGTAAATCACCAAACCTTATACTCTGCCAACCTGCAATTGAACTGACAAGTACAGGAATAACGTGGGCTTTTCCGGCATTCTGTCTTTCCATTGCTTGCTTAATCTCAAAGTTGCGGTGGTACTCCGAGTTGAGAAAATGCCGAGTAATAAGTAAGAGAATTATACAGGCTGAGTTCAGATTTTTATTAATTTCAATATTTCTATTGTTGCCAGCTCTTATTTTCTCATCATGCCAAATACTAATAACACCTTGTTTCTCCAAAGTACTGAGAGACTCTTCTAGGTCTACTCGGAGTTTTTTATTTCTGGGAGAGTAAGATAAAAAAACTGTAAACTTCCGTGTTGGAAGTTCAACATTAACAGTAGACAATGGAGTAGTTGTAGTTACGCTTTCTTCTCTCTTTAACTGGTTTTTTGTGAGCAGTTTAGGAGTTAGATGCTCTGGAATACCTGCTGTACGTATGACTCTACAGCCAAGTTTGTGTGCAAATTCAACAGATTTACCCGCACCTAGAGCATCGTAAAAAGCGACGGCAAATTCAATTGCTGCCTTATCTCCGATTGCCTGACTCATGCCAATGACGTAATCTATATATTGCGCGATCGCCTTAGCTTGAATCTCGGAATAACAAGCGTTGAGTAATACGCACTTTACATGATCCGCGAATAACTCAAACAGTCCTGCGAGTGCTTCTCCATCTACTAGCTTCACCCCTCCTGTTAAATCCTCAAATATCAAGCCATCCTCTCCTGCTCCATGTCCAGAAAAATGGACAATCTGCGGCTCGAAGTCCATAATTTGGCGGTGAATATCTCTATGACGTACTGCTAATGCTGACTTGATTAAAAATTTCTCACGTTTCTTTGCCCTTAGTAAACCTTCCTCAATGTCACGCAACTCCTCGTCTAGACGCAGTTTACTCACGCCTTGCGGGTTCGCTGCCAAAATCAGGATTTTGTTCACTGGGGTTTGATTGTTCATTAGATGATTTTGATGTAGATAGCATTTGACAGCACAAAGTTTAGTTGAGTTTTGTGCTGGCTTGGTAGATACTTTGCCGCCCACATCCACTCAACAGGAGAAATACTGTATTTAATAATTACATATAAGTAAATGCGTTCCGTAGAAACGAAACGCACTTAAGACAAAATTTACAGTTGATAAAGAAATCATGAAGCGATCGCAAGCTTATTCACCCTATCGTGTAAGTGCGATCGCGAAAAAATTCGCTTATACCCATTTTCCTTTTCTTTGGAGAAGTCAACAGATAAGAATTTATTTCTAGCATTGCTCTCACTACTTCCACGTTCCTAATCTATCAAACTACCAAGTGACTGCTAGCTAGCTGATACATGTTCATCTGGCAAAAATCCCCCCAACCCTCCTTTACAAGGAGAATTGAGGGAATCAAGTATTATTGACAATGCCTTGTCCTAAAGGACACGCTACGCGAACACCAATTTACGAGGCTGAGTTGGTGTATTAACTCTTTTTTCTCCAAGGCTTGGCAAAAACAATAAGTCCTAAAAATTCCTTCAAGGATTCCCGCAAGGTTTTTTTAGCGTATTACCTGTAGTATAAGGAGTTTGAGACTCCAAGCTAGTACTTTTGTACGCAACTTTGCCGTTTATAGTCAGCCCTTCGGCTGACGATGGACGCACCTGCCCCAGCGGCCGGGCGTGATTTCAGGACTCGATCTCAGTGCATTTCTGCTGTCACCCCAGCGTTTGCACCGATCGAGTCCAGATCGGCGATCGTTTCTGGAGTCAGCTGCAGAGTCGCGGCTTTAAGATTTTCGCGCAGATGCTCGACCGACGACGTGCCTGGGATGAGCAAGATATTAGGGGAGCGCTGAAGCAGCCATGCAAGCGCAACTTGCATGGGTGTAGCTTTCAACGAGGCTGCGGCTGCTTCAAGTGCTGAGGATTGCAGCGGCGTGAACCCGCCAAGTGGAAAGAATGGCGTGAACGCGATATTGAGCCGTGCAAGTTCGTCGATCAGCGGATCATCGTCGCGGTGCGCTAAGTTGTATTGATTCTGGACGCAAACAATCTCAGTGATCGACTGAGCCTCTGCTAATTGCTGGGGTGTGATGTTGCTGAGACCAATATGGCGGATAAGACCCTGACGCTTCAAGTCAGCAAGTACCGTCAGCGGTTTTTCGATGAAAACTTCAGCCGATTCCTGTTGGTCTGGGAGGCGGAGATTCACGACATCGAGCGCTTCCAGACCAAGATTTTGAAGATTATCGTGAACGGCATCGACGAGTTCCTTGGGCGAGAGGGCTACTTGCCACGATTTATCCTCGCCCCGGCGAGCTCCTACTTTAGTGACGATCACTAATCCCTCCGGGTAGGGGTGCAATGCCCGCCGAATAATCTGATTGGTAACGTGCGGACCGTAGAAATCGCTGGTGTCGATGTGATTGATTCCAAGCGCAACAGCTTCGCGCAGAACGGCAATGGCGGCGTCAACATCGCGTGGGGGTCCCCAAACACCAGGCCCCGCGAGTTGCATAGCGCCATAACCCATACGCTTGAGAGACATTGAAGTGCCTGGGAGTGTAAAACTGCCGCCGAGGTTCGTTTGATTAGTCATCTTGTCTTTCCTTCAGTGTTTTTGAATGTGGCATACATTGATAATTAGCTCTATGAGTTTCATCTTTTCTTAGTACCATTCGACTATGGGTATTTTATTACGAGTTTGTACCTTACTAAACTAGATAACAAGTCAAAGTAAGCCTTGCGAGCGCCTGACATTTTGGGCAATTTTTTCTCAGCCGCAAAGGACAGTAAAAAGGGGAACAACATTCTTGTTCCCCTACGAAGGTTCTATATTCCATGCAATTGAAAGCGGCCATAAGTTTTTAGCGATCGCAAAATTTTAGATAACTGCAAATCAGTTTTCGTCTCGCCCGTGAACTTCAGCGGGTGGACTGGTTGCCTCAACAGCAGTGAATGGTTCTAAAATTTTATAGGTGTGGCTGGCTCCTTTTGGTACTACCCAAGAACTCCCAGACTCTAGTAAAATCGTTTGCCCTTCAATATGTAATTCTGCACGACCAGTGATTACATAACCAACAGTTTCATATTCTCGCGCTGCTGGCTCTTTAGGTTCATTCGGTTGCTCATTCTCCCACAGGCGCATGGAAATGGTTTTGCCAGATGCAAGATATTTCTGACCAAGTTGACCTTTAGGGGAATGGCTAGAGTCTACTTTGATAACGCTTGTATCAGATGTATCAGACATATTTTTTGCCTCTTTTACTTTTAAACTTTGATTGTTTTACCAGTGCGAGCTGCTTGGTAAATTAGCTGCATCAGCCTGACATCTTGCCAACTTTGCTCACCAGGAGTTTTAGGCTGTTTATTCGCCATGATCGACTCGGACAAATGATCCATCTCTAGGGCGAATTGCTTCTTTTCCTCAATGATTCTGTTGTTCATTGCTGTTTTTGCGTTTGATCGTCAGCCGATGTTGGTAGTAGTCGGTAGCTGGGCTATGCTTTCAGCTTTGGCGCGATGTCCAGACTACAAGCTGCAGCTCTACCAGACGCTTTGCGAAAGCCTCTACACCACTGACTAACCCTACCAACTTTGAGCGCTTACATTCACCAAACGACGAAATAATCTGCTGCGTAGCAAACTACTTTCATAATTATTTAGTCCTTAATTATGATTTTTGGCTCGTTAATATCAAGATAAAAACTCGATTTAGCTTAATATTGAGACGCGATAATTATCGCGTCTCAGTAACTGCTCAAAACTTATTCAACAATGTATAAGTCAAAAATTTAGACTCAACATTTCCTACAAGTCTACCTTCTATTTCTCAGTTGCTTGCTAGAAGGATTTTGGTAATAACCTTCTTTTTCTCCAGTCAATGGCTCAACTGTTTTTTCGACTTTATTTTCTGTAGACTTAAGAAACTCTTTTGTAGCTCTAGGAGTTTTTTCATCCAAGTTGAGCTTTTCGCGGATATTATCAACAGCGCCTTTTATGGGATTTTGGGTATTTTTTATTTGGGTATCGTTTCTAATTTCACCTTGCTCATCTGGGGTTATTTTATAATAAGTACCCTCTGGAGTTTTAACATCAGCTTGGGCAACATGAATGTCGCTAAAAGCCTGACCTAATAAAAACATAAATCCTACCAGAGGAACTACAAGGATTTGCGAAATGCGAATATTTCGTAGCCATGAAATTACTCGATTCATAAAAAACCTCAATTGCATTATGTTGGGTATACAATTCAAAAGACTGAATGACTATTCACCATTCAGGGTTTAAGAACAACTTTGATGCAGTTGTCCTTTTTTTGTTGAAAAATCTGATAGCTGTGGGGTGCTTCCTCTAAAGGCAATTGATGGGTTACAACAAAGGATGGATCAAGTTTTTCATCCCAAATCATCTACATAATAAACTAACGACATCAATGCAAGCATCGGCCCCACGGCCACCAGTCATCTGTTTCAACGCTTCGCCAGCATTAACTTCTTCATAGTTAATCACTTCTGCTTTGGCAAACTTTTTCGCCATTTCCAGGCGTTCGGGAAAGCGATCGCTATTGATCGCTTTTTCGGCTCCCATCATGTAGGCACTAATCATGTGGCGTCATTGGCCAAATAATTACTTGCGTCCACTTGGTTGACTTTCGGTGGTGGCAATTTCGCCTGCTTCCATTAGCATCTTGAAGCGGTGCAATTCATCACCAATTTGCTGTTCTGGTTCTTCACCAAAAAGTTTAGCTACCGTAGCTCCCAATGCTCCACCTGGTGGGTTATACTCCAAAACAATCTTAACTTCTGTGCCGCGTTCAGCTGGTGCTTTTTTGAAGCGAACAAAACCAGAATTATCAACGTCTGCACCTTCTACAGAAGCCCAAGAAATAAATTCATTTTCGCGATCTTCGAGAATTTCTGCATCCCATTCCACGCTGTTACCCAAGGGTGCATTGGCTATCCAGTGAGAACGTTTTTCGTTGTACACTTTGACAGATTTAAGATGCTTCATAAATGTGGGCAGGTTCTCAAAGTTGTGCCAAAAGCGATACAATTCTTCTACCGATTTATTAATTGTTACCGTCTTTTCAACTTTGATGGGTTGGTTTATACCTATTGCTTCTTGTGCTTGTTGAATCGTGCTTTGTTTAGTTGCACCTTGATAGATCAAACCGCCACCCGCTAAAGCCGTCAACGCTCCCCGCAAAGAACCTTGTCTTAAACCCACCAGCACCATAGCACCGCCACTGATGAGAGATGCCCAACGCTCTACTTCACTAGCTTCAGCCTGACTTGTACTTAGTTTATCGTCTGATGTTGAAGTCACTTTTTTATATCTCCATCAAAGTAAATTATGCACCGAGGCGCAAATACTTTCTTCTTTTATCTCTGTGTTGTTTGCTCCTAGCGAAGTTCAGAGCGGCAAAAGCCGCCACTCCGATTTCTTCGTCCAGTTCATTCAAAAAACCTTACATTGATACAGCAGCCCCTGTAGTCGGCTTAGGAGGCTGAATCTGAACACCTATCCGCGCCCGATATACTTCTGCCAATCGCTGTTCGGATTTCAATAAATCATGGTAAATTTCTTTGAAAACAGCAGTTGCTACTGGATCAGTGAACATTGCTGACAAATTACCAATATCGCCAATACCTGTTTGAACATCCCCCAAAGCGGAACGTAACTGATATATATCATCACTTCCGGTTAAGGCAGTTTTTACTTTGGCATACTGATTGGCAATATTTGCCCCTAAAGAGGGTTTTTCGTCCAGTAGCTGAAGATAAGTTTCCAGTTTTCCAATGTGGCGCTGTTTATTAGCAATGATTTCTTGAAAGACTGATTTTACTTCGCTATCTGATTCCTTTTCTAAGTACTTCTCAAATGCTTCTAGGGAATAACGTTCACCACCAAGGGCACTATTTAAACCTTTGGCAATATCACCTTTAGTTGAGCCACCCCAAGCATCAGCCAGCTTCCACCATTCAGCAGTTATGTCTTTCTCATTTGGTAATGCAGCATCTTTGCCACCATAACCCAAACGACTTAAAATAGCTGTTGTGAAAATTGGCAAGTCTCCGGGTTCACGAGATGTAATTAAATTCCCGTCAACTACCACCGGCTCATTTAAATAATTTCCGCCAGCGTTAATTATATCTTTGGCAATAGCGCTAAAGCCAGTAACTTGTTTACCTTTGAGCAAGTCACCTTCAATCAAAACTTGTGGACCGTGGCAAACCGCAGCTACCAATTTTCCTTGTTGCATAGCCTCTTGGACAAACCTTACTGTGTTAGGGTTGCGCCGCATTTTATCGGGAGCCATCCCACCAGGAATCACCACTGCATCAAATTCGGCTGCGATCGCTTCTGTCGTAGTAGCATCAGCTTCTACGCTAAGTTTGCCCTGTTTACCCTTATATTTTTCATTCATTCGGGAACCGAGGACTACTACCTCCATTCCTGCTTGTTTTAGTCCATTATAAGGAACTGTGAATTCTGCATCCTCTACTGCCTGTTCAATGAGGATGGCAACTTTTTTATTACTGGAATGATTGTTATGGTCAGTCATAGATGTTATTACCTGTTTATTTTTACTAGTTTTTAACTAGCTACAATATTCATCGATTGGGACAGTTAAACAGCGAGGAATTTTATTTTTAATCAATGATAAAAAATAGTTAATTTAGTTATTAAGTCAGAAGTTGGGTACTGACTAATTTCGGTTAGATAACCCCTAACTCATAACTAAAAACTTCAACTACAAATTGTTTGACCATGATTTCATATTTCCAATGATATGATGCGATCGCTAATTTAGCTTCGTTCCAAGGGGATAGATTATTTTATTTCTAAAGCTATACCTCTCTAGTTAGAGAACTTGGTTACAGGAAAACGTTATTGTGAGAATGCAGAAAAGGACGAGTATCATGGCAGAAAAAAATCATCATGACGAAATTAAAAGCAATGATTTGCCACAGGAAATTACCGAATCCTACGGTACTGGTGTAAAAGACTTGTCGGGATACAATGTTGGCGGGCGCTCAACGGCAGCAGAAACACAGGAGTACACAGAAACTAGTCCTGAATTCACTGCTGGGGATGTTGATACTTATTGGGAAGATGCAGATGCAGTTGGGGATAAAGCTGTTGGTGGTAGTACTTCCAATCCCGATCAAAATGTAACAGAGGAGCTAGAAGCAGCAGTGGGGCTAGAAATGGATGACTCCGAGTTTCTGCATACCAACGATATTTTAGAGGATCGTGATGGCGATCGCTGGGAGTTAGATCCAAAGTCTTCTGAAGATTATCAAGACCGACGAGAATAAGCTCAATAAAAGTAGAAGGCGTATTCCTACTGTATATCTGTATATTCACAAATTGGATGTCGCCGTTAATAAATTAATTAATGTCGCTGAATTGGGCAGTGCTTGGAAAAGTGCTGTCCCTATAAAGCTAACATCTATCTACCGAAATAGTCACCTATCTATAATGTCTCAAATTTACCACATTTCAACTGCCAAATTATTCACTTTGCCCTTGTCAAGCATTATTTATTTTGGCTCTTGATGGGGAATTTTTATCTAAATATAATCTTTCTAATGTAGGACTACACTATGCCAGATTTATGTTTTGTTTATAATTGTTCTTCTTTCTGATTCCAATACATCTGTCTTCAGTAGGGTAAAATTGCAATTGTAAATTTGATAACGTTGTTAAGAATACTGATGAATTGTAATGGGAATTAATAATGACATACACGCAAACTAACGATCCAACTATTCATGAACATGTTCAAGCTTGGCAAAAGTTGGATGTGGATCAACAGCTTGCTTTGTTTTGGTTCATTTACAAAGAAATGGGGGGTTCAATTACTCCAGCCGCCCCTGGTGCCAGCACTGTTTCCCCAGAAATAGCTGAAGGTTTATTTAATCAAGTTAAGGAATTATCTCATGAACAACAATTACAAGTTCAGCGTGATTTGATTAATAAAGTAGATACCCAAATTTCTCGTGAATATGGGTCTTTGGGTGATACCACCAAGCTACTATTTTGGTATCGATTATCTCAAGGTATGGAAAATGGCACTATCATTCCTATACCAGATGATTATCAACTTCCTTCAGAAGCTAAAGTATTGTTTGGCCGAATTCAAGGATTAGCCTTTGAGCAACAAATTACTCTTTTCCGTGATTATGTTTCGCCAATGGGTGCCGAAGCAAAAGCAGGTGCTGGAATTTAGCACTTTTGAAGTTTTTAGGCTGCTTGAGGTTATCTATTTAGCCTCCAAATGAGGATAGGATGGCTGTTATACCAAGTTCATTTACTTGCAAAGTAGCTTTATACGCATCTATACCTCTCTTCTTAAAGCTTGTTATATCCGCCAGTCGCTTAATATAAATCTCAATTTTGATGACTGGCGTATTCATTTTTTTGATAAAAAACCACAGAGTCAAAACTAAAATTCTTACTCTATGATCATCTATGTCCTTTTGACGTGAATTGTTATCAACAGAAGAAACTTCGCAAAATGAAGTGATGTTCCCTCGTTCTGTTTATTAGCAAAGCCAGAGTCGAACTTGTTTCAGGCAAGATTATAATTTTCACTTAAAAATTTTCAGTTAATTAAGTAGTTAATTACTTTGAGGTGCTTATCACTTCTACGAACATCAATTTTTTAGAACAAAGTGTAATAAAATTTCAGAGTTTGGATATAGACGATCGCCTGACAGTTCTAGCGTTACTGTATACTGAGATTTCTGATGAAATTCCGGCGCTCTGTCTCAATAATGTACCAAATGAAAATACTGCGAATTTAGTTGCACAAATTCAAAACCTGCCACAGGCAAAACAGTTGTTTGCAGTAACCAAAACGATGTCGAAGTCGTTCTTTATATACATTTGAGGCTCTTTTGTGGGTGTTTTTTGTCTAAGTCCCATTAATCAACTACGCTTGAACGATGAAGTCTGAACCTATCAAAGTCGGCGCACCATTCAGAGTCGCAAATAGACCACCGCTACCAAAACCAGGCGCGCTGCCATTTTGGTTGTAGAACAACTGCCCACTCACAGCTTCATACACAATTTTCGCCGTGCTAGTCGCTGCTGTAGAAGTAATTTTAAAATCACTGGCATTACTAAAACCTGTTCCCACAGCAGAAGTAATAGCACTAAAGGTAGTCTTATCCAGAATAATTTTATCACCTTGGGAGTGTTGGAAATCAGCGATCGCATCTTGACCAACAGCAACACTGGCAAAAGAAGCATTAGTATTGTACAGAAATCTGTCAGCACCCGCACCACCAACAAGAGTATCATTGCCTGCACCACCAATGAGGGTATCATTCCCAGTACCACCACGAAGATAATCGTTGCCACTTTTGGCATCGATGATGTCATCACCTCCCTGACCATTAATCACATCGTTAGAATTGTAAAAACCCGTGATCTTATTGTTAAGGTCATTGAGGAATGTAACCGTATTTTTGTTAAACAAGTTAGTTTGAGTGGAGTTGGCATCGAAGACATCAAAACTATCGGTGATGGTGGTTTGCCCATCAAACAGGATATTGTCAATAGCAGGTCTTGCTTGATAAATTGGCAAGTTATCCAGATTTTCTAACTGAAAGTTTTGCAGGGTGACTTTGGTATCAGCTACATTTTCAAAAGTGACTTCTAAATTATTGCCGTTTTGAGTTAATTGCAGATTTTGGGCTGTTAAGCCACTCCCTGTAAATTCCAACGTGTCCACGTTCCTAATCACAGCCCTTGATGGATTTTTGCCTTTATCTACACCACCAAAATCAGTGATGATGTCATTGCCATCGCCCGGGCGAATCACAAACTTATCTTGACCACCATTGCCTGTGAGAGTATCGTTACCAGCTAAACCATCAATGATGTTGTTGCTAGCTGTGTCTACAAGAGTATCTGCACCAAGAGTTCCTGTAAGATTAGGAGTGTCGACCCCGATATTTGGCCCCCCAAATAATACATAGCTTTGCCCAGCATTGGGGATGTCGTTTGATGAAGTAAAAGGTGCGCCTATAATCAAGTCGTCAATACCATCAGCGTTAACATCCCCCGCATTACTGACTGAAAGACCTATGGCACCATCCCCAGGAATGGTGAAGCCATTAGTGCCATTCAAGTCGGAGAGGTTTAAGCTGCCACCACTGCCTACATTCCTCCCCCCAAACACCACATAGGTTTGCCCAGCATCAGGTGCGCCTATAATCAGGTCGTCAATACCATCAGCGTTGACGTCCCCCGCATTACTGACTGAGGTGCCTGAGAAGCTATTCTCAGTAATACCGTTAATGGCAAAGCCATTAGTGCCATTCAAGTTAGAGAGGTTGAAGGTGCCGCCACTACCGACATTCGTCCCCCCAAACAGCACATAGGTTTGCCCAGCTTGAAAGATGCCGTTGGCGGGGGCACGAGGTGCGCCAATAATCAGATCATCAATGCCATCACCGTTGATGTCCCCCCCATTGCTGACTGAGGTACCTGATTCGTTACCCGCAGCAATGCCATTAATGGCAAAGCCATTAGTACCGTTTAAGGAAGAGACATTGAAGATGCCGCCACTGCCGACATTTTTCCCTCCAAATACCACATAGCTTTGCCCAGCATTCTCGTTGCCGTTGGGGGAGGCACGATATGACCCAATAATCAGGTCGTCAACACCATCGTTGTTAATGTCCCCCGCATTGCTGATCGACCAGCTGTCAAAGTCACCAATGCTGGTAATGGTGAAGCCATTATTGCCATCCAGAGATGAGGGGTTGAAAGTACCGCCACTGCCGACATTTGTCCTCCCAAACACCACATAGCTTATCCCATATCCCCCAATAATTAAGTCGTCAACACTATCGTTGTTGATGTCCCCTGCATTGCTGACCGACCAGCCTATTGTGTTATTTTGACCAATTCCGGTGATGGTGAAGCCATTAATGCCATTCAAGTCAGAGAGGTTGATAGCGCCGCTACTGCCAACATTCGTTCCCCCAAACACCACATAGCTTTCCCCACTTTGACCGATGTCGTCACGAGAAGCAAAAGGTGCCCCAATAATCAAGTCGTCAACGCCATCGTTGTTGATGTCCCCCCCATTACTGACCGACCTCCCTGAGAAGTCACTTCCAGTAATACCGTTAATGGCAAAGCCATTAGTGCCATTCAAGTCAGAGAGGTTGAAGATGCCGCTACTGCCGACATTCGTCCCCCCAAATACCACATAGCTTTGTCCAACAAAATTTTTGCCGTTGCGGTTGGTATAAGGTGCCCCTATAATCAGGTCGTCAATGCCATCATTGTTGATATCCCCTGCATTGCTAACCCTGTAGCCTGACTCGCCACTAAAGCCGTTTATAGTAAAGCCGTTGCTGCCATTCAAGTCAGAGAGATCAAATGATGAATTAGCCATGATTTTCTCCTATAGTCAGGGAGTAAGCTTCAAAGGTCTAAACTTGAAATTCCGTGTTATGAAGTACCAAGTAGAGTTCGTGCGATGCTGATAGCGTACCCCTACGGGGATCTTGCTACGCGCAACGTCTCCAAGAGTTGCGTTAGCAAGTATTCCTACCCCTGCGGGGAAGCTAGCTACGCGCAGCGTCTCGTAGAGAGCGTCATAGCCCGTCGTAGACATAGCTGTTTCTAAAACATGGCTCAACCATAAATCAACAAAACAAGGCACTTTTATATGGAATTTCTTAATCAAAAAAACTGCGATGTCTACGACGGGCTATGCCTACGCTAACCATCTACTACCTACATTTGCGCTTGTAAGTTTATACTGCTTTTTCAACTGTCACAATCAGCTTCTTCATAACTTTACGAAAAAAATATACATTATTTATCCAAAAAATATTATGTAATAACTAGTGAATAGATCCGAAAAAAAATGCGATCTTCTATGGGATTTCTGCATCACCAGAACAGCGATCGCAACTATAGCCATCCTGAATCATTCGTGAGCAACAACATCCCCGACTTCTTTAATAAGTCGATAATCTACAGGTTACAATTCTTACAAATCATATCAGATTCGGTTAAACACTTATAATATCTGCTTTGTTGGGTTGAGGAACGAAACCCAACATTTGATCCTTGTTCATGTTGGGTTTGACTGCCGTTCAACCCAACCTACATTGATAGATTTTATTACAAGTAATCATCCGAACTTGATATCAAATAAGATTGCTATATATTAACTACAGTAATACGCATTCGGGGCACAAACAATCTTGTGCCCTTACCACAGTCACAACAATTAACCTTTTTTAATCACTGCTTGGTAGCGACCCAGAGCGATTAAAGGAAAGTATTGTTGATACATGTGATACTTGAGATAAAAATGGCAAGGGAAGCCAGTACCTGTAAAATCTGCCTCAAACCAAGTACCATCGGGCTGTTGAGTTGCCACTAGATAGTTAATTGCCTGCTCAATAGCTTCAAGAGCTAATTTATCAGTTGCTTCACCTGCTGCTATTAACCCAATTAAAGCCCAAGCAGTTTGAGATGCAGTACTATTTCCTTTCCCTTTTAGACTGGGATCATCATAGCTGCGGCAAGTCTCGCCCCAACCACCATCTGGGTTTTGACATCCCACTAACCAAGCTGCTCCCCGTTCTATACTGAGTTTATGCCTTTGAGGATCAATTAACGCCAAGGCTGATAAAACGCCACTGGTGCCGTAGATATAATTTACACCCCAACGACCAAACCAACAGCCTTCGGTTTCTTGTTCGCGCAGAAGATAAGTAAGCGATCGCTCTAAATTATAACTATCAATTGACAAATCACAAGCACCCAGCATTTCTACAACTCTAGCCGTAACATCTGCGGTGTTTGGATCAATCATGGCTTTCAAGTCGCCATAGGGGATGGAGTTAAGCCAATCCTGATCGTTATCCAAATCGAAAGCAGCCCACCCGCCTGGTTTACATTGCATAGATGCAATCCAGTTTAACGCACGAGTGATCGCAGCCTCTTTGATTTTTTCATTAGGGAGTTTCGCCAAATGTAAAGCCATCACCACCACCGCCGAGTCATCTACATCGGGATAAAAGCGATTGTCAAACTCAAAAGCCCAAGCCCCTGGTTTTCCTTGGCGATTTTTGACAGCCCAATCTCCGTAATCTAAAATTTGTTTTTGCAACAACCATTCTCCAGCCTTTACCACAGCCGGATCATCTGGTGCAAAACCAGATTCTACTAAGGCACGTATCACCCAAGCTGTATCCCAGACGGGTGAAACACAGGGCTGTACCCGGTAGCTATCCTCTGTTTCAATCGCAAAGTTATCAATTGCTTGCAAACCTCGTTCCACAATGGGATCGTTTCCGTCATAATCCAGACAGCGTAAAGCTAGCATTGAATTCAACATCGCCGGAATAATGCCGCCCCAGTCGCCTGTAGCTTCTTGGCGCTCTAAAATCCACTTTTCGGCGGCTTTGATGCCTTCTTCACGGAAGGGTACTAAATTCAGGCGTTCTGCCCACTTGAACCCTTGATCAAGGATGAGGAATAAATCAGTCCAATCACCACTTTGGGGTAATTCCCACCGGACTTGATCAACACCTTCAACGTATAGTTCATCTAGGTTGATAGTTGGATTGGTGATAAAAACAGGTTTGCGATCGCATACAATCAGCAACGGCACAGTACTAGAACGTGCCCAGCTAGACATCTCGTAGATATTGACGGGGAAAGCTTTTGGTAACAACATCATCCAAGCTGGTAGCGAGGGAATACCACGCCAGTTGTAGCAGCCAATTAAAGCTAAGTGTAACTTGGTAAAAATCCGAGTTTTGCTAATACCACCCCGTTGGAGAATAAAGGCTTGCGCTCGAATCATTGCCGGATCGGTTGCTGGTACACCTAGCAGCCTCAGCGCCATGTAGGCTTCAACTGAGGTGCTAAGTTCTCCGCCATCACCGTAGAAAAGTTCCCAACCGCCATGCTGTCGTTGCTCTTGACGCAGATATGCTGCAACTTTGTGTAAAGGTCTGCCTTGGTCTGTTCCCCAAATTTTATGCAGGAGGACGACTTCAGCAGTGATGGTGACATTAGATTCTAACTCTGCCCACCAGTAACCTGCCAGATTTTGAATCGAAAGTAAATATTGTTGACTGGCTGCGATCGCCGTTGCGACTTGATTGACTTTTACCCTATCTTGTGTTTGCATTAAATACTATTCAACCTCAAATAATTCGTAATTCGTAATTAAAACTAGTTATGAACACGGCACTACAGTAAAAAATTTTTTCCTATATCGGTAGACATAGTATTCTGTCTGAGTTACTGAGAATTTGCAATAGGTTATGGGTGTGATTGTATTAGGATTGATGCTCTTATCCTTAACAATTTGGTTGGGGTTACTGTGTTTTTGGGGGCAGTTTTGGCGAGTAGACCAGCAATTAGAGATTGGAGAAACTCAGCTAAAATCGTTGCCTGTAGTTTGTGCGGTGGTTCCAGCCCGTAACGAAGCTGATTTGATCTCAACCAGCTTGCGATCGCTCCTGCTTCAAGACTATCCTGGTTCTTTCAACGTGTTTTTGGTAGACGATCGCAGCACAGACCGGACAGCAAATTTTGCCGAAGGGGTTGCACACGCTGTAGGTAAACCTCAGCAATTGCATATTATCTCAGGCGTTTCACTGCCTCCTGGTTGGTCGGGCAAACTTTGGGCAGTTGAGCAAGGTATAAACAGCGCGAGTTTATTTGCACCTGACTATTTTTTGCTGACCGACGCAGATATTGAACATGATCCTGGTAATCTTCGCCGACTAGTTGCGAAAGCTGTTCAAGAAGATTTAGACTTGGTTTCGGTAATGGTGCGACTTAGGTGTGAAAGCTTTTGGGAAAAACTTTTGATTCCGGCTTTCGTCTTTTTCTTCCAAAAACTCTATCCCTTTTGTTGGGTGAATAATCCAAACAATCCCACAGCCGCCGCAGCTGGGGGATCTATTCTGATCGCCCGTGAAGCTTTAGAGCGAATCGGGGGTATTCAAGTGATTCGCCAAGCTTTAATTGACGATTGCGCCCTGGCTCAGGCTATTAAGAGGAGTGGGGGAGTGGGAGATAACACGACAAGCCCAATCCGCAGTCAAGGGCGTATCTGGCTAGGATTGAGTACTTTAACTTGCAGTCTGCGTCCCTATGATTCCTTAGTGACGATTTGGGATATGGTTGCTCGTACTGCCTATACCCAACTGAATTATTCTCCATTACTACTAGTGGGAACTTTGGTGGGAATGCCTCTGATTTATCTAGCTCCCCCTCTGTGTGTAATTCTAGGTGCAGTTTGGAGCAATTGGGCGATCGCATTTACAGGTTTATTAGGATGGCTGTTAATGTCCTTGGCTTACTACCCGACGATCCGCTTTTATAAATGTTCTCCTTGGTTAGCATTTAGTTTACCAGCGATCGCTTTTCTCTATACCCTGATGACTCTAGACTCAGCACTACGTCACTGGCAAGGGCGCGGCGGCGCTTGGAAAGGAAGAGTTTATCCTAGTTCTGATAATTTATAGTTGGGATAAAATTAAAGTAAGCCGAAAGTGGTTGATAAAAAAATTATGACGACCGCAACATCAACAAATAATCCTGTTATTGTCCCCAAAAAGCTGCCTTTTCTGGAGTCAATTTGTTGGCAGACTGCCGATGTATATCGGTTTACTTCAGAACAAATGCTGAGTCGCTACGAGCGTGGCTGGCAATATCGCAAACTATTTAATAATCTTGAGGGTGAAGAACTCAATTTCCTTAAGGAACTCGCCAGAGGCTATAAATCCTGGTTGCAAGTTTGTTTATGACCTTCAGATTTGAACACCATAATAAAATTCTCACAGTTCTTGAATGCTTAGATTCTGACATACTTAAGAAGGGTTCTGCTTATTTCGGTGGCGGAACCCTTCTTGCATTTGAGTTTAAAGAATATCGCTGGAGTCAGGACGTTGATTTTATCGCTTCTGTTGGTACAGAAGGCTACAAGTATCTGCGTACAGTGGTATTTGAGGGTGGGCATGAAGCATTATTTCGAGATTTAAGTAAAATTCAAGTTGGACGTAGCACAACTGACCAATATGGAATTCGGATGATAGTTTTTGTGGATGATATGCCGATTAAAACGGAAATTATTGCCGAAACTCGTTTTCAACTAGACCCACCAAGATATCCAAACTGGTCACTCGTTCCCTGCTTAAGCTTCAATGACTGTTTTACCTCTAAGCTACTGTCAAATTCTGACCGTTACGCAGATGACAGCGTTGAAGCAAGAGATTTAATTGATCTAGCAATTCTCAGGGTACAATCTCCAATCTCTCAAGTATCAATTGAGAAGGCTGAAAAAGCCTATGAGGTTATGCGCCCTTTGAAAAGAGCAGTCGAACGCTTTCAGGAAAGACCGGATTACAGGCAGAAATGCTTTCTCGGTCTGCAAGTTGATCAAGCTCAGATACCCAAAATTATCGACGGTATTGATTTACTCTCTACAGATTTAGGTTTATCTCACACTCCAAGGGTTTTTCGAGAACAACATGATATCTTTGCTGATTTAGAAACACAATTTGAAAAACGAGAAGATTCTTAAACAGGTAGAGCCAATGCCCCATGCCCCTCATCAGTGCTGAGTTTTGAGTGCTGAGTGCTGAGTGGGGAATCTCACTTCTTTACTCGGAACTCGGAAAAGAGGAACTCGGAACTGTTTTGCCCAATGCCCCTAAATCCTTGAAGCTGTTTGTTGAGTACTGGCAAGGCCAACAGGCAATGGTTGGGCGGCTTTCAATACCACATCCAGCAACCCTGGAAACAGCACCTCCAAATCTTCATGCCGCAGGATGTTAATGTGATGTGTCCCCGATTTCCGTGTCAAGACTATCCCCGACTGCCGCAAAATCTTGAAGTGATTGGACATGGTAGACTTAGCGATCGCAAAATCAAATCTGGCACAGCATTGTTCACCCTCAGTCGCCAACAGCCGCACAATCTCTAGCCGCACTGGGTCGCCCAATGCATACAGCACTCCCGGTAAAGAAATATTTTTTTGATCTGGATGATAAAGAAATCTCATACTTGCATTATCTCATCAGGTGGCATATATTTTCATTATTCGATATTATCGAATTATAGAATTAATTAGGAAGGCAATTTTATGTCATCCATTACAAATGTCACAGAAGCCACATTCAAGCAAGAAGTCTTAGAAAGTGAAATTCCGGTCTTAGTAGACTTTTGGGCACCGTGGTGCGGTCCTTGCCGGATGGTCGGCCCAGTCGTCGATGAAGTTGCTACTGAATACGAAGGACAGGTGAAATTTGTGAAGCTGAACACAGATCAAAATCCTACTGTCGCTAGCCACTATGGAATTCGTAGCATTCCGACGCTGATGGTTTTTAAGGGAGGTCGGCAGGTCGATACTGTCGTTGGGGCAGTCCCAAAAACTACCTTGAATAAGACCTTAGCACAGCATCTTTAATCTAAGTTAAGGGCATTAATCTAAGTTAAGGGCATTGGGCATGGGGCATTGGGCATGGGGCAATTCAATTTTGGATTTTGGATTTGAAATTTTGGATTAAATTTCAATCTAAAATCCAAAATCTAAAATCTAAAATTCTTGCTCCCCCTGCTCCCCAGTCGCTACTCCCAGAGTATTCTGTTTCTTCACCTAACGGGGAAAGGGCAAAATGGACTTGAAATTGCATGGTAAATCCGCGCTGGTAAGTGGCTCAACCGCAGGTATTGGTTTTGCGATCGCCCTGGGGCTAGCTCAAGAAGGTGCATCAGTGATTGTCAACGGTCGCTCTGAAGAACGAGTAGCAGATGCGATCGCTAAAATTAAGCATTTTACACCCGACGCGAAAGTTTCTGGTGTTGTTGCTGATGCAGGCTCTGCATCAGGGGTAGAGCAACTCATTCAAAAAATTCCTCATGTTGATATTCTGATTAACAATGTCGGTATTTATGAGCCAAAAACCTTCTTCGATATTACTGATGAAGACTGGTTAAAGATATTTGAAGTTAACGTCCTCAGTGGAGTTCGTTTGAGTCGGCAATATCTGCAAAAGCAGCTAGAGCAAAACTGGGGGCGGATAATTTTTATCTCCAGCGAATCTGCGATTCAGATCCCAGTGGAAATGATTCACTATGGCACAACTAAGACAGCGCAGCTTGCCATTGCACGAGGTCTAGCAGAAATCACCGTCGGGACTGGAGTCACGGTCAACTCTGTCCTACCAGGACCAACCCGCTCAGAAGGAGTTGAAGACTTTATTACCAAGTTGGCGCAAGAACGTGGTATCAGTCCAACTGAAGTTGAGGCTGAGTTTTTCCAAAATGTGCGTCCAACTTCCCTAATCAAACGCTTTGCAACTAATGAAGAAGTAGCAGCGATCGTAGTTTACCTTTCCAGTCCTGTAGCATCAGCAACTAATGGTGCAGCTTTGCGGGTAGATGGTGGTGTTATTCGGTCGATTATTTGAACCATATCTGTCGTAGGGGTACAGTCAACTTAACGTTAAAAGGGCGGTTAGAAACCGCGTCTACACAAACAAAACCCACCGACCTGGGTTAAAAAACTTTGAATTGGAGCAAAGCAAAATGACTAGTGATATCAACTTATTCTCTTCTTACCAATTAGGGAATCTGGAACTCCCTAACCGGATTGTGATGGCACCCTTAACCCGAAACAGGGCAAGTGAAGGAAACGTACCATATCAACTTAATGTTACCTACTACGTCCAACGTGCTTCCGCCGGACTGATTATTTCGGAAGCAACACAGGTAACTCCTGAAGGACAAGGCTATCCCGCTACACCAGGAATTCATTCACCAGAACAGGTGGAGGGATGGAAGTTAGTAACCGATGCCGTACATCAGGAGGGAGGAAGAATTTTTCTACAACTATGGCACGTAGGCAGGATTTCTCACCCAGACTTACAACCGAATGGAGCTTTACCTGTGGCACCTTCTGCAATTGCTCCTAAAGGTGAAGCTGCAACTTATGAGGGGCCTAAACCCTTTGTTACTTCCCGTGCTTTAGAAACTTCAGAAATACCGCAGGTAGTCGAACAGTACCGTCAAGGAGCAGCAAATGCCCTAGCGGCTGGGTTTGATGGGGTAGAAATTCACTCAGCTAATGGTTATTTAATAGATCAGTTTCTCCGCGATCGCACCAATCAACGTACAGATAAATATGGGGGTTCGATTGAGAATCGCGCCCGATTTCTGTTGGAAGTGACAGAGGCGGTAACTAGTGTGTGGGATTCTAACCGAGTCGGAGTACGTCTTTCTCCCAGTGGGACTTTTAACGATATAGGTGACTCCAATCCCCTGGAGACATTCGGTTATGCGGCTCAAGCCTTGAACCAGTTTAATTTGGCATATCTGCATATTTTTGAGGCAACAGAAGCAGATATCAGACATGGCGGGATAATTGTACCCACCAGTCATATACGCGATCGCTTTACAGGTACACTGATCGTCAATGGTGGTTATACCCGTGAAAAAGGCGATGCGGTGCTGGCAAACAAAGCAGCAGATTTAGTTGCCTTTGGCACACTATTTATCTCAAATCCAGATTTACCCCGACGCTTGGCTTTGAATGCACCATTAAATCAAGCAAATCAAGCAAGCTTTTATGGTGGCGGCGAAAAAGGATATACAGACTATCCATTTTGGTCAGCTGCTAACGAGCCGGTAGCTAACGCATAATAATTGGTAATTCGTAATTCGTAATTATGACTTCACGACTGTTTATTGTGCGGGCTGTAGGCAAGTCGTTTATTCTCAAACAAGGAATAATTTTTATTTTGTTTGATGAATAAATACATTCGCTTGTATCCTAATTTGGTCAAAACTCAACTATCAGGAGAATCTCATGAGTTCCATCACCCAAACTCAACCTTTAGATGTACCTAGTGCGATCGCTCAACGTCGTTCCATCAAAACTTTTAAAACAGACCCCATCACCCCAGAACTACTCAAGCAACTGGTAGAGTTAACCGTGGCTGCACCCAGCAGCTATAATATTCAGGACTGGCAAATTATTCTCGTGCAAGATGAGGCGCAAAAGGCAGCACTGTCAGCAGCATCTTTTAATCAACAGCAAATTGTTCAAGCACCTGTAACCTTTGTCTTTGCCGCCGATCCTAACGCAGGCGAACAAAACTTTACTCCAATTCTAGAGCAGGGAATCGAAACTGGCGCATGGAATGAAGGCACAGTGAACTACTTTAAAACCGCCGTCCCGCAATTTCAAGCATCGCTGGGCGACAAGCGGCGCGAATATGCCATCAAAGATGCGATTATTGCCGCTACCCATTTGGTGTTAGCAGCAGAAAGTCTGGGATTATCCACTTGTTTTATGAACGGTTGGCTTGAAGACAAAGTAAAGGAAGTAATTGGTGCTGGGGATAATCCAGATTTAGCGATCGCAGTTTTAGTTCCTGTTGGCTATGCAGCAGAACCACGCTTAAATCCAGGTCGTTTGCCATTCTCCTCCAACGTCTCTGTGGACAGAATCGGCAACCCTTATGCAGGGTAGCTTTCCGTGAACTACTCAGACTTGCCTAAGGCTGAAGTTGATCGCTCCCAATTCATCGGGAATAGCCATCAATTACTCCGCAGTTTTTTTGGTCTGACATTCCCTCCAAGGGCAGGAGTCCTGGTTCCCAAGACCCAAATCTTTTTCTTGGACATGTACCCTTACGGGTTCGGCACTTCCTTCAAGTCGGGGAACCGCAAGGGCGGAGTGCCTCACCTATTCGCTTGGTTTTCGCTTGTGGCATTGATGGTCAAGACATCACCTCTCTTACCAGAAAATCCTGGGGATTCGTCATACATCCAGAATTTGTTTTGACAATTCGTTTAAAATCAATTCCAGATGCAATCCTAAAAGCTTGGCTCACAATCCCCACTTGTGCGTGTACGTTGAGGGTGGGGACTTGGGCGTTACGTTAAATTGGTCATGGGGCATGGAGAATAAGGGATGAGTCTTTGAACTCCATTAATGAGTCTTTGGAACTCCATTAATGAGTCTTTGAACTCCCCTGCCCCCTGCCCCCACTCCCCACCATGTCCCTAGCCTCCTATCTAGAGCGTCGTTCGTTCCACTATGGCTGGCTCGTCGCAGGCTTAACATTCCTAGCCTTGCTGGTGGCGGCCGGAATTCGCTCTGCTCCTGGAGTTTTTATAGTGCCTCTCGAACAGGAGTTCGGCTGGAGTAGAGCAACTATATCTTTGGCAATCTCCATTAACTTAGTACTTTACGGACTGATTGGCCCTTTTGCCGCCACACTGATGGAGCAGATCGGCATTCGCCGGATGATGGTGTTCTCACTTGCTGTCATTGCTCTCGGTGTGGGTTTAACCACATTGATGTCAGCTTCTTGGCAGCTAGTCTTGCTATGGGGTGTAGTTGTGGGTTGTGGTAGCGGAGTTATCGCCTTGGTTTTGGGTGCTATTGTTGTCAATCGCTGGTTTTTGGAAAAGCGGGGTCTAGTTCTGGGCATTTTAACTGCCAGTACAGCCACGGGGCAACTAGTGTTTCTGCCCATGCTGGCCTCAGTAACCGATCGCTTTGGGTGGCGAACTGCGGCTCTGGCTCTTAGTGGTGCAGCACTTCTAATTATTCCAGCGATCGCAGCCTTTATGCGCGATCGGCCGGCGGATGTCGGTTTGCGACCTTTTGGCGACAACAGCGAAACTGTGGAAATATCACAGCCTAGAGTGAATTCCATCGCCTCCACCCTCAACGCCCTCTGGGTAGGAATGCATAATCGAGACTTCTGGCTGTTATTTGGTAGCTTTTTTATCTGTGGCGCAAGCACAAATGGGTTGATTGGAACTCACCTGATTCCCGCTTGTATTGACCACGGTATTCCTGAAGTCAAGGCTGCTGGTCTTTTGGCAATCATGGGACTATTCGATTTTTTTGGAACTACTATGTCCGGTTGGCTATCTGACCGATGGAATAATCGCTACTTATTATTTTGGTACTACGGACTGCGGGGTTTGTCTTTGATTTTCTTGCCCTTCAGTTTCGACTTTTCCTTCTATGGACTTTCCATTTTCGCCGTCTTCTATGGACTTGATTGGATTGCCACCGTACCACCGACAGTCCGCCTTGTTGCCAACGTCTTCGGTAAAGAAAATGTCGGTGTGATGTTCGGTTGGATTGTCGCAGGACACCAACTCGGTGCAGCCACAGCAGCATTTGGAGCCGGAGTGTTGAGAACTTGGACGGGTAGTTATTTACAAGCGTTTATTTTATCAGGCGTTCTCTGTTTGATTGCCGCAGTTTGTGTACTGCAAATTGGTCAAACTCCCACTAAAGGCAATTCACGATTATCTTCAGTTACGCTCAATCCTTAATCTATAGCTGATATGTACCTTGATTTGATCAAATAAATCCTTTGGTTCATAACGCTCTGGCAGTAAAACAGACTGTGGTTGAATCAGCTGCTAGATATAGTCGTTCAGACAATTAACAAGCTGAATTTTTGCTTAAAGTTGGTTATTTGCATACTCTAGGCGTAAAAATAAGTGATATGTCTGATGCTGACATACTGAACAAATTTGATAAAGTGTCAAAACAATTAATTGCAGAGGAGAGTAAAAATGAAAACCGAACACGAACGTGAACAATTAATTAAAGATATCAATGTACTGCTTAATCAAGCTTATGACAGTACTTTAGAGGAAATTTACGCTCTATTAAAGCGTATAGATGATGAAGAGGATGAAGAGGATATAAAAGCTATTACAGAAGCTAGGGAAGATAGACGCATCAACGGTACTGTGTCTTGGGATGAATATAAAGGATATGATAAAGAAACTGCATAATGTATCAAATTGAATTTACAAAGGGTGCAACAAAATAACTAAATAAACTCCCAATCAACATTAAAAACCGCATCGATTCAAAAATTTTAAATTTAGCTACAGAACCCCGTCCCAAGGAGATGACAAAATTAAAGGATGAAGAAAATACTTATCGTATTCGAGTAGGCGAGTACCGAGTATTTATGAAATATATAGGAATCCGATTTGATTTCTGAAAACATACTGAGACTGAAAATCCCGTTTGATCAGGGTTTTATCCGAAATCTTGTTCAAAAATCAGATATGAGTCCTATATGACAATATTTTGTTAATAAGTGTAGTTAAAATAGGGCATCGCAGTAATCTTTATGAAGATGAAAGTTGATATACAATCAAAACTAAGAGCTTTCGACATTATCAGCGATCGCCAAAGCAAAACTTATCAATCAGCAACCGTAGAACGTATCTGCTATCCATCTCGACCAATATAATATTGTGAGCGCTGCCCTCCGGCAAAGTCTAAAGATCAGCAAGTTTCGCCCAAGGAATTTGATCAGAAAAGAGGCGCTTGAATAAAATGCTTTAACTGTTAATCCTAATAAGGAGAATTAAATTTATGGCAACAACAGCTTTAATTGTCGGTGCAGGTAGTGGACTGAGTGCTTCTTTAGCCCACCTATTTGCCAAAGAAGGATTCACCGTAGCTTTAGCGGCTCGTCAAATTGAAAAACTTACTCAATTGAGCAGTGAAATTGGCGCAGTTAGTTTCGCTGCTGATGTCTCAAAGCCAGATCAAGTAGAACAGTTATTTATTAATATTGAAAAAAAACTCGCTTCCCCGAATATTGTCGTTTACAATCCCAGTTTCCGGGTGAGGGGTCCTCTTGTTGATCTAGACCCTGGTGAGGTGGCAAAAACCCTAGATGTAACTGCCTATGGTGGCTTTCTTGTCGCCCAAGCTGCTACTAAAAGGTTTTTGCAACTTGGCGGTGGTGCTATATTCTTTACTGGAGCCTCAGCGAGTGTTAAGGGTTATCCTCTGTCTGCTCCCTTTGCAATGGGTAAATTTGCACTGCGCGGTTTGGCTCAGAGTATTGCTAGAGAATTAGCACCAAAGAATATCCATGTGGCACATTTCGTGATTGATGGTGCAATCCGCTCCACAGACCGCCAAGATCCAGCAGATAATCCTGATAGTACTCTTGACCCGGATGCGATCGCTCAAACTTATCTCAGCATTCTCAGCCAACCCCGCAGTGCTTGGACATGGGAAGTAGAACTACGTCCGTGGGTAGAGAACTTCTAGCCTAGACAATTGTTACAAGAATATTTTTGCAGGTATGAAAATTGATTTTGGTGCAACTGCTACTGATTATGCAAAACACCGCGCTGGCTTTCCCAGTTCATTATTTAACAAACTGTCTGAATATGGTATAGGTTTACCAGGGCAAAACATTGTTGACCTTGGCACAGGAACAGGAACACTAGCGCGGGGCTTTGCCGATAGAGGTGCTTATGTAATTGGCATAGACCCATCACTTTCACTTTTAGAACAAGCAAGCCAGTTAAGTGAATTAGCCCAACTCAAAGTAGATTATCGAGTTGCAACTGCCGAGAATACCGAGTTACCAGATGCAAGTACGGATGTGGTAACAGTTGGACAGTCTTGGCATTGGTTTGATCGTCCGCGTGTCGTCCAGGAAATTACTCGGATATTGAGAGGAAATGGCTTGCTTGCGATCGCTCATTTTGATTGGATACCTTTAAAAGGTAATGTGGTGGAAGCAACAGAACAACTGATCAAAACTCATAATCCCGCGTGGAATCTAGACGGCGGTAATGGATTGTATCCCCTGTGGTTAAAAGACATTGGAGAAGGAGGATTCCGAGAAATCCGCACATTTTCTTACGATGTATTTGTGTCTTATATACACGAAGATTGGCGGGGGCGAATTCGTGCTAGTGCTGGGGTGGGAGCCAGCTTGACACCAGAAAAAGTAGAAATATTTGACCAAGAATTGGCAACATTACTCGAAGCAAAATATCCCACACCAATTCTTCAGGTTCACCACAGAGTTTGGGCAGCGATCGCAAAATCACCGCCATCTAATTCGTAATTCGTAGCGAATTCTCTGAGTTTAAATTCCAACTCTCAATATCAGGAAAACTAATCATGATTGATCTTTACTATTGGACAACCCCAAACGGTCATAAAATTACCATTTTCTTGGAAGAAGTCAGCTTACCATATACCATAATTCCGGTGAATATTGGGGCTGGGGATCAATTTAAGCCGGAATTTCTGAAGATTTCTCCTAACAATCGTATGCCCGCGATCGTTGACCACGAACCAGCAGATGGAGGTGCGCCGATTTCCGTCTTTGAGTCTGGTGCAATCTTGCTATATTTGGCAGAAAAAACCGGGAAATTAATCCCCCAAGATTTACGTAATCGCACTCAAGTTTTAGAATGGTTGTTCTGGCAAATGGCAGGGCTGGGGCCAATGGCAGGACAAAATCATCACTTTAGCGTCTATGCTCCCGAAAAGATCGAATATGCCATTAAGCGCTACGTGAATGAGACGGGACGCTTATATACAGTCCTGAATAAGCAACTAGCAGATAGAGAATTTGTGGCTCGCGATTATTCCATCGCCGATATTGCTGCCTATCCCTGGATTGTGCCCCATGAACTTCAAAGTCAGAATCTAGAGGATTTTCCTCACCTCAAGCGCTGGTTTGAGACAATTAAGACCCGTCCGGCAACAATTCGCGCCTATGAGAAAGCAGAAGCATTCAAAACTCAAGCGCCTGATCCAGATAAGTTACGAGATTTGTTATTTAACCAGTCGGCGAAGACTATTCAGCCTTGAGCCTTTTGAATTTAGGACTTACGCAAAATTGTCTCAAAAACCTGATTTGTCGTAGCGGTAATTCATGAATTACCGCTACTTCAGAACTTTTTTGCGTAATATCATGTTCGGTAAATCACTTACGATTAAGCTCCGATTTTAATCCACCAGTGAAAACCCGTTAACCCTTGAATCAAATCTTGCTGTTGAAGTA